>CALRJH020000003.1:0-301741 GCA_943367475.1 Paenacidovorax caeni | reverse complement strand
CTCACCTGTTTGTGCTTCCTGCGCACTTTGTTCCAGTTGCGCAGTGATGGTTTTGACTGAATCCGGATTGATGTCTTCCAGAAAGTCTTTATCACCGCTACCGGGGTGGGCATCTTTAAACAGGCGGTCATACAGGCGGATTTCAGCAGTGTAAGCGTGGCTGGCACTCACCCAGTGGATGTTGCCTTTTACTTTTACGCTGTCAGCGCCCGGTGTGCCGGATTTGGTGTCTGGCAGGTATTCGCAATGTACGGTGGTTACGTTGCCAGCTGCGTCTTTCTCGCAGCTGATGCATTTGACCACATAGCCGTAGCGCAGGCGCACCATATTGCCCGGATAGAGGCGGAAGTAACCTTTGGAAGGTTCTTCCATAAAGTCTTCACGTTCAATCCACAACTCTTTGGAGAGTTTGACCACGCGTTTGCCCAGTTCCGGTTTTTGCGGATGGTTAGGGGCGTGGCAGTCTTCGTCTTGGCCTGCTGGGTAGTTATCAATCACCAGTTTGATCGGGTCGAGCACGCCGATTTTGCGGGGCGCGGATTCGTTGAGCACTTCGCGCATGCAATCTTCGAGGATGTTGTACTCAATCCAAGAATCCGCTTTTGAAACACCGATGCGGTCAGTAAACAGTTTAAAGCCTTCTGGCGTGTAGCCGCGGCGGCGGGCACCAGCCAGGGTTGGCAGACGCGGGTCATCCCAGCCGGATACGTGTTTTTCTTCGACCAGTTGAATCAGTTTACGCTTGGAGAGCACGACATAGGTCAGGTTCAAACGTGCAAATTCATATTGGTAGGGCACCGGGTTTGCCAGCAGGTTTGCCTCCACCAGACGCGCCATTAGCCAGTCGTAGAAAGGTCTCTGGTCTTCAAATTCCAGTGTGCAGATGGAGTGCGTGATTTGTTCCAGCGCATCTTCAATCGGGTGGGCAAAAGTGTACATCGGGTAGATGCACCATTGGTCGCCCGTATTGTGGTGATGTGCACGGCGAATACGGTAAATCGCCGGGTCGCGCATGTTGATGTTAGGCGAGGCCATGTCAATTTTGGCGCGCAACAACATGCTGCCATCCGGGTGCTTGCCGTCACGCATTTCGCGGAAAATACGCAGGTTTTCTTCTATGCTGCGGTGTCGGAAAGGTGAATCTTTGCCAGGCTCAGTCAGCGTGCCGCGATTGATTCGGACTTCTTCGGCTGTTTGCTCATCGACATAGGCATGACCATGTGTGATCAATGCTTCAGCCGCCTGATACATGACATCAAAGTAGTCTGAAGCAAAGTACAAATTGCTTTCCTGCTTGCCATTAGGGGTGGGGTTGTCCCAGCCAAAGCCCAGCCATTGCACCATGTCAGAGATGCTGTCTACGTATTCCTGGCTTTCTTTTTCCGGGTTGGTGTCATCAAAACGCAGGTGACACACGCCACCATAATCACGCGCCAGGCCAAAGTTTAAAAAGATGGATTTGGCATGGCCGATATGCAGGTAGCCGTTAGGCTCGGGTGGAAAGCGGGTGCGAATTTTGGCAAAGTCTACCTGACCAGTCGCTTGATGTGCGGCATCACCGGGACTGCCAGCCCATTTTTTGCTGGCATATTTGTGTTCGGCGAGGTCTTTATCAATAATGGCGCGGATAAAATTGGAAGCGGCTGGCAGTGGTTCTTTTTCTGTAGACATGGTGTGATACTTGTTTTTAAAGTGCCCCTATTTTACACCCTTCACAGGGCGCACCAAAACAGTTAATACGCGGTGAATGTCACTTTTATCATTGCGCCAGAGACCGCGGCAGGTGTTCGCGGGTATGCTACACTTCTGGCTGAAACATGCACTGCCTCGCAAGGGGCATATTTGTCCATTCGTCCAAACGCAACACTACCCGAACAAAACCAAAACACCATTCTATGAACAAACTGGCATTTCCGATTCTTGCTGTGCTGGCCGATGGCAAGTTCCACTCCGGTGAGGCGCTGGCACAGCGCTTTGGTGTGACACGGGCTACGGTGTTCAATGCCATCCAGGCTGCGCAGACCTTGGGCATTACCGTTTTTTCGGTGCATGGTCGCGGCTATCGTTTGCCACAGCCGGTGGTTCTGCTTGATCAGGAAGCGATTCTCGCGGCTTGTGGTGACTATGCACCATGGTTTCATTTGCAAGTATTGGCGCAGGTGGATTCGACCAATCGCTATTTGATGCAGGAAAGTGCACGTGGCGTCCCGCATGCGACCTGCGTGGTTGCCCAGGTGCAAACAGCAGGCCGAGGCCGTCGTGGACGCAGCTGGTTGTCACAGTTAGGTGGCAGCCTGACTTTTTCGCTGCTATGGCGTTTTCAATGTGGTGCGGCAGGGTTGTCCGGTTTGAGTCTGGTGGTCGGGCTGGCGCTGGTACGTACCTTGCACAATCTCGGGCTCACTGAGGTCCAGCTGAAATGGCCGAATGATCTGATTATGCAGGTCAATGGGCAATGGCATAAGCTGGGAGGAATTTTGATAGAGCTGCAAGGCGACATGGAAGGGCCAAGCGCCGCTGTAATGGGTATTGGGCTCAATCTGGAGATTGAGCCCGCTTTGCGGCAGCAGATAGATCAGGCAGTGATGGGCTTGAATCATCTCAATGGAAAGGCAATGGACCCCAATCAGTTGCTGGGCGCTTGTCTGGCCTCACTGGCTGAGCATTTAAGCCTGTTTGCCGAGCATGGTTTCACCTATTTTCAGCCGCAATGGGAGGCGTATCATGCCTTTCATCAGCAAGCCGTCGATTTGCACCTGGTGAATGGTCAAGTGCTGCCTGGTCGCGTGATTGCGATTGCGGAAGAGGGCAGTTTGCTGGTTGAAACTGCCAACGGTGTACAACGTTTCAATGCCGGTGAAATCAGTGTACGGAGTGCAGGATGAGGCTGCTAATTGATGCGGGCAATACACGTACCAAATGGGCTTGGGCTATGGTGCCTGGTGGTGGCGACTTTGCTGATGTGTTTAGCTTTGACAATACGACTTGGTTAAACCATGCACAAGCTGATGAGCACGCTGCTTTTGCCGTTGCGCTGGCAAAGGCCACAGAGATATGGATCAGCAATGTCGCTGGTGAGCCATGGGCGCAGGCGTTTGAATCGCTGACCCGTGCTGCGACAATCCATTGGGTGAGCGCAAGCGCGGAGGCGCTGGGCCTGCATAATGGCTACCATATTCCCTCGCAATTAGGCAGTGACCGCTGGTGCAGCCTGTTGGCGGCGTGGGCACATTATCAACAATCGGCACTGGTGGTCAATGCCGGAACTGCCGTGACGATAGATGCGCTAAAAGTCGTGGAAACCCTGACCCAAGACAAGCATGCTGTATTTGACGGTGGCAGCATACAGCCAGGCTTGCAACTGATGTGGCAAAGCCTGCAACAGCGTACCGCGCAGTTGAACGCTGCATTTCCGGATGATTTTTCAGCTGCGAATGCCCGCCCCCGAGATACGCAGCAAGCGATGCTGCAAGGATGTTTGCATGCGATTGCTGGCGCAGTGTTGTTGCAGTATCAATCCTTGTCCAGCACATGCGCACATCCTCCCTTGTTGCTACTCAGCGGTGGAGATGCACAGCGTTTGCAGCCTTATTTGTCACAAACATTGTCAGTAGAGGCGATTATTGTGGATAATCTGGTTTTAAGGGGCTTGGCCAGTTTGGCCGAAAGTATTACGCAATGAAAAGATTTGTCTGGATATTACTGCTGCTGAATGTGCTGGTTTTTGCTTATTTCAAGTTGGCTGATTTGACGCCTGTGGTCAGCACATTAAAACCGGAGTTGCATCCGGAGCAGATGAAGTTGCTCACTGAGCAATCGCTCAATGCTTATCCACAACGCAGCCCTGCCCAGCATGCTCAGGAGAGCCTGAATGCGCTGGCCGAAAATACTGAAGGTGCTACAGATATTGCGGCACCGATTACAGCACCGGCCAACACTGAAGCTGCCAATCCGGAAGCTGCGAAACTAGCGTTAACCAAGCCATCCAGTGCCCGGCAGGAAGCTAAAGTGGCTGACAAAGCAGAGTCCAAACCAGCGACACAGACGTCGACTCACCATGGATGCTATGAGTGGGGCAGTTTTAATCTGGCCAGAATCAATGAAGCTGTGGATGCCGCCAACCAGCTTGGCATTAAAAATTTCGTCAACCAGCAGACCGGTGCCGTCGAGAATACACGTTACTGGATTTATAAACCACCGCTGGCATCTGCCGAGGCGGCACAGGTCAAAGCGGATGAGTTGCGCAAGCTGGGTGTTGAAGACTTTTTTATCGTGCAAGACCCCAAGTGGCGGAATGCGATTTCATTTGGCGTATTTCGTGATGAGCAATTGGCAGACAAGCTCATGACAGACCTGAAAGCCAAAGGTGTTCGCCTGTTAATCAAATCCACGCGTTATGGCGGGCAAGGACAAGCTGTGGTCAAGTTGCAGGATGTGACAGCCCAGCAGTTTGTTAACCTGCAAAAAACACAACCGCAGTTTCCTGATTCCGTTTTAAAAGAAACACAATGTCCATAACGGTTTTTCAATGGTCAGCGTGCTTGCAATCAATTACCAAGCCTGCATGATGCAGGCTTGGTAGTGGATTCCCAATGCGATTAGTAATTAGACCTGCGTCGTTTAATATAAGTGAGACCGAACAACCCCGTGCCAAACAACCACGCTGCTGCTGGTAAAGGTATTGATGATGGCGAAGACGCCGAACGTGCTTCGGCACCGGCTAAAGACCATTTGATGGTTGTAATATAAGTGCTGCCATTGCTCATGCTGAAGATATAGCTAAACTTGTCGCGAATCTCGCTGTTCACACCTTCATTCCATTCAAGATTGCCGTTCATATAGGCGCCTAAAAATCCTTCATCACGGCTTGTATCCATAAAAGTAAATGCCGAGCACCACGCGTCATAAGCGCTACAGCCGTTAAGATACTGACCCTCTTTAAGATTGACCTGTGAAAACACCTGATTAATCAGGGCATTACCCACTATGCCAGCCTGCGCCTTGTCATAGTTGTCAAACACGCTGTTATTGGCAAGATAGCCATGCCCAAATTCAGCATCATAAAGTACGCCGTTGATCTCTACATTTTTTGCGCCGTACACGACATTATCTACAATTGTCAGTAGCGTTGCATTTGCATGGGCACTGAATAGCAGCCCGGTTACCATCGTCCAGTTTAAAAATTTCATAAGCACCTCTATTGTTTTTGGTTGGTTCTGGTCGCAATTTTTTATTCAATCAAGTGAAAGCAGCTTATTTTCATCACGCGATGTTTAAATATAAAAAGGCTCAACTAGATTAACGACCTGATACGCCTAAACTTAAGGGGCTATAAAGCGATATTTACCGCCTCATTTCACTCTGCTCAAATGGCAAGCTGTTATTGCAAGCTATAGACACTGCTATCTCTCTTTGCGGTCACTCCGAGCGAAGTGCACCAGCCACATTGACCTTAATTAATGCCTGCGCTTCATCTTGGCCAGGTTTACTTCTGAAAACCGATTAGCCCATTAGGGCTATTTGCTTAAAAAATAAGCTAAAAAGACAGAAACTGTCAGAAAGCGTCAGAAAAGTTCAGAACTGTAAATTGATTATTTGTTTAGCATTGGCACTGTAATTTTTTATGTAAGTTTGATCATTCAACTTTTAGGAGACATTGATGCGTACAGAAATATTAAAGAAATCAACATTAAAAAGTGTAGTGGCTGCATCCACAATGGTGCTGAGTGCATTTAGTCTACATGCACAGGCCACCCTGACCTCTTTCACTGGTACTGGTGGTGTAGAGTTGGTTTATAGCTCCGTGAGCAATGTTACCTGGACCAAAGATGCCAACCTGATTAAATCATTGGTTGGTTCGTATACTTCAGCGCAAGTTGTATCAACACTCAATAGTTTAAACGGGGTTAGCGGCATTACTACGAATGATATTGATCTTGCTAATGGTACTGTCAGTGCTAATGGAGCCAATGCCTTTATCGCTTATTTAAATAGCATTAGTTATGGCGGTAGTACCACTTGGCGTTTACCTACCGTCGCAACTACTACTTGGAATGGTATTAGTACATATAACGGTACTGCACAAGGCGATGAGTTGTATGAATTGTATCGCGGGGAGTTGGGTGGCGGGAATTGGAATCCTATGCCTGACACAGCCACATTTAACAACGAAAAGGCTGCTGAATATTGGACTGGTACAGATGCCTCTTGGGATAGTAATCAAGCATGGATTTTTTTTGGCGGTAATGGTGGACAAGTGACCAGAACTAAAAGTGATCGTTACTATGCCTGGGCAGTGAGCGATGGTAATCTTTCTACATCATCGACAACCCCATCTGCTGTACCCGTACCAGCAGCCGCCTGGTTGTTTGGCAGTGGTTTAGTGGGCTTGGCAGGTTTGCGCCGTAAAAAACAAGCTTAATTGTTTGGTTGGGCAGTGAGCACAAGGGCTGGGTGACCAGCCCTTTTCATTTTCAGCTGTCAATTCAATCATTTAGGGCCGGCTCTTTTCAGCCTTTTGTGCTGTGTTTATTCTCCTGTAAGTTGCTGCTAGTAAAAACATGCATTGCCAAGGGCTGTGCGCCTCGCAATAACGCAGCCTTATCTATATCGGCTTCGCACTTAGCCTGCAGTGCGAGCGAAGACACCATAGCTCAAGCTTTTATGAAAAGAAAGCCATTAGCCCTTTTGGGCTATTTGCTTGAAAAATAAGCTAAAAAGACAGAAGTTGTCAGAAAGCGTCAGAAAAGTTCAGATTTGTTTTTGCAAAATCTTGGTAGTATCACCTCAGTTTTTTGAGACTTATGCAATACAAGAAACCTCTTAACCATAAATTTATTTTTTATTTGAGGAGTCGTTATGTTTAAATATATCCCCACCCAGGCAATTAAATCAGTATTAATCGCCACCACTCTGGTGATGAGTACATTCAGCACTTTTGCGAACGCCACATTGGTAAACTGGACATTACAAAATGTGAAGTTTACAGATGGTAGCAATCTCTATAATGCTAGTGGCACATTCAGTTATGATGCAGATACAAATAATTACAGTAACGCTAATATCAGTTTTAACGGGCTAACATATACCGATTCCGTACACAGCTTTGGCCAATATTTAATTTTAGAAAATGCGAGCGATAATAGCCAAGTAAAAACGCTGGCATTATCATTTTCGAATATTTTAACTAACGCTGGTGGCAATGAAGCGCTGAGTTCAGATTCTTATTTTTCAGTAAGAGACCAAACAAGTTTTCCATTTAGAACCGTACTGTCATATAACTTTTTGAATGGTGAAGTGACCAGTGCTAGCACTAATGTGAGTGCTGTACCCGTACCAGCAGCTGCATGGTTGTTTGGCAGTGGTTTGCTAGGCTTGGCAGGCTTGCGCCGTAAAAAGCAGACTTAATCTTTTAGGGGTGTGGTTTGAAGTAAAAAAGGCTGGGTGACCAGCCTTTTTGCTTGCTTGCTTGCCACCCATTTAACCATTCAAGGGGTGACTCTTTGCTTTTGTGTGGCTGTGATTGCATTAAAATTGTAAATGCGCCATGGATTGCCACGGTGCATTACCTCGCAAAAACAGAGCAATCATGAAGGATGATTAGATCGGCTTTGCACTTCCTTGACTTTGAAAAGCTTCAATCCACCCACATTCATTGTGTGTATCGGATTTATCGGTGGCTAAATCAGTTTAATAGCTTGTCTCTGTGCACTCAGCGCTCTCCGAGGATCATCATTGAAAACCGCTTTTTTAAAAATAATGCATATAGCGCAGCGTCATTTCATCCGCCAGTCGCAGACCATTTTGTATTTCGGTGTCTTTCATATAGCGCAGCATCCATTGGTTACCTGCTTGTGTATACACCAACATCCCAAGTGCCATGCGCGTGTTATCTGCAGCATCGCTAAATTGTATATTGTTTACATAGGTTTTGCCGCCACGGTTAATTTGTGCCATGCCAAACACATGCCATTGCGGTGTGATTTTGTAGCGTAAGGTATTGCTGAGGGCGTAGCTTTTTTCTTGAGATAAATCGTCTGTGCCTTTGAGGTTTGTATTCAATATATATTTGGTTTGTGTGTAATCTCTGAATTCGCGGTTTTCGCCATACCAGGCTATTTCTGGTGAAAACTCGTTCACCCATTTCTCCCCCAGTGTGGTCACCCAGCCGCCGCTCAATACAAAACGCCAGCGGTTTTCGCTTAAATTGATGTTTTTGCGCGGGTCATAATCGCCTGTAGGCAGGGTCATAAACGCAGTCACGCCTAAAAACTCATGTTGCTCGGGTTTATTGACCAGCCATAACGTGCCGCCCACACCAATATCACCATGGACGCCTTGTGCGCCTTCGCCCAGTATTTTCTGCATATTGACCAGGCTGCTGTAACTGCTGGAAGTGTTTTCAATATCGCGGTAAGAAGCGACTAACACTGGCGCTAAGGTAAATTCACCCAAGGTCATAAATTTGGATAATCTGATTGAGGCGATTTCACTTTCTATGACGGTTTTGGCCAGTGGAATAGCAGGTAAAAATGGGCTAATCCGCACACTTGTACTCGGAAGGTTGCCATTCAGGTAGGGCCCCACCTGACGCCGTTGCAAGTAGTTAATCGTCACTTGTATGGCCTCAGGTTTAACCACGTAATCGTCAGGCATTAAATCGAGTTGAGCGGCTGGCGCAAGCGTGCTTGTCAGCGCAAGTGCTGACAAGGTGCTAGCCCTGAATAATTTAAATATTGTTTTAAGCATTTTTATAACTCCCATGTTTTTATAAACTTTATTGTAAGCATTGTTTTTAGTTAAACTGATGGCATGATTCTTGGTCACTGCGTCGTTTGAATGGCTTCATGATGGCTCTATAAGATGTTTTTACCTGATGTTTACTGTGTACAAGGACAGCTGCGGTCGCGATAACCGCTTTATTTTTAGGTCTGCGTTAAAACGATCAGGACAGTTAACCCGCCTAAATTGTTTTTTGAGGCAGTGAGTTTTCCACCATGAAGCTCCACAATCCTCCGGCAAAAATAATAGCCTAGCCCGGTGCCTTTTTTACCAAACGCATTTGGGGCGCGGTAATAAGGTGTGCCGAGCATGTTCATTTCTTCTTCAGAGATACCAGGCCCTTCGTCAGCGACCTGAATATTGAGCGTATTTTGTTGGACTGTTGTTTTGAGCTGAATCATGGTGTCTGGCAGGGCATAGCGCAGGGCATTGTGCAGTAAGTTACCAACTGCCATGCTGATCAGATTGAGGTCAAAGTTGAAGGTGTGCTTGATGGACTCCACTTGAATACGTTGCCAGTCTTCATCGGTAAAATGGCTGCGGATATCTTCAATCAGGTCAGTCGTTGAATGTGCTGAGCGTTGCAGTGTCATCCGCGCCTCTTGCAAGCGCTCAGACATTAAAAAGTTATCTACTAGCGAGGATAAGCGACTCACACTGGCGCGAATGTTATTAAATCGGGTGGTTGAAACAGGTGCAATATCCGGGTTGGTTAATATCAGCATTTGGGCGCTGCGGTCTATCGTGGCAAGCGGGTTTCTAAACTCGTGTGAAAGCATCGCCACAAATCTGCGCTCTTCTTGCGTGCGTTGCAATGCCAGTTCGGCTTTACTATCGGCAGCCACTTTGTCTAGCTGAATTTGGCGTACGCGAAAAGCCATACCGATGCTCATGATTAAAATATTAATCAATAACATGCCTACGTATAAATAGGCTTTATTGAGTGTTAAAGGCAGAATATTTTCTGTCATCGATATATAAGTGAATGATGACAGCAGGAGACCAGTAAAGCTTAATAAGTAAATGAGATGTTCAGTTTTCTTTTGCTGATACCAGAGAATGGCTAAGATCACTGGTGGAATAATGTTAAACGGGAAGCTAATTAATCTCAAAGTTGTTTGCAGCTCTGTATAGTAAGGACTAAATACCAGCGGCAGAGCCATGATTGCTGCGATTCTGGTGCCAGCAAACAACCAATAGAGCTTTTTAAAGCGGGTTTTCAGCTGTAGCAAATGTATCCACATCCATGTGATCGAAAACAGCAGCATTAAACTAAATACGCCAATCATCATGTCTGAGGTGGCAAAGCTTGCTGAGCCGAAGAACACGGATGTATAGCCCAATATTGCAAAAGTGACCAGCAAAAAACTGGCAACATAGCTGCTGTATCCCAGCATGCCTTGGTCTTTAATCCAAAACCCCATCAACAAAGCAATCAGGGCCATCATGCCCAATACGCCAAAATAAATACCAAAAGTCACATCATCTGCTTTGTTTTGTGCCTCAAACACCTCCGCTGGTGCCAAGCCACCCAGAATGGCCATCAAACTCCTGCTCTGGGCGCGTATGTAAATGGTGGCGTTTTTATTGGGTGCCAAACTGACAGGAAAAGCCGGCAAGCGACTTTTAATGATGCGCTCTTTGTAAGGGCGATGGTCGCCCAGCGTAAAGTGTTGTGCGTGTGTGTCGCTAAGCACCCAAACATCCAGAAAATCAATTGGGGTCCAGTGGCTTGAAAATATCCAGTTGCGCGTTTGATTCGCATCGGACTGCACCATAAGCCTGAACCAGCAAATAGAAGACGCTGCGGAAGGGATGAGAAATTGTTGTTTAACTGGTTGAAAGTGTGCTGCTTGCGCATCCGACAACGATGATTGTGGCGTAGGCGAGCACCAATATTCAATGTGATTGCTGTAGTCAACGACCTTGGACTCAGCAGACAGGTGCAGTATCGGTGATGCATTGGCAGGCGGACACAGGCATGCTACCCATAAAACCAGGCCCGAGAGTAAAGTGTACCAATGTAGCGTTTTGTGGCTATGTTTACGCCAACACATGCGCCGTTCCGGAAAAAACATAGCCCAGGTTATAAGCGCTACGAATCGGCAACTCTACATTTGTATCCGCGAATACTTTACGACGAAGTCGGTTTGCATAAGTGTCAAGATTACGCATATTTGAAGCAGTCACTTCTCTTTCTATCGCAGACACTAACTCTGTGCGTGCTATCGCCTGGTTAGCCTGCGAAAGCAGCGCTCGCAAAAAAAGTGTTTCAGTATAGGTTAACTTGCATGATGCATGGTTAGGCGCTTTTAAAATGGATTCCTTTTCAAGCAAACGCCATACCTCCTGATCTGATTTGCGAGACAGGCCAGCAAGGTTTGCGGTAGCCGGATTCGCAGTATCCACCATATGTGTTTTTATTGTTTTATGCCGCGTGACCATATTGAGGATGGTTGATTCAATAATCTCAAGAGATGCGCTTTTGGACAAGAACACATCGGCCCCCGCCTGCAGGCTGTCCAAATGCGTTTGATTGTTGGCATGTGATGTCAGGATTAAAATAGGCACTTGAGATTGTTCACGCACTATTTCAGCCACTTCAACCCCACTTTTACCTGGCAGGCCGATGTCTAAAATCACAACATCAAATGTCGTTGTGTCAAAAACCTCAAAAAAATCTTCAGCACTCGCAAAGCCAGATACCTGCATGCCTCGCATTTCAAAAAAAGCGATGAGATCCTGACGTAAAGGGGCTTCATCTTCAACGATGGCAAGGCTGCTATTAAGCATGTATGGGAGCTAAAAAATAGTGAACACAGCATTTTTACATATAAGAAGGAATTTTTCAGAAAATGTCAGAAAATGTCAGAATTAGCGGGTGTTGATTCCGGGTGTTACAAGTCATCAAATAACCACTGACATTAGCTACGTGAAGTCTCAAATCGATGGCTACAATGAGAAAAACGGCCCAAGTCTGGCAAGATTCAGCGCCCGTAATGACCATAACACCGCTTTACGCGTGGGTGTTAACGCGCTACGACCAATCGCCGTCACCAAGTTTAATATGGTGGCTAATCTTGAAGCCGCCCATGCCTTTAGTGACGGTGCAGGCGCTATTTCAGGATCACTTTCTGGCACAACATTTAACGTGGCCAGCACCCAGGTACAAGATGACTGGGTGAAAGCAGGGGTAGGGGCTGAAGGGATGGTAGGCAAGTGCAAAGGCACTTTAATGCTCAACGGAGCGACTTCTAGTGGTTTACCAACCCCATGGTTGGCAGTTTCATACCAAATGAACTTCTAATCGCTTAAGTGCTTATCCAAAAACCATAAAAACGCGCTCGTTTTTTATGGCTTAACGGGGTGAGCACTTTCAGAGTCGCAATGCTCCCAAGCCGTCACTGTCGCAAGCTGTTTGGCGGTTGACGGCCTTACTGCTTTGGTGATGCCCTTCTCCATCAGCTTTGTGAGAAACACTTAGCCCGATTGGGCACAACCCATCCGGTTGTGCGGTTTCAGCGGTTCAATCATGCATCAGCGATAGACCAACAGCGCTATTCTAAAGCTAAGCTTTGCCATTTTTCATGCTCACCACTTTAAGGCGTAATGAGGAGGTTTTTGCAAAGCCCCTGCTAAAAACCATTAGCCCATTCGGGCTATATGCCTAAAAATTAAGCAAAAAACACCCGGTTGTCAGAAAAGTTCAGATTTGGTTTTTGATTTTCTTGTTATTGTTGCTTCCAACTTTGGCTACAGGCTGAGTACTTTTTTTGATTGCATATTTTTTAGGAGAACACACAAGATGTTTAAATCCAATTTGAACCTTAAATCCACATTAGTGGCCACCACACTCGCTCTTAGTGCGTTTAGCATGAGCGCACAAGCAACGCTCACCAGCTACACCAATGGCGGTGTAGATTTAGTCTATAGCTCAGTGAGTGATGTCACCTGGACGAAAGACGCCAACCTGTTAGGCACTTTAATTGCTAATAGCACCGACGCTAACGGCAATGGCACTAAAGATGTGATTGAATCGATTGTTGCTGCTGGCGCAGCAAACGGCATTACTGTTACCGCTGCTAACTTTAATAGCAATGGCACAACCACCTGGCTAGGTACTCTCGCCTATGTCAGCTACCTTAACAGCATTAGCTATGGCGGTAGCAACCAATGGTATTTGCCTACTGTCGCTAACACAACAGTAGGCTATAACACCGCCACCAACGGCACTGCTAAGGGTGATGAGTTAGTCGAGCTGTTTTACAGCGAGTTAAACGGCACCGCCAATAACGCCATCCCCAACACGTCTACATTTGATAACGAGCAGGCTACAGTTTACTGGTCTGGCACGGAGTTCGCGCCGGGTCATATTGTCGCGTGGTACTTCGGTGCCAACCGTGGCAACCTGAACCGCAACGTTAAGAACAACCTAATGTATGCATGGGCTGTGAGCCCCGGACAAATCAACACCGCGACGCCGAGTGCGGTGCCAGTACCTGCGGCGGCTTGGTTGTTTGGCAGTGGTCTGCTTGGGTTGGTGGGCTTGCGTCGCCGTAAACAAGTGGTTTAAGTGTTAAGTGGTTTTTAGCAGTTAAGCAAGGCAACAAAAGGCTGGGTGACCAGCCTTGTTGCTTTGTGTTGAGCGGATTGCCACGTTGTTTCACGCCTCGCAAAGACGGGTGGCGGGTAGTCTATATCGGTGTTTTTCTGTGTGACTCTGTGTCTCTGTGGTGAATGCACTGCGTTGGTACAAGTAAACCAGTAGCATATCCACCGCACCGCCTTAAAAAGTCACTTTCATTCATTAGCCCATTCGGGTCATCTGCCTAAAAATTAAGCAAAAAACACCAGGTTGTCAGAAAAGTTCAGATTTGCTTTTAGATTTTTTTGTTATTGTTGCGTCCCTGTTTTGCTAAAAGCTGAATCAATTTTTTTAGTTGTTTTTTGCTGTTTCTTTTCATGTGTTTTTTATGTGTTTGTAACTGGCTTATATTTTTAATAGGAGATCCATTATGTTTAAATTTATCCCCCAAAAAGCCATTAAATCCGCTGTTGTTGGCGCCACCCTTGCGATGAGTGCTTTTAGCTTGAATGTTCAAGCCAGTCCGGTAACTTGGACTGTTGATTTGGATTACACTATTCAACTCTATGGCGCCCGAAATGTTGATGTAAGCGGCACTTTTGTCTATGACGCTGCTACGGGTGTCATTTCTGATATGAATTTGAGTGCTTTGATAAGTTCGCTTAGTAGTAGCATATATAGTTTTACTGATGAGTCTAAGTTTGATGTAAATGGGACGACATTTAGTTTTTTTGGCGATAAAGGTTTCGGAGAGGCTTCCTGGACACTGAGCGCACTTTTAACCAATATTGGTGGCACCGTGAATGTTACAGGGATGACTGGTGGCACCCTCACATCGGGTTCATTGACGGGCACTCCAGTTTCTGCAGTTCCTGTCCCTGCTGCTGCATGGTTGTTTGGCAGTGGCTTGATGGGTTTGGCTGCACTGAGACAAAGAAAAGAAGCTTAAGCCTGCGCTTGCTTGTTGCTTGAATTTAACTTGTTGAATGCTATTGTCACTTCGCCCCTGTGAGGATGACAGGGGCGATTTTTTGACACATGTTTTTGAAAGAAGACGATGACTGACGAATTACAGATACCAGACACTGAAACGTCTGAAAAGGCCAGCCGCAGACGGAGACAGCCATTGTGGTTGAAGCTGTTAAAGTGGGTAGTGTTGCCGGCCGTCGTGGTTGTGGTGTTGGTGCTTTATTTTAGTCCGACCCCCGAAGAAAAAATGCAGTCGCATTACGAAAAAGGCATGGCTTTTTTGGCTGAAGAAGCTTTTGATAAGGCGAATATTGAATTTAGAAACGCGTTGCAGATTAAAAAGAACATGACTCCGGCCGTGTATGGCATGGCGCAAGTGGCTGAGAAAAAAGGCGATTTGAAAGCGGCTTATCAGCATTATTTAACGGTAGCAGAGCAAGATAGCCAGCATGTGATGGTACGTGTGAAGCTGGCCAATATTTATTTTGCGGCAGGTCAACCTGAAAAAGCGGCTGATTATATGGCGCAATTGCAGGTACTGGCACCCAACGATGAACATGTACTGCTATTGCAGGCCGTGGCAAGTTTGCGTAACGGTGCGCATGAAAAAGCGGTCGCGCTGGCGCAGCAGGCACTTGAAAAAAATGCCAGCTTTAATGAAGCGTATGCTTTGCTGGCGGCTGAGCGCATGCAGAATAAAGATACTGATCAAGCATTGGTGTTTTTAAATCAGGGATTGCAAAAGTTGCCTGATGATGTGGATTTGAGTCAATTTAAAATTGCTTTGCTGGAATCCCGGCAGCAATTGGATGAGGCTGCGCAGGTTTATTTGCAGTTGATTAAGCAGAAGCCGAATAAAAACTCCTTGCGTATTGATTTGGTCAAGTTTTATATCAGGCATCAGAAGATGAATCTGGCTGAAGCGCAATTGCGCGCGTTGATTGCCTTGGATCGCAATGATCATCAGGCCAAGTTGGCATTGCTGGATGTGATTCAGCGCGCTAAAGGTGCCGATGCCTCGGCAAAGCAGTTGCAAGCCTTTGTAAAGGATGCGCCAGAGGATATGCGCTTGCGGTTTGCGCAGTATGCCACCGACATGCAAAAGAAGGACATGGCTGCAGCTAAGAAAAGCTTGCAGGTGATTATTGATCAAGCCTCCGAAAAGCAGGATAGATTGAAAGCCAAGGGGTTGTTGGCACAGTTGCATCTGCTAGAAAAAAACAGGCCTGCGGCCGATGCATTGATTGCTGAAGTGTTGAAGGAGGATGCACGTGATCAGCAATCCTTGTTGCTCAAAGCTGACTTGGACATTCAGGCGGGCGAGCTAGAGGCTGCGATTGCAAAATTGTTGGTGGTTGCTGTGGATAACCCGAAGGCAACCAGTGCCATGCTTGAGCTGGCGCAGACTTATGCAAAAACCGGACAGTTCGCGCAAGCGAATCAATATTTTCAGAAAGCAGTAGAAGCCAGTCATGGCGATGTCCAGGCTTTGATGCGTTATGCGGTATTTCAGCTTTCGACGGGTGAGTTGGAGTCGGCTGAAAAAATATTGAGCATGGTGCTTGAACAGCAGTCTGAATATTTGCCTGCTTTGAAAATGATGGTGGATGTTAAAGCCGGCAGAAGTGACTGGAACGGTGCATTGGCTGTGATTGAAAAAGTGCGTCAGACTGCAAAATCACCGCTGATAGCTGACTATTTGTTGAGCAGTGTGTATTTTAAACAAAAAAACTATGCGGCCAGTTTGCCTTTGATCAAGCGTGTCTATGCGGCAGAGCCTAAGGATGCACAGGTGTTGGGTAGTTTGGTCAGTCATTTGGTGATGGCCGGTCAGTCGAGTGAGGCGGTGACTTTGCTCAATCGCTTGCACAGTGAAAATCCGCAGGATGCGTTATCACAGTTAATGTTGGCGCAGGTTTACCTGCAATCCAGACAAATGGAAAAAGCGGCTCAGGTCTATCAATCTATTATTCAGCAAAATAGTCAGGTGGTTCAGGCTTACCAAGAGCTGGCAAAGTTATATTTGATGACAGGTAAAATGGTGGAGGCCGAGTCTGTGATTGGCGATGGCATAAAGCAGCATCCCAAGGATTTGTCATTACAGTTTTTGCAGGCGGATTTATACCAGTCAACGGGTAAGTCTGGTGCTGCGCAGGCCGTATATGAGGCCATGTTGAAAGTAGATGCTAATGCTACAAGTGTGCTAAATAATTTGGCTGTTTTGCTGGTTGAGCATCATAGTGATAAAGATAGCATTGCTCGCGCCTACCAAATGACACAGAAGTTTTCTAAACAGGAAGTCCCTGAATTAAAGGATACTGTGGGTTGGGTGGCGTATAAGGCTGGCAAGTATGCAGAAGCTGTAAAAGCCCTTGAGTTTTCTGCTGAAAAAGTCCCGGCGAATCCGGTTTTTCAATACCACTTGGGCAAAGCGTATCTCGCTGTACTGGATAAAGTGCATGCCAAATTGGCGCTGCAAAAAGCATTGGAAGGTGCAGGCAGTAGCCGTGATGTTCCCGTTGATGAGGTAAAGCAATTGATCGCTGAGTTGGGTTAGCAACTGCGGCGCCAGGTGCGTGCTTGGCCCCCAGAGTTTAGTGCTGTACTTGTGATACTTTGATGCTGGGCTATGTTGATATAGCCACATGGCCCCCAGTCATAAAATAGCCTGCTCATAAACAACAAAGCCTCTTGTTTCAAGAGGCTTTGTTGTTGTAACTCGCTGTTTAAACTGTTGTTTAACCCATCGTGCGCAGAGGTGTAGACCCGCAGGTGGCGGGTGTAACTTTGACGCTAGCGCTTTTTAGGGGGCAGCATATCTGTAATGGTGCCTTCCTTGAGTTCCGCTGCAAAACACACGGTTTCAGACAACGTCGGGTGGGCATGGATGGTCAGCCCGAGGTCATGCGCATCGGCTCCCATTTCAATCGCCAATACCGCTTCTGCCAGCAGCTCCCCGGCATTGGTGCCTACAATGCCTGCACCAATCACCCGGTGGGTGTCTTTGTCAAAAATCAGCTTGGTGGCACCTTCGGTGCGTGCGATGGAAATTGCACGCCCACTGGCCGCCCACGGGAAGCTGGCTTTTTCAATTTCGATGCCTTTGGCCTTGGCGTCGGTTTCAGTCATGCCGACCCATGCAATTTCTGGATCAGTGTAAGCCACACTCGGAATCACGCTGGCAACAAATTCAACCTTGTGACCAGCAATCACTTCCGCCGCGACCTTGGCCTCGTGCGTGGCTTTGTGCGCCAGCATCGGTTGACCGACGATATCACCAATAGCGAAAATATGCGGGACATTGGTACGCATTTGTTTGTCTACTGCGATAAAACCGCGATCATCCACCGCAACGCCAGCCTTGTCGGCATCGATGTTTTTACCATTTGGGCGGCGACCGATAGAAACGAGGACGCGATCGTATTTTTGTGTTTCCTTGGGCGCGCTGGCACCTTCGAAATCGACATAGATACCATCGGCTTTGGCTTCAATTTTTGACACTTTGGTTGATAGCATGATGCTTTCAAAGCGTTTTTCCATGCGTTTTTGCAATGGGCGAACCAGGTCGCGGTCACAACCGGTGATCAGGCCATCCATAAATTCAACGACGCTGACTTTAGAGCCCAGTGCATCATACACCGTGCCCATTTCCAGACCGATGATGCCGCCGCCAATCACCAGCAGGCGTTTGGGGATGTCTGCCAGTGCAAGTGCGCCGGTCGAGTCCATGATGCGTTCGTCATCCGGGGCGCCGGGGAATTTGGTGGCTTGAGAGCCGGCAGCAATAATCGCGTTGTCAAACCCAATCAGGGTCACTTTGCCATCCGCCGCGGTCACTGCAATTTGGTTGGCGCTGGTAAATTTACCTACGCCATTCACGACAGTCACACCACGCGCCTTGGCCATTTGCGCCAGACCGCCAGTGAGCTTGCCTACTACATCGTTGGCTTTCCAGTTGCGCAGCTTGTCCAAATCAATGGCAGGTTTGCCAAAGCTCAAGCCATGGTGTTCTGTTTCTTCAGCTTCAGTAATCACTTTTGCCGTGTGCAGCAAGGCCTTGGAAGGAATGCAGCCCACATTCAGGCAGACCCCTCCCAGGGTGGGATAACGCTCAATGAGGACTACCTTTAAACCAAGGTCAGCTGCACGGAAGGCGGCAGTATAGCCACCAGGGCCAGAACCCAGCACCACGACTTGTGCAGTCAGGTCGTGATTGCCGCTGGCTTGTGCGGGCGTTGGTGCCGTTGTAGCAGGTGGAGCTATGTCTGTATTTTGTGCAGGTGCTGCGGCTGCGGCAGACGCTGAGGTGGTTTCTGCTGTTGTTGCACTGGCAGCGGATTCCACCACCAGCATGACACTGCCTTTGGCCACTTTGTCACCGACGGCGACCTTGAGTTCCTTGATGACCCCGGCATGCGAAGAGGGGATGTCCATGGAGGCTTTGTCTGACTCTACCGTAATCAGGGAGTCTTCTTTGGCAATGGTATCACCGACCGCCACCAGTACTTCAATGACGTCCACACTTTCAAAATTGCCAATATCTGGCACACTGACTTCTACTAACTGACTCATGAAAACCTTACAATCAAAAGAATTCTGCTATTTTAGCATCAAAGAAACTGCTTAAGTTTCAATTGCATCGCAGGATGTGATTAGCGTTTATTGGTGGAAAGTGTTCCGGTTTTTTCAAGCGGGGTTAACAGCTTTTTCATGGTGCAAGTTTCGCGACCATAGTTGCCACCTGTGTCATCAGGTTCGTAATAATTCGTTTTAAATGACCACATATTCTTATTGAGCTTGGTAAATTGCCCCAGCCCAGTCGAAAATTCTGCATATTTGGCATCAGATAATTTAAATGTGAGTGCAAGCTCTTTGCCATGTGTGACAGCCTGGCCGGTATAGCTTTGCTTGTTTTCAGTGTGGGTGACCAGGTCGTAGACGGATACCAGTGCCGTGCTGTTACGGCGATTTTTCTTGAGGTAGATGGTGACTTCATAATCACCCACTGCTACATTGTTGCCTTTGCACAAATATTCACCACTGTAATCAATGGATTTGCTTACCGGAGCGGCTGATGATGCTGTACTTGAAAATACAGACAGAAAAGAGAGCATTGTTAAACAGAATTTTATGTTCATATCACTTCGAGAAAAGATGGTTGTAGCGTGGGTTTTAAAGCATTTGCCAGGCAATTGTTGCTGACTGCGCATGACGTTTCATCATAATTCCAAATGCTTATTTTACCAAGACTCTTTTGGACTCTTTTGCAAATTTATGCATTTGCAATCCGATTACATCATAGGTGTTAAACCGTCTGCATAAGCTTGGCATTTGTGAGAGAATATCCGACTGATTTAATAATGTTCGCTCATGATGCCTTCGCACCCGTTTAAACGTTTTTCAGTGACAGTCTTGATGGGGGTGTTTTTTGCGGCCACCTTATTTTATGTGTGGCGCGCCCAGCAACCCCAGGTGTTAGTGGATGCCCCGCAGCCATTGCAATGCGTCTCTTATGCCCCCTATTACAAACCTGGCATGAATCCCACCATTAAGGACACCTTTATTGATCCTTTACAAATTGAACGGGATTTGAAAGCACTTTCTGCGGTGACTAAGTGCGTGCGTACCTATTCGGTTTCGCAAGGGATGGATTATGTGCCCAAGGCTGCCAAGAAAATTGGCATGCAGGTCCTATTAGGCACCTGGATTGGCTGGCTGGATGCAGAAAATAGGGCACAACTCACATTGGCCGTGCAATTGGCTAATGACTTTAAAGAGACGGTGCGGGGCGTGATCGTCGGTAATGAAGTATTGTTGCGAGGTGAGCAGCCTGAAGCCAAAATGCATGAATACTTGCAATGGGCTCAAGCCAATACGGAAGTACCGGTGACCTATGCGGATGTCTGGGAGTTCTGGTTAAAGCATCCCACGCTGGAGCAGGATGTGGATTTTATAACAGTACATATCCTGCCTTACTGGGAGGATTTGCCAGTGGCCATTGCGCAGGCAGTGCCGCATACAGTTGCCGTGATGAACCGTGTACAGAACAGTTTTAAAAAGCCGGTTCTGATTGGCGAAACCGGCTGGCCTTCGCAGGGCCGGCAGCGTTTTGGTGCTGCGCCCAGCCTGTTGAACGAGGCGCGCTACGTGCGGGAGTTTTTACAGGCAGCGCAAACCTATGGATGGCAATATAATGTGATTGAGGCCGTTGACCAGCCATGGAAGCGAGAGCTTGAAGGTACAGTGGGTGGCTATTGGGGATTGTTTGATGTGGACTTAAAGCCAAAATTCCCCATGCAAGGCGCGGTTCCTGAGCGCAATGATGGCTTGCTGCCTTATGCAGTTTCGCTCGGTCTGGCAATATTGGCAGCCATTTGGGCTTGGCGCAGGCGTTTGCCCTTAACCAGTCAGCTGTTGGTTATTTTCGCAGCGGCAACGCTTGGTCTGCACGGCTTTCTGCAAGTAGACTATGTGCAACATGCAGCACGCATGACTGGCGAGTATCTCATGCTGGGCGGATTGGTCGTGCTGGGATGGGGCTTGCTATGGGTGCAAATTCGACAGCTATTGAGTCTGCCAACAAGCCGTGGTCTGGAGCAGGGCATGGTACTGCTGTTTGCCGGGGCATTGTTTGCGGTGAGTGTCAGTCTTGGCATCAATGGACGCTATAGAAATTTCCCAGTCATACTCACATTGCTACCGCTGATTGCCATGTTAATTACACTGCTTTACCAGTACGGAAAATATACGCAGGCAATGCAATCGGGCAAGGTGTTTGTATGGTTGCTGGCTGTGCTGGCACTGGTGGCCACCAATATAGCGATTGGCGTAGCCATGCTGGAACTTGGCAATAGTTCGGCCTGGTTGTGGGCCGGCCTTTGCGGACTGGCTGCATTTGTATTGCCAGCCAAATCGATGCTGACGACTCAGGATGCCGTCAGCGTAACTGATTAATTGATACGAAAGATTTAGAACTTTGCTTATGTTGTCGTGGTTAAGAAAACTGATTCCGGGTCTGATCTTTGCGCTGCTGTTTTCTGCGCTGCATGTGGGGGTGTGGACACTTGCCAACCGTGCGCTGCCATTGATTAGTGTTAAACCGACCGTCAATGGTTTTGCCTACAGTGGCTATCGTGGAGATCAAAGTCCGCTGGATGGACAGCATCCGAATACGGCAGAGTTGGCTGAGGATCTGGATTTGATGCACAAGCATACGGACCATATCCGTATGTACTCTTCACTGGACCTGAATGAGGTCATTCCACTGGCGGCCAGACGCCAGATGAAAGTGATTGCAGGCGCGTGGATAGACAGTGACAAGCTGAAAAATACCAGAGAAATTTCCGCATTGATGGAAAAGCTGGATAACTACACGAATATCGACCGCGTCATTGTCGGTAACGAATCCTTATTAAGAAATGATCTTCCGGTAGAAGATTTAATCCAGTACCTCGATGCTGTCCGCGAGAATGTAGATGCCCCTGTTTCCACTGCTGAGCCCTGGCATGTCTGGCTCAAACATCCAGAACTGGTCAAGCATGTGGATTATATTGCTGTGCATTTGCTGCCATACCATGAGGGGTTGCCAGTTGAGCGCGCGGTGCAATATACAATGGAGCGTTATCAGGAGTTACTGGCGACCTATCCCCGTAAAAAAATTGTTATTACCGAGGTCGGTTGGCCCAGTCGTGGTCCTACCATAGGCGCTTCGGTGGCCAGTGAAGTGAATCAGGCCAGGTTTGTACGCGAATTTTTAGCGCGCAATGCAATTGAAGATCTTGATTACTATCTGATGGAGGCATTCGACCAGCCCTGGAAAGTGGCATTGGAAGGCTGGGCCGGGGCTTACTGGGGCATGTATAACGCCGACCGGCATCAAAAATACTCCCTGCAAGGCGCGGTGCCGCCTAATAACCGCTGGGTGGCTAAGGCGACATGGTCGACCGTACTGGCCTTCCTGCCATTGATGTTTATTGCCTGGCGTTTTAAGCATTGGGGCATGGGCGGTGTAGTGTCTATGGCTGTGCTGTTTCAGGCCTGTGTGACAACGCTGGTGATCGCCTGGAATTTGCCGGGAGATTATTACTATTCGTTGCGCGACTTTGTCGTGCTGGTTGGTTTGTTATTAGGCATCGCGCTGACTTCGATGGTATTGATGATTTATGCCGTCGAGTTTAGCGAGGTCATGTTCAAGCCATACTGGCGTCGTTTTTTCAAGCGAGCACAACCGCTTGATGCCAAGGATGAGCTGTTCGTTTCCATCCACCTGGCCTGCTACAACGAGCCGCCAGAAATGGTGATTGCCACGATTGAAAGTCTGCGACAACTCAATTACACACGCTACGAAGTCATTGTGGTGGACAACAATACCAAGGACGAGGCGAAATGGAAGCCGATTGAGGCTTACATGGCGACCATGCCCGATCATTTCCATTTTTATCATTTGCCCTCGTGGCCAGGTTTTAAAGCGGGCGCCCTGAATTTTGCGCTGGATAAAACGCATCCTGATGCCGAAGTCGTCGGTGTAGTGGACGCTGATTACGTAGTGACGCCAGACTGGCTATCAGACCTGGTGCCGCATTTCCTGGAGAAACAAGTCGCGGTCGTGCAGGCGCCACAGGCGCACCGCGAGTGGGAAAATGACTTTTTCCACCGCATGTGTAACTGGGAGTTTGAAGGCTTCTTCCGCATTGGCATGCATCATCGGCATGAGCGGAATGCCTTGATTCAGCATGGCACCATGACCCTGATTCGTCGTGAGTCACTGCAATCGCTGGGTGGCTGGTCTGAGTGGTGCATTTGTGAAGACACGGAACTCGGTTTGCGGTTGCTGGAAACCAACATGGAGTTGCGCTACATCGACGAAACTTTTGGCCGAGGCTTGACGCCTGCCAACTTCAAAGCCTTGAAGTCGCAGCGTAATCGCTGGGCTTTTGGCGCCATGCAGATTCTCAAGCATCACATGCCCAAGCTACTGGGTAAATCCACCCTGAACTTTAGCCAGCGCTATCATTTTCTGACTGGCTGGTTTGGCTGGTTTGGGGAGGCTTTGCAGTTGATTTTTACCATAGGTTCAGTTTTCTGGACCATGGCAATGTTGCTGTTTCCCAAACATTTCAGCTTGCCGGTTGTCGTGATGATTGTCCCGATTTTGTGCTTTTTGGCGATTAAAGCGATTTTGGGGCCGATGCTGTACCGGAAAACCATGCAGTGTGAATGGAAAGATATTTTTGGTGCGTCCCTGGCAAGTTTGGGCTTGTCGCATGCCATTGCCAAAGGCATTATTAACGGGCTCACACATAAGGCTGGCGTATTTGTGGTGACCGCCAAAACCAAGGCTAAACTCTCTAACTGGCAATTGATCGATCCCATACGCGAAGAATTAGCCATTTTGATTGCGCTCATCGTGAGTAGTCTGACCATGTTATATTCACGCGGATTCAGCAATCTGGATGCGCAGCTGTGGGTGTCTATGCTGGCATTACAATCTTTGCCATACCTGAGTGCAGTTGCCTGTCAGTGGCTGTCTGAAAAGCGTTGATGGGGTTGTGCAAAAGTCTTGGTAAAGAGACTGTTGCACGCATCAAAGTAAATCCTAAAAACGCATCCCTTTGTCATCCTCGCGAACGCGGGGATCCATGTCAGTGATTGATTAAAATGGATTCTCGCTTACGCGGGAATGACGGGCGCTAGATTCTTTTATTAAAAATTGTCTCTTTTTAGTTAATGCAGCAGTCTTGTAAATATTGAATGAGCTATCTGCTTATTATGGTTGATGACAATATAAGCAAGGTGGCAGCTTTCCCTTCTATCGGTCAGTCACCTGTCAGGTCCCCATGATTGAAGACAAACCATTACGCTACAAAGGCCGCGCTGCCAGCAGTAATGCGGCGGGCCGATTTGAACCACATCGTCGCGAAGCTGTGGATGATGGCTGGGGTAGCCTGGATGAAGTGCCTCCGCCATTACGCACTGAAGTCATGCTGGATGCGGCCAAAAGTGTCATTAATTATATCCAGTCGCCAGACCTGCCTTTTGACCGAACTTTAAATCCCTACCGAGGCTGCGAGCATGGGTGTATTTATTGCTATGCGCGACCCAGTCATGCCTATCTGGGGATGTCTGCCGGACTGGATTTTGAATCGCGGCTGCTGATGAAAGCAGATGCTGCACAGTTGCTCAAACAGGAGCTCGCCCATCCAAACTATCAATGTGCACCGATTGCACTCGGCATGAATACGGATGCGTATCAACCGATAGAGCGCGAACACCAGTTAACCCGACAAATCATACAGGTGCTGAGTGAGGCTAATCATCCATTTAGCCTGGTGACCAAATCTTCACTGGTTGAACGTGATATCGACCTGATTGCCCCGATGGCTGCCAAAGGGCTTGCCAGTATTTATGTCAGCATCACTACCCTCGACCGGCAGATTGCACGCAGGCTGGAGCCGCGTGCGGCAGCACCGGAGCGCAGGCTGGAAACGGTGCGCCGTTTGAGCCAGGCGGGTATTCCAACTGGCGTGATGGTGGCGCCTGTGATTCCAGCATTGACTGATTGTGATCTGGAACAGATTCTCGAACGTGCACATGCTGCCGGTGCCCGTAAAGCAGGCTATGTATTTCTGCGATTACCTTATGAGTTAAGCGATTTATTTCAGGATTGGCTACAACAGTATTTTCCACTCAGGGCCAACCATGTCATGAGCATCATCAGACAAAGTAGGGATGGCAAGACTTACCAGAGTGGGTTTGGTCAACGTATGCGTGGCGAGGGCATTTTTGCGGATGTATTGGCCAATCGTTTTAAGCTTGCCTGCAAAAAGCTAGGAATCTCTGAGGAACGACTCGATTTGCGTTGTGACTTGTTTACTCCGGTAAGTCCCCGGATAAAACCACCATCGTCCAGGCAATGTTCGCTTTTCTAACTACAAAATATTTGCTAAATATTTTTTATAGTATCTTAGATTTAGATTTATAATTGAGTATTATTCTCAATTGAGTCTTGTCTGCTTCCTTCATTCCGAACTTCACATCGATAAGACGCAAGTTGCATCCCTTCATTGTATGCATAGAAGTTGTTTGATCAAGTCTCTATATTCCAGTTGCAGAAAGTGTCATCCGTGCAAAAAAAATCCCTGGCAGAAAAAAATATCAAACGCGCAAAGTTTATTCGCTTGCTGAGAAATATTCATGGTTGGCTAGGTCTGTGGGGGGCTGTGTTAGGCCTGCTTTTTGGCGTCACAGGTATTTTGCTGGATCATCGCAACGTCATGAAAATTCCGGCAGCAAAAATTGAGGAAACCGAGATTCAATTGCCTTTGTCAGCACCCTATCCAGCGAGTAAAGAGGCATTTGTAAAAGTGTTGCAAAAAGAGTTTGGCATTGCGCATGCACCATTTGCCAAAAAGCCTAAGCGTGAGTTTTCGACTACCCATGATGCCAGGTTTATGGGGAAATCATTAAAACAGCCAGCTAAATGGGAAGTGGAGTTTCGCATGCCACAACTAAAGCTTTATGGTGAGTATGTGTCGGGAAATGCGTACGCACGCGTGCGCAAGGAAGAGACGAATCTTTGGGGCTTTTTGCTTAATCTGCACAAGGGGACGGGGGCAAGTGTAGGGTGGGTGCTGATGGCGGATACCATCGCCGGTGGCATGTTTGTCTTGTCCATTACAGGCATCTTGCTGTGGACCAAAATGCGTGGCTCCCGATTGGTGCTTATCAGCCTGGTAGGTGGGTCGTTAGTCATGGCTCTCTGCCTGATTTTCAATATGCTTTAAACAATCGACCTTTACGCCCATTTCTTATCTTTCTTGGAGAATTATTTGTTTTGGAAAGGCTGCAAGCAGTGGTATTATAGTAATGATAATAATTATCATTACTGTTTGAAAAGTGTTCGATGAAAATAATCTCCGCTCCATTAGTTGCCGCCATGCTGTCCTCTCCGTTTGTCAATGCACAAGAAGTCCTGGTTGAACATGAAACATTGCCCGAGGTGGCAGTAAGCTCGGAAAGAGTTGAGGAGTCAACTACTGGACCCATCAAAAAATATAAAGCCACGCGTTCGCGTACCGCCACCAAGACAGATGCAGCGCTGAATGAAACTGCTCAATCGGTCACGGTGATTGGCAGTGAGCAGATGCGTGATCAGGGTGCGCAGTCTTTGGCTGAGTCACTGCGGTTTGTCGCGGGTGTCGATGCCGGGCAGCGAGGCAGGCGCGGCCTGGATGACTTCTCGATCAGGGGCTTTGTACAAAGCGATTATGTACTGCGTGATGGTATGCGCATGAGTTACGATCTGTCATGGATCCAGGCCGAGCCATTTGGTCTGGAGCGTGTGGAGGTATTAAAAGGGCCTGCTTCAGTACTCTATGGGCAGACTGGCCCGGGTGGCTTTGTAAACCTCGTCAGTAAACGGCCTACGGATAGCCCGATAGCAAATTTTGGTGCAGGGATTGGCAATTACCAGCAACGCCAATATACAGCAGATATTTCTGATGCCCTCAATTCAGACCACTCTCTGCGTTACAGACTGGTCGCCCTGAGCGCAGAAAGTGATGACCAGGTAGATTTTGTTGATCGCAAGCGTAGCTATGTCGCGCCATCACTGACGTGGGACATCAGTGATAAAACCAGCCTGACAGTACTCACCAGTTATCAAAAAAGTGAATATGTGCCGATACGTGGCTTACCAGCACAAGGCACTATCCTGCCTAACCCTAATGGCGATGTCTCCTTCAAGCGCTTTGTCGGGGTGCCAGGACTGGATCATTACGATACCGAACAGACTCTGCTCGGTTATGAGTTTTCACATGCTTTTAATGACCATATTACTTTCAGCCAACATTTACGCTACAACACGCTGAACCTGAATGGCACTTTTACCGAGCCGCGTGCCCTGTCTGCTAATCTGCAAAACTATACCCGTAATATGTCGATACGCGATTTGTCAGCACAAATGTGGACCATTGATCACCAGTTGTCTGCGAATTTTGACACAGCAGCCCTCAAGCACCAGATGCTGTTTGGCATCGACAATATTCGCTATTACCTGAACCGCTACTATGCCAGCCGTACGGTCTCTGCACTGAATCTGTTCAATCCCAACTATTCGGCGGTGACGCTGGGAAATGTATCCGTGACTGGCAACAGTACCGGTAGTGACGAGCTGACACAACAGGGTATTTATCTCCAGGACCTGATCCGGTTTGGTGCAGGTTGGCATCTGCAGTTAGGATTGCGGCATGACCGCTCCGAAATTACGCAAAAACGCATTACCGGTAACAATAGCCAGACAGATCCGCACAAGACGACGGGTAAAGCGGGTTTGCTCTATGCCTTTGAAAATGGCTGGTCACCTTACATCAGTTATAGTGAGTCTTTTGTGCCACTGGTCGGCAGTACTTTTGCAGGCACTCCGTTTGCTCCCGAGACTGGCAAGCAAAAGGAAATCGGTCTGAAATATGAGTCAGTAGATAAACGATTCGGTACAACATTTGCACTGTATGACCTGGTCAGGCAAAACGTCACTACGACTGACCCGGTCAATACCAGTTTTAGCGTGCAAAACGGAGAGCAGCAACACAAGGGCTTTGAATGGGAGGCAACAGGTCAGGTCACTGATCGCCTCAATGTGGTCGCCAGTTATACCTACATTGATGCAGAGGTCACCAAAAGTAATAATGTGACGCAAGGCATTCCTATCGAAGGCAAACGGCCGATACTGGTGGCGAAAAACATGGGCAATCTGTGGCTAAACTATGATTTGTCCGCTGCCTTGCATGGGTTGAGTGCTGGTGCCGGGGTCCGGTATATAGGCAAGCAGGCAGGTAATGATATCAACTCGTTCGATGTGCCAGACTATACATTAATTGATGCAGCCATTTACTACCAGCAAGGCGCGTGGCGCTTTGCGCTGAATGGCCGTAATCTCGCTGATAAACAGTACATTGCCGGTTGTGCAAGCCTTTCGGTTTGCTTTACTGGTGACCCGAGAATGGTCATGCTGACCGCTAATTATGCATTTAAATAAATGCTCAAGCTTATGAGGTTGGAAACAGGATTTTTGCTAGTGCAGAGGGTTTGTTGCTGACTTCATACATTTAAAATATAACCATGATCCATACAGCGACAGATTTATTGTTTGTATACGGCACCTTGCGTAAAGGAAATACAAATGCGATGGCGAGGTATCTCATGGCGCACAGTGTGTTTGTTGCAGAAGGCTGGTTCCAGGGCCGCATGTATCTGATAGATGCTTATCCCGGGGTGATTGCATCGGAGTGTAAAGAGGATAGGGTGTTTGGAGAGGTCTATCGTCTGGCGGCCACACGTCCTGTTTTGTCTGTGCTTGACGACTACGAGGCATGTGGGCCGATCCATGTCACGCCTACAGAGTATAGTCGGACGCAAGTCAGTATTCTCACCACGCAGGATGGGATGCTCAACCCCGTCTGGATTTACCTGTATCAGTGGCCTGTCCAAGCTGACGCTCTTATTCAAACAGGTGATTTTATGCAGGCGGCAGCGGGTTAAAAAAACAAAAGGCGCCTTGGGCGCCTTTTGTTTTAATGGGTGACTTAAAGCAATAAACGTCTGACATCACTCAGCATCACGCGCAGGTGGCTGGTGAATCTTGCACCGTCAGCACCATCGATCACGCGGTGATCATAAGACAATGACAATGGCATGATCAGGCGTGGGTCGAAGCCGCCGGAGTCTTTGTTGTAGACCGGCTGCATGGCTGCACGCGACACACCGAGAATAGCAACTTCAGGGCAGTTGATAATCGGCGTAAACATGGTGCCGCCGATACCGCCCAGGCTGGAGATGGTAAAGCAGCCCCCTTGCATCTCTTCGACTTTGAGTTTGCGTTCACGTGCTTTGGCTGAAAGGTCTGCCAGGTCACGCGCAATGTCCATCACGTCTTTCTGGTTCACATCACGTACGACAGGTACCACCAAGCCATCAGGCGTGTCACAGGCAAAGCCTATGTTGTAGTACTGCTTAAGAATCAGGCTGTCGCCTTCTGGGGACAGAGACGCATTGAAGTTGGGGTAAGTACGCAGGGCATTGACCACGGCTTTCATCAGGAAAGCCAGCAGCGTGAGTTTCACGCCACGCTTTTCAGCTTCTGCCAGCATGGATTTTCGGAAATCTTCCAGATCGGTAATGTCAGCCTCGTCAAACTGTGTCACATGGGGTGCCGTCACCCAGTTGCGATGCAGGTTGGCACCTGAGAGTTTTTTGATGCGTGACAGTGGTTTGTTTTCAATGGCACCGAACTGGCTGAAATCTATCACTGGCATCGGCAAGGTGCTCAGGCCAGTGCCCACGCCCATGTTTTCTGAACGTGGCTTCGACAGTTCGCCTTTGACATACGCTTGCACATCCGTTTGTACGATCCGGTTTTTTGGGCCAGTGGCTTTCACCAATGCGAGGTTCACCCCTAATTCACGCGCAAACTTGCGCACTGAAGGGCTGGCATGCGCCAGTTTCCCAGTCACGCCAACACTGGACTGCGCCACCGGGTTAGGGGTGGCTTGCGGTTGTACCACCTGCGGGACTTCAGCAACCGGGCGGGTGGGCTCTGGAATGGCTACGGTTTTTTCATCGACCTTGACTGTCGCAACGACCGGGGTTGCCGTGGGTTGCGCAGCCACTTTTTCGGCGGGTGCTGCTTCTGCGGCAGTATCCAGCGTCAAAATCAGCGCGCCTTGTTTGGTCTTGTCGCCAACGTTAATGTGGATTTCTTTAACAACCCCTGCCAGTGAGGAGGGGATGTCCATGGATGCTTTGTCAGATTCAACCGTGATCAGAGAGTCTTCTTTGGCCACCGTGTCACCCACGCTGACCAATACTTCAATGACATCCACGCTCTCAAAGTTGCCAATATCTGGCACGAGTACTTCTTTGATAGACATATTGTGTAATTTCCTTATGTCGTGACCTTAGATCGTGACCGGATTGGCACGAGTAACGTCAATATTGTATTTTTTAATGGCTTCAGTCGCTTTTGCAGCGGGCAGTTTGCCATCGTCTGCCAATGCTTTAAGGGCAGCCAGTACCACATAGTAGCGGTCAACTTCAAAGAAGCTGCGCAATGCCTCACGTGAGTCTGAGCGGCCATAGCCGTCAGTGCCCAATGTGACAAAGCGGTTTGGCACAAACGGACGAATCTGGTCCGCGAAGCTGCGCATGTAGTCTGTCGATGCAATCACCGGACCTTCGGCTTTTGCCAGTGACTGGGTGACAAAGCCCAGTTTGGGTTTGGCTTCAGGATTGAGCAGATTGTGACGCTCGGCATCAATGCCGTCACGACGCAACTCGGTAAAGCTGGTCACGCTCCAGATGTCGGCAGACACGCCCCAGTCTTTTTCCAGCAACTCAGCCGCAGCAATCACTTCACGCAAAATCACGCCGGAACCCATCAATTGCACTTTGGGGCCCTTGGTTTTTGATTTGCTGAAGCTGTACATGCCTTTGAGAATGCCCTCGGCGCTGCCTTCTGGCATGGCAGGGTGGCTGTAGTTCTCGTTCATCAGGGTAATGTAGTAATACACGTCTTCCTGATTTTGCACCATGCGACGCAGGCCTTCCTGGATAATCACAGCCAGTTCGTAGCCAAAGGTTGGGTCATAAGAAATGCAGTTAGGAATTGTTGCCGACATCAGGTGGCTATGGCCATCTTCGTGTTGCAAGCCTTCCCCATTCAGTGTGGTGCGTCCTGCTGTTGCGCCAAGCAGGAAGCCACGTGCGCGGCTATCACCGGCGGCCCATGCAAAGTCGCCAATGCGCTGGAAGCCGAACATGGAATAGTAGATATAGAACGGAATCATCTGCGTGCCGGTCACGCTGTAGGAAGTCGCGGCGGCTAACCAGCTGGCAAATGAACCGGCTTCGTTAATGCCTTCTTCCAGAATCTGGCCGCTTTGTGATTCCTTGTAAAACATCACCTGGTCAGAATCCTGAGGTTCATACAACTGGCCAACAGATGAATAAATACCCAGCTGACGGAACATGCCTTCCATGCCAAAGGTCCGCGCTTCGTCAGGCACAATCGGCACTACATACTTACCAATTTGTTTGTCTCGCACCAGTGTAGAAAGAATACGCACAAAGGCCATGGTCGTTGAAATTTCACGCTCACCCGTGGCCCCCAGCATATTTTCAAACGCTGAAAGTTCAGGCACGGTCAAGGCATTGCCTTGGCGACGGCGCGTAGGGACAAAGCCGCCCAGTGCTGCACGGCGCTCCATCATGTATTTGATTTCGGGGCTGTCTTCAGCCGGGCGATAGTAGGAAAGATTTTCGACCTGTTCGTCAGTCAATGGCAAGTCAAAACGGTCACGGAAAGCCTTCAATGAGGCGATATCCATGCTTTTTTGCTGGTGGGTAGTGTTTTGACCTTCACCGGCTTCGCCCATGCCATAGCCTTTAACGGTTTTAGCCAGGATAACCGTTGGTTGGCCTTTGTGGTTGACCGCTGCATTGTAAGCTGCAAATACTTTGTGTGGATCATGACCACCACGGTTCAGGCGCCAGATGTCGGCATCCGACATGGCGGCGACCATTTCACGCAGCTCAGGATATTTGCCAAAGAAGTGTTCACGCGTATAGGCGCCACCTTTTTGTTTGAAGTTCTGGTATTCGCCATCCACGCATTCTTCCATGCGTTTACGCAGCAGACCATCTTTGTCCATGGCCAGCAGTGGATCCCAGTACGAACCCCAGATGACTTTAATCGCGTTCCAGCCGGCACCGCGGAAGTTGGATTCCAGTTCCTGAATGATTTTGCCGTTGCCACGTACTGGTCCATCCAGACGTTGCAGGTTACAGTTAATCACGAAAATCAGGTTGTCGAGGCCTTCACGTGCTGCCAGTGAAATCGCACCTTGTGATTCCGGCTCGTCCATTTCACCATCGCCGCAGAATACCCAAACTTTACGGTCTGCGGTATCCGCAATGCCGCGGTTATGCAGGTATTTAAGGAAACGTGCCTGATAAATGCCGGCTAATGGGCCCAGGCCCATGGATACCGTGGGGAACTGCCAGAAATCTGGCATCAGCCATGGATGCGGATAGCTGGACAGGCCATTGCCACCGGTTTCCTGGCGGAAATTATCCATCTGGTCTTCTGTAAAACGGCCTTCAAGAAAGGCACGCGCATAAACGCCAGGCGATGAGTGACCCTGGAAGTAAATGCAATCGCCGCCAAATTGTTCATTCGGGGCGCGGAAAAAATGGTTAAAACCAACATCATATAAGGTTGCCGCAGACTGGAAGCTGGCAATATGACCGCCAATGCCAGGAGACTTCTCGTTGGCACGCAGCACCGTCATGATGGCGTTCCAGCGTATCAGTGCGCGAACCCGACGCTCCATTTCCGGGTCGCCTTGCAGTTTTGCCTGCAGATGCGTTGGGATGGTGTTTACATAGGAGGTGGTTGCGTTATAGGGCAGGTTGCTGCCGGAGCGACGGGCATTGTCGATCATCGCTTCCAGCAAGAAGTGGGCACGTTCAGGCCCCTCGTTCTCGATGACGGCGCTGAGCGCGTCTAACCATTCCTGCGTTTCTTGTGCATCGGTTTCCGTAAGGTGGGCTTGCGAAGGGGTTGCCATGCGTGAGGATTCTCCGTGTTGTGTGACGCTACGCGTATAATCTAAAACTGAAAAGCTGATGGTTACCAGAAAGGATATTCCGAAATATGGATGTGTTTCTATCTTGGTAATGCGCTGCTTTTTTGTTGCATGCTTTACAGCGCTATCTTTAGTGTTAAGTGTCTCTTTTTTAGGGGTTTTGGTCAAGTTAAACCACGCTGTTGCCCTTGCTTTTTTTGGCATTCGCTACGATTGAATCAAGTTATATATAAGACCTGAGCAGGCGTCTCTTTTTATGAAGTGGTTGCATCATGCGGCTATCAGTAATTTAAATGTACGTAATTTTGCCCAACATGTATTAATTGTGCTTGATGATCAAGTGCCTGAAATATGTGTTTTTATGGATCAAATCGCCATTAAATTACAATCTACACGTCAGTAATGATTGTCTTTGCAGCAGTCACCATGGCTCGTTGAAATAGATAAGGGGCAGTTCATCAGTGTAGTGAGCTTGCCGGGAGAGGCTTCGGTTTTTAATCAGCACACCTTGTTGCGACAGGCCGTCAAGCCATTGCTGGCTTGCGTTGGCTCAAAACCATATAGGCCGAAATGATGTGATTACGGCCTTAAATGGCATGACGATAGAAGTGATACATACCTATACGGAAGGGTGCATGCGTAGCCTCTTTGCCAACTCCCCCAAGCTGGCGCATGAAGTGGCGGAGGCGGGGCACTTCAGTGGTGAACGCGTGCTTGTGTTTCCTGATGCAAACGATTATGACAGCGCGCTGGCTGGTTATTTTTTGAAAAACTTTAATAGACCGGCCGCCCAACCCGTTTGTTGGGCCTCTGCATGACAGCAAGCGGGTTTCTCGGTACTGCCGCCAAACGGCGTGGTTTGCAAAAGTTGCTGATATAACGTTTGCGCGCGGTTGCCTGTGCGGCAAAACCCCAGCACTGGCTGCGGATGTTGACCGAATATTGTAGCGAGTGTTGCTACCTGTCCGGGTTGAATCTGGTTAGGGATCACCGGGATATAAGCATAGGCCAGTCCTAGCGCTGCCGCTTTGGCAGCGAGTCCTGCATTGGTGGGTTGTGCATCGCCACCTTCTCCGTCGGGCCTGAAGTTAACAACCGTTTTAAAGCCGGATTGCGCGATTTTTTCCAAATCATCCAGACTGATTTGCCCAGTGATGCTAAATCGCTGGTCTATCGATTTAATGGACATGTCGCTTTGGTCGCTCATTATCTGCACTCTCTATCGGGCTGTCATGCTATCGGGTTGTCATGATGCGGGTTTGTGGCAAAACTGCTGATGCAGTACTTCGATCACCGCCAGTGCTGCTGGGCTGCTAATGCAATAAAATACGTTTTTACCTTCCCTGCGGGTGCTCACCAGATGCGCTTCGCGCAATACTGTCAATTGTTGCGAAAGGCTGGGTTGATGCAGGCCAAGGCTGGTTTCCAGCTCGCCCACCGACTTTTCCCCTTGTGATAGCTGGCAAAGCAGCATGAGCCTATCGGTATTTGCCATCGCTTTCATCAACTGACTGGCCTGATCAGCAGAGGTCCTCAGCTGGTCAAAGAGATCCACTGCAAGTTCTGAAGTTTGCATGATACCCCTACGATGCGTGTTTTTTTATTATGATATTAAAAAGTGGATTCAATCGTAAAACCATCCATCAACTCTTTGACTTGTAAAAGCTTTTTATGGATTGCTTGTCACTGAGATGGTGGATATGTTTTCTTATATGTTAAAGTTTATCGCATAAATGCGCATTTTTTTCACTATGCAAGCATGCATTTTTATAAAAAATATAGACGGGGGATGAGATGGATAATATGCAATCACTGGCCTGGTTAACGGTATTTCCGGAATTACAGGCACTTGACGAGTCCGCCAGGAAGCTGCTGGTGCAATATGCGCGTATCGTTGAAGCACCGATTGGCACAATTGGCTATCGTGAAGGCGATCATTGTGCTGCCTATGTACTGCGGCTCAAGGGACGTTCGCGCGTTTATAAAATGTCTTCTGGTGGTCGTGAAATTGTGCTTTACCGGGTCGGCGCAGGGGAAACCTGCGTGATTACAACGACCTGTCTGCTTGGTAACAGTCAGTATCCCGCCTCCACCATCGTGGAAGAACCGATTCAAGATGTACTGATTCCGGAGCCTATTTTTAATCGACTGATGATTGATTCAGTGGTTTTTCGCCAGTATGTGATGCAAAACTATGGCGCACTGATCAGTGATTTGATCGTATTGCTGGATGAGGTAGCCTTTCAAACACTGGACGCACGCCTGGCGAAATGGTTGCTGGATATGGGCAATAACACCATTCAACGCACCCATCAACAAATCGCTGATGAGTTAGGTACCGCGCGTGAAGTGGTCAGCCGCCAACTCAAACGCCTGGAGCAAAAAGGCTGGCTCACCATGGGGCGTGGTGTGATTGAAATTCAGCAACGGAGTGCACTGCTCAAGTTGGCGAACAGTGGCTAGTACATAAAAATTTGATGTATCGAGGCAGTTACAAACTTTTCTGTCAGGAGATACATGTTTCCGTCATCTCCCATGATTGAATGCGCGTTATGGTAAGCAACTGCAGCATGCAGTGCATTTTAGAGAGGAGAACCAGAATGCGTAAACTGATGGGATTGAGTGTTGTGTTAATGGTGAGCAGTCATGCGGCATTCGCCGATACCGAGTTCGTAGATCGTGCCAGAGTCATTGCTGTGGCACCGCAGCTTGAGCGTATTAACCAGCCACGTCAGGAATGTCATACCGAGTATGTGCGTGAAAGTGTCTATGAGCCAGCCAGTCGTTCCAATACGGGTGCCGTGGTTGGTGGTGTTGCCGGTGGCCTGTTAGGCAGCACGATCGGCCGTGGTACAGGGCGCATAGCAGCGGCTGCGGTGGGTGCGGGCCTGGGCGCCATTGTAGGTGACCGGGTAGGCAATCAAAACGCTTATGGTAATGAGCGTACCGTGACACGTCCGGTTGAACAGTGTGTGACCGTCGATCAGTGGCAGACAGTGACCACCGGTTATCTGGTCAACTATGAGTATCAGGGGCGACAGTACTCAACCTTGATGGATAGGGACCCCGGTCCTAGTATCGATGTGAGTGTATTGGTGAGGCCGAATCTCTCGCAAATGCAACCACCAGTCAGACCCGCTGCATGGCATGGTCCTGCAGGCCGTGGACACAGAAATGAGCAAAATTTTTGGTAAACAGGCCATTGGTAAACGAGATCGGTCTTAGATTAGGGATTAGGCCAGTGTTAAAAATGGCTGGAAAAAGCTGTGCGGATGCCCGCATGTCTGTAAGTTAAAAAAGCGCCATACTAAATGATGGCGCTTTTTTTATGTCCGGCTTTTGATGGACACTAGTTTAAAACATCTGCTGGTTCTAAACGTCTGCCTTGGCTACAGGCGTTTGTGCGCTGATTGTACCAATATGGCGGGCCAGGGCTTCAGACAAGGGTTGCGGTTTGTTCAGGTAAAATCCCTGCGCATAGCCCACCCCCATCTCTTTCAGGCACTCCAGCGCGGCCAGATCCTCTACATATTCGGCAATTGTTTCAATTTCCATGGACTCTGCAACGCTTTGAATGGCTTTCGCCATTGCCAGATCTACTTTGTTATGGGTGATGTCTTTCACATATGAACCATCCATTTTGAGAAAGTCGACAGGCAAGTGTTTTAAATAACTAAATGACGACATGCCACTGCCAAAATCGTCCAGCATAAAACGGGTGCCCATGCGTTTGAGTTCCTGAATCAGTTTGATTGTATTGTCAATATTGATAATGGCAGAGGTCTCGGTCACTTCAAAGCAGACATGGTTGGCTGGGATGTCGTAGGTGCTGAAGCACTCCTTGATGTATGTGAGCAAGGTGGGGTCACCCAGTGACATGCCGGAAAGATTAATACTCACAATAAAAGGTTTGGTTTGCAGTTGCATTTTGAACAGTGGCTGCAATGCCATAAATGCATGCTGTATGACCCAGCGGTCAATTTTTGTCATCAATTGATAGCGTTCCGCCGAGGGGAGAAATTCAGCTGGAGGAATGATGCCGCCTTGTTCATCCCGCTTGCGGATCAATACTTCATAAAATGGCGGTAAATCGCGCTGTTGCAAAGGATAAATACCTTGGCAGTACAATACGAAATCATTGTGATCGATGGCTTCATTGATGCGGGATACCCATTCCATTTCTACGTGGCGCTTGAGTAATACGTCGTCTTCCGGATGGAACAAATGAATCTGGTTGCGGCCATTGTCTTTGGCAACATAGCAGGCGGCATCGGCATGGCGGGTGATTTGACCTACATCTTTCAAATCAGCCGTGATTTCAACAATGCCAATACTGATGCCGGTTTGAAACAGGCGTCCTTCGTGCATAAAGCGGAAAGTCTCGACCATTTGCCGTAGTTGCGCAGCGATTTCTATGGCTTTCTCTACCTCGCAATAGCTGAGTAACAGTCCAAACTCATCCCCACCGAGTCTGGCAAAGGTGTCCTCTGCACGGATACGCTGACTCAGTATCATGCTGATTTGTCGGAGCATTTCATCGCCAGCCAGATGGCCGCAAGTGTCATTAATGACGCGGAACTGGTCAAGATCCATGTAGCAGAATATGTGGCTTGCCCGGTGTTGCTTAACGTCTTCAAGGGCTTGCTGCAGCCTTCTTTCCAGCTCCTGGCGGTTGACCAGTCCTGTCAATGCATCGTGTCTGGCCTGGTAGCGTAACTGGGCCTGTGCATCCTGTATGCGGTCACGCATGTCTGCTTCTGCATGTTGCATCTCACGGGAAATTTCATTTAATGTCGTCCGCAGCGTTTGGATTTCAGGGAGGGTGTGTTTGACCGGGCCCACCCCTTGATTGCCGATCATGAACTTTTTAAGCGCCGAAGTCATCTCGCGAATAGGCTGGCTAATTGAACGGCTGACCCAATACACCAGGATTGAACAGAGCATCAGTCCCAGAGTGATGTACCCAACATTTTTAATAAAAGCTTGTCTGTGGTCTTCAATCAGTGAGGCTTTGTCAATGGCAACAAAAATATAACCAATCAGTACATGTTTGGGTTCAGTCGTAAACACCCTGACCATGGTGATATCCAGCGCGGATTCCTGCATGACTACTGTATCTTGTTGCGGCAACTGTTGTTCGATATTGAAGGAGGTACCCAGGCTCGCCAGAGGGCGATTGTTGGCATCGGCAATCACCAGTGACATATAAGGTTCATGCTCAAGCTGGCTCGCTTTTAACAGGCGTTGAATGTAGTGCTGACCATGGAGCTCTGACTGATTATGGACCACTGCAGACAAAAACTTGGCAGTGGTGAGGGCATGTTGGCTAAGTTTGTTTTCTTCCCGTTGCAGTTGATCTTTAAAATCAAACATCAGCAAGGTACATGAAAGTGCAAATACCGGGGCGATTACCAGCAGCAACAGCCTGGCTTGTATGCTTAAATTTTGGAAGAATTGCATAGCTTGCGTTTGAACTCAATAACCTTTTTTAGCAATTAAGATAACGAGGGAACGAGACTGTGCGGACAGTGTGATTCATGACATCCCTCATGTTTTCGTGTATAAGTCCAAGGCATTATAACAGCACCACTTTCGCATATTCGCCTGATAGAAACTTGCAATATGTTAAATAATATTAAATTAATCCGTCTGCGTGAGGGCGCTATGATGACTGCTTCCTGGCTACACAATTTATCATGATTTTAGACGTTTATATCACGGATTTTATGTGTCAGGCGGCAATTGTGCCAATTGAAACCGTGCAGTCTGGACTGGCCGCCTATCCGCAGTTGTTACGTGCAAAGTGGCAAGTGCAAGCGCATGGGACACTCCATACATTATTTAACCAGTTACAGGAAGGTGAAAACCGTTCCGGTGCGTCATCGCTTGTATCTGCAGCGCTGTTTGCCAACAGTAAGGTGAGCATACCCGGTACGTTTCTTTGTTTACTCCCTGTGCATCTTAATTTGCAGCGAGACAGTTTTTCACTGCAAGGTACGGTGCCATTAAGCGAAGCACTGTATCTGCAGTTGACTGAACAAATCAGGCAGCACTTTGCCAGTGACTTTATCCTGCATACCGACCCTGATAGCCGCTTCTGGTGGGTACAACCGCTCACTGCATTAGAGGTTGAGTGCCCATGGCCGCAAAGCTTCCTGTTTCAGCAGGCTTTTGCCTGGCAACCTGTCGGTAAAGATGCACGGGTATTACGCCAATGGGCAAACGAGTGTCAAATGTTGATGCATCAGGTGGCCGCGCTGGGCGAGCCATCCTGGCCTGACACTTTAAACAGTCTCTGGTTTTGCACTATTCCGGCATTGCCGCGATGGCAGCATGCTTTTGATGCAGTGAGTGGGCAAGGGAGAGTGTTTGAGGGTTTGTCCGCTGTCGGCTTGCCGGCTGTGCATCCCCATACGCTGGAGGCGCTGGTGCAAAGTCGCCAGCACCGTAAAGCACTTTGGGTGACTGACAGCATGGATGGTGTGGACTGGCGATGCTTGTCCAACGCAATGCATCAAGGCGCGCTTTCAACATTGAACCTGATACTCCCTTTTGCAGAGCGCAGTGTGAAGATTACGCTCAAGCGCAGCCAGCGCCGGTATTTTTGGCGTAAACAGCCCTCGATAGACAACCTCTTACAACAATTGCATACGGCATTATTGTCGCAAACATCGGTGATTCAAGAGAAGAAATAACAGCATGCGTATACAGCAAAGAGTGTTTTCGATGGACCATTGCAAGGCGTTGCAAATGCAAGGCTATTCGCCATTACTGGCACGCCTGATGGCAGCCAGAGGGGTTGTCGCGGAGGAAAGCCAGCAACAGGACATGCCCCATTTACTCAAGCCAGATGCCATGTTGGGATGCATGCACATGGCAAGCTTGCTGGCGGATGCCATCCTGCAAAAAAAACGTATTTTAATTGTAGGTGATTATGATGCGGATGGTGCAACTGCGACCAGTGTCGCCATGCGTGGCTTGCAGGCCATGGGGGCACAGGTCGACTTTCTGGTGCCTAACCGTTTCGAGTACGGCTATGGGCTCACGCCTGAAATTGTGGCCTTGGCCGCCCAGCAGCAGCCTGATGTGATTCTGACTGTCGATAATGGCATTGCCAGTATCGAGGGCGTTGCTGCCGCCAAGCAGCTCGGCTTGCAGGTGCTGATTACCGACCACCATTTACCAGCCGAACAGACACCTGTGGCGGATTGTATTGTGAATCCGAACCAGCGCGGGTGTGATTTCCCGAGTAAACATCTGGCAGGGGTGGGCGTGATGTTTTATGTGCTGATTGCCTTGCGTGCCGAGTTGAAGCAGCGCGGTATGCTGGCAGAAGGTGCAGTGCATCTGGCCAGTTTGCTTGATTTGGTAGCGCTCGGCACCGTTGCTGATCTGGTGCGGCTGGATAGCAACAACAGAATTCTGGTGGCACAGGGGCTGAAACGTATCCGTCAGGGCCATGGCTGCCCCGGTATTCTGGCGATTCTGAAGCTGGCGGGACGTGAGCCATCACAGGTCAATGCGCAGGATCTGGGGTTTTATTTGGGCCCGCGCCTCAATGCGGCTGGCAGGCTGGATGACATGACGATCGGCATCCGTTGTCTGCTGGCAGAAACACACGAAGAGGCGATGCAGTATGCCCGGCAGCTGCATGCCTTGAACGCAGAGCGCAAGCAAATTGAAGCTGAAATGCAATGGGATGCGATGGCTGATTTGCACACTGACTTTCAAGCCAGCCAATACACCATCAGCGTTTACCAGCCAGACTGGCACCAGGGTGTGATCGGTATCCTGGCTTCACGTATCAAGGAGCGTTATCACCGGCCGGTGATTGCTTTTGCCGACGCGGGTGATGGCCTGATCAAAGGCTCTGGCCGCTCGATTCCCGGGTTGCATTTGCGTGATGCACTCGATCTGGTCACCAAGCAGTCTCCTGATTTGATTGTCAAGTTTGGCGGGCACGCCATGGCGGCCGGGTTGAGTATCCGCATGCATGATTTTGCACGTTTTCAGCAGGCGTTTGAGCAGGTGGTACAGCGCCTGATTTCAGTCGAGACTTTGCAGGAAGTGCTGGAAATGGATGGGCCTCTGAATGTGCAGGAAATGACTCTGAGTACCGCAGAGTTGCTGGCGAATGAGGTGTGGGGGCAGGGGTTTCCACAACCGCTGTTTTACGATCGCTTCGAGGTCTTGCAACAACGGGTGCTGGTGGAGAAACACTTGAAAGTGCGCCTGAAAAAACAGGGCCAGCAGTTTGAGGCAATTTACTTTCAGCATGCCGAACTGCTGCCCGCAGAAGTGGATATTGTGTATGCCTTGCAGGCCAATGAGTTTAATGGCGCGCGTTCACTACAGTTACAGATCCAGCATGCCGTGATTTGATACACGGCCTCATTCAGGCCTAAATTCCAGCCAATGTTAGGGCGAACACCTCAAATCAGTTAAAATGTCGTCTTCATTGAAGAGGTTGAAGCATGGCCCGTCCGTTTAAAACACCCAAGACTACCCCCGCCCCCCGCACGCCACGTGTGAAACCCGTGGCGCCGATTGATGCGCAAGACCTAGCCGTTGAAACAACGCGCGAGGGCCAGCGTTTGCACAAGTTACTGGCGATGGCCGGTTTTGGGTCACGCCGTGACATGGAGACGCTGATAGCCAGTGGACGGATCACCATTAATGGCCAGACGGCCGTGGTTGGTGCTGTGGTGACTGAGCATGATGTGGTACGCATGGATAGCCGTATTTTGCATTTGCCATTTGACCCGGAGCTGCCGCAAATCTTGCTGTATCACAAACCGGAAGGTGAAATTGTCAGCCAGGATGATCCGGAAGGGCGAGCCACCGTATTTGATAAATTACCGCGTATCAAGCAAGGCAAGTGGATTGCGGTTGGGCGTCTGGACATGAATACCAGCGGTTTGCTTATTTTTACCAACTCGGGTGACCTGGCAAATCGTTTTATGCATCCACGCTATGAAGTGGAGCGTGAATACGCGGTGCGCATTCTGGGTGAGTTGACGGAAGAACAGATGGCACAACTCAAGCATGGCATTGAGCTGGAGGATGGTCCTGCCAACTTTGAAAGCATCCATGCACAGGGTGGCGAGGGTGCCAATAAATGGTATCAGGTTGTGATTAAAGAGGGGCGTAACCGTGAGGTCCGCCGACTGTTTGAGGCGTTTCACCTGCCGGTGAGCCGCCTGATGCGCGTGCGTTTCGGCCCCATTAATCTGCCTCCGCGCCTCAAGCGCGGCACCATGCTGAAACTGGAACAAAAGCAGGTGGTCTCTTTGCTGGAGTGGGCAGATTTACCCGTATCGCGTAAACCACTCAAACAATTGAGTCCGCATGAGAAAGACCGTGCAACCCGTGTGTTTGTGCCCAAGGTGCGCAAGCAGCGCCGCAGTTTGCTCGAAACTGCCAACGCGCCAGAAGCGGAACGCCCACAACGTGCAGCACCCAAACAGCCGCGCCGCATCCGTCAGGAGTCTGACCTGAAAGAAGCCTCCAGACAGAACGCCCGCTCGAATACCGGTGTTCAAAAACGCAGCGACCGCAATCGCAGTCGCGGTTAATCCAGTTGGGGCGGGTTAAAAACCTGCCTCAATCAGATCTTCTTTGGCCAGCAGAAACACAAACTGGTCGCCGCCGCTGGTATCCAGCCAGATAAAAGGCAAGTCAGGATACGCCGCATGCAGCGCATCGCGGTTATGCCCGATTTCCACCACCAGCACACCACCATCGTTGAGATATTCTGTGGCTTGTGTCAGCAGCGTATGGGTATGGTCCAGCCCCGCTTCGCCACTGCCTAATGCCAGCTGCGGTTCATTGCGATACTCCGTGGGTAACTCAGCCATGCTGGGAGCGTCGACGTAGGGCGGGTTGCTGATAATCACGTCATACTTGCGCCCTTTAAGCGCAGCAAACATATCCGACTGTACGGCTTGCACCTGATCTTCCAGACCATAGCGGCCAATATTGATATTGCATACTTCAATCGCATCCGGAGAGATGTCCACCACATCAATATGCGCATTAGGAAAAGCCTCTGCCAGCAAGATGCCGAGGCAGCCGGAACCGGTACAAATATCGGCTGCAGACTCGACCATTTCAGGAAATTCAACCCACGGCTGCAACCCATTCTCAAGCAACTCTGCAATAAAGGAGCGGGGGACAATGACTCGTTCGTCCACATAAAACTTGTAGCCACGCAACCAGGCTTCTTTGACCAGGTAGGCGGTCGGCACATGTGCGCTGACACGTTTTTCAATCAAGGTTGCCAGATGCTCGCATTCCTCTGTGGTGAGCCTGGCGTCCTGAAAGTTGCTCAGGGTGTCATGTGGCAAATGCAATGCGCTCATCACCAGCCAAACCGCTTCATCATAGCTGTTGTCGGTGCCATGACCATAAAAAATATCAGAGTTTTCAAAACGGCTGACGGCGTAACGTAACCAGTCACGGATGGTATGCAGTTGAGTGATCATATTATTTAAGTAGCAGCAGTTCCATGGTGCGTTTATAGGTTTCTTTCAGCGGCTCGATGTCTGTCACCGCAACGCATTCATTCAGTTTATGAATGGTGGCATTCAATGGTCCGAACTCGATCACCTGTTTGCAAATATCGGCAATAAAACGGCCATCAGAGGTGCCTCCTGTGGTTGAAAGTTCGGGTGTGACGCCATAACTGTGTTCAATGGCCTGACTGATCGCCTCAACCAGATCACCGCGCGGGGTAATATACGACTGGTTGTGCTCCCAGTCTAGAGTGTATTCCAGCGCGTGCGCGTCGAGGATGGCGTGGACGCGTGAACGCAAACTCTGTTCGCTGCTGCCTTTGCCATCCACTGCTGGGCAATAGCGGAAGTTAAACAGAATCTCCACTGCACCCGGTACCACATTGGTGGCGCCGGTGCCGCCATTCATATTGGAAATTTGCCAGGAGGTTGGTGGGAAGTACTCGTTACCGTTGTCCCAGGTGGTTTCAACCATGTCTTTAATGGCAGGAGCCACCAGATGAATCGGATTTTTTACCAGGTGCGGATAGGCGATATGGCCCTGGATGCCTTTTACAATGAGCTTGCCTGACAGGGAGCCACGGCGGCCATTTTTAATCATGTCGCCGACAACTTTATTACTGGTTGGCTCACCCACAATACAGTAATCAAAATATTCGCCGCGTGCCTGTAATGCCTCCACCACTTTGACGGTCCCTTCAATGGCGATGCCTTCTTCATCGGAGGTGATGAGCAAGCCAATCGAGCCCGGATGGTCAGGATGTTCGGCAATAAATTCTTCAATACTGGTGATAAATGCTGCCAGAGAGGTTTTCATGTCGGCAGCCCCGCGTGCATATAGCATGCCGTCTTTTATTGTGGGCTCAAATGGCGGTGTGTGCCATTGATCCAGAGGGCCGGTGGGCACCACATCCGTATGTCCGGCAAACACGATCAGCGGTCCGCTGTTGCCCCGTCGGGCATAAAAGTTATCTACTTCACCAAATCGCATGCGTTCAATCTTGAAGCCTAGCGGCTCAAGCCGGGTAATCATGGTTTCCTGGCAAGCGGCATCCTCGGGCGTCAGCGAGCGTCTGCGTAATAAATCAATGGCAAGTTCGAGCGTGTTGGACATAGGCGTGTCACTATTTCTGGAAAAGTTTGGCATATTCGACTTCACTGAAGCCGATGGCGATAATCTGTTGATCTTTGACCACCACCGGGCGTTTTATCACTGAAGTCTTGGCCTGCATCAGTACAAGCGCGCTTTCCGCATCGATGACGGCCGTTTTTTCTGCTTCTGACAGATTGCGCCATGTCATTCCGGCACGATTGACCAGCTTCTCCCACGGGGTTTGGCTCAACCATTGCAAGGCAGTTTCGCGCTCCAGCCCCTGTTTTTTAAAGTCGTGGAACTCATAAGCGATGTTGTGTTGCGTCAGCCATTCACGTGCTTTTTTGACGGTATTGCAGTTGGGAATCCCGTAGAGTTTCATGCTGGATTATCACTGATAAAAGCCATATTTTAACAGTCAGGCAGCCCTGCGTGCGAGAATTTGTCACTGACGGTTGTTCGTCTAAAACTAGAACAAACTTTTAGTGGTGGTTTTGTGTTGCAGTGCGCTGAATACATCAAACAGGAACTGCTGTTCTACCGGTTTGGAGAACAAATAGCCCTGCATTTGATCGCAGCCAGTCGTAATCAGCGCAAGACGCTGATCTTCATCTTCTACCCCCTCTGCAACTACATTCAGGTCAAGGGCATGGCCAAGTTTAACCACTGCCTCCACAATAGAGAGCGATACTTTCGAGGTGGCAACCCCTTTCGTGAGCGAGCGATCCAGTTTGACCTCACTGATTTCAAGATTTTGCAGGTAGCTTAGGCTGAATGGATGCAAGCCAAAATCATCAAGCGAGACTTTGAGTCCCAGTGCTTTAAAATGGCGCAAAGTATCTCTGAACTGGTCCTGATGATGAATCGCATTGGTTTCTGACACCTCAAGAATCAGGCTGCGGGCCTCCACCTGGTTCATTTCAAGAATAGACTGGATATGTTCGCCCAGGTGCTTGTTTCTAAATTGCTGATGCGACAGATTGACGGAAATGCTGAGGTCAATGCCAATCTCTCTGGCCTTACGTATCGTATAGCAGGCTTGTGAAATCACCCATTCGTTAATTTCTTCCACCATGCCAAAGCGCTCTGCCGCTTCGATGAAGCTGGAAGGTGACAGCAAGCCTCTGCTTGGGTGTTCCCAGCGCAATAACGCCTCGGCGCCATGCACCAGCCGGGTCATGGCGTCCACTTTGGGCTGAAATAACAGTTTAAACTCGCGCTGGCTGATGGCCTGTTTGAGTTCAATGCGTGTTTGCTGCATTTCATCTGAGGCCTGTTCAATTTCGGCATCAAAGAATCGATATTGGTTTTTACCGTTTTCCTTGGCCTTGTACATGGCCGCATCGGCATTCAGTTTTAACTTTTGCAAATTGCCGTCCTGCGGGTACATGGAGACGCCAATCGAGCAGGAAATTTCAATCACATGGTCTTCAATGACAAAACTTTCGCGCAGGGTATCAATAATGCGCTGAATCACGGTCACCACGCTTTGATGGTTTTCGATCTCGCTCAAAATGGCAATAAATTCATCCCCCCCTGCGCGGGCTACATAGTCACAGTTACGCAGCGCATTGCTGATGCGTTTTGAAACCTCGATCAGAAGCAGGTCGCCGATATGGTGGCCGAACTGGTCGTTGACCGGTTTGAAATGGTCAAGGTCAATATAGGCCAGTGCCATTGACTCGCCGTTACGGTCGCAACGTTTGGCGCTGATGACCAGATGTTGGTTAAGTGCGTCTCGGTTGGGCAAGTGTGTCAGCGGGTCGTAGGCCGTCAGTTTCCGATGACTGGTCTGTGTGTTGCGGAAACTCAGTTTGCTTTGGGTAATATCAACCGCACGCTCGTAGAAAATCACCAGAATGAATGAGGTCATAAACAACAAAATGGGCGAAAGCACCAGCAGCAGGGTGAGATAGTTATTCGCCTGATCGGTAGGCTGCAAGGCAAACTCGTTGCTGTGCAGGATGCTTAGGTTAATCGCCGCATGCGCAGCCAGAAATCCAAGCGCAATTTCTACTGAAAACATCAGTTTGAGCCGACGCAATGCTTTGCCTTCGTAGCCTTTCAGCCAGAGCATGGTCACAATCACCAGTGCTGAAGTCATACACGCAATAAACAAACCAAACAGGGCTGTCCAGATATCGATGTTGATGTTAATGGCACCGGATGCAATATGGTAAAAATACGAAAGCAGGTATGCGCTGGATCCTGCGGCCATGGCTGCATACATCAGTTCCCGCAGTGGCAGGCTTCTTTTGTTGACGGTATTCAGTAATGACAGCGCCAGTAAATAGGCACAGAGCAAGGCCCCTATAAAATCAACAGGGTGCTGAGCGATTTTTGGAATGTTGTCTGACGTGAATTGATAGCCAGCATGCAGGGCAAATATGCCTGCGGCAAGCAGCGAGGCATATTTTTTGAGAAAACGTTCGTATTCTTTTTGTGCGACTTTTCGCAGGCGGTAAACAAGCTCAAACGCAAAATAACACCCGATCACACTGAGTGTGAAAAGAAGGCTGATATAAATGTGTGTCTGGCTCATAAGTAATTGCACTGTTGTTATAAATATTGTATTGCGTGACTACTGTTTGTTTTTTTAAACTATTTCCTTTTTATTGCCTGTAATACTCCATATTCGAATGCAAGAAAACGGTTGAGGGGGGCGGCAATCATACTTATAACGACACTGGCACTGAAAAATGTAGTGTGCCTATTTATTGCAGCGATAAGTATGTTGCCGATACGAAACAAGCTGACCGGTTAAATGCCGCGTAGCAACTCGTTAATGCCTACTTTGCCCAATGTCTTGGCGTCTACTTTTTTAACGATGACCGCGCAATACAAGCTATATTTGCCATCACTGGAAGGCAGGTTGCCAGAAACCACGACCGAACCAGCCGGTACACGGCCAAAATGCACTTCACCTGTTTCGCGATCATAAATCTTGGTTGATTGGCCAATGTAGACACCCATGGAAATGACGCAGTTGTCTTCGACCACCACACCTTCGACCACTTCAGAGCGCGCACCCACAAAGCAGTTATCACCAATGATGGTTGGGCCTGCCTGTACAGGCTCCAGGACGCCACCAATGCCTACACCGCCTGACAAGTGCACATTTTTACCAATTTGTGCGCATGATCCGACGGTTGCCCAGGTATCTACCATGGAGCCTTCGCCTACGTAAGCACCAATATTGACGTAAGAGGGCATGAGCACTGTGTTTTTGGCAATGAAAGACCCTTTGCGCACAATGGCATTAGGCACCACACGGAAACCACCTGCTTTGAAATCCTCTTCGCTATAGTTGGCAAATTTCGGATCAACTTTATCAAAATAGCGCGTGACGCCATCGTCCATCAATACGTTATCTTTCAGGCGGAAAGACAGCAGCACCGCTTTTTTCAGCCATTGGTGGGTTTCCCATTGCTGGGTATCACCGATGCGGGTGGCTACACGCAGCTTGCCTGCATCCAGATCATCCAGCACGGAGGAAACGGTTTGTTTGACTTCAACAGAGGCATTGTTTGGGTTGATGTTTGCGCGGTCTTCAAAAGACGCTTCAATAATACTTTGACGTGGATCCATGTGTTCTCTACTTAATTTACTTGGGTAAACCGCCGATTTTAACTCAAATTAAATGGCTTTGGGTGCCCGAGCACCCTCTGCGCGGCAAGGTTGTGTTGCATTATTTTGGTTTTGCCGCCAAATACAAGGGCATCACACTGGGTGTTAATGCCTGTAAATCCTTGATGCGGTTTTCACTCGAAGGGTGCGTGCTTAAAAATTCAGGGGGGGATTCCTTGTTGGCAGCGCTCATTTTTTGCCACAAAGTCACCGCCGCTTCAGGGTTATAGCCTGCACGTGCAGCCAGCTCCAGACCCATGCGGTCAGCCTCGCGCTCCTGCTCACGACCATTTGGCAGCGAGAACAGCAGCTTGCTGCCCATGCCAGCACCTTGGGCAGCCATGCTGCCCGCGGTGCCGCCAATCAGGGAGGCCAGTGCTTGCAAGCCAAATTGCTGTACGTAGGCCTGAGACATGCGTTCGCGTCCATGTTCACGCAGGGCATGCGCAATTTCATGACCGATCACGGCAGCCAGTTCATCGTCTGAGGCATTCAGCTTGTCTGCCAGCCCGGAAAACACCATGATTTTTCCACCTGGCATGCAGTAGGCATTTAACTGGTCATTTTTCTCGACATTGACTTCCCATTTCCATTTGCTGGCATCCGGACGGAACACACCGACCTGTGCAATCAGCCGGTTGGAAATCGTTTTGACACGATTGAGTAAAGGCTTGTCGGCATTCAATGTGTTTTTCTTTTGTGCGTCCTGCAGTGTTTGCGTGTAGGACTGCGTCGACATCTGGTTGACCGTACTGGATGGCAACAACAGGAATTGATTGCGTTTGACACCAGACACGCTGTTGCTGGTGGTACTGGCGCAGGCGGATAACAGCCCGCACAGCGTGGCAACAGTACAAATTTTGATGAAAGTCATGGTCTGTTCTCCTTTCAATCATCCAGCGAAGTCGTTTGCTGGGTTATTGCTTGCCCTGATAGTAGGGATGAATTTTACAGTATTTATTTTTTTGTATTGATTTTTTGCAGGCTGTAGATCGCTAGAGTTTGACTTGTGAACCGAGTTCAACCACGCGGTTTGGCGGGAGCTTGAACTGGTTGGTGATGGTTTCGGCGGTTCTGAATAAACCAATAAATATTTTTTTGCGCCAGAATGCCATCCCCGGTTTGTCAGAGGCCAGCAAAATTTCTTTACCAATAAAGAACGAGGTGTCCATGGTATCCAGCGTAAGTCCATGTGCTTCTGTCAGCACCAGATCCCGGGGCAGGTCAGGTTCATCCATATAGCCATAGCGCAAGGTCACGCGGTAAAAAGCGTGTGGCAAGGCCTCTACCGAAACGCGTTCTTCCCGGCTGGTATGCGGGAAGTCTTCAAAGCGCACGGTGAGGATCACGACTTTGTCATGCAGCACTTTGTTGTGTTTCAGGTTGTGCAACAAGGCATGTGGCACACCATCAGGGTTAGGCGTCATGAAAACACCGGCGCCACTGACTCTGGCCGGGGGATGCGCGCCGATAGCCTGAATAAAAGGCACCAGTTCCATGGACTCGGATTTGAGGATGCTGTAGAGCAGGGCGCGTCCGGTTTTCCAGGTGCGCATCAAGGTGAAAATAATCAGGCCGATCAGCAATGGCACCCAGCCACCATCCGGTATTTTGAGTATATTCGCTGAAAAGAATGACAGGTCTACAATCAGGAACAGGCTAATCAGACTGGCTGTTTTTAGCTTGCTCCATCCCCACAGGTGGTGAAAAACCACGGCTGCCAGCAGGGTGGTAATCACCATGTCGCCTGTCACTGCGATGCCATAAGCGGCCGCCAGGTCGCCTGAACTGCCAAAAATTAACACCAGTCCCATTACAGCCACCATGAGGCCCCAGTTAACGCGGGGCATATACACCTGGCCTTCGGTTTTTTCGGAGGTATGCTCTACGTGCATGCGTGGAATAAAGCCGAGCTGCAAGGCCTGGCGCGAAACTGAAAAGGCACCGGTAATTACCGCCTGCGAGGCGATGACCGTTGCCAGGGTCGCCAGGATGATCAGCGGATAAAGTGCCCAGTCCGGTGCCAGGTGATAGAAGGGGTTTTGAATGGATTCGGGCTCGGCCAGAATCAGGGCACCCTGACCAAAGTAATTGCATATCAACGCAGGAAGCACAAAACAGAACCAGGCGAGGCGAATGGGGGTGCGGCCAAAGTGCCCCATATCAGCATACAGTGCTTCGGCCCCGGTGACTGCCAGTACCACTGCGCCCAAGGCAATGAATGCGATGCCCGGTTGAGTACTAAAGAATAAAAATGCATAGTACGGGCTGAGTGCCTTCAGGATTTCCGGGTGATGGCTGATATTGATGCCGCCCAAGATGCCTAAGACTGCAAACCATGTCAGCATGACCGGACCAAAAAAGGCACCCACGACTGCGGTGCCTTTACTTTGTGCCCAAAACAGCAGCAACAGGACAAACAGGGTAATCGGGACAATCCAGCTTTCGAGTTGCGGTGCTGCAACTTCCAGGCCTTCTACAGCAGACAATACAGAAATGGCCGGTGTAATCATGCCATCTGCATAAAACATGCATGCGCCAATAATACCCAGCATCATGATGCGTTTTCTCTGGTTGGGGTCGCCACCTGCATAGCGGCTGGCCAGCGATAGCATGGCCATAATGCCACCTTCGCCGCGGTTGTCTGCCCGCATGATAAAGCAGACATATTTGAAAGACACAATCAGCAACAATGCCCATGTAATCAGTGACAAAATGCCATACACATTATCCTGATTCAATAACAGGGGATGATGCCCAACAGCAAATACTTCTTTCATGGTGTAGAGCGGGCTGGTTCCGATATCACCAAATACTACGCCCAATGCTGCCAGCGCCATTGTATGCAGCGCTGTTTGCTGACTTTTTGATTGGTCCATTGTGTGAACGATTTAAAGCAAACCGCCATTATCAGTCAAATTCAGTCCCTGACCAATGCTTTTTGAATAATTCATGGAGATGTGATTTTCGAGTGTGGATAATTTGCCAATTGCGTACTGAAAATGCTTATTCCGGATCTGACAATTCTGTGACTGTGACTTTGGCTGCGCCACGTTGCAATGTAATGGCAAGCGCCTCCTGTACATTCAGCTGGGTGACATCTGTCACGGCCCGACCATCCTGTTTATGCACGATGGCATAGCCTCTGGCCAATACGTTATGCGGGTTGAGCTGTTGCAGACTCGCCGTCAGCAATTGCAGTTGGCGATGGTGGCTGGTGAGGCGATGTTGCATGGCCAGTTGCAGTCGGTGCTTTAGTTGCAGCAGGCCATTTTTTTGTTGTTGCAATTGCTGCACAGGTGAAATCAGCCTGCGTGATAAATAGTCCAGCGTCTGTGCGTGTCTGTCCAGCAGGTTGCGTATCGCCCGGTGCAGACGTAATTGACACTGGTCAAGCTGTTGTATCAGGCGTGATTGATCGGGGCAAGCCAGCTCCGCCGCCGCCGTGGGCGTCGCAGCACGCAAATCGGCGACAAAGTCAGCAATGGTGAAATCAGTTTCATGCCCCACACCACTGATGGTCGGAATGCGACATGCTGCGATGGCATGCGCAACAATCTCTTCGTTAAAGGACCATAAATCTTCAATGCTGCCACCCCCGCGACAGATCAGCAGGGTATCGACCTCCTGCCGCTGGTCAGCGGTATGGATAGCCTGTGCAATGCGCTCGGCAGCGCCTTTGCCCTGTACCGGTGTCGGATAAATGATCACGGCCATGCCTGGATAACGGCGTTGAATCGCCGTCAGGACATCGCGTAATGCTGCCGCATCTGGCGAAGTCACTACTCCAATCCGACGCGGTTCGGCAGGAATCGCCAGTTTTCCTGATTGATCAAACAGGCCTTGTGCCTGCAGTTTTTGCTTGAGTTGCTCAAAGGCCTCATACAGTCTGCCCATGCCCGCAGGCTGCAAGAATTCTATGGTCAGCTGAAAGTCACCGCGCGCTTCATAAAGGGTGACCGTGGCACGTGCTTCGATCAAATCACCTTCGCGCGGCAGCGTGTCCACCAGACTATTGCGCCCCTTGAACATCACGCATCTCACCTGCGCGCGGGCATCTTTCAATGAAAAATACCAGTGACCACTGGCTGCGCGGGTGAAGTTGGAAATCTCGCCGCTGATCCAGAACAAGGGGAAACTGGTTTCCAGGAGCTCTTTGGTCAAGCGATTGAGGTCGCTGACGCTCAAGATTTGCGGAAACGATGTCGATATAGATTGTGTCATACAGGCAATTATCCCAGATTATTTGAGGCTGCGTATAGGCTGCTTTGAACTGGCTGAATGGATAAATCCACTTTATCCATTACAATTCAAGACTTTTAAAATTAAAACGGAGCTTTGTATGGTGCGCTGGTTTCAGGGACGATCTGGATATCTACTGGGTTTCATTGCCTGTTTTGGCGTTGTAGGTCTTGCATTGGTCATTCAGGTGCAAAATAATCTTGAGCCTTGTCCGCTCTGTATTTCGCAACGGATGGTTTTTATGGGGCTGGGTAGCCTGTTTTTTATTCAGGCATGGATGGTAAGGAAACACTGGTGTGACAAGTTGTTGACGGGCCTGCAAGTGCTTACAGCTTTGGGCGGTGCAGGAGTGGCGATCAGACACTGGTGGCTGCAAGCCCACAAAGAGGAAGTGTTTGCAGATTGTGGCGTTGGTTTTGATTACATGTTTGAAAACTTTCCGCTGAAAAAGGCGTTGACTTTGGTGTTTCGTGGCACTGGAGACTGTGCAGCCATTGATTGGACCTTTGCTGGACTGACATTGCCGCAACTGGGCCTGGTGTCATTTATAGTCGCTGCAGTTTATGCCGGCTGGTTGTACCGCATCAACGCGAGTAAGCGTTGATTATGTAGGGCATCTGTAGTCCGAAATTGGGAGATTTATGCATTTTTATAAAAAAATCTTATGCATGCTGTTAGGCTGCAGCTTGGGATATATGCCCTTGGACAGCCTTGCTGAACAAGCGCCTGCAGAGCAGCAATTACATGCTGGTCAAGACAATGTGTTGCATCAGAAATCCGCACCCGCGCTCAGCAATCCTTACAGTCTACTGGTCAGTTTGGCATTTCGTACGCCGAATGCGTTGGGGATCACCAGTTACCAGCAAGCTTATGATTATTATTGCCTGCAGGCAAGAGATACAGAGGATGCCAATGCGCAATTTGCAATGGGCTGGCTTTACAGCATGGGCAAGGGGGTTGATGTCAATCATGACCTCGCTGCATTTTTCTTTAGTCTTGCGGGTAAACGTGGGCATCGTGATGCTGTTTCATGGCTTGCAAAGACTCCGGGCAACCCTGCTTTGGCTGATCTGCCAGCATGTATGGAAAAACCGGTCATTCCTGTCAAGTCTGTAGAAGCGCCGGTGCAGCCAGTGGCTGAAATTGCTACGCCAAAGGCGGAAGTGACGATCCCCTCAAGACCACTTAGCTATCCCAAAGGCCCTATTTACAGGCTGGTTCAGAAACATGCCCCGTCATATGATATTGAAGTTGATTTTGCCATGGCAGTGATTGCTGTAGAGTCCGGCTTTGATCCGAACGCAAGGTCAGCAAAAAATGCACAGGGACTGATGCAATTATTACCTGAGACGCAAGAACGATTCAATGTGAAAGATGCGTATAACCCCGAGCAAAACATTAAGGGCGGTTTGTCATACTTGCGCTGGTTGCTTGCCTACTTTCGTGGCGATATTGAGTTGGTGCTGGCAGCCTATAATGCGGGTGAAAACAATGTTTTAAAATATCGAGGCATCCCGCCTTTTCCTGAAACGCAAAACTATATCAAGCGCATTGCGCGATATTACAACAAGAAACAACACAGCTATAGGCATGATCTGGATATCAGGCATCCGCCGCTACCTTGATATTAGGCACAATTGATAAACCTTTAGCATTATTTATGATGCATCCATCCTTAAATAGTTAAATCTTTTGCCACTGCTTTGTTTTCAACGCCCAATCACCTGATTGATCATTGATCGGAAGTAGATGCATTTGAAAATAGTACTCTTTGCGACTCGACTTCTGGTATTTCTGTTTCCACGGCAAAAGCGGCTTTTTCTGAGGCAATTTGTTGCCACTGTTGGTAATAAGGAGCACATGCAGTCTCGACATATTGCTTTTTATTGATGCTTAACACCTGTGTTTGATCTTTGTTATTCAGGGTGTGTGCCTGAGCCTCTCTTTTCAAGCAGCCTTGGTATCGTGCTTTGGCAAACATTTCTTCACTATCAATGCGTGCGATTTCCTGGTCAGCTTCATCCAGAGATCTGCATAAGTGTTGGTTTTCTATCGGGGTCACCCACATTTGTTGAGCCTGGTTAGGCAGATGTATCACAGTGGCAATATCCTGTCCGCGTTTTTGTATCCAGTTTTCCAGAATCTGATTGCCACAGGCCTCGCTCTGGCAGCGCATGACGCTCTTTAATAGCAGGCCGGTTTGTTTGGCCATGCGGTCTTCAGAAATGCCGCAGTTATAAATCGTGTCGTGTGAGCGGGATAAGTAGAGTTTGTAATTGGCACGCCACGAGGCAAAAGGCGCACAGGCTACTTTGTACAGCGGGTTGGCCAGTGAACATTGCTCCTGCTCCATGGCTTCCAGGCGCTGCGGAGCTCGATTGCCAATGCGGCTGCAGGCAAGTTTAATGGCATTGCCAAATGCCTGCGTGTAACCCCAGAACGAGAGGCGCGAATGTGCGTAGCTCGGGATGGATTTGAGTGCTGGGTTCTTCCAGTCGAAGCTTTCTACGGTCTGCTCCGCTTTGTTAAATATGACTTCCTCTTCAACTTCCATGGAGAGTTCACTGCAGGAGGCCTGCACTTTTTTAGTCGACAGGGTTTCGTAATGGTCGTCCGAGCGCACACGGAATAAAACGATGTCTTCATGATAGCCGGGCTGGATAGAGTCCATATCCACCATGACCGACAGGAATTTTTCTTTTCCTGAGACTGTTTGCCAGTGTTCGGCATACACGGTTTGCGCGTAAAAACAAAATAAAGTGATCAGGATGAAAGCAGGCTTTTTGTAGGTCATGGTCAATGCGTGTGTTGGGGAAAGTTGGAGGAGGCAAGGGGGAGTCTTACGCCGGTTCATGTGTATGAATACAATTACGACCGGCCTGTTTGGCTTGATAGAGTGCGTGATCCGCACGTTGTAGCAAGTGAGGCAGCGTATCGCCCAGGTGCAGCACAGCAACGCCGCCACTGATGGTAATGGAGCCCAAGCCTGGCAATTGTAAAGACTGTACATGCTCGCGCAATTTTTCTGCGAGTTGTTGGGCTTGTAGCAAACTGGTACGTGGCGCATAAATAATCAGCTCATCACCGCCCCAGCGCACGGAAATATCGGATGCGCGGGTGTGACTGTGCATGGACTCGGCGATTTCTTTGAGCACCTTGTCGCCGTAGATATGGCCATGCGTGTCATTAATCTGCTTGAAATGGTCAATGTCAATCAGGATCAGCGCATCGGTTGTGTCACGCGCGCTGATTCTTTGTTGTTGCGAAAACAGGGCCTCAAAGTGGTGGCGGTTACTCAAGCCTGTGAGGTGGTCGGTATCCGACAGTTTTTTCAGGTTTTGTTTTTCCAGTTCCAGTGCCAGGTTGGCGGCGGCCAGCTGCTCTGTACGTTTTTTAACCAGAGCCTCCAGATCCTGGTTCAGTGCCTTGAGATGCCGGGTTTGTGCTTCACGCAAGCTTTCATAGTTATGAATAATAAAAAACTGCGCGAGCAGGTATAAACACAAGGTCAGGATGTCCAGGTGCGTGAATTTGGTATCAATAAACATCAGGAAGTGGTTGCTGACCACCATCATGATAATGATCGCTAGGGTGTAGTAGCCTGTCAGCCGGCCCTTGAGGTAAAAGGCTGCAGCCAGTATCAGTAACAGGAGGCCACTGCGACTGGCATTGCTTTCGGCAAGAAAAAATACGGTCATGAACTGGGTAAAGCAGAGCCACAAGGCGATGCTGGCGATCAGCTCAACTTTTTGGCGATACCGGGACATCACAGACAGCAGCAGAAATGCCAGCAGCCCAAAGATCACATCAATTTTCGCGATCATGGGTTGTTGTTCCCAGCGGAGGGCGCCCATGGTCAGCGAAACAAAGCCGGCGAAAGTGAACACATTCTGAAGAAAAACGATTTTGTAACGCACATTGTGTGCATCGCTTAATTCGGGAAAAAGTTTGATTGGACGCAGCATGACGACGAGCGCTTGGCTAATCCACTTTTTCAAGATACTGGTTCCTTTTGAAATTATATTTTTGTACGGAGGTCAGTTTATGTGAAAATTGCTATTTGAACATTTTCGCCTAAAAGACAGATGTAAATTTTACATTTATTCATTTGAATGGTGTATCAATTTTATTCAAAATCGCAGGTGACCCCAGCAAACTGCGCGGCCATCTTGCGTAAATCCTGTCACTATTGAACTGATTAAGAGTGAATTGATAAGAGATGAAACATATAAAAACACTGGATGATTTTGTCGGGAATACGCCGCTGGTGGCGTTGCAGCGCATGAACCCGAATTCCAGCAACACAGTTTTACTGAAGCTTGAAGGCAATAACCCGGCAGGATCCGTCAAGGACCGGCCCGCTTATAGCATGATTATGAGAGCGGAGCAGCGCGGACAGATCAAACCAGGAGACACGCTGATTGAGGCGACCAGTGGAAATACCGGCATTGCGCTGGCGATGGTGGCTGCCATGCGTGGATACAAGATGATCCTGGTCATGCCTGAAAACCAGAGCGTTGAACGCCGGCAAAGCATGAAAGCGTACGGGGCCGAACTGGTGCTCACGCCCAAAGACGGCAGCATGGAGCTGGCGCGTGATGTGGCGATGAGGCTGCAGGCCGAAGGCGAGGGCATTGTGCTGGACCAGTTTGGCAACATGGATAATCCGCAGGCGCATTACGAAGGCACCGGGCCTGAAATCTGGCGCGATACCGAAGGCCAGGTTACGCATTTTGTTTCCAGCATGGGAACGACAGGCACGATTATGGGTACCTCACGCTATCTGAAAGAGCAAAATAGCCAGGTGCAGATTATTGGTGTGCAACCTGAAGAAGGGTCGCAGATTCCGGGTATCCGCAAGTGGCCCGAAGCCTACTTGCCTGGTATTTATGAGGCCAGTCGTATTGACGCGTTACGTTATGTCAGTCAACAGCATGCTGAAGAGACCACGCGCAAACTGGCCACGCAGGAAGGCATTTTTGCCGGTATTTCCAGTGGCGGGGCCTTATATACAGCCTTGCAATTATCCAGAGAAGTGAATAATGCTGTGATTGTCAGCATCGTCTGCGACCGCGGTGACCGTTACCTGTCGACCGGAGTGTTTCCCGCCTGATGCGTGTCTGCTGGCTGATCGTGTGCCTGTGGATCACGCATGTGCATGCAGTCACGCACATCAGTGTGAGTGCAGACAGTCTCAGCTACGATAATATTGTGCTGCAACAACCGCGGGCCAAGCTTGATTTAAAGTCCGGGCAGCAAGTGAAAGTGGATGCGGTGCGTTTGCAAATCGGGGCTGCGACCCTGGATAGGCCGCAGATATTCCTCCATATCAGCCGTCACCCAACCTTGCTGGTGACTTCCTCTGCAGTACAGTCTGCGCAATATCAGGCCAAAAATCCCAGAATACTGCTTGATTACCGTACCTATCCTACCCAGCCGGTATTGTCTCTGGATGCAGAGGTCAAAGCTACAGGTGACGAGATTTGGGGCACATTTCACCTGCGTTGCCTGATTCCGCCTCAGGAGGCTTTGCAGACCTGGCAGTGTAATGATGGCTTGTATCAGGATGCGCGTTCACATATTCCATTTCTTATTCAGGTCACACCTAGCCTGAAGTCGGCACAGGGATCTGCACCCACTGCGCGTGGCGCCGAGGTGATACTCAACGTCAATCAGGCCAGATTCAGCGATGCTGCAGGACTGCATGCAGGTGAGAATTTGACAGGCCAGATCAGGCTCTCTGCTTATGAGCAAGCAGGGGGGTGGCGCTGGCAGGGCCTGTTTCACTGGACGCAAGGCGAGTTGTTCTGGCAGCCTTTTTACTTTGCCGAAGGCGGCAAGCGCTTTGAGATCAGTGGCTTCTACCAGGCGCCGTACCTGGATATCGAACAGGCACATCTCAGTCTGGACGGGGTAGGCACTCTGCATAGTAAAAGCCGGATCAATCTGGTCAGCAATGACTTTGAATTGTTAACGGTCAACGCGACGGATGTCGATTTTAACGGGGTATACAAGGCATTTATTCAGCCACTGGTGGCCAAGTCAGCGTTTGGTAAGCTGAATGTGTCAGGCAAGGCCGACTGGTCGTTTGAGGCCAAAGGCCTGCAACCGCTCAAATTCAACTTGCATATTGTCGATGCCAGTGTAGAAGACCAGAACGGCAAGTTCGGCTTTTCCCACTTTAATGCCAATATTCCCTGGGATTACGAGCGGCCCCAACAGATCAGTATGGGCTACCAGTCAGGACATGTGCTGCAAATTCCCCTGGGGGAAACCAAATGGCAGGCTGAGGTAAACCGTTTTTCGATTACGGCGCCACAGTTGCGGCTGCCTTTGCTGGACGGCGCATTGGATTTTCAGAATTTTTCGGCAGCCTGGATCAACCAGAGCATGGTGTGGCACGTGAAAATGGATATGCAGCCTATCAGCATGCGCAGTTTCAGTCAGGCGCTGGGCTGGCCCGAAATGCGCGGACAGATTGATGGCGAAATCCCGCTAGTCACCTATGCCAACCATGAACTGCGCATGGCAGGTGAAATGCAGTTCAAACTCTTTAATGGTAAGGTGGGGATGTCGGATCTGCAGATTGCCGACCCTCTGGGGGCTGTGCCCAAGCTGCATGCCAATTTCAATATGCGTGATATTGATCTGGGGGAGATTACGCGCACATTCAACTTTGGCTCTATCAGTGGCAAACTTGAAGGGGATGTCAGGCACTTACGACTCCAAAACTGGAAGCCCGTGTATATGGATGCTGTGATTCAGACAGCCGATGGCCCGTTTGAGAAAAAAATATCGCAACGGGCCGTAGAAAATATCACTGCCTTGGGCGGCGAGGGCACTGCGGCCGCACTGCAAAGAACGTTTCTGCGTTTTTTTAAAGAGTTTGGCTACGAAAAAATCGGCTTGCGCTGTGAATTGCGCGGCGATATCTGCAAAATGGGCGGGGTAGAAGATATGCCAGGTGGTTTTGTCATTGTCAAAGGGCAGGGCGTCCCTGCCGTGAATGTGAATGGCTATACCCAATACGTCAGCTGGAAGGATGTGTTGGGCCGTATGCAACGCATTACGGACAGTAACAGTAAAATTATTATCAAGTAGCGAATCAATCCAATCAATCATGGAGAGTCTGCTGTGAACAAGCAATTATTCAAACTGCGTCAGTGTCGAGGGGCATGGTTGCCAGCCGCCTTGCTGGTGGCTGGCTTGCAGGGCTGCGTCACAATCAATATTTATTTCCCGGCGGCGGCGGCCGAAAAAGCCGCCGATAAAGTGATTGACGAAATTTGGCAGCTACCCCCGGATCAAGCTGCCCCCGCTGGTGATCCTGCTAGCCCGGCAGCGGTCACGCCGGCCAATAATACCGGCAGTCAGCCTGCCAATCGCAAGGAGTAGCGACATGATGACGAGATATATCACAGGCTTGGTGCTGGCATTTTATCTCATGGCGGTTTTTTCGCATGCGCAGGCTGCGGCCGATCTGGATGTTAACACCCCGGCGGTGGCGGCAGTCAAGGCCGGGATGCAGGCACGTCATGCGCAATTGTCCGCCTATTACCAGTCGGGTGCGGTTGGCTTGACCGCTGATGGCTTTGTCGCAGTCAAAGATGCCAGTTTGGTGCCATTGTCCCAACGTGGTGCGCTGGCAGGGCTGGTTAAAGATGAAAATACAGACAGGGCCCGCTTGTATCAGGGCATTGCTGCCGCGAATGGTCACCCCGAATGGGAGGGTGAAATCCAGCGCACCTTTGCCCAGCGCTGGATAGACAAGGCGCAAAGTGGCTGGTTTGTGCAACGCGAAGGGCAGTGGAGTCGCAAGTAAGGGGCTAAACACCGGTAAATCATTGCTTTATCGTCCAATTGCCGTCTCTCATTCTCACGTAGACTGAAACTGTATGCTCTCCTGTATTCACAGGGTATGCTGTGAATACAGGGGGAAAAAGGCCTGATTTCTGTTTCAGGCATAGTCATTGCATGCAGTCTTCTGTGCATGTTGCGTTGAAAGGAGTTTGTTGTGGCAAATAATCTTTTCGTACTTCCCCGGCTGGGCCAGACGATTCAGCAGGATGATCTTGGTGTCTACTATATTCTTAATCAACAAACCGGTCGGGTACGTTCCCTGATTCAGCTGGTGCGAGAAAATTTGCATTGGTATTTATTGCAGTTGCAGCCGATTGCGGATGGACTGGATTACCGCTGGTCTGTCATGGCGCGTGAGCAGGATTGCGATTTGAGGCCGGTGAGCGACAAGCAAATCGCCCATTATTTCTCCAGGCCTGAATATTCCGAACCTGTAGGTGCCTGGCAAGTGCTGCGTAATCATGAGTTTGGCTTTGCCAAGTTTACGCCAATGTCCAGTCCTGACGAAGTCAGCTATGCCATATTGACCTTTGAAGGGGAAGAGATGAAGCGGCCGATTCGCTTGCATAAAGCGCCTGCCGAATGGCTGGAAGATGAGGCGGCGGCTGAACAATTGCTGCCGCGCGCAGAGTTTGCCTGACAAGCATCAACGTTTTACTTTCTCACACACCTTGTGTACGCATCACTTTCGCATTGCCTCCTCAGGAGGCAATGCTTGAATGGACTAGCCGCAGGCTAAGCCGTTGTACTCACGACGTTCCCGCTGGGGCCACGGTGCTGCATGCTGGTAGATAATGCCTGCAGGAAGCCAGTGAGATTGCTATTGTCACTGTTTCCCCCCAGGGCACTCACCAGCGATTGAAAGCTGCTTTCAAGGCTGCTGTCCGTATCCGTATTACTGTCAGTGCTGCTGTCACTGCTGCTACTGGTCAGTGAAGAGAGCAGGCTTTGCAGCTTGTTTTCCATCCCTTGTCCGCCATAGCCATGCGGCGGAGGGGGCGGCATTCCCTGCATGGCCACATCGCTGCTATCGGCGGATGACGTTTCAGTGCTGCTGGCGTCGGTTGAACCCTGGGCTTGCAGCGCGCTCATCAACTCTTGTAAAAAAGAATTGAGTGCGCTGGCTGCATCTGTGGTCGTGCTGGAGTCACTGCTGTCACTGTCTGTCACCGTGGCATCTGTGGATGTCGAACTCCCTGAAGATTGTCCAAATATGGATTCCAGCCCGCCTTCTACGCCCGCACTTTTCAGGGCGGCATCTATGGCACCCAGTAATCCGCCTCCATCCTTGCCACCTTGCTCGCCTTCGGGCGGTGGCGGTGGCATGCCACGCTGGTTTACTTGAGAAAATGATTGAATGCTGCTACTGCTATTGACTGTACTAATACTGGTCATGGTGGTACTCCCTATGGTTTTTAAAGTGGTTCAGCATGGAGGGAGCAGGCAGTTTGCATGCTATCCAAGTCGCTGAACATGCCAAGATTAACCTTCTCAGTCGTTTTTTCAGGGGTGAATAAACGGTAAAAAAACCTTATAAATCATATATTTAAATGTATCTTTTGATACAAATTGCATGGATTTGTATCAAAAGATACAAACTACCGGTCATGCGTGTGACATTGAAGGTGGCAAGGGACAGTTTGGTGAATTTTCGCCAGCTATGCTAAGGTATCTCGCAATCCTTTTTTGAGTACATCATGCTAAGCCTGGTTTTTGATATTGAAACTATTCCGGATATAGACGGTATCCGCCGTTTACAGGAATTACCGGATACCCTTGAGGATGCCGACGTGGCGAATATCGCCTTTCATCAGCGTCGGCAGCAGAACGGCACCGACTTTTTGCCACATCATTTGCAGCGTGTCTGTGCGATTTCCTGTGCCTTGCGTGAAGGTAACCAGTTTCGGCTATGGACATTAGGCGATGAGCAGGCAACAGAAGCTGAAATTATCCAGCGCTTTTTTGACGGGATTGAAAAGTACACGCCCAACCTGGTGAGCTGGAATGGCGGCGGCTTTGATTTGCCCGTGTTGCATTACCGCGCCATGGTGCATGGCATTGCAGCGCCGCGTTACTGGGATCTGGGCGAGGATGAGAAAGATTTTAAATGGAACAACTACATCAGCCGTTATCACATGCGGCATCTGGATTTGATGGATGTACTGGCCATGTATAGCGGGCGCGCCAATGCACCGCTCGATCAAATGGCCCAGTTGTGCGGCTTTCCCGGCAAGCTGGGCATGGATGGCAGCAAAGTGTGGCAGGCGTATTTAAATGGCGAAATCAAGGCGATTCGTGATTACTGTGAAACCGATGTGGCCAATACGCATCTGGTCTATCTGCGTTTTCTCAAAATGCGTGGACATCTGACCGAAGCTGAGTACAACACTGAAATTGCATTGGTCAGAGAGACTTTGTCTGGCTATCAGGGTGTGCATTGGCAGCAGTTTATTGCTGCCTGGCAATAAACTGCTGGGCTGATTTTTCTAGTGTAGGGACTCCATTTGCTTCAAGGGCTTGCTGTTTCTGCAGGGGCCTCTTCCGTAGCATCTTCATCGATCGCATTGCGCCAGTTCAGAATAATCCGCTGCGGTTTGTTGGCCTGATGGTTAAAAGCGTAGCGCTGTGTATGGCCCTGATAACTGGCAATGACTGTATATTTACCATTGGGCAAATTCAGCATCAGCCTCGGCGCGGCCCTCTCCAGCGTAAATACCGGTTGGTTTTTCCTGTCAACAATCTCGATATTGACGTTGTCGATCACGCGGCCAACTTTGCCCTCAGAAAACAAAAAATAAAGGTTGAATTGTTTTTTGTAGGGCTCCAGTGCTTCGACTTCTTCAGACCCAATGCCTCCCGTCACATAGTCTACCCCATGGGCATCCTGCTGAATCGCAATCTCGTCAGCAAAGGCAGCCTGCGATAAACAAACAAGGATCGAGAACGTTATATAAAAACTCCATCGAGCAAACATATCAGACTCCTCTCAGATTTTGACGTTTCTTTAACTGATTGTAAGAGCATTTGCGGTAAAATAATAGTCATGAGAAGCAATCGTCAACGAATCAACCGCCCGTCGCCTGTTGCGCTGGCGTCACAAGCCCCCCGTGTTGCCACCATCGAATCGCTAGACCAGGAAGGTCGCGGCGTAACCCATGTCGATGGCAAGGTGATATTTATCGAAGGTGCACTGCCATTTGAGCAGGTTAAATTTGTCTCGTACCATGTGAAGTCTACCTACGAGGTCGCTACCACGGTCGAAGTACTCAAGCCTTCCAGCCAGCGGGTGGTACCACGTTGTGAATATTATGGGGTGTGCGGTGGGTGCGCCATGCAGCATCTTGAGGTTTCAGCACAGGTGGCGGCCAAGCAGCGCATGCTGGAAGATGACTTATGGCATATCGGTCGCGTCAAGGCTGAAAAAATATTGCCGCCCATTCAGGGTACACCATGGCAGTACCGGCACAAGGCCCGTTTGCGCGTGCGTTATGTCGAGAAAAAGGGTGGGGTGCTGGTTGGCTTTAATGAAAAAGCCAGTAGCTATGTGACCTTTATGGACAGTTGCCAGGTGCTGCCCAAGCCTTTATCAGACCTGATTGTGCCACTTAAAAATTTGATTGCACAGCTCAGCGTGAAGCAGTCATTGCCGCAAATAGAAGTGGCGGTCGGCGAAGATACCACTGTGCTGGTATTGCGTATTCTGGAGGCGCTGGAGCCTGAAGATTTGCCGCATTTACAAGCGTTTGAACAGGCGCATGGCGTGCAGCTGTGGACACAGACCAAAGGGCCAGACACGGTGAAGCCGCTGTTTACGCATGATAAAGGCCTGCATTACAGCCTGCCTGAATTCGGTCTGCGCTATCCATTCAATCCGCTGGAGTTTACCCAGGTCAATCCGGCAATTAACCGCGTCATGCTCAGGCGTGCCATGCAGTTATTGCAGCCGCAAGCAGATGAACGCATTGCGGACTTTTTCTGCGGCCTGGGTAACTTTACGCTGCCGATTGCACGCAGTGGTGCACAAGTGTATGGCGTGGAGGGTGCACAGGCACTGGTGAAGCGTGCGGTTGAGAATGCCGCATTGAATGGCGTGCGTAATGTGGAGTTTGCCGAATCGGATTTGTTTGATATGACGCCTGAGTTATTACAGGGATTGGGGCGCTTTGATAAATGGTTGATTGATCCGCCGCGCGACGGGGCGATTGAACTGGTGAAAGCACTGCCGGATGCCGGGGCTGACCATGCGCATATCGCTCCGCAACGGATTGTCTATGTGTCTTGTAACCCTTCCACCCTGGCGCGTGATGCGGCCATCCTGACGCAAGCCAAAGGCTATGCGTTAAAGGCGGCCGGGGTGATGAATATGTTTCCGCATACTTCGCATGTGGAGTCTATTGCCTGGTTTGAAAGAAATTAATGCGCGCTGGTCGGTGGTGGAAGGGGGCGCTGATCGCAACCTTGTGGATGTTGTCAGGTTGCCAATCCTCATCCTCAAATAATGTATTGGTGTTTGCGGTGGCTCAGGCACCGGTTAATCTGGATCCGCGTTATGCCACAGATGCCGCTTCTGAACGCGTTAATCGTCTGTTGTATCAGCGGCTGGTTGAGTTTGACAGTGCTTCGCGCGAAATTCCGGGTCTGGCTGACTGGCAACAAATCGATGCGCAACACTATCGCTTTCATTTAAAACCGCAGACAGCCCTGTTTCATCATGGCCGTCCGTTGACCGCACACGATGTCAAGGCGACTTACGACAGTTTGCTGGCATTGCCTGATTCTCCGCACGTCGCGGAATTCAAACACATCCGGCGTATTGATACCCCGGATGCTCAGACCATAGAATTCACGCTCAATCGCGCCGATGCACATTTTCCTGCCCGGCTGATCATGGGTATTTTGCCAGAAGACCTGATCGCTGCCGGACATGACTTTGCGCATCAGCCAGTCGGCAGTGGTCCGTTCAAGCTTGATGCCTGGTCGCAGTCCCTGTTGCTGACCCGGGTGAAGGACGGGTTGCAAGTGTGCTTTAACGAAGTCAAAGACCCCAATGTGCGGGTATTGAAACTCAAACGCGGTGAAGCCGATTTGATTCAGGGGGATCTGCCGCCAGAACTGGTGAGCTATTTGCAGGCGCAGCCGGGGCTGGTTGTACAAACCGGCGCCGGGGCCAATTATTCTTATCTGGGCATTAATACCCAGGCGGACTATCTGCGGGACCCTAAAGTCAGGCAGGCAATTGCCTATGCGATTGATACCGAAACAATTATTCGCAAGGTAATGGTACCGCACAGCCGGCAAGCCAGTGCCATTTTGCCACCCGAGCATTATGCCGGAAATCCCGACTTGCAACCCTACCGCTATCAGCCCGCTTTGGCACGCCAGATGTTGCAATCAGCCGGTATCAAGTTGCCGTTGACTCTGATTTACAAGACCAGTACTGATGCACAGCGTGTTCGGCTCGCCACCATATTGCAGGCACAAATGCGCGAGGCAGGCATTGATCTGCATATCAAAAGTCTGGACTGGGGCACGTTTTTTGCCGACGTACAGCATGGCAATTTTCAGCTCTATGGTTTAACTTGGGTAGGCATTAAAACGCCGGAAATCTATAGCAAGGCGTTTGGTTCAGCCAATGCGCCGCCTGTCGGATTTAACCGCGGGCGTTATCATGATGCTGAGTTGGACCGCTTGCTGGCGTCTGAAGACTGGCCATCTGCCACCCGTCGCATTCATCACCACCTGCCGTATATTCCGTTATGGTATGAAGGCCAGTTTGCGGCTTATCGCACATCAATTCAGGCCTATCAGCCCATGCCTGATGGCAACTGGGATGGCCTTGCCAGCGTGGTGTTCAAGCCGGATGCACGCCAAACCAGTGGCCTATCAGCGCGGTAAACCCCATCGCAATCACGCCCCAGATGACCACGCGGGTGGTTCCTCGCGCCACATTGGCGCCACCGGCCCTGGCGGCTATCGCGCCTAATACGGCCAGAAACAGCAAAGTGCTCGCCGCCAGCCAATAAGCAATACTGTCGCGGGGTGACAACATGGCCATCAGCAATGGCAAGAGTGCGCCGGTGGCGAAAGCCATGGCTGAGGCAAGTGCAGCCTGCAGAGGCCTGGCAGTTTGTAGGTCATGAATCCCTAACTCATCCCTTGCGTGCGCGGCCAGTGAGTCATGGGCGGTCATGGCCTGTGCCACCTGTTTTGCTAATTCAGGTGTCAGGCCGCGCGCGCTGTAAATGCCTGTCAGTTCGCGCAATTCACTTTCCGGATCATCCTGCAGTTCCTGCTGCTCCCTGATCAGGTCCGCCTGTTCAATATCTGCTTGCGAACTCACCGAAACATATTCGCCGGCGGCCATGGACAAGGCGCCAGCCACCAACCCGGCCACACCGGTGGAGATCAGGACCTCCGTAGAAGCCTGCGCTGCGGCAACGCCCATCAACAAGCTGGCGGTAGAAATAATGCCATCATTGGCACCCAATACCGCTGCCCGAAGCCAGCCACTACGATGCAAACGATGCTTTTCCTGGTGTCTCATCACTTTTTGCCTGCCAATAGAGAATATCCGGACGATTGTAATGTATTTCCGGCCCGCGCAAGTCACTGCATGCGTCATGCAATGTCTATTACAATAAGGACTTGTCGATGTGAAGGATAAATTCTCAATGGTGACAGAAATGGTCTCGGCATTTACGCGTCATACCCTCCGGGTCAGTTTGGCTTTATTTGTGCTGATCATGATGCTGATGGCGGCAGATGTGGTGGATGATTATCAGGAAGGGCAAAGCTGGTTGCATATCAGCATGGAGTTGATGGTGGTGGTGTTGTCTCTGTGTGGCATTTCTTTGCTAGGCATTGATTACTATCGCATCACCCAGCGCAATCTGGTGCAATTGCAAACGACTCTGCAACAGGCACAGGCCGAGGCTGTGCACTGGCGCACGCAAAGTCGCAGCCTGATGCAGGGGCTGGGCATCGAAATTCAAAAACAATTCAGCCAATGGGGCCTCAGCCGCGCAGAAGCGGAAATTGGCCTGCTCATGCTCAAAGGCTTTAGTCACCAGGAAATAGCGCTTTTACGGCAGTCCAGCGAGCGTACTGTGCGCGAGCAGGCACGTGCGGTTTACCGCAAGGCCGGGTTAACGGGTAAAGCCGGATTATCTGCTTTCTTTCTCGAAGATTTGCTGTTGCCGGGCGAGGAAATGGCAAATCGCTTAGAATAACGTCTATGCGTATTGAAATCTCTATTCCAGACCAGTCACTTTCGCTCGTGAACGACCTTGGGCAGTTGGCTGCAAGCTATGCCGTGTCTACCGCCAGCAATGGTGTTGGCTGTGAAAAAAACAGTGGATGTACACCGTTGGGGCTTCACACTATTCGCGCCAAAATTGGCGAAGGGGCGCCCGTTAACACGGTGTTTGTGGGTCGCCGACCTACTGGAGAAATATTTACGCCGGCGCTGATGGCACAGTTTCCCGAACGTGACTGGATTCTGACCCGCATTTTGTGGTTGAGTGGCACAGAGATCGGGAGGAATCGTCTGCGCAATGTGGATACCATGCAGCGCTATATCTATATTCACGGTTCGCCGGACTCGGCTGAAATGGGCAAGCCAGGATCGCACGGCTGCATCCGTATGCATAATGCCGATTTGATCGACTTGTTCGACCGGGTCGTTGTCGGCATGCCGGTCAATATTGTGGACGGTTGATCCGGCATGATCAAACGGCTGATGGCTCTTTTTCCGGTGTTGTTCGGGGTGCTGTTGATCACCTTCGCCTTGCTGCACCTGGTCCCGGGTGACCCCGTCGATGTCATGCTGGGTGAGTCGGCTAGTCTGGCCGACCGCTCGACCTTGCGTGCCATGCTGGGACTTGATCAATCTCTGCCCGTACAGTTTGTGCGCTATCTGCAGCAACTACTGCAGGGCGATTTGGGCGTCTCCATTCAAACCAGAACACCCATCACACAACTGCTGGTGCATGCTTACCCTGCAACCTTGAGTTTGGCGACCGTTGCGCTGATTATCGGCATATTCATTGGTGTGCCCTTGGGTATCGCATCTGCCCTCAAAGCCGGTGGTTGGCAAGATGTGCTGATCACCATGTTCAGTATTCGTCTGGCCGCCATGCCCTCATTCTGGCTGGGTCCGGTGCTGATGCTGGTATTTGCCATCTGGCTGGGCTGGTTGCCGGTCAGCGGTATGCGCACGCCTGCCGCCATTATTTTGCCTGCACTCACATTGGGGCTGGGTTTAAGCGCCATTTTGACACGGATGACGCGCACCAGCCTGCTGGAGGTGCTCAATGAAGATTACATCCGCACTGCACGGGCCAAAGGCTTAAGTGAGCGGGCAGTGATGCTTCAACATGCCTTGCGGGCAGCCCTCCTGCCGCTGGTAACCATCATCGGTTTGCAAATGGGCGGGCTGCTGGCAGGTGCTGTGATTACTGAAACTATCTTCAGTTGGGATGGCATAGGCAAACTGCTGGTAGAGAGCATAGAGAAACGCGATTATCCGGTCACCCAGGCCTGTGTGCTGGTGGTGGCACTGAGCTATGTGCTGATGAATCTGTGCACCGACCTGCTGTATCGCTGGCTGGATCCGCGTACTCGGGGTGCACTGTGAAGCTGCTCACGATGCTCATTTTAGTGGCCTGGTTGCTGGCTGTGGTGATCGGCCGCTGGCTTGGGTTATCACCCAACCAGATCGATTTGAATGCCATATTGCAGTTGCCAGATGCCCAGCACTGGTTGGGTACTGATGATCTGGGGCGAGATATTCTGGCCAGGGTGTTGCATGGTGTGGAAGTTTCATTATCCGTGGCGGTGGTCGTCACCGTTGTGACGATGCTCATCGGTATTGCTGTCGGTCTGCTGGCCGGTTATTCAGGCGGCAAACTGGATGCTGCACTGATGCAGTTAACCAGCATTTTTCTCGCGTTTCCCGGCATGTTACTGGCCATTGCTTTTGCGGCGGTGCTGGGGGCAGGGGTGAATAACCTGATATTGGCTTTATGCCTGACCGGATGGGTGACCTACGCCCGCTTGTCACGCGGACAGGCGCTTGCGTTGCGGGACCGCCCGCATGTTCTGGCGGCGCTGTCACTCGGCGCCGGGCCGTTAAGGATCATGTGCAAACATGTATTGCCCTTGCTGATTTCACTATTATTGGTTGAAGCTGCCTACAGCATGGCCAGTGTCATGATTGCTGAAGCCTCTTTATCTTTTTTGGGCCTAGGTATACAGGCGCCACAAGCCTCATGGGGGGCCATGTTGCGAGATGCCGTACGCTTTATGCTGGTGGCCCCGCATTACGTGCTGGCAGTGGGTTTTTGCATGATGAGTTTGATACTGGCGATTAATCTGGGTGGCGATGTGTTGCGGGACAAACTGGATGTGCGTAGCGGAGAGCAGGCTTGAGAAAACAGTACCGTTATTACGACTTTATCATGGCGGCCTTTGTCTGCGTGCTGGTCTGCTCCAATCTCATCGGGCCGGCCAAAGTCACGCAAATTGAAGCGCCACTGCTGGGCACGCTGACCTTTGGCGCCGGCGTGCTGTTTTTCCCCATCAGTTTTATTTTTGGCGATATTCTCACCGAAGTCTATGGCTACGCCGCCAGTCGCCGCGTCATCTGGGCCGGATTTGCCGGGTTGGCTTTTGCCAGCCTGATGGCGTGGATGATTGTGGCGTTGCCGCCTGCGCCCTATTGGCACAATCAGCATGAATACGAAGTGGCCTTTGGCAGCACCTGGCGTATCTCACTGGCTGGTTTGATTGCATTTGCCGTCGGTGAGTTTGTGAATAGCTACGTGATGGCCAAAATGAAAATATGGAGCAGTGGCCAGCATTTGTGGCAGCGCACCATCGCCAGTACAGTGTTTGGCGAAGCGATAGACACTGTCATGTTTGTACCGCTGGCATTTTGGGACTCTGGTATCATCCCCAATGACAAAATTCCGCTCATCATCATGGCACAAATGATTGCTAAAATAATTGTTGAAGTGGCATTTACCCCTGTCGTTTATAAAATCGTCGCATTTTTAAAACGCGCCGAAAATGAAGACTATTACGACACCCATACCGATTTTAGCCCATTTAAGCTTTAAACTGGCTACATTTAACAAACCCTATATTATCGGAACCCCCATTGAACCTGATTAACTGGTACGAAAAAAACAAAACCCAAGCCGCTGACTGGCAATCCGAGGCTGGCAATCCGCCGCCTAAAGCCGTGGTGATTGCGGATGACACCACCAAAGCCGATGAAGCCTACCGGTTGGCCTGCGAAGGTACTGCCTTGCTTTATCGTGGTGACTTTCAAAATGCCAAGCAACTGTTGCAAGCCATTACCCGTCGCGTAGACCGCAAACCGGTAAAACCGGCTGCAACTATGTTAGAAGCCTTTCACCAGCACCGCGCCCGCCAGATTGGCCGCGCCAATATCACCAACAAAGTACTTATCGAGCTCAAATACGGTCAATGTGACTTGCCGCGCGCACCGGATGTGAAAGCTGCGGTGCATGGTGCACTGATTATTGATGAAAAAGCCGACAAACTGCCAGCCCGGCTGGTGCTCTCGCTGCGCGAACTGCTAGGCATGGTGGGTGCGCACGAGTGGCGTAAAAAAGGGGTGCCGATTGACGCACTGAATGCCAATATTCATGCCCACTATGGCGTGTATTCGCCAGTGCGTGGCGAGTATCTTGAACTGATTGATCAGGTGCCGCTCAATAACCCGCAAGTCGCATGGGATATCGGCACTGGCACTGGCGTCATTGCTGCCACCCTGGTGACGCGCGGTGTCAAGCAGGTCATCGCCACAGACAACAGTCCGCGTGCGCTGGCATGTGCGGCTGAAAACGTGCAGCGGCTAAATATGCAGAGCAATATACAGCTGTTGGAAGCTGATTTGTTTCTGGAAGGCCGGGCCGATTTGATCGTGTGCAATCCGCCCTGGCTGCCGGCCAAAGCCAATGCACCGATTGAGCATGCCGTGTATGACCCCGATAGCAAAATGCTCAAAGGATTTTTAAAGGGCGTGAAAGCACATTTAAATCCTGAAGGCGAAGCCTGGCTGGTGATGTCCGACCTGGCTGAGCATATAGGCTTGCGTGAAGCAGGGGACTTGCAAAACTGGTTTGCTGAAGCAGGGTTGCATGTAGTTGAACAACTGCAAGTGGCCCCAAAACACGCCAAAGCCAGTGACCAGTCGGATCCTCTTTATGCTGCGCGGGCAAAAGAGGTGACCAGTCTTTATCGTTTAAAATGTAATTGATCGTTGAAATTTAGGAATCTGTAATGTCTTTAGGTCCCGTTATGTTGGACGTTGTCGGCAAAGAATTAAGCGCTGATGACATTCGCCGTTTGCAACACCCTTTGGTGGGCGGGGTGATTTTGTTTGCGCGCAATTTTGAAAGTTGCGCGCAACTGAAAGCACTGACTGCCAGCATTCATGCCGTGCGGCAGCCGCCCTTGCTGATTGCGGTAGACCATGAAGGCGGGCGCGTGCAGCGTTTTCGCGAAGGCTTTACCAAAATTCCGCCCATGCGCGAGTTTGGGCATATTTGGGATCAGCATCCGCGGAAGGCTAAAGAGTTGGCCATCGAAGCTGGCTACGTGCTCGGTGCCGAATTGCGCGCGCATGGGGTGGATTTCAGTTTTACACCGGTGCTGGATATGGACTATGGCGACAGTCTGGTGATTGGTGACCGCGCGTTTCACCGCGACCCGCAGGCGATTAACGAACTCGCCTTTAGCCTGATGCAGGGCCTGAAAAAAGCGGGCATGGCTGCAGTAGGCAAGCATTTTCCCGGTCATGGGTTTGTGGTGGCCGATTCACATGTGAGCATCCCTGTGGACGAGCGCGACTTTGATCAGATTGCGCAAAATGACATGCAGCCGTTTGTGCGCATGATAGACGAGGGCTTGCATGCGGTGATGCCTGCCCATGTGATTTATCCCAAAGTGGATGAAAAACCGGCCGGATTCTCCCCACGCTGGTTGCAAAAGGTATTGCGTGAGCGCCTGGGCTTTAACGGCGTGATTTTCAGTGATGACCTTAGTATGGAAGGCGCAACCGTGGCCGGAGATGTCACCTCACGCGCACTGGCTGCGCTCAATGCCGGATGTGACATGATTCTACTTTGTAATCGCCCTGATCTGGCTGATGAGTTGCTGGCAACTCTGGACTGGAAAATTTCAGCGCAAAGCATTGCCCGTCTGGCGCGCATGCATGGCGGCCATCACCCGGCGGATATGGTGGCACTACGCGAATCGGCGCAGTATGTGGATGCAGTGAAGCGGGTAGCCCAGGTGGGCCAGAAAGAGTCTGATTTATTTGCCTAGCGCGCGTCTGCAACACAATTGTCACATTTTAATGCTTGAAACTTTAGTCAATAATCATTATCTTAAAGAGTGTAGCTATTTGGCTATTTTTTAAAAGAGGAAAAAGTAATGTCTGATATGCAAGTACTAGGTCGCGAAAATAACGTTTCTGACGCGCAGAACCGAGTGTTGCGCAATACCTATGCGTTGCTTGGTTTAAGCATGATCCCTACGGTGATTGGTGCTTACGTTGGTTTGCAACTTAATTTCGGCTTCATGGCTGCGCATCCATTTATCTTTGCCATCGGCTTTATGGCAGTGATGTTCGGCATGTTCAAACTGATTGCAGTGAACCAGAACAGCGGCGTAGGCGTATGGTTGTTATTGGCCCTGACCTTTGCGTTTGGTGTCATGTTAGGCCCTATCCTGCAACACGCGTTACATCTGCGTAATGGTGCAGAAATTGTAGGCTTGGCCGCAGCAGGAACAGGCATCACTTTTCTAAGCCTGGCTGGCATCGGTTCATCCCCGGCACGTGATTTCAGCGGCATTGGCAAGTTTTTGATGATTGGTCTGATTTTAGCGATCGTTGCTGGTTTGGCTAACCTGTATTTCCAGATTCCAGCGCTGTCGTTGGCAATCTCTGGTGTTTCAGTGCTGATTTTCTCCGGTTACATCTTGTATGACGTTAACCAAATTGTACGTGGTGGGCAAACCAACTACGTGATGGCAACGTTGAACCTTTATCTGGATATCTACAATCTGTTTGTCAATCTGTTGAATATTCTATTGTCCTTGTTGGGTAACAGAGACTAACTCCAAGTCTATTCTGTACTTGGTAAATTACAAACCCGCCGATATTGGCGGGTTTTTTGTATCTGGGCTGAGTTGAGCGTTAGTCGGTGATTATTTTCTGTTTTTCCAACCTGCGTTGCCGAAAGAAGTCGCTCAGTAGTTTGCCGCATTCCTCAGCCATAATGCCACGACTGACAATGCAGTGGTGATTGAGTTTTTGTTCTGTCATCAGGTCGATGACGCTGCCGCAGCAGCCGGTTTTGGGGTCACTGGCGCCATAGACCAGGCGTGCAATGCGGGCATGTTGAATGGCGCCGCTACACATGGCACATGGCTCTAGCGTGACATAGAGGGTACAGTCAACCAACCTGTAGTTATTGAGATGCAGTGCTGCCGCGCGTAAAGCCTGAATTTCGGCATGTGCGCTCGGATCATGGAGTCCGATCGGGGCATTAAACCCGCACCCGATAACTTCGCCATCTTTCACTACAATAGCGCCCACCGGTACTTCGCCAGCTTGGCCGGCTTGTTCGGCCAGCGTGATGGCCAGCCGCATAAAATCTTCGTCGGTCATCTGCATTATTTCTGGCGGCTGTTGTCGGCAATACGAATCAGGATGTATACCAGGCCCATCACAAATGCGCCAGCCAGCCAGATGCCTATTTCCTGATAGGTTGGGGTGGCGTCTTGTACTGGCAGGACAATCAGTTTGCGCAGAAACATCACCAGTACCACTTCAACAAAAGTTTCTACCAGCAGTTTATGTCCGCGTAGGTAGCGTATTTCGGCAGAAATCAGGGCTGAGATGGACCACAGCAGCATGAGGGTGCCCAGTGCGTGTAAAAAACCATGTACAAGGTTGTGGGCATAGGCGGCTTCTTTGACATCCAGAAAAAACAGCCAGGTGAACATGATGACTGAAACCGCTAGGGCCAGGCCAATGATGATATGGGCAAAGCCATTCAGCCATAACATGGCATTGATCGCTAGACGGTTAAGCGGAGCAAATTTTTCGGGGAGTTGTTCTTGCGACATGCGATTTCCTGTGGTGGCTGCAATCCCTGTTATGATAATTCATCTGACCAGTAATTGCTCAAGCGACAGTTGGCACAGGTGCTTGAGCAGCCACTGCATGGCTTTACCCATGTCGGTTTGCCTTTGTTGGCGCCAGGCGATAAAAACAGGTCCGAGCGGCTTAGGTTCGGCTACCTGTTTGATCACAAGCAATCCATTACTGGCAGCATTGAGTGCCATGTTTTTTGGTAAGTAACCAATTGCCACTCCGGAAATTTGAGCTTGCAGCTTGGTTCGCATGTCGGGCACTGTCAAAATATCCTGCCCTGAAAGGATGCCGGAGGTTCTGGGTGGCAGATTGCGTGAACTGTCGGCGGCTGCCACGGCGCGGTATTGCACGATATCGTTCGCGCTGAGGGGCTCGTGCAGGCTGGCTAAGGGGTGATGTGGTGCCACAGCAAATACAAAGTCCAGTTGTCCGAGCAGGTGGGTGCTAAAGCCGCCGCCCTGCGGTGCGTCTCCAGGGGCGCCTATCGAGATGTCGGCACGGTTGGATTGCAGTACATCCCAGCTACCACCATAGACTTCACGCAGCAATTTAACTCGCGTACCCAGGCCTTGTGCGTAGAATGCTTCCAGCAGGTCCAGTATGGGTTTGAAGTCGAATAAATCGCTGACTGCTAGGGTCATGTCTGTTTCTACGCCCGTCGCCACTCGGCGTACCCGGCATTCCAGTGCTTGTGCGGCATCGAGCAGGTAGCGGCCTTCTTTGAGTAGCTCAGCGCCTGCTTCAGTGAGTGCTGCGCGGTGACCGCTGCGGTCAAACAGGCTAATGCCCAAGTCTTCTTCCAGCTTGCGTATGGTGTAGGTGAGGGCGGAGGGGACACGGTAGAGCGATTCTGCCGCTGCAGCGAAGCTGCCCTTGCGGTCAATCGCATCGATCACCTCAAGCGCTTCGATACTCAGTTTAATGGCCATGCAGGTTCTTCAAAAAAATTGAACAATTGATGCAAAATCTTTTGCTATCACTGATTGAAAGTTATCCATATCATACACTTAACTTTTCAGCGGGAGTGAACAACATGGTCAATATTCGCACGTCTGCATCGCGTGGATACGCCCATCACGGCTGGCTCGAGAGTTACCACAGTTTTTCCTTTGCGGGCTATTATGATCCGGCGCATATGGGTTTTTCGGTGCTACGCGTGATTAATGACGACAAGGTGTCGCCTGCAAACGGATTTGGCATGCATGGGCATCAGGATATGGAGATTATTACCTATATGCTGGCTGGCGAGTTGCGCCATGAGGACAGCATGGGTAACGGTTCTGTGATTCGTGCCGGTGATGTGCAGCGCATGACTGCGGGTACCGGTATACGCCACAGCGAAATGAATGCTTCAACCCAGAGTACAGCCCATCTACTGCAAATCTGGATAACACCTGAAACAAACGGTCTCCAGCCTGGCTATGAGGAAAAAAATATTCCACTGGCTGAGAAGCAGAATCAGTGGCGCTTGATTGCCTCGAGAGATGCACGCAATCATTCGCTGCTGGTACATCAGGATTTATCACTCTATACGACGGTTCTGGATGCAGAAAAACAGTTGCCTCTGCATGTGCAGCCAGGCAGGGTTGCTTACGTGCATGTTGCACGTGGTAGCGTAAACGTGGATGGTCAGTCATTGCAGGCGGGTGATGCATTGATGGTAGATGCATCGGTCAACCTGAAGCTTGAGGCGCTGGCTGAGACTGAGATATTGTGGTTCGATTTGCCAGATTCTTTGATTAATTGATTTTTTTTAAGTTGAATGGGAGTTTTTATGACACAGGTAGCAGTGGTATATCACAGTGGCTATGGCCACACAGGCGAACAGGCCAAGGCCGTAGCACGAGGCGTGGCCAAAGTGCAGGGTGTGACCGTACATTTATTGAATGTAGACGAGGCGCAACAGCAGTGGGAGTTGCTCAAGGCCAGTGACGCGATTATCTTTGGTAGCCCGACCTATATGGGCTCTGCCTCGGCACAGTTTAAAGCTTTTATGGATGCCAGTTCCAAAGCCTGGTATACCCGTGACTGGAAAGACAAGATTGCTGCCGGCTTTACCACGTCTGCCAGCCAGAGTGGCGACAAGCTCAGTACATTGGTACAACTGGCAGTGTTTGCAGCACAGCATGGCATGATTTGGGTAGGGCAAGATTTGCTGCCGGGGAACAATAACAGCAAAGGCTCTGTCAACGATTTGAACCGTTTGGGCAGCTTTTTGGGTGCGATGGCACAAGCCAACTCCGATGAGGGGCCAGATGTTGCGCCTATTCAGAGCGATTTGCTGACTGCCGAACATCTGGGCGAACGTGTTGCCACCGTCGCCAAGCGTTTTGCGGCTTAATTTTAAGTAGAAACAACAAGTGGAGAATCAAATGAAAAAAACATTGATGCTGCTGGCTTTGCTGGCAACAAGCCAGGCTTGGGCAGCGACCGAAACCTACAATATTGATGCGACACATAGTTTTGCCAACTTTAGCATTCGTCATGTAGTCTCTAAAACATCTGGCACCTTTAATGATGTCACTGGGATCATTACTCTGGATCCTGCCAACCTGAATACGGCTTATGTGCGCGCTGCGATTAATGTCAGTAGCGTGAATACCGGGTTTGGCAAACGTGACGAGCATATCAAGGCTGATAAATATCTTGATGTCGCCAAGTATACGCAAATCCAGTTTGAGAGTACCAAAATTACGGCTAGCAACCAGACGCAGGCCGTCATGCAAGGCAAGTTGACCATGCATGGCGTGACCAAGCTGGTGGATATTCCTGTCAGAGTATTGGGCTATGGTGCTGACCCATGGGGCGGACAACGCGCAGGTTTTGAAGGGCGCATTACACTCAAGGCCTCCGACTACGGCTTTGGCTGGGCAACCGGCGCCAATGCCCCCGTGGGTGATGATATTGAAATCACCCTGCTGATTGAAGGCGTGAAAGCGAAGTAATCAATGGAGAATAGTATGGCATTGGATTTGTTTACACCAGCAAAGCTGGGTGCAATTGCACTGAAAAATCGTATCGTGATGGCCCCGCTCACCCGCAACCGTGCTTCTGAAGGGGGTATTCCGCAGGCGATGAACGTCACGTATTATGAGCAGCGCGCGACAGCCGGTTTAATTGTGACCGAAGCCACACCTATTTCACCCATGGCGCATGGTTATCCTGCGTTGCCGGGGATTTATACTGATGCGCAGATTGCAGGTTGGCGAAAGGTCACCGATGCAGTGCATGCCAAAGGTGGAAAAATAGTCATCCAGTTATGGCATGTGGGGCGTATTTCTCACCCTAGCCTGTTGCCGAATGAGGCTCTGCCAGTGGCGCCCTCGGCAATCAAACCCGCTGGCAAGGCTTTTACTTATCAGGGCCTTGTCGACTACGTGGCGCCACGCGCGCTGGATGCTAGTGAATTGCCAGCCATTGTGCAGGATTACGTGCATGCGACCAAATGCGCGATTACTGCCGGATTTGATGGTGTAGAGGTGCATGCTGCCAATGGTTATCTGCTTGATCAATTCCTGCGTGATGGCACTAACCACCGTCAGGATGCTTATGGTGGTTCCATTGAGAATCGACTCCGTTTGTTGCTGGAAGTGGTGCAGGCTGTGGTAGATACCATTGGCGCTGACAAAGTCGGTATCCGCTTGTCACCCGTCAACCCGTTTAATGACATGAAAGATAGTCAGCCGCAAATCACTTTCAACGCAGTGACGCAGGCACTCAATCGATTTAATCTGGCTTATTTACATGTGGTTGAGGGTGGCATTCACGGCGGAGGCAAGGCGGAGCCATTCGATTTTGCTGCAATGCGCAAGCTGTTTAAGGGGGCGTATATGGCGAATCTAGGGTATGACAAGGCGCGTGGCAATGCTGTGATTGCCAGTGAACACGCCGATTGTGTTGCTTATGGCGTACCGTTTATTGCCAACCCTGACCTAGTTGCCCGATTTGCCATCGATGCGCCCCTGAATGCCCCAGATGCCAAGACTTTTTACGGTGGCAGTGAGCAGGGTTATACCGACTATCCATTTCTGGCGTGATAAATAAGCGGTTACTTTGGTGACCGCACTTGCCGCTCACGGTGTGCAGGCGTAAAATTCGCGCAACGCGAATTTGTTCCTTTCCACGCCACTGCGCACTGTGAGTTTAATTTCTGCATGACAATCACCTCAGCACCTCTTTCCTTTCAACAGAATTCGGGTCGAAAAATCATCATTGCCAATTGGAAAATGCATGGCAACCTTGCGCGCAACCAGCGCCTCGTTGAAAGTTATCTCGATAGATTGAAATCAGTGCATGCCAATGTCGTAGTGTGTGTGCCTTATCCTTATCTGGCGCAAATTCAGACACTGTTGCAAGGTACGCATCTCGCCTGGGGCGCGCAAAATGTGGCCAAGTTTGATGAGGGCGCGTATACCGGCGAAGTGAGCGCTGAAATGTTGCGTGACTTTGGCGCGCAGTACGTGATTATTGGGCATTCCGAGCGAAGTACTGCTTATTGTGAGTCTGACGAAAATATCGCAGAAAAATTTATGGTGGCTAAACGCCATGGCTTGACGCCCGTGTTGTGTGTAGGGGAAACCTTGCTTGAGCGCGAGGCAGGCGTGATGGAGAGGGTGGTCGGCCGGCAGCTGGAAACCATTATCAGATTGTTTGGGGGTGAGGCGTTTGCCGATACCATTATTTCCTATGAGCCTATCTGGGCGATTGGTACCGGCCTGGCGGCCACCGCGGAGCAGGCAGTTGCCATGCACCAGTTTATTCGCGAGACGATTGCCCGCGCCAGTCAATCTGCAGCTGCAACACTAAAAATCCTGTACGGGGGCAGCGTAAATCCGCAAAATGCGATACAATTACTGCATCAGAAGGAAATAGACGGTGCACTGGTTGGACGATGCTCGCTGGAAGCCGGGCAATTTATAAAAATTTGCCAATCAGTCCCCTCTTGATAGCGAAAACGCCAAAAGCCGGCTCGTTATTACAAATTAATGGATTAAAAAGTTATGGAAAACGTCATTCTCGTCATTCATGTGTTGGCTGCTGCTGCGGTGATTGGCTTGGTCTTGTTACAACACGGCAAGGGTGCAGACATGGGTGCTGCATTCGGTAGCGGTGCATCGGGTAGTCTGTTTGGTGTATCCGGTTCGTCAAACTTGCTCAGTAAGCTAACATCAATTTTTATTACCGTATTTTTTGCAACCAGTTTGACTTTGGCCTTTATGTCCAGTCATCGGGTGTCTACGGGGAGCGTGGTTAAGTCTGCGGTAACTCAAGAGGCGCCAGCCAATGCAGGGTCTACAGAATCTGCCAAGCCGGTTGAAAATACACCCAAAGATATTCCTAATTAATTTTCAGCCGTCGTGGTGGAATTGGTAGACACGCTATCTTGAGGGGGTAGTGACGAAAGTCGTGCGAGTTCGAGTCTCGCCGACGGCACCAGTGATGAACTCTTTGATAAGGGTGAGGTCACTGTCTAGGTTGTTAACAGGGATTGTTTTCTGCTGGCAGTAGTGGCAGGGTGGGCTGTAATGCTAAAAAATACTTTTTAAGTGATTGATTAAGGCGAATCAGTGTTAGAAAACTATTTCCCGATTCTAATGTTTATCCTGGTGGGCTTGGGTGTGGGCTTAGGGCCACTTGTCCTCGGTAAAATTGTCTCCCCGCACCGGCCTGATGCGGAAAAAAACTCTCCTTACGAATGTGGCTTTGAGGCCTTTGAGGATGCGCGCATGAAGTTTGATGTGCGCTACTATCTGGTTGCCATTCTGTTTATTCTGTTTGATCTCGAAATTGCTTTTCTATTCCCTTGGGCGGTAGTAATCCAGGAAATTGGAACTGCAGGCTTTTGGGCGATGATGGTTTTCTTGTTTGTATTAGTGGTCGGCTTCATCTTTGAATGGATGAAGGGTGCCCTTGAGTGGGACTGATGGGAATGGGATTGATGCAAAATGAGCATTGAAGGCGTATTGGAAAAAGGCTTTGTCACCACCACGCTGGATACGGTGATTAACTATACCCGTACCGGATCATTGTGGCCGATGACGTTTGGGTTGGCATGCTGTGCGGTGGAAATGATGCATGCAGGTGCGTCCCGTTATGATCTGGACCGCTTTGGTATTGTATTCAGGCCCAGTCCAAGGCAGTCGGATGTAATGATTGTGGCTGGTACGCTGGTTAACAAAATGGCACCTGCTTTGCGCAAGGTCTATGACCAGATGGCTGAGCCGCGTTGGGTGATTTCTATGGGCAGCTGTGCCAACGGCGGGGGGTATTACCACTACTCCTATGCTGTAGTGCGTGGGTGTGACCGCATTGTGCCCGTGGATGTCTATGTGCCAGGTTGCCCGCCGACAGCAGAAGCCTTGCTTTACGGCATCATCCAGTTGCAGAAAAAAATCAAACGTACCAACACGATCGCAAGAACTTAAATCATGTCTGCAAAACTCGAACATTTGTCTGCACAACTCAAGCTTGCCTTGGGGGATACGCTGGTCCGACTAGAGCACAAGCTCGATGAGATCACGGTAGAAGTAGCTGCCAAGCATTTGACACTGGCTGCTGAAAAGCTCAAAACGCATGCGGAGCTCCAGTTTGAGCAGCTGATTGATTTATGCGGGGTGGATTATTCAGAGTATGCCGACGGCTTGTGGGAGGGTCCGCGTTTTGCGGTGGTCATTCATTTGTTGTCTGTCAGCCTGAATCAGCGCGTACGTGTGCGTGCATTTGCGTCAGATGATGATTTTCCAGTGTTTCCGACTTTGGTCGATGTGTGGCCGGTTGCAAACTGGTTTGAACGAGAAGCCTTTGACCTCTATGGGATGATGTTTGAAAACCATCCCGATTTGCGTCGGCTGCTGACTGACTATGGATTTGTCGGCCATCCCTTCCGTAAAGATTTCCCGATGATTGGTAATGTCGAAATGCGCTATGACCCGGTACAGCAGCGTGTCATTTATCAGCCGGTATCCATCGATTTAAGAAATAATGTACCGCGCGTGATTCGTGAAGAAGGAGCGCACCGTGGCTGAGATTAAAAACTACACGATGAACTTCGGTCCGCAGCATCCTGCGGCGCACGGAGTCTTGCGATTGGTGCTTGAGCTGGACGGTGAAGTGATCCAGCGTGCTGATCCACATATCGGCTTGCTGCATCGCGCGACTGAAAAGCTGGCTGAAAATCGTACCTATCTGCAAAGCGTGCCTTATATGGACCGGCTGGACTATGTGTCCATGATGGCGAATGAGCATGCCTATGTGATGGCGATTGAGAAAATGCTGGGTATTAGCGTGCCTGAACGCGCACAATATATCCGCGTGATGTTTGATGAAATCACCCGCGTACTGAATCATTTATTGTGGCTGGGCGCGCACGCACTGGATGTCGGTGCCATGACGGTGTTTCTGTATGCTTTCCGTGAGCGCGAAGACTTGTTTGATGTCTATGAAGCCGTTTCAGGCGCCCGTATGCATGCCGCTTATTACCGTCCTGGCGGTGTCTACCGTGATCTGCCGGAGAAAATGCCGCAGCACGAAACCACCAAGTTCCGCAGTGCCGATGAAATCAAGAAACTGAACGAAAATCGTCAGGGTTCCGTACTCGACTTTATCGAAGACTTCACGCAGCGTTTTCCGGCGTATATTGACGAATATGAAACCTTGCTGACCGATAACCGTATCTGGAAGCAACGTACAGTGGGGATTGGTGTTGTCAGTCCTGAGCGTGCGCTGGCATTGGGTATGACCGGTGCCATGCTACGTGGCTCTGGCATTGCCTGGGATTTGCGGAAAAAACAACCGTACGAAGTTTACGCCAAGATGGATTTCGATATTCCGGTGGGTGTGAATGGCGATTGTTATGACCGTTATCTCGTAAGGGTCGAAGAAATGCGTCAGTCCAACCGGATTATCAAGCAGTGCGTGGACTGGCTGCGCCAAAATCCCGGCCCCGTCATTACTGATGACAATAAGGTGGCGCCGCCAAACCGTGAAGGCATGAAAACCAACATGGAGGACTTGATCCATCACTTCAAGTTATTTACAGAAGGTTTTCACGTGCCGGCTGGTGAAGCTTACGCGGCCGTGGAGCACCCCAAAGGCGAGTTTGGTATTTATATGATCTCTGATGGCGCCAACAAACCTTACCGTTTGAAAATTCGTGCGCCCGGATTTCCTCATCTGGCGGCTTTAGATGAGATGACACGTGGTCACATGATTGCGGATCTGGTAGCAATTATCGGCACACAGGATATTGTGTTCGGCGAGATTGACAGATAAGCGGCGTAACCGGAATAGCAAGGGTCAAGCATGTTAAGTGCAGAAGCAATTGAAAAAATAGAATACGAACTGACCAAATATCCCAAGGATAGACGTCAGGCAGCCGTGATGTCAGCCCTGCGTATCGTACAAATCGAACGTGGCTGGTTGTCCAAGGAAAGTATTACGGATGTCGCCAAATATCTGGGTATTCCCGAGATTGCGGCGATGGAAGTGGCAACCTTTTACAATATGTATGACCTGCAACCCGTCGGACAATACAAAATTACGGTCTGTACCAATATTTCCTGCATGTTGCGTGGATCAGATGAGATTGTTGATCACTTGCAGCATACATTGGGCGTGGGCTTTAACGAAGTGACTGCTGATGGAAAGTTCTGCATTAAAGAGGGTGAGTGTATGGGTTGCTGTGGTGGCGCGCCACTATTGCACGTCAATAATACGCACATGCACGAGTTTTTGACCACTGAAAAAGTGGATGCCCTGCTAGAAGAATTGAACAAAGGCTGAAGGAACTCGAACAATGGCTGAGCAAACCACAAAAATGGCAACGCGCAAATCCTCTTCCGCTAAAAAAGCTGCCCGTCCGGTTGTAATGACTGACCTGAAAGGTCAAACACTGGTTACGCTACGTACACTCAACGAGAAAAATCCTGCTTCATTGGCTACCTATGAAAAGCTCGGTGGCTACGCTGAACTCAAGCGACTGGTTACAGAAAAAATCAAGGCACCAGAGATCATTAATCAGGTGAAGGTTTCGAACCTGCGTGGTCGGGGTGGTGCGGGTTTCCCCACCGGCTTGAAGTGGAGTTTTATGCCGCGTTATTACGACGGCACAAAATACTTGGTCTGCAATACCGATGAAGGCGAGCCTGGCACATTTAAAGACCGTGACATTATTCGTTACAACCCTCACCAGTTAATTGAAGGCATGGCGATTGCAGCTTACACCTTGGGTGCGCGCGTGGGTTATAACTATATCCATGGCGAAATCTGGCAGGATTACGAGATTTTTGAAGCGGCATTGGCTGAAGCGCGCGAAGCTGGCTATCTGGGTGAAAACCTGTTTGACAGCAACTTCAGTTTTGATTTATACGCAGTACACGGCTATGGCGCTTATATCTGCGGCGAAGAAACGGCGCTGATTGAATCGATTGAAGGCAAAAAAGGTCAGCCACGTTTTAAACCCCCATTTCCTGCCAGTTATGGGGTCTTTGGCAAGCCAACCAATGTAAATAATACTGAGAGCTATGCTTCCATTCCATGGATCATGCAGCATGGTGGCCAGGCGTTTGCTGACCTTGGTGTGCACAATTCCGGCGGCAGCAAATTATTTTCGGTTTCCGGCCATGTTGAAAAACCGGGTAACTATGAAATCAGGATGGGTACGCCTTTTAAGGATCTGCTGGAAATGGCGGGTGGCATCTGGAAAGGCCGCCAGTTGAAAGCGGTCATCCCTGGCGGACCATCAACAGCGGTGATGCCAGCCAGCGCAATTGAAAATGCCACCATGGATTATGATGGCTTGAGCAAAGCAGGCTCCAGCTTGGGTGCTGGTTCAATGATTGTGATGGACGAAACGACCTGTATGGTCAAAACGCTCAAACGGTTGAGCTACTTTTTCTACGAGGAAAGTTGTGGCCAGTGCACGCCTTGCCGCGAAGGCACCGGCTGGGTGTACCGCATTATTGAGCGTATTGTCGACGGCAAAGGCAAAATGGAGGATCTGGATCTGCTGACTGACCTCAGTAATAACATTTCCGGACGTACCATTTGTGCGTTGGGTGATGCAGCAGCGACACCGGTACTGAGTTTTATCAAGCACTTCCGCCCTGAATTTGAGTATTACATTCAGCATGGAAAATCCATGGTGGATGGAAAATAAAGATGGACAGTGAAAATCTGTTTCTTGAGTGTTGGGCGTCCTGTCGATGCCTTTTGGCTCAATAAATAAGCTTTAGAGATAGCAGACATGTTAAACATCGAAATTGACGGTAAACCACTAGAAGTCGAACACGGCAGCACGATTATTGATGCTGCGGATGCGGCAGGCATCGCCATCCCGCGCTTCTGTTACCACAAGAAGCTCTCGGTTGCAGCGAATTGCCGCATGTGTCTGGTTCAAGTCGAAAAATTCAACAAGCCTTTACCTGCCTGCGCAACGCCGGTGGCCGATGGCATGAAAATCTACACCCGCAGTAAAGCGGCGGTCGAAGCGCAGCAAAGTGTGATGGAATTCCTGCTGATCAACCACCCGCTGGATTGCCCGATCTGCGACCAGGGCGGCGAGTGTGACTTGCAGGATATTGCCGTGGCCTATGGGGCTTCCGGTTCTCGCTACACTGAAGAAAAACGTGTGGTGTTTAACAAGAATATCGGTCCGCTGGTCAGTACGGACATGACACGTTGTATTCAATGTACCCGTTGCGTGCGCTTCCTCAAGGAAGTCGGTGGCATGCAGGAACTGGGCATGGTGGGACGTGGCGAGCATGCGGAAATTACTGCCTATGTCGACCAATCGGTGAACTCAGAACTGAGCGGCAACATTATTGATTTATGCCCGGTCGGCGCATTGACCAGCAAACCATTCCGTTATTCTGCCCGTAGCTGGGAACTCACGCGCAGACCCTCCATTGCTGCGCACGATGGACTGGGGGCACATATTGAAGTGCACGTGAAAGACCACAAGGTCATGCGTGTATTACCGCGTGAAAAAGAGTCAATTAACGAGTGCTGGCTGTCAGACCGTGACCGCTTTTCTTACGAAGGCCTCAACAGTCCCGACCGTTTAAAAGTGCCAATGATCAAGCACAACGGCCAGTGGCAGGAGACTGACTGGAAAACCGCACTGGAATTTGCCGCAGGGCAACTCAAAGACATTACTAGGCAGTACGGTGGCGATGCACTGGGTGTACTGGTTTCACCTAACAGCACCATGGAAGAAGGCTATCTGATCAAGCAACTTGCGGAAGGTTTGGGTTGTGGCAATGTGGATTATCGCCTGCGCCAGACGGATTTCCGCCTTGATGGCAAGCGCACCGGTACGCCCTGGATGGGGTGTAATATTCAGGAAATTGAAGAGCTTGATCGCATCCTGCTGATCGGTTCCAATATCCGTAACGAACATCCCCTGCTGACACAGCGTATTCGTAAAGCGGTGGCCAATGGTGCCGAGTTATGTATTGTCAGTCCACTGGATAACGATCCGTTGATGGATGTGGCACATAAAGTCATTGTGCGTCCGAATGATATGGTCAATGTATTGGGGCAGATTTTGAAAGCCATGTCCGGCCTGCAAAAACTCTCACTTTGCTTGCCGCCGACATTAAATACCTTGCTTGAAGAAATTAAAGTCCGTCCGAATACGCAGAAAATTGCTGAATGCCTGGCCGGGATCAGTGAAGAGCTGATTCTGATTGCGCCTAAAGTGGGCATTTTCCTGGGGAATATGGCCTTGAGCGACCCCCGGTTTACCGAAATGTATAGCATGGCAGAAGCCATCGGCGGCATTACGGGTGCCAAAGGCGGTATTTTGCCGCCAGCCGCCAACAGCACTGGCATGCATTTAATGGGGGTGATGCCATCCTCGACAGGGATGCATGCGCGGGCGATGATTGAGGTGCCACGCAAGGCTTATCTGTTACTGAATATCGAGCCTGAACTGGATTGCCAGCATGCGGCACTGGCTACAGATGCCATGGCGAAAGCGGAATGCGTGATTGCACTGACAGCCTATAAATCGTCTGCGCTTGAAAACGCTGACATTCTGCTACCTATTGCGCCGTTTACTGAAACTTCCGGCACGTTCATGAGCATGGAAGGCCGCGTACAAAGCTTCCAGGCAGTCACCAGACCTTTAGGCGAATGTCGCCCGGCATGGAAAGTGTTACGCGTACTGGCTAATACGCTGGGTTTGAATGGCTTCGACTACAACAGTTCTGAAGAAGTTAAAAACAAGATTTTCAATGGTGAAAAACCTTCTGCAGTAGTATGGCGCAGTCTCAACAACAACCTGAAAGAGCTGGTTGAGATTCAGGTCAATATCAAAAAAGAAGGTTTGCAACGGATTGGTGAAGTGCCGCAGTACGAATCTGACCCAATTGTGCGCCGCTCACCGCCACTGCAAAAGACCAAATATAATATTCGTCCGATGGCGCGCATGCATGCAGACCAGCTGACTGAACTTGGACTTCAGGACGGCGATCTGGTGGTTGCGCACCAGGATAAAGGCAGTGCGATTCTCAAGGTTCGCCTCGATAACCATGTCGCCAAAGGTTGTGTGCGCGTAGCTGCTGCGCACCCGTTGACTGCGGGCCTGGGCGATCTGATGGGGGATATCACCATAGAAAAAGCCTCCGCAGAGCATGCCGCTCTTTACGAAAAACAACTGACTGAGATGGCGTAACATGCAATTCTTTGCTCAATTTTTTGGCTCTTACTGGACAGACGTGCAACTGGTGGTGTGGACGTTGATAAAAATCGTCGCCATTGTGTTGCCTTTGATGATTGCTGTGGCTTACCTGACGCTGGCTGAGCGTAAGGTGATTGGCTATATGCAGGTGCGTATTGGTCCTAACCGTGTGGGCTATTTTGGCTTGCTGCAGCCGCTGGCAGATGGTCTGAAGTTACTGTTCAAGGAAATCATCCTGCCAACTGCTTCGAGCAAGGCCCTGTTTTTTATTGGCCCGATTCTGGCCATTGCACCGGCATTTGCGGCGTGGGCGGTGGTGCCTTTTGACAGTACACTGGTGTTGGCCAATATTGATGCCGGTTTACTTTATATTCTCGCCATGACGTCAGTGGCTGTGTACGGGGTGATTATTGCTGGCTGGGCATCCAACTCAAAATATGCATTCCTCGGCTCCCTGCGTTCGGCGGCACAGATTGTGTCTTATGAAATTGCCATGGGTTTTACCCTCGTAGGCGTCTTGATGTGTGCCAATTCGTTGAATCTCGGCAAAATTGTCATGGGTCAGGAGGGTGGTTTCTGGCACTGGTACTTTATCCCATTGTTTCCACTGTTTATTGTGTATTTTATCAGTGCCGTGGCCGAAACCAACCGTGCGCCATTTGATGTGGCCGAAGGGGAGTCCGAGATTGTGGCCGGTTTTCACGTGGAATACTCAGGCATGGCGTTTGCCGTGTTTTTTCTGGCCGAATATGCCAACATGATCCTGGTGTCTGCCCTGGCAGCACTCATGTTCCTCGGGGGCTGGTTATCGCCTGTGCCTTTCCTGCCTGACAGTGTTTTATGGCTGCTGGCCAAGATTGCATTCCTGCTGTTCCTGTTCCTGTGGTTCCGTGCGACCTTCCCGCGTTATCGTTATGACCAGATCATGCGTCTGGGCTGGAAAGTATTTATCCCGATCACACTGGTGTGGATTGTAGTGGTCGCTGCAATGATGCAAACCCAATGGGCTTACTTGTTCCATTGATGGTGGAATCGGATTGAATTTAGAGACAACAACCTTATGTTGAACACAATTAAAAACACACTGGGTAGTTTGATGTTATGGGAAATGCTGAAAGGCATGGCCCTGACAGGACGCTATTTCTTTGCCAAAAAGATCACCATTCAATATCCTGAGGAACGCACTCCGCAATCCAACCGTTTCCGTGGACTGCATGCCCTGCGTCGTTATCCCAACGGAGAAGAACGTTGCATTGCCTGCAAACTGTGTGAAGCGGTATGTCCTGCACTGGCGATCACTATTGAGTCAGAACAGCGCGAAGACAATACGCGCCGGACCACCCGTTATGATATTGATCTGACCAAGTGTATTTTCTGCGGATTCTGTGAAGAATCCTGCCCGGTTGACAGTATTGTGGAAACCCGTATTTTTGACTATCACGGCGAACAGCGGGGTGATTTGCTCTACACCAAAGAAATGCTGCTGGCAGTGGGTGACAAATACGAAGCACAAATTGCAGCTGATCGCGCACAAGATAAATCTTATCGATAAGCGGACAGGAAAATAATCATGATGTTTACCGATATTGTATTTTATGTGTTGGCAGCAATCCTTCTGCTTTCCGGACTGCGTGTGATTACCACGCGTAACCCGGTGCACGCTGCCTTGTTTCTGGTGCTGGCTTTTTTTACTGCGGCAGGCATCTGGTTATTGTTACAGGCTGAATTTCTGGCCATTGCGCTGATTCTGGTCTATGTAGGGGCTGTGATGGTGCTGTTCCTGTTTGTGGTGATGATGCTGGATATCAACATCGACAAATTACGCGAGGGCTTCTGGGAATATCTGCCCATGGCTGGCACCATCGGTTTGCTGATGATTGTTGAAATGGGTATGGTGCTGGCCGAAAAGAACCTGCGTCCCAGCCAAGCAGTGACTTTGCCACCCAACTACAGCAACACGGCTGAATTGGGTAAAGTGCTTTACACCGATTACCTGTTACCGTTTGAGTTGGCTGCCGTCGTGTTGCTGGTGGCCATGATTGCTGCCATTGTGCTGACACTGCGCGATCGTAAGGACAGCAAATCCATGAATCCGGCTGATCAGGTGAAAGTAAAACGTAATGACCGCCTGCGCATCATTTCTATGCCTGCAGAAGTAGAACCAGAGCAAGTGGCGCCAGAGGAGGGTAAATAATATGGTCGGTTTGTCGCATTATCTGATTCTGGGCGCCTTGATGTTCGGCATCAGCGTGATTGGTATTTTCCTCAATCGCAAAAACGTCATTATCCTGCTGATGGCGATTGAGTTGATGTTGCTGGCAGTCAATCTTAACTTTATTGCTTTCTCGCATTACCTGAACGATATTGCCGGACAGGTGTTTGTTTTCTTTATTCTGACGGTGGCTGCTGCGGAATCTGCCATTGGTTTGGCGATTCTGGTGGTGTTGTTCCGTAATCTGCGTACGATCAACGTGGACGATCTGGATCAATTAAAAGGTTAAGTAGTGATGACAATAAAACAAATCCTGATGCTGATTCCACTGTTGCCACTGATGGCAGCGGCCGTGGTGGGTATTTTTCGCAATTATTTGCCACGCACGCTTGCCCATGTACTGACGATTGCAGGGGTTGCCGCTTCCTGTGCCTTGTCCGTGTATGTGTTTAACCAGACACTCAATGGTTTTAGCCTCAATGAGTCTGTGTATACCTGGCTCAATTCGGGGGATATTCATTTTGAAGTTGGATTCTTAATTGATAACCTGAGTGCCATGATGATGGTGGTCGTGACTTTTGTGTCGCTGATGGTGCATATTTACACGATCGGTTATATGGAAGAAGACCCGGGTTACAGCCGTTTCTTCAGTTATATTTCCCTGTTTACGTTTTCCATGCTGATGCTGGTCATGAGTAACAACTTCATGCAGCTGTTCTTTGGCTGGGAAGCGGTGGGGCTGGTGTCCTACCTGCTGATTGGCTTCTGGTTTACCCGCCCAACCGCCATTTATGCCAACCTTAAAGCCTTTCTGGTCAATCGCGTGGGGGACTTCGGCTTCCTGCTCGGCATTGGCATGGTGCTGTATTACTTTGGCAGCCTCGATTATGCAACGGTCTTTCAACGTGCACCGGAGCTTGCCAGCATGCAGGTCAACCTGCTTGGAAACACTTCATGGTCACTCATGACAGTCACCTGTTTGCTGCTGTTTGTAGGGGCCATGGGTAAATCGGCACAAGTGCCATTACATGTCTGGTTGCCAGATTCCATGGAAGGCCCAACCCCGATTTCTGCACTGATTCACGCCGCGACCATGGTGACGGCAGGTATTTTTATGGTGGCACGTATGTCGCCCTTGTATGAATTGTCGACCACTGCCTTGTCTACCGTCATGGTAATCGGTGCTATTACGGCATTATTTATGGGTTTTCTGGGCATTATCCAGAACGACATCAAGCGCGTGGTGGCGTATTCCACCTTGTCACAACTCGGCTATATGACGGTTGCATTGGGCGCATCGGCTTACTCAGTGGCCATTTTTCATCTGATGACACACGCCTTCTTTAAAGCGCTGCTGTTCCTTGGTGCGGGTTCTGTGATTATGGGCATGCACCACGATCAGGACATTCGCAATATGGGAAACCTGAAAAAATACCTGCCGATTACCTGGATCACTTCCTTGATCGGCTCACTGGCATTGATTGGTACGCCATTCTTCGCTGGGTTCTATTCTAAAGACAGTATTATCGAAGCGGTTGAACTCTCACACATCCCGGGCAGCGGCTTTGCCTATTTTGCGGTGATTGTCGGCGTATTTGTCACTGCGTTCTATTCGTTCCGCCTGTATTTCCTGGTCTTCCACGGTGAGGAAAAATGGCGCCATCCGCACCAGACGCAGGATGCGCATCATGCAGTCACGGACGATGCTGAAAAGCACGGGCATGACGACAGCCACGCACACGATGACCATGCGCATGACGATGCCCACCATCATGGCCTGGGCCTCAATGATGATCCGCATGAACCAGGCTGGGTAGTGACGTTGCCATTGATCCTGCTGGCTATTCCGTCATTCATCATTGGTTATATTGCGATAGAACCCATGCTGTTTGGTGGATTTTTCAACGATGTCATTTTCGTCAACGCTGACAGCCATCCGGCGATGGCGCATCTGGCACATCATTACCATGAAATCATGCACAGTCCTGCCGGCATGGCGATGCATGGCTTGACCAGTTTGCCATTTGCCCTGGCGGCCTCCGGTGTGCTGTTGTCCTGGTTCTTCTATATGAAGCGCCCGGATATTCCGGCGGCTATCAAGCAACGCTGCAACCTGATTTATCAAGTGCTCGAAAACAAGTATGGCTTTGACAGCTTTAATGAAAAATTCTTTGCCAGTGGATCTCGCTACCTGGGTAATCTGTTGTGGAAGTTTGGTGATATCACACTGATTGATGGTGCGATGGTCAATGGCACCGCCAGAGCCATGGGTAAAATAGCTGCCAGGGTACGTCATTTGCAATCCGGTTTAATCTATCACTACGCCTTTGCCATGATTATTGGCGTATTCCTCTTCATGACCTTTTTTATCAAAATTAACTGATGATGCAAGCCGACCTCAATAGTATTTCATGGTTAAGCCTGGCAATCTGGATACCGGTTGTTTCCGGTATGCTGGTATTGCTGCTCGGCGGTGACCACAAAGCAACACTGACCCGCTGGTTGGCATTGGTGGGCAGCCTCGTCAGTTTCCTGGTGACCATACCGCTATACACTCTGTTTGATGTGAAAGACGGATTCTTCCAGTTTGAAGAGTTGTTGCCATGGATTCCGGCATTCAATATGCATTATCACCTCGGGATTGATGGCTTTTCGTTGCCACTGGTACTGTTGACCAGCTTTACTACGGTGATTGTGGTGCTGGCTGGCTGGGAAGTGATCACCAAACACGTGGCCCAATACATGGCCTCTTTCCTGATTATGAGTGGCATCATGATCGGCGTGTTTACTGCACTGGATGCCATTCTATACTACGTGTTCTGGGAAGCGATGCTGATCCCGATGTTCCTGGTGATTGGTATCTGGGGTGGCCCGAACCGCGTCTACGCAACGGTGAAGTTTTTCCTGTACACCTTGCTTGGCTCCTTGTTGATGCTGGTCGCATTTATCTATTTGTATCACCAAACCGGCAGTTTTGAGCTGGCTGACTTTTACCTGCTGCCCATTTCCCTACATGCACAGATTTTGATTTACATTGCCTTCTTCATGGCATTTGCAGTGAAAATTCCCATGTGGCCGGTACACACCTGGTTACCTGACGCACACGTGGAAGCGCCTACAGGCGGTTCTGTAGTGCTGGCGGCGATTGCACTGAAGCTGGGTGGTTACAGCTTCCTGCGCTTTGCCATGCCGATTGCCCCCGATGCCGCGCATTACTTCACGCAGGCGATGGTGGTCTTGTCACTGATTGCCGTGGTCTACATTGCATTGGTGGCGCTGGTGCAAAAAGACATGAAAAAACTGATTGCCTACTCTTCGATTTCCCATATGGGTTTTGTCACGCTGGGCTTTTTTATGTTCAGCCAGCTGGCGCTGGAAGGGGCTGTCATGCAAATGGTCTCCCACGGCTTTATCTCAGCTGCGATGTTCCTGTGTGTGGGGGTGTTGTATGACCGTGTGCACAGTCGCGAGATTTCTGCTTATGGCGGTGTTGTGAACACCATGCCGGTATTTGCAGGCTTTGCGGTGCTGTTTGCGATGGCTAACAGCGGCCTGCCTGGTACCTCCGGCTTTGTGGGTGAGTTTATGGTGATCCTTGCCGCAGTAAAATTCAATTTCTGGGTGGCCTTCTTTGCTGCCACTACATTGATTTTTGGTGCAGCCTATACCTTGTGGATGACCAAGCGGGTATTTTTTGGCGAAGTCGCCAACCATCACGTGGCAGAGCTCACCGACCTGAGCAAGCGTGAGTTCCTGATTCTCGCTATTCTGGCGATTCTGGTGATTGGGTTTGGGGTCTATCCACAACCGATTACTGAAGTAATGCAGGCAACCAGTGCAGAGTTTCTGAAACACATGGCAATCTCAAAATTGCCGGTCACTGGTTATTAAAAGCAGGATTTTAAAAAATGGATAATATGCAATTCGACTTGCTAACCCTGTTGCCGGAAATGGTTGTACTGGCCATGGCCATGTTTATCCTGTTGCTGGATTTGTTTATCCTGCCGCAGAACCGTTTTATCATTTACGGGCTGAGCCAGTTCACCTTATTCGCCGCGGCCTTTTTCACCTTTAAAACACATACGCCTGCCGTCGGCTTTGCCTTCAACCACATGTTTATCGATGACACGCTTGCAGATGTCATCAAAATGATGATGTACCTCGGTACTTCACTCATTTTTGTGTATACCCGCAAGTACTTGCAGGACCGCAATCTGTATCGTGGTGAATTTTATGCCATGGTGCTGTTTGGTCTGCTTGGCATGATGATCATGGTCTCTGGCCATAACATGCTGACGATTTACATGGGGCTTGAGCTGTTATCCCTGTGTTTGTACTCGCTGGTTGCATTTGACCGTGACAACAAGCAGGCTTCTGAAGCGGCCATGAAGTATTTTGTACTGGGTGCGCTGGCATCCGGCATGCTGTTGTATGGCATGAGTATGCTGTATGGCATGACAGGTAGCCTGGATGTGGCTGATATTGCCAACAGCATCATGCAGCATCATGGCAAGAGTCCGGTATTAATCATGGGCCTGGTATTTGTGGTGGCCGGGATTGCCTTTAAATTCGGGGCAGTGCCTTTTCAAATGTGGGTGCCGGATGTTTATCAAGGTGCGCCGACGCCCATGACCTTGATTATTGGTTCAGTGCCGAAGCTGGCAGCCTATGCGATGACGGTGCGATTGCTGGTACAGGGGCTGCATCCACTGGCCCAGGACTGGCAGGACATGATGTTGCTGATGGCAGTACTTTCCATCGTCATTGGTAATTTCAGTGCGATTATGCAAACCAACCTCAAGCGCATGCTGGCGTATTCCACCATCTCGCATGTGGGATTCATCATGTTTGGTTTTATGAGTGCCAACGCCAATGGTTTTGCTTCCAGCTTTTTCTACATCAGCACTTATGTACTGATGTCGATTGCCGGCTTCGGTATTATTCTGTTGCTCAGCCGCCAGGGATTTGAAGCCGAGCAGATCGATGATCTCAAGGGCCTGAATCAGAAGAACCCCTGGATTGCTTTCCTGATGCTGATCATCATGTTCAGCATGGCAGGTATTCCACCTACAGTGGGTTTTTATGCCAAATTTACGGTATTGCAGGCTGCCTGGCAGGCAGGGTTTACCTGGGCTGTCGTATTGGCAGTGCTCATGGCGGTGATTGGCGCATTTTATTATCTCAATATTGTGCGAAAAATGTATTTTGATGCGCCGGTCTTGCCGCAAGTGGCCATCACAGCACCCATGGATATGCGCTTTATTCTGAGTGTGCATGCCCTGGGCTTGCTGGGTCTCGGCTTATTCCCTGAAAGCTTGTTAGGCGTGTGTGGACGCAGCTTGCTGATGAGTTTGCAATAAGAAGCATCGTCTATGTTAATCAAGTTATTGTTATTGCTGCTGATGCTGTTTTTGGCCAATCTGGGCTGGGTTTCAGATAAATGGCTCGGTTTGTTTGGGGCTGTACAGCACTTGTGGCAGCGTTTTGCCGAATTACTGATGGCTTACTTCATCATGATAGGCATTGCTGTTCTGGTGGAGCGCAGTGTCATGGGACAAGTCTGGCCGCAAGGCTGGGAGTTTTATAGCATTACGCTGGCATTGTTTATTGTGCTGTCCTTTCCCGGTTTTATCTATCGCATGCTTTGGAAATAAGCGGGCGTCATATTAATTTCACGAATCCTTCACGTTAGCTTCAAGCATCGCAGGCAGACTACACTCAGAACAAGTGTAGTCACGGGTAATCACCCGTCAAGGAGCTGAGATGCTAAAACTGCAACATTATCTGGGCTGGGCACAGGCGTTGGATAGTCGCTTGTGTGTCAAGGTCAGCCATACTGGCCAATATCGGTTTATCAGACATATTTTCCGCACCATCTCAAGAATGGGCGATGGCATGTTCTGGTATATCCTGATGCTGGTCATTGCAGTGACACAGGGCCAATCCGGCCTGTATGTGTGTTTGCATATGCTCACCGCAGGCTTGACGGGTACCCTGGTTTACAAATGGCTCAAGCACCGTACCAGTCGTCCACGTCCGTTTCAGGTCAGGCAGGATGTGTTGCTGAGCGGTACCCCACTGGATTATTTCAGTTTTCCTTCCGGCCATACCCTGCATGCTGTAGCCTTTGGCATGGTGGCAGTACAACATTATCCTCAGCTATTTCCTGTCATCTATCCGTTTGTGTTACTGGTAGGCATGTCACGCGTCGTGCTGGGCTTGCATTATCCCAGTGATGTATTGGCAGGGGCCGCCATCGGTTACGGTCTGGTTTTGCTGTATGCCCCTCTATTCTAAACAGGCTTTCATTGGGTATTGGCAGTTACCAGTGTCAGGCAGGTAATTTCTGAGGGTGCCCCAAAGCGTTTGGGCGGCCCCCAATAACCGGTTCCACGGCTGACATATACCCACAAATCCTGCAGGCGATGCATGCCTGCCGTGTAGGGTTGCTGCAAAGGCACAAAATAGTTCCATGGCCAGAACTGACCACCATGCGTATGTCCTGATAGCTGGAGATCAAAGCCTGCTGCGGATGCCGCTTGTGCACTGCTCGGTTGGTGTGCCAGCAGAATGCTGGGCGCTGCCTGTGGGGCACCGGCCATGGCTGCATGCGGGTCGCTGTGGTGATCATCATAAAAATGCCCACCATGGTAGTCGGTGACCCCGGCCAATACCAACAGCGCGCCATCGTGCGACAGCTGAACATGCTCATTCAGCAACACGCGTACACCCAGCCGCTGCAGCTCGCTAATCCAGTCTAATGCACCCGAATAGTATTCGTGGTTACCTGTCACAAAATAGCTACCATGCCTTGCCTGTAGTCGCGACAGTGGCAAGGTGTGGTGTGCAAGATCACTGACACGACCATCCACCAGATCTCCGGTAATCGCAATCAGGTCAGCTTCAAGCGTGTTTACACGCTCTACAATACGGGCCAGATAGCCTTGCTTGATTGTGGGGCCTACATGAATGTCAGTGATCTGGACAATACGGAATCCATGCAGTTGTGCGGGCAGGTTCTTTAGTGGGACCTCAACGTGAATCACTTTTGCGAGTCTGCGTGCATTGAAAAAGCCTATCAGGCTGACAGATAAAGCCAGCACAATGGTCAAGATTGCCGAGTTTTTTTGCAGGGCGCTAAAATCAATAGTGACTGCAGCAAGTGCATGCAGTGTAGCCATCATTATCAGAATCAGGTCGCGCAATACGGTAAACACCAGTAATGAAGAGAATACCCCCATGGCGGTCATCGCCACCCAGCTAAGCCCGTCCCGCAGTCGTTCATCTGACAGGCTGCGTGCGAAAAAGCCGAGTGGCTGCAGTATCGCAGAGGCCCCTAGCAAACACCATCCTGCGGCGATTACGACATTTGAAGAGGAAAGGTCATGCAACAATCGGCTGCCTATGTAGTAATGCAATACGCCAAGCAGCGTGGTTGTCATCATCAAAAAGCGTAAACGGGGCATAAGACCTTCAATCAATGGCGCTGAGACTGCAGCAATCAATGATAGATGGTGCTGATGCGCAGAGATTCAAGTTATTTGCGTAAATGAGTCATCACACATCACATGGCGCAGGTCATTAAGCACTTGCTGTCGTGACAGCGTAGTGGCGCGTTATGCGCTGCTAGACCGCCTGAAATGACCAAACGCATGCACAGCATGGCTGGTCTAGCAGTCAGGCTGGTTAAACCATTGATGCTGATACTGCTCAAACGCACGAATGGCGCGGGTAGGGCGTAGCCTGGTATCTTGCAGGCATTTGCTGCGCCAGGCATCCAGTTGTTCCATGCTCAGGTGCACGTGCTCGGCATGTAGCGAGGGGAAATGGCCATTCAGCAATTGTGGCAGATCATTGAGTGCCAGCGTCACCTGGTCGCGATAATAGCCAAGCTTGGTTTCAAACTCATTGTCCAGCGTGCGATAGCGCTTCAGCAACCATTGCGGGATGCGAGATAGCCTGAGTGCCTGGTCAGCAGTTGCCAGGCGACCAATGGCTTTTTTTGCTGTGTGTGCCGGGTAGTGCAACTGGGTAGACAGCGTTTCTACAATGGTTTTTTGATGCAAGCGCAATAAACGGTGCGGGTGTGGAATATGTGCCTGTTTTAAGTATGCATCCATGGCCCATTCGGCGGCGGCATGCGTGAGCAGGCTGTGGTGGTTCCATTTGGCTTCAAACGTGGGCACAAAGTGCTGATGTGCCACCACATCGGTCAGCAGGTGTATGTTATAGCCTATGCCGAGCGCCAGCTGTCTTTCATTGTCTGTTTGCAGCAGTTGCTGGCCGATTCCCCAGCCATGACTATGGCTAAAGCTTCTGGAGACGACTGCCAGATCCGGCAAGCAGGCGCCAGCCATGACTAAGGTAGGGTAACGCTGAATGGCCCGCAAAAGCGGGAGCGGTAACAAGGGGAGTGCCTGTAGCAGTGCATGTGTATACGCCACATGTGAGTAAAGGCCCCATGCATGAGCCTCGCCAGGGCTAGCGAATAAACAAACCAGTGTAAGCGTCAGGCAGCACAGTTTCTTTGTCATCCGCGCACTATGCAGTTGCCGGATGACATTCACATGACGCTTGTATGAACATGGGATGAATGCGATTGCGTCATAAAAGCATCATGAATGATTGTTAATCTTTGTTGCAATAAGATGATATGGATCACTGCATGAAAATTTTGATGATTTCGGATGTGTATTTCCCCAGAGTGAATGGGGTTTCAACCAGCATACGCACATTTGCCCAGAGCTTACGTGCCCTTGGTCACGATGTGCATTTGGTGGCCCCTCATTATGCAGAACATCCCTTATTGAGTGCGGATGAAGCTTCCTGGATTACACGTATTGATGCACGTAAAATAGTCTTTGATCCCGAAGACTATTTAATGAAGTGGCCTGCCCTGATGGCCTATGCCGACAGCCTGAGACCCGGGGATTATGATGTGGTGCATATCCACACGCCGTTTATTGCGCACTATGCCGGGCTGCGTATTGCTAAAAAACTGCAAGTACCAGTGGTTGAAACCTACCATACCTTTTTTGAAGACTATATGCATCATTATTTGCCATGGGTGCCGCGCAGCATTGCGGTGCGTATTGCACGGTGGGTATCCAAAAAACAATGTCAGCAAGTGGATACCGTGGTTTCACCTTCGGCCCAGATGCGGACGGTACTTCAGCAATATGGGGTGACAACCCCTGTCACGGTGATTCCTACCGGTCTGGATGCGTCGCGTTTTGTGCAAGGGGATGGTGCTGCTTTCAGGCAAAAATATGATATTCCGCCACAACGACCCCTGTTACTGTATGTGGGGCGGGTTGCTTATGAAAAAAATATCCAGTTTTTGCTGGAGATGCTGCATCTGGTGATCCAGGATCACCCCGACGTGTTGCTGGTCATCACCGGGGAAGGACCAGCAGAAGCCATGTTGAAAAAAATGACCAAAGAAAAAGGATTGCAACAATATGTCCTGTTTCTAGGGTACCTCGATCGTGAGATTGGCCTGAATGCTGCCTATCAAGCGGCCGATATTTTTGTGTTTGCCTCCAAAAGTGAAACGCAGGGACTGGTATTGCTTGAAGCCATGGCACAGGCCACACCGGTTGTTGCGATTGCAGAGCTGGGGACTGCCTCCATTCTGGTCCAGGAGCGGGGCGCCTTGATCGCCGAAGATGATGAAGTACATTTTGCCGAGCAGGTACAAACCTTGCTGATTGATCACCAGTTACGTCAGCGGGTAGGCGAGCAGGGACGCAGCTACGTCGAGCAGGCGTGGGCCAGTGATGTGCAGGCACACAAACTGCTGGTATGTTATCAGCAATTGACGACTGAGCATCAGCACGCTCTGGCAACCGCCGTCGTCTCTTAATTTCATCACAGGACAGCAATACGGAGTCTTTAACTTCGTGTTGCTGCATATACTCACTTGACGGTATAGTGACTGTAGGCCAAGACAGGCCGCGTGTGATTCATTAAATCGCCACGCATCATATTCATCAGGAGAATAATCATAATGTTTGTACAAGATACTTGCTGTACACTGGTGCCGTATTTTGACGTGCCCTCAGAGAACCTGCCTGCATTTAAAGCCCTGGGCGCTACATTTCTGAATAAGACCAGAAATGAAGCGGGGTGTCTGCATTATGCGTTTTCGTTCAGTGGCAATCTCGCACATTGTCGCGAGGGCTATGTCAATGCAGAGGCCTTGCTCGCCCATCTTGAAAATGTCGCCGAACCGTTGGGAGAGGCACTCAAGCTAGCCAGTCTCATTCGACTGGAGGTGCATGCGCCTGCGGCCGAAGTGGAAAAACTGAAAGCCCCACTGGCTGCGCTCGAGCCACAGTATTTTATCCTGGAGCCAGGCATACGCCGTGATGGCACGGTATGATGCAAAACGCTGTGTTGCCTAACAAAACGCCACTTTAGAGTGGCGTTTTTATTACATCGTTACCTTTTTGTATCAGTGTGATGTCAGCCAGTTACCCTTACAATAGCGCGCACGGCTGGTTCATTGGCAGTGGTGAATACAGCCCGGCAATTTTTTCGATAACCAAGGATAGTCATGACATTACAGGCCATTCAAAATATCAACCTGATCTCTCTCGCAGACTCTACCCTGAGTTTACTTGCAGCCTTTATTTGCGGAAGCGTGATTGGCTTTGAGCGACAGTATCGGCAGCGTACTGCAGGGTTGCGCACCAACGTACTGGTAGCTGTCGGGGCGGCGATTTTTGTTGATATGGCCAATCGGATGACTGGACAGGAGGGCGCAGTGCACGTGGTCGCCTACGTCGTTTCCGGGATCGGTTTTCTGGGAGCAGGGGTCATCATGCGCGAGGAGGGTAATGTGCGTGGCCTCAATACTGCTGCGACCTTGTGGGGGTCTGCCGCTGTAGGCGCATGCGCAGGGGCCGACTTGCTGCTGGAAGCTATGCTGGGCACTTTGTTTGTACTGGCAACCAATACCTTGCTGCGGCCTGTCGTCAACCAGATTAACCGCAGGCCGATTGATACCTTGCAGGTAGAAGCGACCACAACCATTTATGTGATCGCGCAACGTCAGCATCAGAAAGAGGCGCTGGCATTGCTGGAGAGTATGCTGACTGATGCACAATATCCGACCAAACACCTGCAAATGCATGCGTTCGGTGAGGATTGCGTGGAAATCGAGGTTGAGTTGCTGGCGGGCGCCATCCACAGTGCGGATCTGGATGGCATCACACAGCGCCTGCTGACGGCATCGTATATTCATCAGGCATTCTGGAGTCCCAGTATGATAGATTAGTGTGACTGTCGCAGTTACACTTGCCGCATGGACACAAAAAAACGCCACTTCAAGTGGCGTTTTTAAGTGGCGTTTTTAAGTGGCGTTTTTCGCGAGCTAACCCGGTTAACCAAACTTGCCGGTAATATAATCTTCAGTTTCCTTGCGGCCGGGATTGGTAAATATTCTGTCGGTATCATCATACTCAATCAACTCGCCCAGATACATATAGGCGGTATAGTCTGAGACACGGGCGGCCTGTTGCATATTGTGGGTCACCACCAGAATCGTCAGTTTGCTACGCAGCTCCACCATCAACTCTTCAATGTTGGCCGTGGCAATCGGATCCAGTGCAGAGGTGGGTTCGTCAAACAGCATGATCTCCGGGTCAGTGGCCAGTGCGCGTGCAATACACAAGCGTTGTTGCTGGCCGCCTGAGAGGTTGAACGCCAGGTCATGCAGGCGGTCTTTGACTTCGTTCCAGAGTGCGGCACCTTTCAATGCTTCTTCCACTTTGTCATCCATGATGCGCTTGTTGCTTTCACCGCGCACGCGCAAACCGTAGGCTACGTTCTCATAAATGGATTTAGGAAAAGGGTTGGGCTTCTGGAATACCATGCTGATGCGCATGCGCACTTCAATCGGATCCACGCCCGCATCCAGCACATTGGTGTTGTCAGGATACATGACGATTTCACCTTGGTATTTGTTGCCTGGATAGAGGTCATGCATGCGGTTGAAACAGCGTAGAAAAGTAGATTTTCCGCAGCCGGAAGGGCCAATGAGTGCTGTGATTTTATTTTCATACAAAGGCATCGAAATCCCTTTGAGGGCACGTGCGCCGTTGCTGTAGAAGAAGTTCAGGTCGCGTGCTTCAGCTTTAATTGCAGTGTTAATGTTCGCCATGTTGTTTCCTAATATCGTTTTGGTGGCATTACCATTTAATGTTTTTACGAATTTTGTAGCGCAACCAGATGGCTGTACCGTTCATCAGCAGAGTGACGATGATAATCAATGCACCAGTAGCGGCTGCGTTGATATGAAATGCATGATCAGGACGTGACAGCCAGTTAAACATTTGAATCGGCATCACGGTAAATCCTGAGGACAGCCATTCAAAATTTAAAAATGGCGGTTCGGCAGTGATTGGGCTAGGCGGCAAGAATGCGATAAAGGTCAGCGCGCCAATGGTGATAATGGGCGCTGTTTCACCCAGGGCGCGGGCCATGCCAATAATCACACCGGTCAAAATGCCGCCATAAGAGTATTTGAATACATGGTCATACACCACCTGCCATTTGGTGGCACCCACCCCATAAGCGGCTTCACGGATGGAGACCGGGATGGCGCGGATCGCTTCCCGCGTCGAGACAATGACAATCGGCAGGATCAGCAGGCCCAAGGTCAGGCCAGCGGTCAGTATGCTTTGCCCCAGATCCAGTATGTAGACAAACAGTCCCAGCGCGAGCAAGCCATAAATAATGGAAGGGACGCCCGCGAGGTTGGAAACGTTGATTTCAATCAGGTCGGTAAACCAGTTTTTTGGTGCGTATTCTTCCAGATACAAGCCAGCCGCCACACCGACAGGGACGGCTGTCAGAAAAGTGACCGACATCACCAGCAACGAGCCTACCCAGGCTGAAAGCAAGCCTGCACTACCTGCCCGGCGGGAAGGAAACTCGGTTAAAAAATCGATGGTGAATTTTGGGTAGCCGTCGGCAATCAATTGCCAGAACAGCAGCATCAGGGTAATCAGACCCAGCATTAATGCGCACAGACCAATGACAGCAAATAAGGTGTCATTACGTTTGTGGCGTTTGATCATGGCACGCACTTCGGCCAGATTTTCAATAACGGAGGCTTTATGTTCCATGTGATGGTCTCTTTACAGCTAAGCGTTTAGCTTTAAGTTTATAGATGCGATATGTCAATATTGAGACAGGTGCTATTGCAAGTGCTATTAATTAATAGTGTTCGCGATATTTTTTGCGTATCCAGTGCCCGATAATATTGAATGACAATGTCATCACCATCAACACCAGGCCCGCGGCAAAAATACTTTGATAGCCGATGCTGCCATGCGGCAAATCTCCCATGGCGACCTGAACAATGTAAGCCGTAATGGTTGCCGCACCTTCAAGCGGGTTAAACGTTAATGTTGGTTGCTGACCAGCCGCAACTGCAACCACCATCGTTTCACCAACAGCACGCGAGATCGCTAAAATATAGGCAGCCACAATGCCAGAAGTCGCGGCGGGAGCCACTACTTTGATGGCGGTTTGAAAGCGGGTTGCACCCATGGCGTATGAACCTTCACGCATGCTCATGGGGACCGCCCGCATGGCATCTTCTGACAAGGATGCAATGTAAGGAATAATCATCACACCCATCACAATCCCAGCACTCAGCATGTTGAAGCTGGGTAACTCCGGGTAGACTGACTGCAGCAATGGTGTCACAAAAAACAAGGCAAAATAACCAAAGACCACGGTGGGTACACCTACCAGAAGCTCGAGAATCGGCTTGACCGTTTCGCGTGCCTTGTGCGATGCAAATTCGGACAGGAAGATCGCCGTAATCGTCCCGATAGGCACAGCCACTGCCAGTGCAATCGCAGAAGTTGTCAATGTGCCAGAGACCAGCGGCATGATGCCATAGTGCGCATCTTCAAATAACGGCGTCCATTCGGTGGCCGTGAAGAATTCAACAACAGAGACCGTCTTGAAAAAGCTGAGTGACTCGTACAACAGCACCCCGACAATCGCAAACGTGGTCGCGACGGCTGTCAGTGCTGCCAGCATCAAAATCAGCTCGATGATGCGTTCTTTGACGTTTCTACGGATGTTTTTTGCCAGTCTGGGACTGATGGTCAATTCCATGGGTGCTTGCATTGCTTGGGTCGCCATAATATGTTGGTCTGCCGAGAGTTGAATTTTAGCGGATAAACCACTTGAATATCGAATAAGACTGAAAAAAAGGGGCTGGTGTAGCCCCGTTTTTCATATTATTTGATTCTGGAAAGCAAGTCAGTGATTTTGATACCCACTTCTGAGGTGCCGTTAAATCCGGTACCTGGTTTCATCGCTTTGAAATGTGTTTTTACCGCATCATAATCTTCTTTTGGCAATGGCACGTATTTCACTTCTTTTACCAGTTCTGGTGCGTTGTCCAGGTAAAAGTTTACGAATGCTTTTACTTCAGGTTTAAACGCTGCAGAAGTGGCATTCACATAGATAAATATCGGGCGTGAAAGCGGTTGGTAAGTACCATCCATCACCGTTGCTTCAGAGGGCAATACCGGTTTACCGCCTTCTTTGGCCACCACAGGTACCGCTTTCAACTTGTCAGTGTTTTCCTGATAGTAGGCCATGCCAAAATAAGCCATGCCACCCAGGTTGCCTGAGACGCCTTGTACCAGGACATTGTCATCTTCAGAAGGTGTGTAGTCTGTGCGGCTGGCCTTGGATTTACCATTGACAGCTTCAGTAAAGTAATCAAAAGTGCCTGATGCAGTCCCCGGGCCATACAGATTCATGGCTTTATCGGGGTAAGTTGCATTCAATTGTTTCCAGTTTTTAATTTTAGAGCCTGGTTCCCAGACTTTTTTCAACTCGGCAACTGTCAGTTGCTTCACCCAGTCATTTTTTGCATTCACAACAACGGTTAATGCATCGTAAGCAATCGGCAATTCAATAAATTGCACGCCACCTTCTTTACAGGCATCGATTTCTTTTTGGCTGATTGGACGGGAGGCATCGGAAATATCTGTTTCACCACGGCAGAATTTTTTGAAACCACCGCCTGTGCCAGATTCGCCCACTGTGACTTTTATGCCTTTGGCTTTTTGAAACTCTTCAGCGACCGCTTCAGTAATAGGGTACACCGTGCTTGAGCCATCAATTTTGATAATCTTTTCAGCGGCAATAGCGGATGTGCTCATGCTGAATGCCTGTGTGATTAAAGAGAGCATTAAAGCGTTGCGAAACAGCTGGGATTTCATCTATACACTCCTAGTGTGTTTGTCTGTTGTAATGAAGGGCATCATAGAAACTTAATATGACAAAAATGTGACAAAAACTGAAAAAGGCGCCTAGTGCGCCTTTTTGTTACTGAATGCCTTATAAAAAGCCTTTGCCAATATGATAAGCAAAGGCGGCCATGATCGCGGCACAGGGGATGGTGAGCACCCATGCCCAGACAATGCGCGAAGCCAGGCCCCAGCGCACGGCAGTAGCCCTGCGTGACAGTCCTACCCCGACAATGGCGCCGGTAATGGTGTGGGTGGTTGAAACGGGAATACCGAGGCTGGTCGCTAAAAACAGGGCAATTGAGCCGGAAGTCTGGGCAGAGAAGCCCCCGGTCGGGCGAATGCGGGTAATGCCCATGCCCATGGTGCGCACAATCCGCCATCCTCCAAACAGGGTGCCCAATCCCATGGCCAGCTGGCAGGCAAGCACCACCCAGAACGGTACATGGAAATCCCCTTGCAAATAGCCATTGGCAAACAGCAATACCGTAATGATCCCCATGGTTTTTTGCGCATCGTTAGCACCGTGACCGAGGCTGAACAATGAAGATGAGATAAATTGCATTTTGTTGAAACGACTCTCGATTTTATAGGGTGAGGACTTTTGGAATGCCCACAAAATACCAATCGAAAGCATCATCGCCAGTAACATGCCAAACAGTGGGGAGAGGATGATCGCAATGCCGGTGCTGATGAGTTTACTGCCTATAATCACGCCTTTGGTTCCGGAGTGGGCCATGCCTGCCCCAATCAGGCCGCCAATCAGCGCATGCGAGGAGGAGGAGGGGATACCAAACCACCAGGTAATCACGTTCCAGGCAATGGCACCAAACAAGGCGCCAAATACCACTGTATTGTTGACAATATTGGGGTCGATAATACCTTTGCCCACGGTATCTGCCACATGCAGGCCAAAAAACAGGAAAGCCGCAAAGTTAAAGAAGGCCGCCCAGATCACCGCCGCCTGCGGCGTGAGTAAGCGTGTGGAAACCATGAGTGCAATCGAGTTGGCTGCATCATGAAAGCCGTTCATGAAGTCGAAAATCAAAGCGACGATGACCAGCACCGCCATGACGAGAATGACATGATCCATGACTGATCCTAGATACGTTCGAGTACAACGCCGTGAATCACGTCGGCGACATCTTCACAGCTGTCTACAGCCTCTTCAAACAGATCGTACAATTGTTTTGAGCGGATCAGCGTGCGGGCATCATGGTCTTCCGAGAACAGTCGATGCATGCCAGAACGCATAATATGGTCGGCTTCGCCTTCAATTTTGCTGATTTCTTCACAGGTACGTAAAATGCGCTCGGCATTTTTCATGTCAGACAGCATATGGACGGCATCCTGTACTTTTTCGGAAGCACGCAACAGGATTTGCGCCAGTGCGACCATTTCAGGGGTGAATTTGGTGTGACCGTAGATTTCGGCACTTTGTGGAATGGCTTCCATATAGTCAATGATGTCATCCAGCGCCATGGCCAATTCACGGATTTCCCGGCGGTCAAACGGGGTAATAAAGGTTTTGTGCAGCGAAAGCAAAATTTCTTTGGTGTATTCATCCGCTTCAGATTCGATTTTCCGGATTTCTGCAAAATGGGTTTGGAAGCCTGCCTGATCAACGACAGCGGCCATCAGGGCCAGCACTTTGGAACCGCGTACAGCACAATCAGCCAGACTGTTAAAGAGTACAAAGTAATTTTCATTTCTGGGGGTGATTGCAGCCATGATTCGGCCAAAAGTGGCATTCGCCATTGAGAGCTCCCTGTAGGTATCAAGTTTTGTGACAATTATTTTACTATTTTGTGACAGCTTATGTGACAAAAATATATACGGGCGGGCTGCATGGATAGCGGGATACGGTCTTAACCGTTGGCACAGCTACTGTATAATAGCGCCTTTTACATGACCTAGACCGAGATTATGGAAGCCGAACAACTCAATGCTATTGCCAATGCGCTCAATGATTTAAGTGCACGTCACCAATCGCTCAGGGGGTATCTTTGACTACGAAAACAAGCAGCAGCGTTTAGAGGAAGTCAACGGACTGCTCGAAGACCCGAAAGTCTGGGATGACGCTGAAAAAGCGCAGAAACTGGGCAAAGAAAAGCGCATGCTGGAAAACGTGGTCATGACGCTGGATGCCGTTTCGCAGTCGCTGGGCGACAGCCGCGAACTGTTTGATATGGCGCGTGAAGAAAATGATGACGATACTTTGTTAAGCGTCAGCGACGATGTGCAGAAAATCGAAAGAACCATCGCTGACATGGAGTTTAAACGCATGTTCTCGCAACCCATGGATGCGAATAACTGTTTTATCGAGTTTCAGTCAGGCAGTGGCGGTACAGAAGCGCAGGATTGGGCAGGCATGCTGTTACGCATGTATTTACGCTACGTAGAGCGTAAAGGCTTCAAGGTGGAAGTGCTGGAAGAGTCTGAGGGCGATATTGCCGGCATTAAAGGCGCATCGATTAAAGTCACCGGCGATTACGCTTTTGGCACCTTGCGCACGGAAAGCGGCGTCCATCGTCTGGTGCGTAAGTCGCCGTTTGATGCCAACTCCAAGCGTCACACCAGTTTTGCCAGTGTGCAGATCTTCCCTGAAGTGGATGATTCCATTGAAATTGAAATCAACCCTGCTGATTTGCGCATAGATACTTACCGCGCCAGTGGTGCCGGTGGCCAGCACATTAACAAAACCGATTCTGCCGTGCGGATTACCCACTTGCCGACCAATGTGGTGGTGCAATGCCAGAATGACCGTTCACAGCATCGCAACAAAGAAGAAGCGATGAACATGCTGAAGGGGGCGTTATATAACCTTGAGTTAAGTAAACGCAACGAAGAAAAGCAGGCGTTGGAAGACGCCAAAACCGACATCGGCTGGGGACACCAGATTCGCAGCTACGTATTGGATCAGGGCCGCATCAAAGACCTGCGAACCAATGTTGAAATCGGTAATACGCAAGGCGTGCTCGATGGCGACCTCGACCCGTTTATCATGGAAAGCCTGAAGCAGGGCCTCTGATCAAATTAAAAGCCCGCCTGATGGCGGGCTTTTTGTTAAGCAGACAATGCGATACAAAGCGTTACAGTACGATACACCCTTTACAACAGCCGCCGCCTACAATAAGCCCGTGATTCAAAGCAAGTGTGAAGGAGCGCGGGGATGGCGAGTATTATTTGTACGGTAAGTGCACAGTTTACGCAGAACATATTCTTGCGGCTGGATGTGGACAGGCGTGGCTATCTGGGGCAGCGTGAACTGGGTCGCGCGCTGGAAGATGTCAGTGAGCATGAGGTAAAACAACTCATGCATACGCTGGATCAGGATGGGGATGCGCGCGTGACACCGCATGAACTTAATTTGGCGATTATAGACTGGCTGAGTGAACCGAAATTGGCACGGGTTTCACCATCATTTGCCAAGCTGGTCAGCTTTTACGGTCCAGACTAGTTTTTAGGCCCGACTAGTTTTTATGTAAGTGGCCCTTTTTCACCAAGATACAACCAGCGTCCATTCACACACTCAAACAGACTGTGTTCCTCCAGGTGTGACTTTTTCTGCTGCCCACTTTGATAGGTGGCCACAAAAGCCACTTCGGCATGGCTGGCATCGGTCTGGCGGTAAGACAACACCTGCAACTTTAACCATTTGATGCCATTTAACTCGGCCAGGGACAGGCTGGCAGGACGGGTAGTTGCATGCCAGGTGTCTAAAATATAGTCAGGCAATTTAAGCGCATATGCACTATAGCGCGAACGCATCAGACGTTCGGCATTGGGCGCTGCCGCACCTGCATGCAAGGCCTGGCAGCAGTCTGTATAGGCAGTGCCGCTATGGCATGGACAACGGCTTTTCATCATGACTCCAATGTTTATCAATACGCTTTATACGCCAGGCAGGCAGATGCCTGTCAAACGGATACATTAAAATAATTCGGACTGTGCCGCTGGCGGCGCAGCCAGCAGCTGATCGACATTGATCTCAAAAATACCAAGTTTGCCAGCGCAAGGCATCAGCGGTAATGGCCTTGCCTGCTCAAATAAAAAACCATAATACGCCTGATGCACACCGCCAAAGTGGGCACGTTGCTCGTCACGAATGCCAGCGGGTAACTCTCCCGGCTTGCTGCACAACACCAGGCGGGCAATGCCAACCACACCACCATATTCCAGTTTATCCCTGTCAGGGATAGGCACGTCGGTATGGGACTTGATGTACTGATAATACGCTTCATACAGCCCTTTGCTGGCATGGATGAGGATGGGCCCACGGTAGGATGTGCCCCAACTGCGGTCATCGACCAGTAAATAGCCGTTTGCAATCAGCCACGCAAAGGGTTGCTTGAGCGATAATGCCTTGATGACACCCGACGGGAAATCAGGCTGCGCTAACGTGGACATCTCAGGCTATCCGGTGATGCAATCGCCAGTATTTAGGCGATTTCCCGCGTTTCCATAAACTGGATGTCCGGATAGCGTTCTTGCGCCATTTGCAGGTTGACGCGGTTGGGCGCCAGATAGACATAATCATCTGCGCTATCCAGACCCACATTAAAACCATATTTGTCTGCAATCGCTTTTAAATCTGCGTCTGAGCCTTTGAGCCAGCGCGCGGTGTAGCAGTCATAGGGTTCAAACACCATGTCGACGCCATATTCGTGCTCCAGCCGGTGCGCCACGACATCAAATTGCAGCATGCCGACTGCGCCCAAAATCAAATCATTCGAGAGCAAGGGGCGGAACAGTTGCGCAGCACCTTCTTCAGAAAGTTGTTTAAGTCCAATCTGTAGCTGCTTCATTTTCATAGGATTTTTAATCCTGGCTCGGCGGAAGAATTCCGGAGCAAAGCTGGGGATGCCGATAAACTTTAGGGCTTCATTTTCTGTAAATGTGTCGCCAAGCTTAATCGTACCGTGGTTAGGAATGCCAATAATGTCGCCCGAGTACGCTTCATCCATGATGGTGCGGTCTTGCGCCATAAAGGTGATGGCGTTGTTGACGTTGAGCATCTTGCCCGAGGCCACCTGCTTGATTTTCATACCGCGTTCAAACCGGCCCGAGCACACGCGCAAAAAGGCGATACGGTCACGGTGTTTGGGGTCCATATTGGCCTGAATTTTAAACACAAAGCCTGCAAATTTTTCTTCATTGGCGGCCACGGTACGGGTGGCTGTCTGGCGGGCTTGCGGGGGTGGCGAGAGGTCCACCACGGCATCCAGCAGGGATTGCACGCCAAAGTTGTTCACGGCCGAGCCAAAAAACACCGGCGTTTGCTTACCACTCAGATAGCGTTCTTTGTTGAACTCGTTAGAGGCGCCTCGCACCAGCTCGATATCGACACGTAACTCTTGTGCCTGATAGCCTATCAGCTCATCCAGACGCGGGTTATCGATGCCTTGTATGGTTTCTGACGTGCCTTTTTCGGCACGTGGGTCAAAGAATAAAATACTGTCGTTGACCAGGCTGTAGACGCCACGAAAAGTCTTACCCATGCCGATAGGCCAGGTCATAGGTGCGCACTCCATGCCCAGTGTGGTTTCGATTTCATCGAGCAACTCGATGGGCGCGCGGCTTTCGCGGTCAAGCTTGTTGATGAAAGTGATAATCGGTGTATCGCGCATGCGGCAGACGTTGAGCAGCTTGATGGTTTGCGCTTCCACGCCATTCACAGAGTCAATCACCATCACCGCAGAATCCACCGCGGTCAGGGTACGATAGGTGTCTTCAGAAAAGTCATCGTGGCCTGGGGTGTCCAGCAGGTTGACCATATGCTCACGGTAGGGGAACTGCATGACGGACGAAGTCACCGAGATGCCGCGTTGCTTTTCCAGTTCCATCCAGTCCGAGGTGGCATGACGCGCGGCTTTACGTCCACGCACTTCACCGGCGACCTGAATCGCGCCACCAAACCATAACAGTTTTTCGGTAAGGGTGGTTTTACCCGCATCCGGGTGGGAAATAATGGCAAAGGTACGCCGACGTTCAACTTCTTGCTGCAAACTGGACATGAAAAAATAGCGCTGTTGAAAAAAGCGCTATTCTAACTCAATCAAGGACTTTTAACTAAAACAAGCACTTGGCCGGATTATTTTCGCATCAGGAAAATGACAACCGCCGCGAATACAATCAGGATAATCAAACCTTCCATTACTTACTTTCTGAATGCCATCTCAGCACACTGACTGTTGCATGTCACATTGACTGACCGGTTGTTTGCCTGGAAGGTTGTTCGTCAAAATTCTGCCAGACTACGTTTTCCTGCCTGCGTGTGAATACAGGCGGGTTACTTCACGACTTCCTTTAGTTGGTCAAGAATGGCGGGGTTGTGGCTTCGGCCGCGCTTCGCGCTTAACCTGAGGGTTAGCCTGCGTCGCAATCCCGCATTCCGCTAAACTTGATTCATCACTTCACTGGTTGTTTCAATTGTTCCAGGATGGCGGGATTGTCCAGCGTGGAAATATCCGAAGTGATTTCTTCACCTTTAGCGAGGCTGCGCAACAGGCGGCGCATGATTTTTCCGGAACGGGTTTTGGGCAGGTTGTCACCAAAGCGGATTTCATCGGGTTTGGCGATGGGTCCAATTTCCTTGCCGACCCAGTCACGCAATTCGGCGACAATTTTCTTGGCTTCTTCGCCTTCCGGGCGTTTGCCCTTGAGGACCACATAAGCCACCACGGATTCACCTTTGATCGGGTGCGGTTTGCCAACGACGGCTGACTCTGCCACCAGGTGGTTGGCGACCAGTGCTGATTCGATTTCCATGGTGCCCAGACGGTGGCCGGAGACGTTGAGTACATCGTCAATGCGGCCCATGATGGTGAAATTACCAGTTTTGGTATCACGGATAGCGCCATCGCCAGCCAGATACAGTTTGCCGCCCAGTTCTGCCGGGTAGTAGCTGCTCTTGAAGCGCTCCGGGTCGTTGTAAATGGTGCGTATCATCGAAGGCCAGGGTTTTTTAATGACCAGCAGGCCGCCATTGCCCCAGGGGATGTCCTTGCCGGTTTCATCCACGACGTCAATATCAATGCCAGGGAAGGGCAGGGTACAAGAGCCCGGCACCAGTGGCGTGGCGCCTGGCAACGGGGTAATCACATGGCCACCAGTCTCGGTTTGCCAGAAGGTATCGACAATCGGGCAGCGGTTGCCGCCGACTTGCTCAAAGTACCACATCCAGGCTTCGGGGTTGATGGGTTCACCCACGGTACCCAGCAAACGCAGGCTGGACAAGTCAAAGTGGTTGGGATGGGTGGTGTAATCCATTTCACCAGCTTTAATCAGCGAGCGGATGGCCGTCGGTGCGGTGTAGAAGACGCTGACCTTGTGGCGTTGTATCATTTGCCAGAAACGGCCGGCATTGGGGTAGGTCGGGATACCTTCAAACACGATTTGTGTGGCCCCCATGGCCAGCGGCCCATATGTGACATAGCTGTGGCCGGTAATCCAGCCCACATCAGCAGTACACCAGTAAATGTCTTCCGGCTTAATGTCAAAAGTCCAGCGCATGGTGTTCATGGCATGCAGTAGGTAGCCTGCCGAGCTGTGTTGTACGCCCTTGGGTTTGCCGGTAGAGCCTGAGGTATACAGCAGGAACAGTGGATGCTCGGCATCCACCATCACCGGCTCACAGGTGTCTGCTTTACCGGCAATCAGGTCATGCCACCAGATACACTGGTTGCTCCAGGCAACTTCTTGCCCGGTTTTCTGGAAGACGACGATGTTGCGGATGCTGTCGCAGCCGCCCATGGCCATGCCTTCGTCCACGGCCTGTTTGAGTGGTAAGGTTTTACCGCCACGGAACTGGCCGTCAGAAGTAATCACCGCCACGGCCCCCGCATCAATAATCCGTTCATTGAGGCTCTTGGCCGAGAATCCGCCAAATACCACCGAATGGATAATGCCCAGACGCGCACAGGCCTGCATGGCCACTATGGCCTCAATACCCATGGGCAGGTAAATAATGACACGGTCACCTTTGACCAGATTGAGCGATTTTAAACCGTTGGCAAACTGGCAGACCTGATGGTACAGCTCTTTGTAGGTGACGTTTTTGACATCGCCATTATCCGCTTCAAAAATGATGGCCGTTTTGTTCGGGATGGTGTTGAGGTGCCTATCCAGGCAGTTGGCTGAGACATTGAGTTCGCCATCTTCAAACCATTTGTAGAAAGGTGCCTCGCTCTCGTTCAGGGTCTTGGTGAAAGGCTTGTGCCAGACCAGCAACTCACGTGCCAGCTTGGCCCAAAAGCCTTCATAATCTTGTGCGGCTTCTGCACACAAGCGATGGTATTCCTGCATACTGGGCACGGCCGCCTGGCTGGAAAAAGCCTCTTCCGGCGTGAATGTGCGGTGTTCGTGAAGTACAGATTCGATAGACATGTCGTCCCCCAAAAATCAATGTCAAAAAATGAAAGTAAGGTTGAACCTCAGGTATTATTATTCTGGTTCTAAATTGACAAACTCTCCGAGCGCGCAAGGCATCACCACACCATTAAAGTAGAGCGATATCGCATGCAACAACTTGACCAAATTCTAACAGAAAAGCAGATTCCGTCTACAGAAGCCGCATACTTGCTACATGCAGCGCAGTGCAGCCCCTTTTTTGCCAGATTCGTTACGAAACATACAGATTTTATACATGATCTGGTAGATAACTTATATAAAAGATATAAGAGTGAAGACGTTAAGTGTTTGTTTTTAGATAAAATAATTTCTGAAGAAGCAGCATTTTTGCAACAAATCAGACGAAATCGTCAGTTTTTGGTCGCACACATGATCTTGCGCGACCTGAATGCACTGGCGGATTTTCATGAAGTGGTCGAGACAACCAGTGCCATGGCAGAGGCTGCCATTGCCGGTGCGGTAAATTTTTACCATGCGCGGTTGAGTGAAGTCTATGGCACCCCCTGTAATGCGCAGGGCTTGCCGCAGCAATTGATTGTGGTGGGTATGGGTAAGCTGGGTGGCTTGGAACTCAATGTTTCGTCGGATATTGACCTGATTTTTGCCTATGAAGACGAAGGCGTAACCGACGGCAGCAAGGCGATCAGCAACCAGGATTTCTTCACGCGACTTGGTAAAAAGGTGATTGCTGCGATTGATGAGGTGACCGCAGATGGCTTTGTGTTTCGGGTGGATATGCGCTTGCGTCCATTTGGTTCCGAGGGTGCGCTGGTCTGTAATCTGGATGCACTCGAAGACTACTACCAGAATTATGGACGCGAGTGGGAGCGCTATGCCTGGATTAAAGGGCGCGTGGTCTATGGGCCATCGCAGGCGCTCAATAAATTGATCAAGCCATTTATATTCCGCAAGTACCTGGATTTTAACGCGTATGCCTCCATGCGCGATCTGAAAATGCAAATTCAGCGCGATGTGGTGCAGCGCCGTTTATCTGACAATATCAAGCTGGGGCGGGGTGGAATCCGCGAGATCGAATTTATTGCCCAGTTGTTCCAGCTGATTCGTGGCGGGCAGGTGCCAGACCTGCAAATCAAGCCCACGCTTGCCGTGCTGGATTGTCTGGCGCGGCGCGGCATGCTGCCTCTAGAAGATGTCAGTGCATTAAAGGAAAGCTATGTTTACTTGCGTAATCTCGAACATCGATTGATGTATATCGATGATCAGCAGACACAGGATTTGCCAACGTCGGAAACCTATCGCCAGTATTTGCTCAATATGTTGCGGCTGCCAGACTGGGCAAGCTTGATGCAGGTGCTCAATAGCCACAGGGACAGGGTACAGCGTTTTTTCGACGATACATTCAGAGATGCCCAGAGTGAAGACTTGCAGCAGGAGTCTGCCCTCTGGCAAGGCACTGTCTCAGCCAGCGATGCCGAACAGTGGCTGCAATCACAAGGTTACACGCGGGCTGCAGATATCAGGCAGCTGTTGCAAACTACGCGTAACAGCCAAAAGATCCAGCAATTGCCTGAATCCAGCCGCCGCCGCTTTGATAGTCTGATGCCCTTGCTGTTACGTGAGGCTGCCCAGCAACAGGCCACAACCCCGGATACTGCGTTGATACGGACGCTTGACTTGCTTGAAAGCATTTGCCGTCGCGCCAGTTATCTTGCTTTGCTGACCGAGTTTCCGGATGCCTTGTCGCTGATTGTAAAATTATGCGCGGCCAGCCCGTGGATTGCGCAGTATGTGGCTGCGCATCCAATATTGCTGGATGAATTGCTCAACAAGCAAACACTGTTCAAGCGGCTCGATGTGGCAGCCGTTAAGGCCGAGCTTTCGCACTTGATGCAGCAACTGTCTGGCGATGTGGAAGCACAAATGGATGCCATGCGCCATTTCAAGCATGCACATGTGTTAAAAATTGCGGCGCAAGACTTGATGACCGCGTTGTCACTGGAGGCCATTTCCGATGACTTGAGTGCGCTGGCAGAAGTTGTGCTGCAAGTCAGCCTGCAAACCGTATGGCGCAACCTGCCCTTTAAACACCGTGAAACACCGCAGTTTGCAGTCATTGGTTATGGCAAGCTGGGGGGTAAGGAGCTTGGCTACTTATCAGATCTGGACATAATTTTCCTGTATGACGATGCGGCCGAAAACGCGCAGGAAATTTATGCGCGTTTTGCCCAGCGACTGAATACCTGGTTTAACACCTTAACCAATGCCGGCCTGCTTTACGAAACCGATTTACAGCTCCGACCTGACGGCAATAGTGGCCTGCTGGTCAGCAGCTTGCAGGCATTTGAAGATTATCAGAAAAACAAAGCCTGGGTATGGGAGCACCAGGCGATTACCCGTGCGCGTTTTGTGGCGGGAGAGGCGGCTATCGGGTTGGCCTTTGAACATATCCGACGTGAAATGATGTGCCAGCCGCGCGAACCTTTATCACTGAAAAAAGAAATCCGGGACATGCGTGAAAAAATGCGCGAAGCCCATAAACCCAAAGTGGGCATGTTCGATATCAAGCAGGGGCGGGGTGGTATTATCGATGTGGAGTTTATGGTGCAGTATCTGGTGCTTGCGTTTGCTGCGCAGCATCCTGAACTGACCGAGAATATTGGGAATATTGCTTTATTACAGCGGTGTGCCAGTTTAGGATTACTGCCTTCCGCAGCATGTGCAGAGCAGGTTGCAGCGGCCTACCGTGCATATCGCACCCATATTCACCATGCCAAATTACAAGGTCAGGAGGCCGTTGTCGCTGATGACGAGATGCTGGAGCAACGCGCGCAGGTCACTGACTTATGGCAGTCCGTATTTAACCTTTAAATTCAACCATTAAAAAGAAAGAGATATGCAACATATTGACCAAGCGCCCTGGTGGGTAAAAATTGTCTATGCGCAAGTGAGTCGTCGGCAAACAGCTTGCTGGCTCACTCTCATATGTGCTGTATTCACACTGTATTGTTTGCCGTGGTCACGCTACAGCCATGCACCGCTGGTGGCGCAGTTATTTATTTTTGATGATTGGGAATGGTTTTTATCTATGCTGCCAATGACACTGTGGTATTGGCTAGCACTCAGGTGGGTGGATCATCACACTGGCTGGTAACCGTTAAAGCCCCCAGCGTAACGCTGACGTATGTACTGCACTGTCCCAATGACGTTTAATTTCATCATCCAGAATGCAAACGGTCAATGAGGCGCCCGCCATATCAATGGCGGTAATATAGTTACCGACTAGGCTGCGGGCAATCTGTACACCTTTGCTTTGCAGCAATTTGGCAGCCGTGTTGTATATCAGATACAACTCCATCAGCGGCGTTGCGCCAAGGCCATTGACCAGGAGCAGAATTTCGCCTGTGAGTGGCAATTTTTTTGCTTCAAAATCGTGCAGTATGGCGGCTACCATGTCGCTTACCAGCGCATCGGCTTCCCGCATGGGTTCGCGCTTTCGTCCAGGCTCCCCATGAATACCGACACCCATTTCAATTTCACTCTCTGAAATGTCAAATGTGGGCCGTCCTGCGGCTGGCACAGTGCAACTGCTCAGAGCAACACCGATGCTGGATGTGCGGGCATTTATTTTATCGCCGAAGGCTTTGCAAGCAGCCAGGTCAGCACCACTTTCGGCCAGACTGCCAACACATTTTTCAATAATCACCGTACCGGCGACCCCGCGTCTGCCACTGGTGTAGGTGCTATTGATGACGGCGCAGTCATCAGAAGTCAGCACGGTGGCGTGCTCAAATGCCAGCATTTCTGCCGCCATTTCAAAGTTCATCACATCGCCCGCATAGTTTTTTACAATAAACAATACGCCTTTGTCCGCATGCACGGCTTCGGCGGCTGCCAGCATCTGGTCGGGCGTGGGCGAGGTGAACACCTGGCCAGGGCAGGCCGCGTCAAGCATGCCTTTGCCTACATAGCCTGCATGCAGGGGTTCGTGCCCGGAGCCGCCGCCGGAAATCAGCGCAACTTTATTCTGTGCTTTTTGTTTGCGGCAGACAAATGTAGGCTCAAATTGTACAGAGACTAGCTCGCTGTGCGCAGTGGCAAACCCGGCCAGACTTTCAGTCAGCATATTGTCTACATCATTGATGAATTTTTTCATGATGGTCTCCTGATGATGCTATTTAACCCGGCGTTTCTGTTTCCAATACCAGATCGCACACTGCATGTATCATCACCTGACAGCTCTTGGCCCCGGCATCCAGATGCCCGATGACACGCTCCCCCAAGCCCGATGCCCGGCCTTTAGTGGCAAGCATGTTTCGGGTGGATTCCAGCCCTGTGCTGGCAACCTGTTTGAGGGTCTTGGCAATTTCCAGCACTGGTGTTCCTTGCTCAGCCAGCTGCTTGAAGGTTGTCGCGACCGGAATTAATACATCGAGCATGGTTTTTTCGCCCGCTTGCGCCTTGCCGCGCTGCATGATTGCCTGCACACCTGCTTCAAACGACAATGCAATTTCCAGAATAGTGGCTGTTTCTGCACTCTTAAGGTGTTTACTCATACCCATAAAAAAACTGGCAAACAAAGGGCCAGCGGCGCCGCCTATGGTACTGAGCAACTTCATGCCGATTTTATTCAGCGTATCGGGTGCACTCAAGCCTGCAAGATCATCAGCCATCTTGCTGATGGCTTCACAGCCACGCTTCATATTAATGTAGTGGTCACCATCGCCGATTTCCCGGTCCAGGCATTCAATATCGGCCTCATGCGCCAGTATCGACTGTTGTATTACCAATGCCGCCTGATAAATCCACTTGCTTTGCATATGTGCACACTATTCAAAAAATGACATCTTACTCATAAGCCTGTATTGCAGGCAAGAAGCGCACATTCTGACCAAGTTTCAATGTCAGTGCATGCGGCTGAGGGGGGTGGCGTCCCTGACACGAATCGAACGTGCGACCCCATTCTTAGGAGGAATGTGCTCTATCCTACTGAGCTACAGGGACTGTGCTTTATGTCGTTTTAACCAGATGGTTGAGTAGAAAATTTAGTGGCCGTAAGATTAGCATGTATCAGCTTTTTATAAATACTTTTTTTGCAAGCGCTTTAATGCATTTTCAATTTATAAAGTATTTTTAGCCTTTTGCAATTGAAGGATTTAAGGTGAATACACAAGTTTTTTTCAATAATTACTTGTGCGCTGCCTCGATTATATTAAGGCTATCAGTTCTCAAAATTTTACATAAAACAGCTTTAAGTTCGGTTGCAAAATAGCCGATATTCATTTGAATGTAACAACATTCTTAAATGTTTTATATTTTTATGATCGAGCCGAAACCATTGGGCTTAATCAAATGTTTTTTGATCTACTTCAATTCATTGTCAGGTAACGTTTTATGAATCTATTAATCCCAAAAAGCTACCGGGTATGGCTAATTATATTGGTCGGACTGTTATTCACTACAGCATCCCATGCAGGGCACTTGTTTACACAAGCCTCGAACAATACACCAATCAGTTTAAATGCAGGGCAGGGCCTCAATGTCACGCAACTGACCTACGAAAATGGAGGAGGCAATAACGGCAGAGTCACAATTAACTTTGGTGGTGACTGGTCGGCAGGTGATGCCATTCAACTGACGATTGGCACTTGGAATGAGACCATTTCGTATGACACCGTTGTCGCTAATGGCGGCTCCCAAAGCGGCACTGCCTTGAGTGTTCAATCGAGCGCCCTGGTTGCCGCTGGCTTGAATCCATCGGGTCAAATTGCCTGGACTGTGATTGCATCAGCAGGTCAGTTCACATGGGAAGGGTATCGTATTTACACCACCAGCGGAACGTTTAACGGGACGGGAGCTGCGCCCATCAATCAGTCGCAAGTGGTGAATGCCTCGCAGCTTGGTGGTGGTTCCAATTACGTCAGTATCGCCAGCGCAAACCAAACCGGTGTGGCAGCCACGCTGGATGGGCTCAGTGGCGCTACGGGCCAGATGGCTGGAGTACTCGCTGTCCTTGATGCAATGACTGAACAGAGCAAGCGGGACGCCATGCTTCTGATTTCTCCTGACCGAAGTCAAGTAATGAGCCAGTCTGCAATTAATACAACGACTGCTGCGCTCGATACAGTGCAAGTGCGCCTGGATAATTTGCGTGTGGGCATGTCTGGCCAGAATGATATGGCGATGCTGAATCATGGTGGCGACATCAATGCTGGACGGGGGGCTGCGCAGGGCATGTCTTCTGGTGATGAGGCTTTAAACAAAACCGTTTGGTTGAAAGCCTTTGGCGGTAAAGCCGATCAGGCTGGACGGAGTGGTTTTGCCGGGTCTGACAGCAAGGTGTTTGGGATGATGGCCGGTGTGGACCGCATGCTGGACAATGGCTTGGTACTGGGTGTGGCCGCGGCATATGCCAAAACCAATGTGGATATGAATGACTTCCGCAATGGGGACAGTGCTGGTATTCAGACATATCAGATCACGGGTTATTTTGCCAAGACTTTTGAACGCTGGTTCTTGCAAGGCATGCTGAGTTACGCCTATCAGGACTATGATACTAAACGAAATACCCATCTCACCGGCGTCGCAAAAGGAAGTTTTAACGGTGATATGTATGGAGCGCGTTTGGTTGCAGGGATGCCTTTTTACATCACAGAAGTGCTAACCTTGACGCCATCACTGGGGATTGAAGCGCATCATATTGAACAGGATGGATTTAGTGAGAAGGGCGCGGGAGCACTCTCTTTGAACGTAGGCAGCAGTGATGCAGACCGCGTCCGCTCATTGCTGGGACTGGAGTTGGGGATGCTGAAGGTGCTCGCAGATGGCAGCCGATTACATCCATCTGTCAAGGCTGGCTGGCGGCATGACTTCATCCGTGATGGCATGAATACAAGCTCTTCGTTTATCGGTGGTGGCGCACAATTTGAGAGCGTTGGCCAAAAAGTAAATCAGGATGTCTATGGGTTAACTGCCAAGCTCAACTGGGAAAAAACAGAGCGAGTCGGTGTTGCCGTTGAACTGGGAACAGAGAAGGGCGACGGTTACGATGCTATCAATGGACAAGTCACAGGCACTTATCGATTTTGAATGACATGTTGAAGCATGCTAAAGCCCCTGCCATGCAGGGGCTTTTGTTTGCGGTGTATTGACAGCCTGCCAGGCTACCAAATTAGTTTGTATTGCTTGCAATATCGAGTATTCTTCTTCTTTATTGATAACCCTCTCAAGTACCAGATCTTGATCTAATCAGGTTTAAATCATGAAAAGACGTCAATTTTTGAGCCTGGGTCTGCAATCAGTTTCCCTGTTGTCTACATTGACTTTAGCGCCCTCACTTTCTGTAATGGCCGGAACGTCGTTAACAACCTCTCAGCTTGGGGCTCTGGTCTCTTTTATAGATACTCTGATTCCTCCTGATGAAACACCTTCAGCTTCTCAATTGGGACTAGATAAGGTTTTGCTGAACCATGCCCAGACTATACAAAACTATACCGCTCTCCTTATTCTCGGATGCCAGTGGCTGGATACTCAAGCCATAGCGATGGCCAATATGCCCTTTCGCCTGTTGCACGAAGAACAGCGTGTGCGAATTGTTGCGCTCAGCGAGGCCAGCCAGTCAGGAACGATTGCCAGACAGTTCTTTGACCACGTCAGGGCAGATATTTTCAGTTTCTATTATGCAGATCCAGCTATCTGGCCCAGCCTGAGGCTCTATGGTGCGCCTCAACCACATGGATACCTGACGTACGTCAGCCCACCTGGGAAGTTGACTAAATGAAACGCTACGATGCCGTCATTATCGGCGCAGGCGCAGGTGGTGGTGCCAGTGCTTATGCCTTGACGCAGCAGGGCTTGAGAGTGTTGATTCTTGAAGCGGGGCCGTCCTACGCTCCTGATAAGGACTATCTTGCTGGAACATCGCGATGGCAGAAACCTTTTCCGCAGAAAGCAGGATCACAGGGGCGTTACACCTACGTGCTGGACCAAACCTTGAGCAAGCAATGGGCACATTTACGCTCATGGAATCACATGACCGGGTATTTAAATCCGGAGGCAAAGCGCGTGGCTTTTGCTTATCATCATGTGAGAGGTGTTGGCGGAAGTTCATTGCATTTTACTGGCGAAGCACATCGCATGAATCCCAAATCCATGCAAATGTGGTCGCAACATGGTGTTGCTGCTGACTGGCCGGTCAGTTATGACATGCTCGAGCCTTATTACGTGCAGGCTGAAAATATCGTCGGTGTGGCTGGTCCAGCGAATGACGGTATACATCCCCGCTCCGCGCCTTACCCATACTCCCCGCATGCAACTGGCTATACCACGCATTTATTGCGCAAAGGATTTGCGGCTAAAGGCATGCGGCTGGTTGAGAATTCATTGGCAGTTTTACCTCAGCCGCGCGCTCAAAGACTAAATTGCAATTATTGCAATTGCTGTCTGAAAGGCTGTCCACGTAAAGACAAAGGCAGTATTGATGTTACGTATTTACAGCTGGCAAAAGCCAGTGGCTTGTGTGAAATACGCACAGAATGTGTTGCGACCCGTATTATCACCGAAGGCGTAAATGGCCTCGTGTCCGGTGTTGAATATCACTCAGCCGGCAAAAAGCAGTTTATCAAAACGCCCTTATTGATTCTGGCGGCGGGTGCGGTTGAAAGTCCGCGCTTGTTGCTCATGTCCTCCAGTGCAGACTCACCCAATGGACTGTGCAATGAGAGTGGTCAAGTTGGTAAGAACTTTATGGAAACCCTGTTGTGGTCCAGCAATGCGCTTTATCACAGTGATCTAGACAGTTATCGCGGGTTACCGGTAGACAGCATTTGTTGGGATTACAATGCTCCCGATGCAATCCCCGGTGTGATTGGCGGCTGCCGTTTTTCACCCTCTGTTGCAGAGTCAGATTTGCTGGGGCCTGTCAGCTATGCCACCAGAGTCGTAAAAGGCTGGGGTCATCAGCATAAGCAGGAGATGCGCCAGACTTTTGGTCGTGTTGTGTCTCTAAGTGGTATTTGCGAGAGCTTGCCACATCCAAAATCCTTCGTGAGCCTGGATCCAGCTGTAAAGGATGTATATGGCTTGCCGGTGGCAAGCATACATAGTTATGTCGATGAGATGGCAACTAAGCGCATTGCTTTTATGGCCAAGCAATGCCGTGACATCCTCAAAGCGATGGGTGCAACAAAAATATTTGAAGAGTTCAGTTCGTATGATATTTTTAGCTCCACGCACGTATTTGGCACCTGTCGTATGGGGCATGATGCCAACCATTCGGTGGTCAATGCTGATTGTCGCAGTCATCGCTGGCGCAACCTCTACATTCTCGATGCAAGTGTATTTCCAAGTTCAGGAGGGGGGGAGTCGCCTGGCCTCACAATACAAGCTTTGGCATTACGTGCGATGGATCGTCTTCAATCCAGATGATTTTTGGTGAAACTTTAATTCTATGGCGCACTTATCAGATTCTGTAAATAGACCTGCTTCCAGGCAAACGCTGCCCGCTGGCAAACGCAAGCGTCATCAAAAAAACAGGATTGTCTCGCAAGTGACGGGTTATATTGCTTCACCTGCACTGGACTTTTGGCTGACTGGCGGTATCTCTGTAGTAGTGATGGGCTTGTTGCTCTTGGTCTATGCCTTTAGCGAGCCGAGCGCTGCAAATATGACGGCCGTGATTAGTCAAGCGATTGTGTTGCAGGCAGTGATTAACTGGCCGCATTTTATGGGCGCTTACGCTTTACTCTATCGCCCGCTGCAGAATATAAAAAAATATCCTTTCTCGACCCTATTTGTCCCGGTGGCTTTGCTTGTTTATCTGGTGATTGCACTGATAACTGCGCCTGCCAGCGGAGCTGGTTGGGGTGTTAATCAGGATCTTGCATACGTTTTGTGGCTGGTGGCGGCTTTTTATCTGGCTTGGCATTACACTGGTCAAGCTTGGGGGATGATGGCGACATTCTCGCGCCTTTCGGGCTTGATATTGGGCACATGGCAGCAACTGCTGTTGCGTTCAGGATTGCGTTTACTGCTCATCTGGCATGTCGTTTGGGGTGCACAGGATTTACCAGTCACCTGGTTGGGGTCAATAAAGTCTTACATCCCGTTATTGTTGCAGTGCCTGACAGTCGTTTGTGTGCTTTCGTTTGTGATTGGGCTGGTCATTTGGTGCACAATCAGAAGCCAGTTGGGCCGTTGGCCGGATCGTCGGGTATTGATTGCCTGGTTGGCGATTTACTTGTGGTATTGGGTATTGCTGTTAATGCCGGCAGCCTATGTGTTGGTACAGTTGTCGCATGCATTACAGTATCTTGCGTTTCCATTACGCATGCAGGTGAATCAGGCCGCTATCGCTGCCAATATGTCACCTCTGCCTGCGAAAAAGCGTAGTTTTTTCTTGGGTGCGACAATGGGCTATTACTGCGCTTTGGTCTTTGCAGGTGTGCTGATTTTCTACTTGCCCATGATATTGTTTCCAAGTGAACAGCCGTATGGATTGGCAGTGATGCTGGCCTCTATTGTCAGTATCCATCATTATTTTGTAGACGGATGTATCTGGAAAATAAGCCATCCTGATGTTAGAAGAAATTTGTTCTGGCATTTGCCCGTACAAAAAGTGAATTAAGCATGCGTATTCTTCTTTTGGTCATTGCATGTTTATGGTTGCTAACAAGTTGTGCCTCTCAGGAGCTCGCAGAGCGCACGCAACCTGTAGCCTCGCTTTTTTCACAGCATGGATTTATTCAGAGAGATATTTCTACCCAGGACTTTACTTTGCGTGTCTGGCAATCTCCTGCACTAGAGGGGGAGGAAATGCGTGTGTATATTGAAGGTGACGGACTGTCATGGGTTACACGCTACCAACCCGCCTTGAATCCTACGCCATTGAACAGTATTGTCCCATTTCTTGCTGTGAAGGATACGCTGGCTGGCAATGTTGTTTATCTGGCAAGGCCATGTCAGTATGTGTCTTTGGCTGAGCGTGATTGTCGTTCTGTTTATTGGACCCACGCAAGGTTTGCACCCGAGGTGGTGACTGCAATGAATGCAGCTGTTACTCGTCTAAAGCAGGAAGCACGCGCTGAACATCTGATGTTGATTGGATATTCCGGAGGCGGAGCATTGGCCGTTCTGATGGCAGCACAAAGGCAGGATGTGGATGCGATTGTGACTGTGGCCGGTAATCTTGATCACCGTGCCTGGACTGATTTGCATGGGTTAAGTCCTTTGCATGATTCCATGAATCCTCCAGACGTCTGGCAGAAGTTGCAGGGTGTCCGGCAGTTGCACTTTGTGGGTGAGCTGGATCAAAATGTGCCGCCGGCCATATATTGGGCTTATCGCACATTTTTCCCCGTTAAGGCTGATGTCCAAATGGAGGTGATCAAAGGGTTTGATCACAAGTGTTGCTGGGTTGAACGGTGGCCGCAATTGGTACGGGACCATTTTAATTAAACCGGTTACCCTTTCCACTTTGTTGAATTCGAGTGATGGCACGTTTGTTATCATAATTGTAATGCGCTGACCTTAAAGGGTTGGCACTGGTATAACAAATATTTTTAAGGATGATTATGCAGTTAGTTATTCGATTGATTTTATGCACTGGACTGATGTTGGCGATGCCTCTACATGCATTTGCCAGCTTTGAAGCGGGATTGGAGGCTGCCAATAAAGGGGATTTTATGGCGGCGCAGAAAGCCTGGGAAGCCGCTGCGAAAAAAGGAGATGTGGATGCGCAATACAATCTTGGCGCATTAATGCTGTCCGGTAAAGTCGGTCAAAATGATCCCAAAAAAGCCATTGGCTGGATTGAGCGCGCTGCCAGTAAAGGTCATGTCGATGCTTCCTATTCCCTGGGGCTGCTTTACTATACAGGGTCCAAAGAGTTTAAACAGGATTTTGCTCGCGCCTACAAAGCTTTTGAAAGTGCAGCCAAAAAGGGGCATATAGCATCGCAATTCAGTTTGGGGGTCATGTTGGTGAATGGCCAGGGTGTAAAACAAAATCTAGCTGCCGGTATGGAGTGGTTAAAGAAGTCTGGCGAAGCGGGTAGTCCTGATGCCCAGTTTAATTTGGGTATGGCATTCGTGAGTGGCCAGGCGGGTAAAAAAGACCCCGCAGAGGCTTTTAAATGGTTTTCGCGATCGGCGGATGGCGGCTTTGCGCAAGCCCAGTATCAGGTTGCCAGAATGTACCTCGATGGGCAGGGTGTGGATGTGAACCCATCGAGTGCAAAGAGTTGGTTTGTACGTGCTGCGGATAAAGGGCATGTGGAAGCGCAATATGGTTTGGGCTTGATGGCCTATACTGGATTGGGGCAAACAGTCAATTTCGAAGAAGCGCAGCAATGGTTTATAAGAGCGGCCAAGGGGTGGGACCGCAACGCCCAATTTCATCTGGGTAAGATGTACATGAATGGCGAAGGGCTTAAGGTTGATCTGCTGGAAGCATATAAATGGCTGGATTTGTCTGCTGGCAACGGACATGATGATGCCCACTTTTACCGCTCTTTTGTAGCAAGTAAACTGTCCAAGGCGGATGTGCAAAAAGCCCATGCAATGGCACAGCAGTGGTTTGATGCCAATCATAGTCATCCGCACAAACATTATGACCTGAAGCCGCACGCGCACCATTAGTGATGGTGGCCTCATGTTGTTCAACTGCTTGATAGGGCAGGTAAAATCCACTATAATCTTGGATTGACTTTTTCGTCAATTAACCATGCATGTGTTTACATAGGGTGCCCGCAAGGGTGTTATTGAATACATGTGAATGAATAACCCTTTGAAATAGAAAGACTTATTATGTCAGTGACTATGCGTCAAATGTTGGAGGCTGGTGTTCACTTTGGTCACCAGACTCGTTACTGGAACCCGAAAATGGCAGAGTACATTTTTGGTGATCGTAACAAAATTCATATTGTTAACCTTGAAAAAACTCTGCCACTGTTTGAAGAAGCACAAAAATACGTGCGCACATTGGCGGCAAACAAGGGTCGTATTCTGTTCGTGGGCACCAAGCGTCAAGCCCGTGACATCGTAAAAGAAGAAGCGCAGCGTGCTGGTTGTGCTTATGTCAATCACCGTTGGTTGGGTGGTATGTTGACCAACTTTAAAACTGTTAAGCAATCTATCAAGCGCTTGCAGGATTTTGAAGCCATGATGACTGATGGCAGTATCGAAAAATTCGGCAAAAAAGAAGCTTTGGGCTACAAACGTGAAGTTGAAAAACTGGAACGTTCTATTGGTGGCATTAAAGAAATGGGTGGCTTGCCAGATGCGATCTTCGTGATTGACGTGGGTCATGAAAGTGGCGCCATTACTGAAGCACGCAAGTTGGGTATCCCGGTGATTGGTATTGTTGATACCAATAACTCACCAGATGGTATTGCTTATGTGATTCCTGGTAACGATGACTCTTCACGTGCGATCCGTCTATATGCCCGTGGCATGGCAGATGCTGTTCTGGAAGGCCGTGCAAACGCGATTTCTGAAATCGTTAAAGCGGCTCAGGAAGAAACAGTGCCTGCAGAGGCTGTTGCTGCCGAGTAATTAAATGCAGCTTAAAAAGGGGCGGTGCGCCCCTTTTTCTATTGTGTCGTATGCAATATGGCTGACACATGATTGGCGTATTGTAAAAAAGAATATCTAGATAAATCCTCATTGCAGGAATCCTAACAAAAGGAGTAATAAATGGCTGAAATTACCGCAAGCATGGTGAAAGACTTACGTGAGCGCACTGATGCACCGATGATGGACTGTAAAAAGGCATTGACCGAGGCTGACGGCGACATGACCCGTGCGGAAGAAATCCTGCGTGTACGTTTTGGTAACAAGGCAAGCAAGGCTGCCGGCCGTGTGGCGGCTGAAGGTACAGTGGGTATCAGCATTGCTAATGGCGGAAAGCTGGGCACTTTGATTGAAGTCAACTCTGAAACTGACTTCTGTGCCAAAAACGAAGAGTTCCTGAAGTTTGTTGGTGAGTTGGCGCAAACTGTTAACGAAAATAACCCAGCTGATATCGATGCGGCAGGCGCTTTGCCAATGCGTGGCGAAACTGCTGAAGCAGTGCGTGCGCAGCTGGTTGGTAAAATTGGTGAAAACATCACACCACGCCGTTTTGTGCGTACTGAAGCCAAAGGCCAGTTATACAGCTATGTACATGGCAGCAAAATTGGTGTGCTGGTGGATCTGGTGGGTGGCGACGAGGCTTTGGGTAAAGATATCGCCATGCACATTGCTGCGGCGAAACCAAAATCACTGGATGCCAGCGGTGTTGACGCAGCCCTGATTGAAGCAGAGCGCCGTGTGGCCATCGAAAAAGCAAAAGAGGCCGGTAAGCCAGAGGCGATGCTGGAAAAAATTGCTGATGGTACTGTGCAGAAGTTTTTGAAAGAAGTGACTTTGTTAAGCCAGGCGTTTGTGAAAGATGACAAGCAAACGATTGAGCAGTTGCTGAAATCCAAAAATGCGTCTGTGGCTTCTTTCAGCATGTATGTCGTCGGTGAAGGCATTGAAAAAGCGGTGGTTGATTATGCTGCCGAGGTGGCTGCTGCTGCTAAAGTATAATCGTTAGCAAACGCTGTAAAGATAAAAGTGGACTCTTCGGATTCCACTTTTTTTATGGCTAATCGGCCGGTTGACGGCCCATAAAACCGTGTTTTGTGATTAAATAGGCACATTTTGAATTTGGGATAAATAACAATGGCACAACCTGTTTTCAAGCGCGTTCTCCTCAAATTATCTGGTGAGGCGTTAATGGGCGATGATGCTTATGGCATTAACCGGGAAACGGTCACTGCTATTGTGGCGCAGGTCAAAGAAATCGTCAGTATGGGAGTGCAGGTAGGCATCGTCATTGGCGGCGGCAATATTTTCCGTGGTGTGGCGCCGGCTGCTGAAGGCATGGATAGAGCCACTGCAGATTACATGGGTATGCTGGCAACCGTGATGAACGCCATGGCGCTGCAAGATGCGATGAAGCACGCCGGTATGGCTGCGCGTGTGCAAAGTGCATTGAATATTGAAGCGGTTGCCGAGCCTTACATCCGTGGAAAAGCGATCCGCTACCTGGAAGAGGGTAAAGTGGTGATTTTTGGAGCCGGTACGGGTAATCCGTTCTTTACGACCGATACTGCCGCTGCCTTGCGCGGTGTGGAAATCGATGCGGAAATTGTGTTGAAAGCCACCAAGGTGGACGGTATTTATACGGCCGATCCGAAAAAGGACCCGACCGCAACCCGCTACGACATCGTTTCTTACGATGAAGCCATTAATAAAAATCTCAAAGTCATGGATGCCACGGCATTTACTTTGTGCCGTGACCAGAAGATGCCGATTGCGGTGTTTAGCATTTTTAAAGAAGGTGCACTCAAGCGCGTCATTTTAGGTGAGAATGAAGGAACACGCGTCATGGCTTAAGCCGGATGCTTGCGAAATTGGAGAAACACAATGGTTGAAGACATTAAAAAATCTGCAGAACAGAAAATGCACAAATCGCTGGAATCGTTGAAAACAGATCTGGCAAAGGTGCGCACGGGCCGAGCCCACGCCGGCTTGCTTGACCACGTCATGGTGGAATACTATGGGTCAATGGTGGCCGTGAATCAGGTGGCTAACGTGAATTTGGGTGATGCGCGCACCATCAATGTACAGCCTTATGAAAAAAACATGATTGCCAAGGTAGAAAAAGCGATTCGTGACAGCGACTTGGGGTTGAATCCGGCGACTAACGGAGATTTGATTCGTGTACCGATGCCGATGTTGACTGAAGAGCGCCGCCGCGATTTGACTAAAATCGTGAGGACTGAGGGCGAGGGCGCGAAAGTGGCTATTCGCAACGTACGTCGTGATGCCAACGATGCATTGAAAAAGCTGGTAAAGGATAAGGCCATTTCTGAAGATGACGAACGTCGTGCGCAGGAGGAAGTGCAAAAAATGACTGACAAAGCGGTCACTGAAGTGGACAAGCTTTTGCAGCAAAAAGAAGTGGATTTGATGGCCGTATAAACGGTCGCTAACAGGGAACGGATAAGGTTTTGGGTCTTTTTTCAAGCTCTACCAAGCAAGTGCCTGAGACGCACGATCTGCCACAACATGTGGCCGTGATTATGGATGGCAATGGCCGCTGGGCGAAGAAACGATTCCTGCCCCGGGTTGCCGGACACCAGCGTGGATTGGAGTCTGTCCGCCAGCTCGTCAAAACCTGTGTGCGTCTCGAAATCAAGTATCTGACACTGTTTGCCTTCAGCAGTGAAAACTGGCGTCGGCCACCAGATGAAGTCACCTTTTTGATGGGCTTGTTTCTGGAAGCGCTTGATCGCGAAGTGACCAAGCTGCATGAGGCCAATGTCAGCCTGCGCCTGATCGGCGATCGTAGTCAGTTTAATGCTGCCTTGCAGCAGAAAATGCTGGAGGCCGAGCATAAAACAGCCGCCAATAACGGCCTGACCCTGACCATTGCCGTGAATTACGGTGGTCGTTGGGATGTGGTGAATGCGGTGAATCAGTTGTTGCTCAGTAAAGCTGGCCCGCGTGAGATCACTGAAGCTGATCTGACCCCATATCTTTCAATGTCATACGCCCCTGAGCCAGATCTGTTTATCCGCACAGGCGGGGAGACACGCATCAGTAATTTTCTGTTGTGGCAACTGGCCTATACCGAGCTTTATTTCACCCCGGCATTATGGCCGGACTTTGATGAGGCTGCATTCGAACAGGCGCTGAACTCATACCGTCAGCGTGAGCGCAGGTTTGGCCGTACCAGTGAGCAGCTGGTTTCTGAAACTGCTTCCGAGTAAGACCATGTTAAAAACCAGAGTCATTACTGCAATTGTATTGTTGGGAGTTTTTATCCCAGCCCTTTTTTTCTCTTCCATGATGTTATGGGCCAGCTTGATGATGGCTCTGGCACTGGTCGGTGTGCGTGAATGGGCAGGTTTTTTAGGCTTGACTGCCGGTCAGGAAAAGGGCTATCTGCTGTTTTCGGCGCTGGCTGGTTTGTGCCTGCTGTTTTTATTGCACCAGTCAGGATTTCACTGGTTTTTTTATCAATCACTGCTGGTGCTATTGCTTGCGACAGTTTTCTGGCTGGGGGTGGTCCCTCTTGCCTTATTCTTTCATTACTTTCCTCAGCAGAAATGGGTGAACATGCTGGTTGGTTTAGGATTGATGCTGTCCTTGTGGATGGCGCTGGTGACGACACAGGAGTTGAATCCCATGTTCTTGCTGGTGATTATTTCAACGATCTGGCTTGCAGACAGTGCCGCCTATTTTGCAGGTAAGAAATTTGGTAAACATAAGCTGGCACCAGCCATTAGCCCTGGTAAAACCTGGGAGGGCGTCGCTGGCGCACTGTTCGCAGTGGCCGTTTATGCCAGCCTGTTAAAGTTGTCCGGTGCGGTTTCAACCTGGTGGGTGCTGGGCTGCCTATGGGTGATCACCATTGCCGGAATCTATGGTGACCTGTTTGAGTCGTTTTTCAAACGGCGCGCCAATTTAAAGGACAGTGGTCAGTTCTTACCCGGACATGGCGGACTGCTGGACCGGATAGATGGCGTCATTCCGGCCTTGCCAGTGGGTTTGTGCCTGGTACTCTGGTTTCATTACATGCAACAATCATATGCGTTCTAAGAGGCTGTTTTGCAATTAATCACCATCCTTGGCAGTACCGGTACGATTGGCCAGCAGACGCTTGAGGTGATGGCCTTGCATGCCGACCGTTACGCTGTCTTTGCATTAACTGCCTTTCAAAATGTCGAAGCATTATTCGCACAATGCGTGACATATCGCCCCCGTTACGCTGTGATGCAAAATGCACACGCTGCCGAGCGTCTGCGTGATCGATGTCATGAAGCAGGGTTGTCTACAGAGGTGCTGGGTGGGTTAGAGGGGTTGGTTGCCGTCTCCGCGCATGCTGAAGTCGACATGGTCATGGCCGCGATTGTGGGGGCGGCTGGGTTGTTGCCGGCGTTGGCTGCGGCCAATGCGGGTAAAAAAATATTGCTGGCAAACAAAGAGACCCTGGTGATGGCCGGCCAGCTTTTTATGGATGCGGTCAAACACGGCCAGGCCACATTGCTACCGATTGATAGCGAGCACAATGCTATTTTTCAGGTGATGCCCAGACACGGCGCTGATCAGCTTGACGTCATTGGTGTAAACCAGATTATTTTGACGGCTTCGGGTGGCCCCTTTCGTCATTACACGCAACAGCAGCTACAGGCGGTGACGCCTGCATTGGCCTTAAAGCATCCAAACTGGGTGATGGGGGCAAAAATCACCATAGACTCCTCTACTTTGATGAATAAAGGGCTGGAAGTGATCGAAGCGCACTGGTTGTTTAATGCGCCTGCCTCCAAAATTGAAGTAGTTGTGCATCCACAAAGCGTGATTCACTCCATGGTTTCGTACGTGGATGGCAGTATTCTGGCACAGTTGGGAAACCCGGATATGCGTACACCGATTGCCTATGGCTTGGGCTATCCCGAGCGTATCGCCTCAGGCGTGAAGCCACTGAGCCTGATCGACGTGGCCAAGCTTGAATTTGAAGCGCCTGACACTGCGCGCTTTCCCTGTTTGCAACTGGCCTACGATGCCCTGAATGCGGGGGGCACCGCGCCGGCAGTACTCAATGCAGCCAATGAGGTCGCAGTGGCCGCATTTTTACGCGAAGAAATTGCTTACCTGGAGATACCTGTACTGATTGCACACGCGCTTGCGCAACTGCCAGTCACCTCTGTGTCTTCGGTTGAGCAGTTGTTGGCCGTTGATGCGGAGACAAGAGCCGTTGTATCTGAAAAAATAAGTCGTCAGGCTGTCAGTGGTGCCTGTCGGAAAACTGCATCATGATGACCGCACTGGCCTTTATTGTCGCCATTGGCATATTGGTTACCATTCATGAGTTTGGCCATTACCTGGCCGCTAAAAGCTGTGGCGTACACGTTTTGCGCTTCTCCATTGGTTTTGGAAAAGTGCTCTATCGTTACCAGCGATCGCCCCAGCACACCGAATGGGTGCTTTCTGTATTGCCTCTGGGCGGTTACGTGAAAATGCTTGATGGGCGTGAAGCCCAGCAGGAGGCAACGGTTGTTCCGGTGAACATCGATGCATCAAAAGCCTTTGATCGCCAGCCAGTGTGGGCCAAGATGTGGATTGTCTTTGCCGGACCACTGGCCAATTTATTGCTGGCGTTTGTATGCTATTGGGCCTTGCTGATGCAGGGTGAGGTTGGCATAAAGCCTTATATCGGCACGGTCGAAGCCGGATCGATTGCGGAACAGGCCAAGTTGCGCCAGGGCGATGTCATCGTTTCATTGAATGGACAAGGCATAGAAACCTGGCAAGAAGCGCAATGGCAACTATTACAAGGCTGGCTCGAACACCGTTCCCTCGTTGTGGTAACACGTACACCGCAGGGCGAGTCGCACAAGCATGTATTGCCAACCGCTGACTTGCCCGGTGAGCCGGAAGGCGATGTATTGGCCAAGCTTGGCTTGTCCATGCTGATGCCCAAAATCCCACCCGTTGTCGGTGAGATTATTGCTGGTTCAGTGGCAGAGAAAAGCGGCTTGCAAGCGGGGGACCAGATTATTCAGGTCAATGGCAAGCCTGTACAGGATTGGCAGCAATTTGTCAGATTAATCAGAGCTAATCCGTCCAAACCATTACGCATCCAGTATCAGCGGCACGGCTTACAGTCTGAGTTAAAGCTGTTGCCAGAGGCCGTGGTGGAGGGGGGGCAACGTATTGGCCGTTTGGGTGCCGCAGTGGATATGGACAGTGTGGATTTTTCACCTTACAGGGTTGTGCGCGAATACAGTGTAGCCGAATCTGCTTTTCTGGCAGTCAGCCGTGTACGGGATACCGTAGTTTTCACCCTCAAAATGATCGGCCGGATGCTGACCGGTCAGGTATCACTGAAAGCCATCAGTGGTCCGGTGAGCATTGCGGATGCTGCCGGGCAAACTGCAGATCTTGGTATAAAGCCCTATATCGGGTTTATTGCATTACTCAGTATCAGTATCGCTGTTATGAATCTGCTGCCAATTCCAGTATTAGATGGCGGGCATTTGTTGTATCATATGGCGGAATTGATTCGAGGAGAACCATTGCCTGACAAGGTGCTGGAGATAGGCCAGCGCCTTGGCTTCGGTATTCTGGGGGCATTGATGTTTATTGCATTTTTTAATGACATCAATCGCTACATGGCAGGTTGAAAGCATATTTAATGAAAAAAAAGACCCATTCTAAACTGTGGTTGTTTTTATTGGCCGGTGCCATGCACCTCAATGCCAATGCCACCGAACCTTTTGTGATTTCGGATATTCGGGTAGAAGGTCTGCAAAGAACGGAAGCTGGTACCGTATTTAATTATTTGCCCATGCAGGTAGGCGACGTGATGAGTGATGAAAAGGCTGCACAAGCCATCAAATCACTATATTCAACCGGCTTCTTCAAAGATGTCCGCATTGAGGCGGAAGGCGATGTGCTTGTGGTCACCGTGCAGGAGAGACCGTCCATTTCACAAATTGATTTTAGCGGCAACAAGTCGTTCCCGACCGATAAGGTTAAAGAGGGCTTGAAGCAGATCGGCATTGCCGAAGGCCAGATTTTTGATAAAGCACAGCTGGATAGAGCTGAGCAGGAGATCAAGCGGCAATATTTATCACAGGGTAAATACAGTGCCGAAGTGAAAGCCATTGCCAGCCCGCTTGAACGTAATCGTGTTGCCGTGCGTTTTGAAATTGTGGAAGGACCAGTTGCAAAAATCCGTGATATCAACATTGTGGGCAATCACTTGTTTAGTACAGAAGATCTCAGGGCGAACTTTCTGCTGACGACGCCTAACTGGATGAGCTGGTGGAATAAAGACGACCAGTACTCCAAACAAAAGCTCACTGCTGATCTTGAAGCTTTGCGTTCGTTTTACATGAATCAGGGTTACCTCGAGTTTTCCATTGATTCGACACAGGTGTCTATTTCTCCCGACAAGCGTGATGTATATATCACTGTGAACCTGACAGAAGGTGAAAAATACAATATCAGCCAAACCAAACTGGCTGGTGAAATGCTGCTGCCTGAAGAAGATTTAAAGAAGTTGATTAATATTCAGGATGGTGAAATATTTAACCGTCAGAAAGTGACGGATGCCAGCAAGGTGGTGACTGAGAAGCTTGGTGAAGAAGGCTATGCGTTCGCCAATGTCAATGCAGTCCCGGAAATCAACAAGCAGGATCATACCGTTGCATTTACCTTCTTTATTGATCCTGGCAAAAAAGTCTATGTACGTCGTATTAACGTGCAGGGCAATACGCGTACCCGCGACTCCGTAGTCAGACGCGAGATGCGTCAGCTGGAGTCTGCATGGTATGCCGGAGATAAAATCAAGCGTTCAAAAGAACGTATCCAGCGCTTGAATTTCTTTGATAACGTTGAGCTGGAAACGCCTTCCGTACCCGGTCTCAATGACCAGGTTGACATGAATGTCACGGTTGCTGAAAAAGCCACAGGTAGCGTACAGTTTGGTGCGGGCTTGTCGAGTAGTGACGGTGTCGTACTGGGTTTTAATGTCAACCAGCCGAACTTTTTGGGGACTGGTAACCGCGTGGCGTTGCAAGTCAACACCAGCAGCTACAACACTATCTACTCCTTATCTTATACCGATCCTTACTTTACGCCGGATGGGATCAGTCGTGGCTTCGATGTTTATCGACGTGATGTGGATACCAGCAGAAGAAACTCTTCTACCTTGAATGTGGGTACTTATAACAGTCAGTCCTACGGTGTAGGGATGCGATTCGGCATGCCAATGTCTGAAATGGATTTTATCAGTGCTGGCGTGACACTTGATTTAACCGATGTTGAATTGTCTGACAGCAGTCCAATTCAGTACCTCAGATTCTGTGAAAATAATTCAGGTTGTAGCAGTAACTCCATTGTGACTAACCTTGGATGGACCTTTGACTCGCGCGACAACATCCTTTTCCCGCGTAGGGGCGTGTTGCAAAGACTGTCAGGCGATTTGTCATTGCCCGGACTGGATTTGCAATACTATAAAGTTAACTACCAGCATAGCTGGTATAAAGATATGGGTAAGGATTTTACCTTGATGCTGAATGGCGAGCTCGGCTACGCAGACAGCTATGGCGGCAAGAATTACCCTTTCTTTAAAAACTTTTATGCCGGTGGCGTCAATAGCGTACGTGGCTTCCTGAACTCATCTCTGGGGCCACGTGACATCAACCCTAGCACAGGCTCCGATTTTGCAGTAGGCGGCACCAAACGCGTAGTAGGTAATGTGGAACTGTTCATGCCTGTACCGTTTGTGAACAAGTCCAATCAGTTCAGGCTGAGTGCATTTGTGGATGCCGGTGGTGTCTATGGAAAGGATGATCCCATCAACTCTGAGTACTTGCGGTTCTCCACTGGTGTAGGTGTGACCTGGGTATCCCCATTCGGTCCTTTGAAGCTGGTGTTGGCGAAACCGCTCAACAGCAAGCCTAATGATGACACCCAAACATTACAGTTCCAGTTCGGACAACAGTTTTAATGCGCCAGTCACTGTTTAGTCATGCGTATAGGAGGGGCTAGCCTGATGAAAAAAATGCTGATTTTATTGCTTGCCATGCTGGCATGGAGCCATATTGCCTATGCTGCAGAGTATAAGGTTGGCTATGTTCAGGTGGACAAGTTATTGCAGGAAGCCCCGCAAACAGCCGAAACAGGTAAAAAACTTGAAAAAGAATTCAGTCCAAGATCATTGGATTTGGAAAAGTTGCAGAAGCAAATGCGCGATCTGGAAGGTGCTTTGGAGCGTGATCGTACGAGCATATCTGAAGCGGATCGCCGTATGAAAGAACGTGATTTGACCAATATGCGTCTCGAGTTCCAGCGCAAGCAGCGTGAGCTGCGTGAAGATATCAATTTACGCAAAAATGAAGAGCTTGCCGTATTGCAGGAGCGCATTAACAAGGCCGTACAAACAGTGTCTGAGAACGAAGGTTATGATCTGGTGGTATACAGCGGTGTTGCCTATGCCAGCAAGAAAATAGACATTACTGACAAAGTCCTTAAGTTACTTGGCAAAAAGTAGTCAGCTTATTTCATACACGCCACTAAAGAAGCATAACTCCCTATGACGCAACGCTATACACTGCATCAGATTGTTGCGGCTTTGGGTGGCCAGGTCGATGGCGATCAACACGTAGCGCTTGCACGCATGGCCTCGCTTGCTCATGCCGGACAGGACGCCATTGCCTTTTTCAATGATACAAAATACACGCAAACATTACTGAGTACTCAGGCTTCAGCGATTGTGTTACGTGCTGAGCATCGGCACTTGACGCAATTGCCGTGTATTGTGACTGATAATCCTTATGCGTATTTCGCAAGGCTGTCAGCCTTGTTTAATCCTCCCAAGCCATATCGTAACGAGATTCATGCGAGTGCTGTGCTAGGGGAAGGAGTACAATTGGCTGCCGAGTTAACGATTGCGGCGCAAGTCACTATTGGCGATGGTGTCGTATTGGGAGAAGGTGTCAGAATTGGTGCCGGCTGTGTGATTGAAGACGGTGTACACATTGGAGCGCACACGATTCTTGAACCACGCGTGGTCATCAAACATGGGTCGGTGATTGGTGAACACTGCCATTTCTTTTCCGGTGCAGTCATCGGCAATGATGGTTTTGGCTATGCGGAAGAGCAGGGGCAATGGGTTAAAATACCGCAAATCGGGCGGGTGGTGATTGGCCATCATGTCGATATTGGTGCCAATACGACGATAGATCGCGGCGCACTGGACGATACCGTGATAGAAGACGGTGTGAAGTTGGACAATTTGATACAGGTTGCCCATAATGTCCGCATAGGGGCGCATACTGTCATCGCTGGTTGTGTCGGTATCGCCGGTAGCGCAGTCATCGGTGCCCATTGCAAAATCGGTGGTGCAGCCATGATTTTAGGTCATCTGCATATTGCGGACGGCGTGACCATTTCGCCAGGCTCCATGATTATGCGTTCCATCCAACAGCCGGGAACCTATACTGCCCTGATGCCTTTCCAGAAACATGCGGATTGGTTAAAGACCGCAGCGAGTATCCGCCATCTGGACCAATACAATCTCAAGCTCAAACAGCTTGAGCAAGCAATAAGTAATATACAAAAACATTCGGAAGATTGAGAGAGACTATGGCTGAGAATGCAATGAATAGCATGGATATTCATGATATTTTGGAACACCTGCCGCATCGCTACCCATTTGTGCTGGTAGACCGCGTGCTGTCTATGGAATTGGGTAAGGAAATCGTTGCTGTCAAAAATGTGTCAGTGAATGAGCCTTATTTTCCTGGCCACTTTCCTTATCATCCGGTGATGCCTGGTGTATTGATTGTAGAAGCGATGGCGCAGGCTGCGGCATTACTCTCTTTCAAAACAATGGGTACCAAGCCGACCAATGACTCCGTGTATTATTTTGCAGGCATTGACAGTGCCCGCTTTAAAAAACCGGTGTCTCCTGGTGACCAGATTATTTTGAATGTCAAGATTGACCGCATTCTGAAAGGGATCTGGAAGTACAGCGGTGTTGCCAGAGTCGGTGACGAAGTGGTCGCCGAAGCCAATATGATGTGCATTCTTAAAGCGATTGAAAAATAAACGTATTGAACGTCACAGACGTAACTACACATGCAAAACCTGATTCACCCCACTGCAATTATTGACCCCAAAGCCGAGCTGGACAGCTCTGTAGAAGTGGGCCCATTCACCACGATTGGCGCAGGCGTTCGTATTGATGCCGGAACTAAAGTTGCTGGCCATGTGGTGATTGAGGGGCCAACCACGATCGGTAAACACAACGAGATTTTTCAATTTTCATCGCTGGGCGCCAAACCGCAGGATAAAAAATTCAAAGATGAACCAACGTTGCTGGAAATCGGTGACCATAATACGATACGTGAATTTTGTACCTTTAACCGAGGGACAGTGCAGGACAAAGGCACGACAAAAATAGGCAACCATAACTGGATTATGGCTTATGTCCATATTGCGCACGACTGCATCGTTGGCAATCACACTATCATGGCTAATAACTCTTCGCTGGCCGGCCACGTCACTATTTATGATCATGCGATTCTGGGCGGTTTCACACTGGTGCATCAGTTCTGCCAAATTGGCGAACACATCATCACCGCTGTGGGTTCTGTGGTATTTAAAGATATTCCGCCTTATGTCACTGCGGCTGGCTACGATGCACAGCCGCATGGCATTAATGCTGAGGGGCTCAAGCGCCGGGGATTCAGTGCCGAGGCAATTCAGCAAATCAAGCGTGCCTATAAAGTATTGTATCGCCAGGGATTGTCTTTTGAAGAGGCGAAGCTGGCATTGGCTGAAATGGAGAAATCCTGTCCAGAAATTGGCCTGATGACCCGTTTTCTCGCGCAAACTACGCGCGGTATTGTGCGTTAATACAAAAATAATATGGCAAAAATTGCAATGGTGGCAGGCGAGGCCTCCGGCGACATGCTGGGCTATCATCTGATTCAAGAGCTTAAAACAGCCCATCCCCAGTTGGATATCTTTGGCATTGCCGGACCCAAAATGATGAGTCTGGGTGCACGTTCCCTATATCCGATAGAGCGATTGTCTGTGCGTGGTTATCTGGAAGTGATCCGGCATTTGTGGGGGCTGCTCAAATTGCGCAAGCAATTACTCAAACAAATTCTGCAAGAAAAGCCCGATGTATTTATTGGCATTGATGCGCCCGATTTTAATTTCTGGCTGGAAAAAAAGCTTAAAGCCAAAGGTATTGCCACCATCCATTATGTCAGTCCATCGATTTGGGCATGGCGTAAAAACCGTATCCATAAGATTAAACGGGCTGTTTCACATATGCTGGCCTTGTTTCCCTTTGAACCAGCCTTATACCAGCAGGTCGGGGTGCCTGTGACGTATATCGGCCATCCATTGGCGGATGCATTGCCGATGGAACCCCCGGCTGCATGGATGCGCGAAAAACTCAAACTGAAAAAAGACAGTGTGGTGATTGCCATGCTGCCTGGTAGTCGCCAGTCTGAGGTCAATGCGCATGCAGAACTCATGCTGGAAAGTGCCGTGGCCTTTCAGGCACTGGTGCGTGAAAAAGGTCAGCATGCGCAATTTCTGGTTCCGTTGATTACGCGTGAGACGCGCGATATTTTCCAGGGCATCTGGCACCAGTTACTGACAAAGTATCCTGAAACCGATATTGATTTGCAAATCATGTTTGGCCATGCGCACGAAGCCATGATGGCCGCAGACGCCGTACTGGTGGCCTCAGGCACAGCAACGCTTGAAGCCGCCTTGCTTAAAAAGCCGATGATCATTACGTATAAAATGTCCAATTTGAGCTGGCAGCTTTTGAAACGCATGCGCTTGCAACCTTATGTGGGGCTACCCAATATTCTGGCTGGCGAGTTTATCGTGCCTGAATTATTGCAAAAAGAAGCAACGCCGCAACGCATTGCCACTACCCTGCAAGGGTTGCTGGCTGACAAATCCGGGTTGGCAACGTTACTGGAAAAGTATCGCGCCATTCATCAACAACTCAAGCAGCACAGTGCGCAAAAAGCGGCGGCGGTGGTTGCCCAGTTTTTGCGATTTTAAGTATGCGTCATGTGTTGTGCGGGATCGATGAGGCGGGCAGAGGGCCATTGGCGGGGGCTGTGTATGCAGCTGCAGTGATTCTTAATCCAGAGTCTCCCATTATTGGCTTGGCGGACTCGAAAAAGCTGTCGGAAAGCAAACGTGATGCGTTGGCTATTCAGATTAAAGCCCATGCCATGGCTTGGGGTATCGCCAGTGTCAGCGCACAGGAAATCGACGAGATCAATATTTTGCAAGCCAGCTTGCTTGCCATGCAGCGTGCCTATCAGGCGATGATTGTGCAGTTTGGTATTCATGCTTCTTTAATACAGGTTGATGGCAACCGTTCTCCAAAGTTTGATATTCCCTGTGAAGCGATTGTGAAAGGGGATAGCAAGGTCGCTGAAATTTCTGCGGCCTCTATTCTCGCCAAAACCGCCAGAGATGCCTCACTGTTAGCACTGGATGCTCAGTATCCTGAGTATGGATTTGCCCAGCATAAAGGTTATCCGACTGCCCTGCACATGCAGCGCTTGGCGCAATATGGCGTCACACCTGAGCACCGGCGTAGTTACGGTCCGGTGCGGAAGCTGATCACCTGACCTACAGCTGAATGCACAATAAAAAAGCCGCTTGATTAAAGCGGCTTTTTTATTTTAGGCGTGTGTGTCTTATTCAATCAGCAGTTCTGTTTTGCCTGCTACACCATTCATGGCATCTGCATCTTCCAGCGGCTCTTTACGTGCGGTAATGACCGGCCAGACTTTGGACAGACGGGCATTCAGTTCAATGAAATGTTGCTGATCTGCCGGTACATCATCTTCAGCGAAAATAGCTTCAGCCGGACATTCTGCCACGCACAACGTGCAATCGATGCACTCGTCAGGATTAATGGCAAGAAAGTTTGGGCCTTCGACAAAGCAATCTACCGGGCAGACATCTACACAGTCGGTATATTTGCATTGAATACAATTTTCGGTCACTACATAAGTCATGTTCTAAATCCTTTTGCGGGCTGTGTTAGCCAAAACGTTATTTTATTGCAATTTAGCTTAAATGGCGATGCATGGCTTTGTGATTGATCAAACAATCATGCCTGCGCCGACGGTATTGTTGGTGCTTTCATCAATCACAATAAACGCACCTGTTGCGCGGTTGGTTTTATAACTATCCACCATCAATGGCTGGGCAAGTTTAAAAGTTAACCGCGCGATGTCGTTCATTTTGAGGTCTGGTGTGGCTTGCTGCTCTAGCGTATTCACATCCACTTTGTATTGAATCGCGCCAATTTTGGCTTTGGATTCACGTGTGGTGTGGCGGATGATGTAAGTACGCGCTGGCGACAATGGTGTTTCTGATAACCAGCACACATGCGCTTCAATTTGTTTCACCGGTTCAGGTGCTTCGCCTGTTTTCACAATCATGTCGCCACGTGAGGTGTCGATTTCGTCTTCCAGCAACAAAGTCACGCTTTGCTCGGTTTGAGCGCTCGCTATTTTTACATCGCCAATCTGAATGGCTTTGACTTTGGATTGATAGCCATTTGGTAACACCGTTACCGCATCACCCACAGCAATATCACCAGATTCCACACGCCCCATAAACCCTCTAAAATCGTGCAACGCAGCGTCAGCACTGGCGTGCGGACGACATACAAACTGCACAGGGAAGCGGAATTGTTCGGATTGCTCAGTATGCGCAGCGGGGGCTTTTTCGAGTAGTTCGAGCAGCGTTTCGCCTGTATACCAAGGCATGCTGTCTAAACGGTCCACCAACATATCACCATTGAGCGCAGACATCGGGATGAATTTAATATCCCGCGCACCAGCCAGGCCTAACTCTTTGGCAAACGCCATGTAGTCAGCACAAATGTTGTCGTAAACGGCTTGGTCGTAATTCACCAGGTCCATTTTATTGACAGCCACCACAATGTGCGGAATGCCCACCAAGTGCGCCAAATAACTGTGGCGACGGGTTTGTGTGAGTACGCCTTTGCGAGCATCAATCAAAATAATTGCCAAGTTAGCGGTGGAAGCCGCAGTCACCATGTTACGCGTGTATTGCTCGTGGCCAGGTGCATCGGCGATGATGTATTTGCGTGTGCCTGTGCTGAAATAGCGATAAGCCACGTCAATGGTAATGCCCTGTTCGCGTTCTGCTTGCAAACCATCGGTCAATAATGATAAATCGACCGCTTCCATGCCACGTTTTTTAGATGTGTTGGAAATATTGGTCAGCGTATCCGCCAAAATGGTTTTGGTGTCGAACAGCAAGCGACCAATCAATGTGCTTTTGCCATCATCGACAGAACCACAGGTCATAAAACGTAATAGTGAGTCGTTGTGTTGCATATGGGTACTCATTAGAAATATCCCTCTTTCTTGCGTTGCTCCATTGAAGCATCAGAGGTTTGGTCATCCAAGCGGGTTGCACCACGCTCGGTAATCGTTGTGGTTGCCGTTTCCAGCACAATTTTGCTTACGTTGTCTGCATCAGACAGCACAGGCGCGGTACAGGTAATATCGCCTACGGTTCTAAAGCGCACTTGCATATTAATCACTTCTTCGCCTGCTTTAGGCACGTTAATTACTTCGCCTGAGGCCAATGGCACATTGGCTGGCATCATGGCGCCACCGCGCATAATGATGTCGCGGTTATGGGCAAAGTAGATGCTAGGCAAGCCTAAGTTTTCACGCTCGATATATTGCCACACGTCCATTTCTGTCCAGTTGGAAATCGGAAAAGCGCGAATGTTCTCACCTTTGTGGCTGCGTGCATTGTAGAGATTCCATAATTCCGGGCGCTGGTTTTTAGGATCCCATTGACCAAACTCGTCACGGAAGCTCATGATGCGTTCTTTGGCACGGGCTTTTTCTTCGTCACGACGTGCGCCGCCGATACAGCAATCAAAGCCAAACTCTTCAATCGCTTCCAGCAAGGTCACCGATTGGTGTTTATTGCGTGGCTCATCAGGTGACTTCAATACAACCGTACCGCGTTGCATGGAGTCCTCTACTGAACGCACGATCAAACGCTCGCCCAATTCAGTCGCGCGCTGGTCGCGGAAGTCAATCACTTCCTGGTAGTTGTGACCTGTGTCGATGTGCATGAGCGGGAAGGGGAAGCGACCCGGGCGGAAGGCTTTTTCAGCGAGACGCAAAATACAAAGCGAATCTTTGCCGCCGGAAAATAGCAACACAGGGTTGCTACATTGACCGGCCACTTCACGCAGAATATGTATCGCTTCTGCTTCCAGCCAATCGAGATGAGAGAGTGTTTGTTTGGTTGTCATCATTTAAACTCTAAAAATTATTTGAGCCACAGATAAACACAAGTGTCTGTGTGAATCTGTGGCTGATTTATTTCTTAACGTGCAAGCCACATTCTTTTGAGGTTGGGTCTTCCCACCACCAGCGACCGGCGCGGATATCTTCACCCATGGCTACTGCACGCGTACACGGCGCACAGCCGATACTTGGGTAGAACTGGTCGTGCAGGGCGTTATAAGGGACATTAAACATGCGAATGTAGGCCCAGATTTCCTTTTCCGTCCAGTCACTCAATGGATTAAATTTTTCCAGTTGATTGCCAGCATCAAATTCGCGGGTTGGCAGGCTGCTCCGTGTTGTGGCCTGCTCGGCGCGCATGCCGGTGATCCAGGCCTGTTTGCCGGTCAGGGCTCTTTGCAAGGGTTCTACCTTGCGCATGTGGCAACACGCTTTGCGCAGTTCTATGCTCTCGTAAAACGCATTGATGCCGTTGGTGCGGACATAATGCTCTACGGTTGCATGTCTGGGGAAAAATACCACCGGTTTGATGTCGTAGGTGCTTTCCACCTCGCCCATCAAGGTATAGGTTTCAGCGGGTAAACGACCGGTATCCAGTGAAAAAATCTCGATCGATAGCTGCTCTTTGGCGATGATGTCGGTCAAGACCATATCTTCAGCGCCGAAGCTGTTGGCAAAGGTAATGGCCGGAAACTCGCTGGCTGCTGCTTGCAGTAATGCGAGGACGCTTGCACGTTTGGCGGTGACAGCAGTAATCAGCCCATCTGTCAGTTCTGGGCTGGTCGCCGGGTTTTTCATGGACGGCTTAAGCATGCTGACGCCGAAACTCATGCGCGGTTCACCCGACGCCAGACTGGCACATCATTGACTGCGCCCTGATAAGGCTGGCTGAAATCATTCAGGCTGGCAATGGCATCCTGTGCCGAGCGGTCAGCACGAATCAGAAAACTGTTAAAGCCAGCACGCTTGTGGAAGAACAACTGGTCACGCAATACATCGCCAATCGCACGCAATTCGTTGGTGTAGCCATAGCGGGTGCGCAGCCAGTTAGCCAGTGTGAAAATACGACCATCGGCAAAACGCTCTACAAAAATCGCAATGATTGGCAGGCTGTTGAGATTATCGAATGCGGCTTTCAGTGCTTCGGCAGTTTCATGGGTGGCCAGTACAATGCCGATTTCACCGGCTTGCATGCGTGATGAAAGTTCGGACTGACGTGCTTGCCATACAGTAAGGGGCACCAGAATCTTGCCTGAGGCCGGGATCACTGTCTCGGCAATTTGCGCCGGAGTATAGGTTTGTTCCCCCGTCAGCTTGAACAGGACCACTTTACCGGCCTGTTTGCGCACGGACTCCTCGCCCAGGGCTGGCGGAACCACTCTGGTCCACTGATCCTGCACAATTTCAGCAACACCGCTGGCATTTAATTGAATCAGATTGCTCATTATGCGGATGCTCCTTCTTTTTGCTCTGCATAGACATGGGCTTTGAACGGGGCAACGCCGATGCGACGCACGGTATCGATAAAGCGTTCTTCATCCGAGCGCTGCTGCAAATACACTTCGATCAGTCGCTGTATCACACCCGGCATTTCTTCAGCAGAGAATGAAGGGCCAATCACGCTACCAATGCTCGCATCATTGCCTTGTTTGCCGCCGACGGTGACCTGATACCATTCAGAACCATCTTTATCCACGCCCAGAATGCCGATATGGCCGACATGGTGGTGTCCGCAGGCATTCATGCAACCAGAAATGTTGAGCTCAATATCGCCAATTTCGTAGAGGTAATCCAGATTATCAAATTGCAATTGAATGGCTTCGGCAATCGGGATACTCTTGGCATTGGCCAGGCTGCAGAAGTCGCCACCCGGGCAGCAGATAATGTCGGTCAGCAAGCCGATATTCGGCGTGGCCACGCCAGCCGCACGGGCTTTTTCCCACACGGCGAATAAATCAGTCAACTTGACATCTGCAAGAATCAGATTTTGTTCATGTGACGAACGCAACTCTCCAAAGCTGTAATCGTCAGCCAGATCTGCCACGACCTGCATTTGCTCGCTGGTAATGTCACCGGGGGCTTTGCCGTGTGGTTTGAGTGAAATGGTCACTGCGCGGTAGCCCGGTACACGGTGTCCGTGCACGCAGCGTTTGACCCAGGCCGCAAAAGCCGGGTTGCTGGCCACAGCGGCATCAAAAGATGCATCATGGGCGGGCAGTGTGGCATAGGGCATAGGCTCAAAGTAATGGGCAACACGGTCAAGCTCGGCTTGCGTGATGGTGAGCGCGCCTTCCTTGATATGGGCCCATTCTTCATCCACCTGGCGGCGGAATTCGTCTATGCCCAGTGCCTTGACCAGAATCTTGATGCGCGCCTTGTATGCGTTATCGCGGCGGCCATGAATGTTGTACACCCGGATAATCGCTTCGCAGTAGGACAGGGCATGCTGCCATTCGAGGTGCTCGCGAATGACTGTGCCGAGGATAGGGGTACGGCCGAGGCCGCCACCGACCCAGACCTTGATCGCCATCTGGTTATTGCTGTCTTTGTAAAATTCCAGGCCGATGTCGTGCGCCTGCACAATCGCGCGGTCCTGCGTGGTGCCAGAAACGGCAATTTTGAATTTGCGCGGCAACAGGGCAAATTCCGGGTGGAAAGTGCTCCATTGACGCATGATTTCGGCGATGGCACGTGGATCAATGATCTCGTCTGGTGCAATCCCGGCAAACTGGTCAGTGGTAATGTTGCGGATGCAGTTGCCGGAGGTCTGGATCGCGTGCATTTCGACGGTGGCCAGCTCTGCCAGAATTTCTGGCACGTCTTCAAGTTTTGGCCAGTTAAGCTGCAGGTTTTGGCGTGTGCTGAAGTGACCATAACCACGGTCATAGCGCTTGGCGATTTCTGCCAGTTTACGCAGCTGTGTGCTGGACATCAGGCCGTAAGGGACGGCAATCCGCAACATGGGCGCGTGGCGCTGAATATACAGGCCATTTTGCAAACGCAGCGGACGGAATTCTTCATCAGTCAATTCGCCAGCCAGGTAGCGGCGGGTCTGGTCGCGATACTGGGCGACGCGTTCATTGACGATTTGTTGGTCTATTTTGTCGTATTTGTACATTGTTAAATCTAGCCAGCCTTTTCGGAAGAGGCAATATTTTAATGGAAAACGAGCTTAAAGCCTACATAAATCAATATGATAGCCAATACAATTCTAACCCAGTGTTCAGCCACGCGTGTGCTTAAATGACTGCCGAGGTAAATACCCGGAACAGAGCCGATCAAAAGTGTACCCAAAAGCTGGTAATCGATGGTGCCTAATGAGGCGTGACCAAGCCCTGCCACCATGGTCAGGGGCACTGCATGGGCAATGTCGCTGCCCACAATAGTGGTAATCTTTTCTTTTGGATACAGCATAATCAAGGCTGTGACGCCCAGTGCCCCTGCTCCGACGGAGGTCAGCGTGACCAGAGCGCCCAGCACCACGCCTAAGGCAACGGTAGATGCAGGCACATATTTTTCTGAAATCCAGTGTCCGCTGGCGACATACGCAGAAATTTTATTTCTTAGCAAAACGGCGGCAGATGTGATGATCAATGCAATCCCCAGCCAGAACTTAATGGTAGCCACTGCGCTGTTTGATTGAATATCCATATGGTGCAGCATCCACAAGGTGGCTAATGAGGCTGGCAAGCTGCCCATGGCTAAACGTTTGACCATGCGCCAATCGATATTGCCGAGTTTGCCATGTGCAAATATGCCGACAGACTTTGTCACTGAGGCATAGAGTAAATCAGTCCCCACCGCTACGGCAGGCTTGATGTTGTAGAGTAGCAGCAAGATGGGGGTCATCAGGGAGCCGCCGCCAACGCCCGTTAATCCAACTAAAAAGCCCACGGCAAACCCTGCCAATATATATCCGAATTCCATGTGGAGTATCTTCAAGAATCACAAAAGGCTTGCATGTTAGCAGGATTCTAATGGTTGATTTAATAATCAATTGTTCTATGATATAGCTTTTAGTTATATTGGATGGTCGATGAAGTTTCATCAATTACGTTATGTGCATGAGGTCGTGCGTCAACATCTGAATATCTCGGCTGCTTCAGAAGCATTGCATACTTCGCAGCCCGGCGTCAGCAAGCAGATACAATTGCTTGAAGAAGAGTTGGGCTTGCAAATATTTCAACGGAACGGCAAACGTTTGATTGGGGTGACCGAGCCAGGCCGCAAGATTGTGGAACTGGCTGCCAAAGTTGTACTCGAAATGCAGAATATCAAACGGGTAGGCGACGAGTACAGCCGTGAAGACACGGGTGAATTGACCATCGCCACCACCCATACCCAGGCGCGCTATCGATTGCCAGGGGCCGTCAAGCAGTTTATGGCGCAATATCCCAATGTAAAGCTGACCATACATCAGGGCAATCCGGCACAAGTCACCGAGCAAGTGGCTTCGGGTGAAGCGGATATTGGAATTGCCACGGAAAGTATCAGCAAGGACGAGCGCATTAATTGCTTGCCTTGTTATGAATGGAACCGTTGCCTGGTGGTGCCTCCCGAGCATCCCTTGTTAAACATCAAGAAACTGACATTGCAGGAATTGGCCAAATATCCACTGATTACCTATGATTTTGCTTTTACTGGTGGGACGCTGGTCTCCAAAATTTTCCATGATGCCGGTGTGCAGCCAAATGTGGTGTTTACCGCGATTGATGCAGATGTGATTAAAACTTACGTCAACCTCGGGCTGGGGATCGGACTGATTGCCAATATGGCTTATGATGCTGGCCGCGATGCGCCGCTACACAGCCTGGATTGCAGCCATTTGTTCCCCAATAGCACCACTTACCTCGGCGTGCGTCGCGATGCCTTTTTACGGGACTACATGCTCAACTTTATTACCATGTTATCCCCGCAGTATGACAAACGCGCAGTAAAGCGTGCAGTGCATCAGGAGTAGGCTCTTCAGCGTGACCTGGATCACACTGGCTGCCACCCGTGCATGCTTTAATTGGATACATATTCTGAGGTCTATTATGCTTGGAGCCCTATCAATACTTTGCTGTTTGCTTGCCTGTCTGACGCCTTCAACTATCTTGGCAGCCCCGGATGCCGCACCGCATGTGCGCGTGATTGGTCACGGCATGCCGGACGTCGATCTGGATAATGCGATTTATGAGGTGCCAGTAAAGCCGGGCGTCAGCTACCAGGACCTGGTCGACAGTCTCAAGTCAGTGTCCGAGGGCATGAACTTTGTCAATCCGGCCAATTTTCCGATTGCTGATCATATGAAGCAGCGTGGGCTGGATCCGCAGGGGGTGAAAGAAGTGCGCACGTTTTGTAATTTGAGCATGGGCACTGAAATCATGCTCGATCACCCGGAATTTCTGGTATTCGCACCGTGCAGACTTGCAATTTACGAGAAGCCGGATGCCTCCGGCCAGTTGCGTTTATATCTGGGACTTGACCGCCCTACGCATGACCTCAAAAACATTAAACAGCCGACTGCCCGGGCACAAACTGCAGCCCATCAACTGGAAGATGCCCTGATCACGCTGATGGAGAGAGCGCGGCGAGGGGATTTCTGATTCTATAATGTCCCCAGCTGCAGTGCGTGATCCAGGTGCAGCGCAGCCCTTTTGTCTCACTTTGTCAGGTATCGACCTTCGGCTTCGATGGCTCACATTGCTTTCTGCTTACTTGAAGCTTCATCAGTGGTTTTAAATCACCGTTTTTCCTCTGTCTGCTAACACAACCACCTTCCACTTTTTTCGGTCATCCCCTATACTCAAACATGCCAATAATTGTTTGAGTGAGCCCTATGACCACCCCCATGCTGATTGCAAAAAATAATGAAACCGACAGTGCAATGCTGCCCAAAATGGCCAATCGCCATGGCTTGATTGCAGGTGCCACCGGCACTGGTAAAACCGTCACATTGCAAAGTCTGGCCGAGCAGTTTTCGCGGATTGGCGTACCGGTGTTTATGGCCGACGTCAAAGGTGATTTGTCCGGCATGAGCCAGGTGGGCGGCGGCAATGCCAAAGTCGAGGCCAGGGTGCAGCAGCTTAAGCTGGCTGACTATGCAAACAAGGCATATCCTGTCATGTTCTGGGATATGTTTGGTGAAAAAGGCCATCCGGTACGCACCACCCTGAGTGAAATGGGCCCGTTGTTACTGGCGCGCATGCTGAATTTAAACGAGGTGCAAGGTGGCGTGCTCAATGCGATTTTTAAAATCGCAGATGACAACGGGATGTTGCTGCTGGATTTGAAAGATTTACGCGCGATGTCGCAGCACTGTGCAGAAAATTCAGCCACTTACCAGACCCAGTACGGCAATATTTCTGCTGCCAGTGTAGGCGCTATTCAGCGCGCACTGTTGCAGATTGAAACTGAAGGCGGCGATGTACTGTTTGGCGAGCCTGCCCTCAATCTGGAAGACATGATGCAGACCGATGCCAAGGGCTTGGGTTTTATCAATATTCTGGCTGCTGATAAATTGCTGAATTCCCCGCGCGTGTATGCCACATTGCTGCTATGGCTGTTATCCGAGCTGTTTGAAAAATTACCGGAAGTGGGCGACCTCGACAAACCCAAGCTGGTTTTTTTCTTTGACGAAGCGCACTTACTGTTTAACGATGCCCCCGCCATTCTGATGCAGAAAATCGAGCAGGTCGTTCGTCTGGTGCGTTCCAAAGGGGTAGGCGTGTATTTTGTTTCGCAAAATCCGCTGGATATTCCCGATGTGGTACTCGGTCAGCTGGGTAACCGCGTACAGCACGCCTTGCGTGCCTTTACGCCACGTGACCAGAAGGCTGTGCAGGTCGCCGCACAAACCTTCCGCGCCAACCCCAAGCTGGACGTGGCTACGGTGATTACCGAACTCGGTGTGGGCGAAGCCCTGGTTTCGTTTCTGGATGAAAAGGGCACGCCGACCCCGGTAGAGCGTACTTTCATTTGTCCGCCTGAAAGCCGGATTGGGCCGGCTACCGATGCAGAACGCCAGCGTGCCATGGCACAGTCACTGGTGGCAGGTGTCTACGATAAACTGGTAGACCGTGAATCGGCTTACGAGATTCTCAAGCAACGGGCAGAGACGGTCGCCAATGAAGCCAGCACAGCTAAAAATGCTGAACTGGAATCTGATTCAGGGTTTGATTTGGGCGGTATTTTAGGGGGTAAAACCAGCCGTTCAGACTCTGTGCTGGAGTCGGCTGCCAAATCTGCTGCACGGGCAATTGGCTCGCAACTTGGCCGTGCCATAGTCCGTGGCGTGCTGGGGTCGATTCTTGGTGGAAGCAGCAGCAAGAGTCGTCGGTAACACTTGCGCTTGAAAGCCATTCACAGAGAGCGCCATGCTGACTGATATCGAGATTGCGCAAGCTGCAACGCTATTACCCATACACGCAGTCGCCAGGAAACTGGGGCTGTCTGCCGAGGCTTGGTTGCCCTATGGCCACCACATTGCCAAACTGACGCAGGCGACTGTTAATTCGCTGCAACAGCAACCCGCGCGCGCCAAGCTGATTCTGGTCACCGCGATCAGCCCCACTCCGGCCGGAGAAGGTAAAACCACGACGACGATTGGCCTCACCGATGCACTGAATCATGCCGGGTATTCCGCCATGGCATGCTTGCGCGAGCCTTCCATGGGCCCGGTGTTTGGCATGAAAGGGGGCGCGACCGGGGGCGGCTATGCTCAAGTCGTGCCGATGGAAAACATCAACCTGCACTTTACCGGCGACTTTCATGCCATCAGTGCGGCCAATAATTTACTGGCTGCATTAATCGATAATCATATTTATCAGGGCAATATGCTGGGCTTCGAGCATGTCAGCTGGCGCCGCTGTATGGATATGAATGACCGTGCCTTGCGCCGGGTGACGCTGGACCATGATGTGCACACCGGATTTGATATTACTGTGGCCAGCGAGGTCATGGCCATTTTCTGCCTGGCGGTAGATCTGCAGGATTTGACGGCCAGGCTGGGGCGCATACAGCTGGGTAGCAATGCCGCCGGAAATCCCATCTTTGCCAGCGATTTGCAGGCAGAAGGCGCGATGACTGCCTTGCTTAAAGATGCTTTCCAGCCCAATCTGGTGCAATCCCTGGCCGGTTCACCGGCACTGGTGCATGGCGGGCCATTTGCCAATATTGCGCATGGCTGTAATTCGTTGGTGGCCACGCGCTCGGCCTTGCGACTGGCCGATTATGTGGTGACAGAGGCCGGTTTTGGTGCCGACCTGGGTGCCGAAAAGTTTATGGATATCAAGTGCCGCCAGTCAGGCTTGCGCCCGGATGTGGCGGTGCTGGTTGCAACGGTGCGGGCGCTCAAGTATCACGGCGGGGTAGAGGTGGCCGATTTAAACAATGAGCATCTGGACGCACTACAGGCCGGCTTGGCAAACCTGAAAAAACACCTGGATAACCTGCATCAGCAGTTTGGCTTACCTGTAATGGTGGCACTCAACCATTTCACTCATGATACTGAAGCAGAAGTTGCTTTGGTCAATGCTGCTGTGCAGCGCTGGGGGTATCAGATGCACGTTTGCAAACATTGGGCAAACGGCGCCAGTGGTGCCATAGAGCTGGCCGAGGCGGTAGTCACGCAATTATCACAACCGTCCGCAGATGTCCGGCTGGGCTATGCGGACGATATTGCCCTGGAGGAAAAACTGGCTTTGCTGGCACGCAGGATTTACGGTGCTGACGGTGTGGCATTCAGTGCGACGGCGCAAGCGCAGTTGCATGCCATGGCAGCCTCCAGCCAGGGATTGCCAGTGTGTGTGGCTAAAACACAATACTCATTTTCCTGTGATCCCAAACAACGGAATGTCCCTGTGGGGCATACCTTGCTGGTGCGCGAGCTGCGGCTCTCGCGTGGCGCAGGCTTCGTTGTTGCCATCTGTGGCGATATCATGACCATGCCTGGCTTGCCAAAACAACCTGCAAGTACACGTATTGGGGTGCGTGCCGATGGTAAAATCACCGGGCTTTCTTAATCTTCCATCTGCATGTTGACTTTCCAGCAACTCGGTCAGGCTGACCAGACCATTAATAAATCCCGCTTTTTTGCGCGTGCCAGGCGTTGTGAAAACGAACGTGAGCTGGCGCTGTTCTTACGACAGTTTGCCAGTGAGCATCAGGGTGCAGGCCATTTGGCTTATGCCTTTCGCATGCATACCGTCGACGGGATTGTTGCGCGATTTTCGGATGCCGGTGAACCTGCCGGCACTGCGGGCAAGCCGATCATGCAAATGCTGGATGGGCAAAATTATGTCAATTGCTGTGTAGCGGTTATACGCTATTATGGCGGAATCAATCTGGGCACCGGTGGTTTGGTACGCGCGTACGGTGGCACTGCCAAAATGGCCATGGAGTTGGCTGGCAGCATTCCTTTTGTCGAGATGGTGCAACTAAACATCACCACCACTTACAAAAGAGTGGACGAATTGACGCGGGAAGTGCAAAAAGCCAATGGCGAAGTATTGGATAAACATTTTGATGAGGCGGTGCATTTCTTGTTGAAATTGCCACTGAATGCGGCACAGCAGCTACAGCGCAAGTTTGCTTAATGTAGGCATGAAGGAAAGTATGACACAGACTCAAAAATTCGATATTGCTTCCTATGGCGTGATGGCAGTATTGATGCTGCTGGTGTTACAGGTCCATTTGTTACCGGCACTGCTCATTGGCCTGCTGGTGTTTGAACTGATCCATATTATTTCGCCGATTATTGAGCGCAAAGTCCCAGGAAAGTACGCCAAACTGTTATCCGTCATGTTGCTGGCGACCTTGATTATCAGTTTGCTGGTTGGTTTGGGTATGGGCTTGATTACACTGATTCGCAGTGATTCCGGTGGTTTTTCCATGCTGTTTGATCAATTGGCGCGCATTATCGAGGATTCGCGCAAAGTACTGCCTTCCTGGTTAAATGACCGTTTGCCTGACGATGCCATCACCTTGCAGCAAACCGTGATTGAATGGCTGCGCGCCCATTCAGCCGATTGGCAATTACTGGGCAAAGAGGCGGGCCATCATCTGGCGCATATTCTGATTGCCATGGTGATTGGCGCCATGGTTGCCTTGCACGATGTCGAGACTGACAGCCACTACAAGCCTTTTGCGCAAAGTCTGATGCGCCGTGTTGCACTTTTTTCTGCAGCATTTAAAAATATTGTGTTTGCGCAAATCAAGATATCGGCAGTGAATGCCAGTCTCACTGCGATCTACCTGGCGATTGTGCTGCCCTTGTGTGGGGTGCACCTGCCATTTACCAAAACCCTGATTGCCATTACTTTTCTGGTAGGGCTGTTGCCAGTCATTGGTAATCTCATTTCCAATACTGTGATTGTCATTGTCAGTACCAGTCATTCTTTTCTGATTGCGCTTGGCTCACTCGGGTTTCTGGTGATTATTCACAAGCTTGAATACTTCCTGAATGCCAGAATCGTCGGGGAGCAAATCCATGCGCGTGCATGGGAGTTGCTGGTTGCCATGTTGTTGATGGAGGCGACCTTTGGCGTGACTGGCATTGTGGCGGCTCCGGTCTATTATGCCTATATCAAGAGTGAGTGCCGGGTGCGTGACTGGATTTGATGATTCAGGTCAATAAAAAGCGCGCTTCAGGGATACTGACGCGCGCTTTTTATGAGGGTCGTTTTATTTTAAACGGTACAAACGAGTGTCCAGTGTTTTGCCGCCTTCCATGCTATCCAGCTGATTACCACTGATCAGGCTGAGTTGTGCCAGCCGTTCATCCGGGTGCGGGTGAGTTTGAAACAGCAGGGCCATACTGCTATCGTTATTATTCACCAGCGCCAGTGCCTGTAATACCTCGGCCAAGCCATAGACCTCATAACCGGCGCGTGCCGCCAGCACAGTCCCCATGCTGTCCGCTTCGTATTCCGCACTTTTATCCAGATTACGTGCGCTGATTTCGGCACCGGTACTGACGGCGCGCTGGGTCAGCTTGTTTTTACTGATTTTTTCTTTCAGAAATGAAGTCCCGGCATCGAGCAGCGCCTGTTTTTGCATGACTTTCAAATGGTGTTTTTGCACCACATGTGCAATTTCGTGCCCGAGTACGCCAGCCAGTTGCGCTTCACTGGTCAAGCGTTGATACAGGCCTTTGGTAATCAGCACATAACCACCGGGTGCGGCAAAGGCATTGATGTCACTGCTGTCAATCACGCCAAAACGCCAGGCCATGTCTGCACGTTCTGATTGGCTGGCCACCCAGCGTCCGACTTTATTCACATAGGCCTGTAATCCTGCATCATTCACCAGCGCTGCCGCACCCAGTATGGTGCCTGTCACATTGCGGCCAACGGCAATTTCATCTTCCAAGCTAGGGTTTGTCCAGTTGATATTGGCCAGTTTATCCTGTGCCGAGGCATTATCGGCGGTGCCGGGTGCGGAAGCGGTTTCTTTTTTATCAGTCACCCCTATCTGCTCCTTGACGGCGTCTTTGAGCGCGCCCTTTAAATCAAAGGCCTGGCTTGTGCTGATCAGGCAGGCGGCACAGGCCAGGACCATGGCCGTTTGCTTCAATGCGGGGCGGTTCATTGCGCACCTCCTGTAAAGTAAGGATAGCTACGACTATTCAAGCCACCACTGGCCGCAAATTGCTTCGCTTCTTCAGCGCTCACGGTATAGCTCTCCAGTTTTTTGGTTTCACTTTCGTTAAACTGCGCAGTTTTCAGGTCTTCGGCGCTCAGGCCACGTATGCCCGTGGTAGAAACCACCTTGCCGGTTCCGCTGCGACCGGTCGCTACGCCGACCACACCTGCCACATTGTTGCTGCTTGGGTTGTTGCGCTTTACTGTGAGCAGTCGTACCCAGCCGGTTTTACCATTGCTTTTGATCTGTAACCAGGCGCCTTTTTTGTGCACAATCTCGACTGCATCATTTTTGTTGACGTTGCCAACGACTTTGGCGTCATTAAATGCGTCAACACGCAGCTGGTCGGGTTTCAAAATCACGCCTGTCTCGGCCGCGTTCGCAGCATGCATGCCAAACACCGTGCTGCAACATAAGGCAGCCAGCAGCCCTAAACATTGCTTTTTAATCATTGATCGCTCTCGACTTTCTGTGATGTGTGTTCCATTTCCAGTTGTATCATGGCTTGTGCAAACAAAATACGCCACTGGGCTGCCAGTTGTGAAGCACTGCTGGCGATGATGCCACGGTGCAGAGCATAACGTACCCGGGTATTTTTAGGCAGTCCCAGCGTTTGGGTGATCTGTGCCAGTCGACTGGCCAGTTGCATGGCATCCTGGTTGGCGGCTTCACGGTACTCGGCTTGCGGGCTGTATTGCCAGCTGACAATCATGATGTCGCCAAACAGGCCCCATACACCACTTTGTGTGCCTGTCATCACGTCAATCTGGTTGGGGGTGTGGCTGGCAAGTTCGACCTCTTTGCGAATGCGTTTCATCGCGGCATCCCCCAGAGATTCATCGCTGTCTATGGATACCGGCATCAGGAGGATCTCCTGTTCCGGACTATCCGCCTTGAGGCCAAAAGCCAGCCAGCGTTGCAGTGCGCGGTCAGTGGCCAGCGCGTAGATTTTAGCAATGCCGAAATAAGCCACCGCCCAGAAAATCGGCGCAGCCAGATCCAGATAGGTATGGATCAGGTTGATGGCCAGGTAGGAAAGTACCAGCAAACCGATCTGGCTACCGGTAAACACACCATTGAAGCGGTCACGGTCAACTTTGAAATAAAACGCCAGCGTGGTGAGCCAGACCAGCAGCAAACTCAGCACAATATAAGGCAGCTTGCCTCGCCAGACCTTGAGATAGTCCTGATGCATGGTGTTATCGAGCGCGGTGGCCAGTATTTCTACGCCGGGGAACTGTTTGTCCATAGCCGTCGGTTTGATATCAAACAAGGCGGGTGCGGTGGAGCCGATAATGATGATCTTGTCCTTAAATTCATCCCGAGGGCGTTTGGGTTGCGCACTGGTAATGTCGGTATACACATCGCTGAAGGTGACATACTGATAGGTAAACGGCTTGCCGCGCCAGTTGAGCAGCATATCGTCGGGCGTCTGGCTGTTGTCATAATGCAACGCGTCAGCCACAGCGAGCGGCAGAGCCGGCAAGGTCCAGCCACGGTCAATATGCCGCATGCGATATTCACGCACCACGCCATCATTATCGGGATATACATTGTGGGTGCCGAGGTGTTGCGCTTTCCACGCGCCTTTAAAATAGGGGGGGATTGCGGCAAACGTGGCCTTCGGGTCGGCATCTGGCGCATGTGTCAAACCGGGAATTTGCGCATAGGTCAATGCACTTTTGCTATCCTGGCTCTCGTCCAGCCTCAGTAGCGGAAAAAAACAGTGATCGCAGGTGCTAATGACATCGTTGAAATAACTGTCACTGTCGGGGTTATAGACATCGGCATCCGAAAACACGATGTCAAAGATAATCGCTTTGGGTTGCTGCTGTTGCAGGTTTTCAACCAGTTCGCCGACCACCTGGCGAGGCCATGGCCAGCGTCCATAGTCTTTTGACATCGCGGCCAGGCTGGCTTCGTTGATGTCGATAATGACGATAGAAGGGTCGGCTGACGGTTTGAATATGCGGTTTTTAACCATCATGTCGAAGGCTTTGTCGCGCATATTCTGACCGACATGCAATACAGCGGCATCCAGCAGGATAAACAGGCTGAACAGCAGCGCCAGGTAGAGGTAAAAATTGTTTTTAAGGCGGCGCGTCAGGTTGGCCAGCCAAAAGCCCAGCATGAGTTTCAGTTTTAGCATAGGACCCCTAATTGAATCATTCGTCATGCTGGCAAGTGCGCGATTGTCTATTTCAGCCACTGGCGATGATAGTTAACTGTGTGTATTGTTGACTGCCTGTCAGGCGTTCAGCCTTGAAATACCAGCCATTGGCCCGAATGGGCCATTGAGCCCAAGCCCTCAGATCCGTATTCTAGCAATAACACAAACGCACTGACATATTTATGAGTTTGAATCTGAAAATACTGTTATTTGGATTTTTATTGCTTATTATCATCAGCCTCATGGACGTGTTTGTGTGATTGCACCGTGTTTTTGTAGTTCGTGTTTTTCAAGTTAAAGTCTCTTATCAGCCCCGATCTTTCGGGGCTTTTTTTTGGCCATTTTTTCATGGTAAGGTAGTCATGACCATCATCTAATCTTCATCTGAGTGAAAAGTTTCTGCCACAGAGTCCGTGCACAATCAGACGCAGTCAAGGTGCGGCTGTCGCACTGGCGCTCGAGAACAATACACATCAGAGAGGATGAATATGATCAAGCTTAAACCTGTGGTTTTTGCCTGTGTGATGGCTGGCCTTACCCTGCCGGCACACGCATTGGAATTGATACAGAATGGCGGATTTGAACTGCAAGGGGCAGATAGCTACGATATCAGTGGATGGCAAAGCGCAGAGCAGGGCATTTCCGGCAGTGTGCTGGCGCAGAGTGGGACGCTGTCCGAAGTGACAGGTAACGCAACGGTGGGTGCCTATCAGGGTAGCTATTACGGCATGCTTGATAATTATGGTTTGTCCGCCAATGCCCTGTTTCAAACATTTAGTACCGGCGCAGTGAGCAGTGCCAGCCTGTCTTTTCAATTGTTTGTGAATAACCAGCATGGCAGTGCGTCGGTAGATGCTGCGGGTCTGGACTACACCGTGGATGCTACGGATCACCCCAATCAGCATGTGCGTGTGGATGTTCTGAAGTCTGGCAGTGATCCATTTTCCACCAGCAGCGCAGATGTATTGCAGACACTGTATCTGGGTGGCGCAAATGGCACCCTGACCGCGAATCAATACCTCAGTTATACCTTCGATATCAGCAGTATTCTGGCCAGTGGCGGCAGCTATACTTTGCGTTTTGCTAGCGTTGCCAATCAGAACTCGCTGCAACTGGGGGTGGATAACGTCAGTATCAATGCGGTTGCTGCCGTGCCCGAAGCAGATACCTATGCCATGTTGCTGGCTGGTTTGGGCCTGACAGCGTGGATACGCCGTCGCCAGTTGGCTAAATAAGAGCTAAATAAGAGCTAAATAAGATCAGAACGATTGAATTCAAAAGGAAAATAATCATGCACATGTTTAATATGAAACGCACGGCCATCGCAGCGATGCTATTGGGTACGCAACTTGTTATGTCGCCAGCAGTGTTTGCCGCAGAAAATGCACAGTTCTGGCTGGATGACGGGGCTGCCAGTTTGAATGACAGCAAGAAATTAGCTCCAAATGCGCGCAAGGCGAAAAATGTCATTCTGTTTGTGGGTGACGGTATGGGGATTTCCACCGTGACTGGCGCCCGCATTTTTGAGGGACAATTGAAAGGCACTGATGGTGAACGCAACAAGCTGTCTTTTGAAGCGTTTCCGTACGTTGCATTATCGAAAACCTACTCCACCAACCAGCAGACTGCAGACTCTGCACCAACCATGACAGCGATGATTTCTGGCGTGAAAACCAATGATGGTATTTTGTCGCTGAACCAGACCGTTGCCAGAAACGAGCCTAACCCGGCAGTATTGAATGCCAATAAAGTGACTACCTTGCTTGAGCAGGCGGAAGTAGCTGGTAAATCTACAGGCGTTGTTTCTACCGCCCGCATTACCCATGCCACACCGGCTGCCACTTATGCCCATATCTCCAATCGTGACTGGGAAGCCAACTCAAATCTTTCTTCAGCAGCAGCCAGCAACGGTGTCAAAGATATTGCCGCGCAGATGATTGATAACTTCGGTCCAGGCAAGCTGGGTGATGGTATTGACGTTGTATTGGGCGGTGGCCGTAGCTATTTCCTGCCCAACTCGGTGACAGATATTGAAGGCACCAAGGGCCGTCGTACCGATGGCCGTAACCTGACGCAGGAGTATGTCAGCAAATTTGGCGGTGTCTATGTTCAGGACAGGAATGGGTTTGATGCCATCAATCCGGTCACTGCGACCAAAGTGCTGGGCCTGTTTAATCCTTCACATATGGAGTATGAGCAAGATCGCCCGAATGATATTGCCGGCGAACCTTCACTGGCCGAAATGACTGGTAAAGCAATTGATATCCTGAAGAAAAACCAGAATGGCTATTTCCTGATGGTGGAAGGCGGACGGATTGACCATGCGTCTCATGCCGGCAATGCTTACCGTACTTTCAAGGATACAGTGGCTTTATCTGATGCGGTACGTGAAGCCATGTCAAAAGTGGATATGAACGACACGCTGATTATTGTGACGGCCGACCATAGCCACACATTGACCATAGGGGGTTACCCTAAACGTGGTAATCCGATTCTGGGTAAAGTGGTGGAGCCGGGTAAAACCACGCCAACACTGGCGGCTGATGGCAAACCATACACCACCGTCAGCTTTGCCAATGGCCCTGGCTATCATACCAATGCCCCTGGTGATGCTGTTTATAATGAAGCGATTGCTGCCGGTCGTGTGGTTGATATGACTTCAGTAGATACGCAAGATCCTGATTTCCATCAGGAAGCGATGGTGCCACTGAGTTCTGAAACCCATGCAGGTGAAGAAGTGGCGATTTATGCCCAAGGCCCTAAAGCCTATCTGGTGCATGGTGTGCAAGAGCAGAGCTACATCTACCAGGTGATGAAGGAGGCATTTGGCTTTCGTTAATCGCAATGACTGGATGGCAATACGCCGTCAATGATTGTTAAAGCAGGGACGTCCACTGGACGCCCCTGTTTGACTTGAACTCAATAAAGTAAAAGGTGAAATATATGCGGAAATTATCCGTGACCCTGTGGCTGCTGGCGGCAGGGCTGGTCAGCCAGCAAAGCGTTGCTGCAGAACCGGACAAAGAGGCCGTCAATGCGCGCTATGAGACCACACAGTGTGCGCACCCGTGTAGTGAAAACAAGCATTTTCAATGGTGGCTAATGCGGGAACCCGGGCAAGTGGAAATTCGCCATCTGTACAAGAGTGGTGAACCTGCACACCATAGTGGTTTGTGGATGCAAAAGCCCGCAAATCAGATGGCTTACGCCTATCTGATGCATGAAGATCAGCGTGTCATTGATTACATGGATGTTGACCTCAAACTGCTGGGTATGAAAACCGACCATCCGACATGGCAGGTGAAGTCGCAGCTGGTGACCGATGATGAGCTGGCCAAGCTGGTGAAACAACCGCAATCCGAGGTCAACAGATTTGGCTACAAGGTGGAGCACTATACAGGGAAGCAGGCAGATGGTACCCATGTCGATATTGTGTGGATGCCTGCACTGAAACTGCCGGAGGCGATTCATTATGGTTATGCTAAACACGATGTGACGATACAGTTACAGGTGTTGCAATTCGAAGCACAAGCCAGCACTGCCGGCAGTGCGCCAAAAACCGGCAGCAATACGCTGGCACACTATCAGCATGTGGATTTCACCGATATCGGTGATATGGAACATAATGCCGATGATGTGAAATGGCTGGCGAGAGCGCATGGGGCGCCCGGTATAGATCAGCCACACGCGCATTAACCTGTTGCCTTCAAAATATACATTTGTCCGCCCGTCCTGATGGATGGGCGTTTTGTTTTGGCTGTCTGTTGGCATTGAATAAGCCTGACTGATCGTCTGGCTTAAACGGCGTGCTTGACGTTAAATAGCACACGGTGTCCGTGTGGGATCAATAGTCATCAGCTATAATGCGGCTATGACTTTCGCTGTAATCAATTTTTTATTGCTCTTGCTGATACTCGTCTTGCTGGTCTGGCAATGGCGTCAACAGCAACAGACCTCCCGGCAGGATCTGCCACAACAGCTTGCGCAATTGCTGGAAGAAAAGCACCGCGCAATGATGGCTGACATGCATCAGGCACTAAATGGCCTCGCCGACCGTTTGCAGGTATTGAGCAGTGATCAGCAGGACAGGCTGCGTACGCAAATATCACAGGAGCTGATGGCTACCCGTGAGGCGATGCAGGCATTACAAGTCGCGCAGCGTGACCATCTGGCGCAAAGCAGTGAGCAATTAAGCCTCAGTTTGCGTAATGGTTTGTCCGAGCAGGGGCTTACACAACAAACCATGTTGAATGCAGCCCTGCAAACCACCACGCAAAGCCTCACCCATAGCATTGAAGCCCTGACCAAAATCGTTGATGCCCGTCTGGAAGAGATGAGTGGCAAGGTGTCGATGCGTCTGGAGGAAGGCTTCAAAAAAACCAATGAGACCTTTGTCAGCGTGATGGAACGTTTGGCCACCATTGATGAGGCGCAGAAGAAAATTGACGGCCTGAGCGTGAACATGGTGAGCTTGCAGGAGCTACTGGGTGACAAGCGCAGCCGCGGCGCATATGGCGAGGTGCAACTGGAGGGACTGGTGCGCAATGTACTGCCGTCCAGCAGCTTTGCCATGCAGCACACCTTAAGCAACGGCGCACGCGTCGATTGCGCCCTGTTTTTGCCCGAGCCCACCGGCACGGTGGCAGTGGACAGCAAATTCCCGCTGGAAAACTATCACCGCATGATAGACAGCAGTCTGGGCGAGCTGGTGCAGGCACAGGCCTCCAAACTGTTCAAGGCTGACATCAAAAAGCATGTCGATGATATCAGCAGCAAATACATCATTGCCAATGAGACTTCTGATGGCGCAGTGATGTTTATTCCTGCCGAAGCCGTATTTGCAGAAATTCATGCCTACCACGGAGATATAGTAGATTATGCCATGCAGAAACGTGTATGGCTGGTCTCGCCAACCACGTTGATGGCCGTGCTGAATACGGCACGTGCGGTGTTAAAAGATGTGGAAATGCGCAAGCAGGTACACATTATCAAAGACGAACTGGGCAAACTCAGTAAGGACTTTGACCGATTTGATACCCGCATGAAAAAACTCGCAGACAATATCCGTCAGGCGCATGAGAATGCACAGGATGTGCATATCAGCAGCCAGAAAATTACCAGACGTTTTGCCCAGATCGAAAAAGTGGAATTGCAGGAGACCACCGGCCTGGCTGCACTCGATGTGCTGGATGAACTGGAAGAGCCTAAAGAATAACCCAAGCCTATTGCGTAAAGACCTATTCATGAATATTACAATTTTATATTTCGCCCGCATCAAAGAGGTGGTTAACTATTCCTCCGAGCAGGTGGAATTGCCAGATGAGGTAGAAACCATCATCGCACTCAAGTCCTGGTTATCCAACCGGGGCGAAATCTGGCAGAAACTGTTTAGTGGAAGCGGCGTGGTGCGTGCTGCCATCAATCACGAGCTGGTGGATGATATGGCCACCTTTGAAGAGGGTGATGAGGTGGCTTTTTTTCCGCCGGTCACAGGAGGCTAATGGTGACTGCGCAGCCCTACAAGCGCGTACTGGTGCAAGCAGAAGACTTTGATCTTGCACAGGAACTGCAGCAATTGCGCAGCCATTGCCCGCAAGCAGGCGCCGTCGTCAGCTTTGATGGCCTGGTGCGGGAGTTTTCCCAGGGGCAGGCGTTGCAAGGCATGCACATTGAGCATTATCCCGGCATGACAGAAAAAGCCCTGATTGCGATTGTCGAACAAGCCGTCGATCGATGGCCTTTACTGGGCGTGACCCTGATCCACCGGTATGGAGACTTGGCTGCACGTGCGCAGATTGTCATGGTAGCCACTGCCAGCTTGCATCGTCAGGCGTCATTTGACGCCTGTGCATTTGTCATGGATTATTTAAAAACCGATGCTCCTTTCTGGAAAAAAGAAATTGGGGCGTTTGGTGAGCGCTGGGTGGAAGCGCGCGAGGCTGACGCACAAGCCAAACAACAATGGAGCCTGCCGGAATGATACAAGTGTTAACCCCTGATGAAATGACCGTGGCCTACAAGCTGGCGCCCATGACCTTTGAGTCAACGGCAGACCTGCTGGATGCTTCGGCACTCAGCTTGACCGATTATGGCTGGAAGCTGCAACCCGAAGCACAAAAAACCTTGATGATGGGTTTGTCTATCCAGCACACGGGGTGCAATGTACTGGTACTCGGTACACCGGGCTCCGGCCGGGCCGGACTCACTGTGGCGGCCATGCGTGCAGCGGCTGAACAGGTGATCGATACCACACTGACCGACCTGGTGGCCTTGTATGATTTCAGTCAGCAATCCTGCGCCAACTATATCAAGCTGCCAGTCGGGCTGGGCGCGCAATTGCGTACGGTGATGGAAGGCTTTATCAAGGGATTGATTGCAGAAATGCCACATTGGGTAGACAGCAGTGGCCAGGTCAATTTGTCACAGGCAGAGGTCTGGTGTGAAGAACGTGTGGATGCCATGCGTTCGCAATTGAGCAGTGCCAAACTGTCGCCATTCTTTAATGTGATCAAGCCGGAAATGCTGGGTTTTCTGCAAGCCTGGCAACAGGTGGGGGGCGAAGGTGAAGGCGGCGTTGAAGGCCTGATCAATGAATCGTTTTTGTCGCGCTTTCGCGTCAATCTGCTGGTCGACCAGCGTGCCAACCTCACACAAGGGCATAAACAGCCGATTGTGGAAGAAAATGACCCCGGTTTTGCCGCTTTGTTTGGCATGTTTGATACCACTGCCGGTGAGTCGGCACAGCTGCCAGAGTTTTTACGTTTGCGTGCAGGCAGCGTGCATCAGGCAGATGGCGGCATGCTGCTGTTGCATTTGCGTGATCTGATGCAGGATGAAAGCAATGGCACCGCCTTGCTCGAAAAGTTATACCGCTTGATGCGCAATCGTGAAGTACAGATCGAAGACTGGGCCAACCACGCCCAGCAGGGGGCTGGAGGTAATCGGCATGGCAGTTTGCCGGTGCATGTCAAAATTGTCATGATTGCCAGCCGCGAAGATTATTACGACTGCCTGGAAGCACAACCGGATTTTTTCGATTTCTTCCCGATCAAGGTCGAGTTTGAAGACCGGGTGACTGCCAATCTGGATAACTATGCATGGATGGCTGGCTATATTGCGCGTAAATGCCAGCAGCAGGAGGTGACGCATTTTAGTGCACCAGCTGTCAGTGTGCTATTGCAATTTATGCACCGGCTCGAAGAGGATCAGGGCCGTGTCAGCACCCGTTTCTCACATCTGGACCAGCTGATGCACGAAAGTGTGTCGGTGGCGGGAGATGCTTTGCTGGTGACGGATGCGCATGTCCGGCAGGCTTTGTCTGCCCGTTTGCTGCGCCAGCAGTTTTTCGAAACACAAATCCGCGATTCGATCATTGATAATGAATTGCTGATTCAGGTACATGGCAGCGTGGTCGGGCAGGTCAACGGCCTGACACATATTGAGTTGGGTGATGCCAGTTTTGGTTCGCCGATCCGCATCACTGCACGCTGCTACCCTGGTCGCAGCGGAGTCATCAATATTGACCGTGAAGTGAATATGAGCGGTCCCAATCATGACAAGGGCATCTATATTCTGCAAAACTGGCTCAGCGCCAGCTTTTGGGCACTGGCGCCGTTGAGTTTGAGTGCTTCGCTGGTGTTTGAGCAGGAGTATAACGGTGTAGAAGGAGATTCTGCCTCCTGTGCCGAACTGTTTGCACTGTTATCCGCGCTGACTGACCTGCCGATCAAGCAGGGCATTGCAGTGACTGGCGCCCTGAACCAGTTTGGCGAAGTCATGCCGATTGGGGGTGTCAACGAGAAGATTGAAGGCTACTTCAGGGTCTGTCAGGCGCTGGGCTTGAATGGTGAGCAGGGTGTGATTATTCCCAAGCGTAACCAGCGTCATCTGGTGCTGGACGACAGCGTGGTACAGGCGGTGAATAATGGCATGTTCAAAATTATCGCGATTGACCATGTACTGGAGGGCATCGCCCATTTAACCGATCTTGATGCCGGGGTGCAAAGTACGGATGGTACCTATCAGGGAGATAATCTGATGGCGCGTGCGCAAACCGTGCTTGCCAGTTACCGCCATACGCTTGAACGCAATCAGGCGCGTATGGCGTATATTCAGCAGCAAGCGGATGTGAGTAAACCTTTTTAACTCTATTTTGAAGCATGGCCAGAACCCACCATAAAAAACAGACGCCTCTCGCACAGGAAGACGAGGATGATAGTTGCCGACTGGATAAGTGGCTATGGGCTGCCCGCTTTTTCAAAACGCGCAGTCTGGCCGCTGAAGCGGTGGAAAGTGGCAAGGTGCGTGTCGATGGTGACCGTGCCAAAAATGCCAAAGTCATGAAGCCCGGCATGCGTGTCAGTATCAAGAATAAGGATATGCAGATAGAAGTCGAGGTGCTCGCCTTGAGCAATGCACGGCGCGGTGCACCGGAGGCGGCTTTGCTCTACCGCGAAACCGAAGAAAGTATGCAGTTGCGCCTGCAGATCAAAGGCACGGGTGCCGATTTGTTTGCCTTACGTGAACGCGGTGCCGGGCGACCGACCAAACGGCAAATGCGCGATATTCAGCGCTTTACTGGCCGCGAATAGCTGCCTGCTTTACGCCTTAGTTAGGCTTGTGCGGGCTGCCGTGAATCCCCATTTTTGCAGCTGCCTGGGCACGACATGAAACATCCAGTTTCTGGAAAATCCGTTTTAAATGGTTTTTGACGGTATTGGCACTGATGTTCAAAATCAGCCCGATTTCAAGGTTGGTTTTGCCACTACGCACCCAGTGCAATATCTCGTGTTCACGGCCAGACAATGAACCTTGGGTCATACTGTCCAGCAAATCTTCATCCTTGACTGGCGGCTCAAGGGTGGCAATCCGTCGCATCGCTGCGTCGAGATGCGGCATGATCATGCCCATTAACTGGTCCGGCACGCTGAGCTCGCGTGAGCGATCAAAAAACACATAAATACAATCAGACTTGCCACGCGTATCACGCACACCATAGACCAGTAAGGTGTGCATTTTCATCAGTTGCCGGGTAAATGGGTTAGGCGATTGTGCATGCATGCCGCTGGCATCAAACCGGTTAATGACAAACCATTTGTCCCCGTTGTCTACCCAGCGCTTGTAAAGGTTGCACATCAGGTAATTGACGATGGCCGAGTCCTCCAGCAAGCGTTGTGTGGACAATTCCGGTAATTGTGATGACACATCAAAGCGCAAGTCACCACTGCTGAAATCTCCCCATGCCGCCAGCAAGGCATCATGCCGCATGAGCGGATGAATATCGTTTTTCAACCAGTTGAAAAATTCAAGGTGCCGGTTAATGGCATATGAATGTTGTATGGCCAGGAGGATGCTTTCCCAATGTGCTTCTTTTTTTTGTGCCAGCATGGAGTTACCTTTATTAAAATGCAGGACAGCAATGGTCCTGACAATATTCATGGTTAAGTTATTTACGGCAGAAATGCGCAAGTCTTTAATAAAGAAGCGCACTGGAAGCGCCAGTATTCGATTGCCAGGAGGCATGAGGGATATAAACAGTCGGGCGCGTGTCGTACGCATGGGGATGGTGAGTTAGAATGTGAAGAACGCAGAGAGGAAGCAGATGGGTTTATTGAACAAACTGCCGGGTGGCATACGTTACCCAAGTCATAAAGAGTGGCTGCTTTTGAAAAAGCTGCCGAAATGGTGGCTGCTGGGAAGTATTGTCTTTGCAGCGCCGCTGATATACGCCTGGTGGAAGAACGTGGATGTGTTGAGCCAGGATCTGGAGCATCTGGCGATTTTTCTGGGGCTGCTGTTTACTTTCTGGTTTTTTATCGGCGCCATGACCATAGGCCTGATTGTCATTATTATCATGAAAGGGCCGGGGTATGTGGCCGACCCCTATTACTTGCCCAAAGAAGATAAAAGCCTTGAAAATAAGCCTGGTCAGCAATAAGGCCTTGATTGCAGCATGAAAAACAGTTTATAATCGCGTGCTTTGCAACCTTGCCACACTTTGACAAGTCATTTGGACTGATCTGAAGGTGGCTTTAACCATAAGGAAATCTCATGCGACACTATGAAATCGTGTTTATTGTTCACCCTGACCAGAGTGAACAAGTGCCTGCAATGATTGAGCGCTACCGCGCACAAATCACAGGCAATGGCGGCAACATCCACCGTCTGGAAGATTGGGGCCGTCGTCAACTTGCCTATCCAATTCAAAAAGTACACAAAGCGCACTATGTGTTGATGAACATCGAGTGCAGCCAAGCCGTGCTTGAAGAGTTGGAGCATGGCTTCAAATTTAACGATGCTGTATTGCGTCACTTGACTGTCGCGACAAAAACAGCGGTGACTGCGCCTAGCCCAATGATGAAAGAGGAAAAGTCCAAAACCATCGTGGGTGATGCACCAGCCGCAGCCGCTACTGAGGCCGCAGCCTAATTGTTGTGAATACGCTGGTGATTGCCGCAACGGTGCAAGCAATTGAGCCGTTACGCTATACACCCGCAGGATTACCCTTGTTACGATTGCAGCTGCAACATGATTCGGAGCAGCTAGAAGCTGGCCTGAATCGTAAAGTGCAGTGTGTGCTGCCAGCAGTGTTGATCGGTGAAAAAGCCAGATTATCCCTGCAAACAGGTGACCAGATTAAAGCCAAAGGCTTTCTGTCACAGCGCAGTGCAAAAAGTACGCAAGTGGTGATGCATATACAAGAGATACAGCTGATACAGCAACTAAAAATATTGAAGGAGTTTTAAATGGCAAGAGATATGTACAAACGTCGCCGTTACTGCCGTTTTAGCGCAGAAGGCATCAAAGAAGTAGATTACAAAGACGTAGATCTGTTGAAAGATTTCGTTTCAGAAAACTTCAAAATCATTCCAGCCCGTATGACTGGCACCAAGGCTAAATATCAACGTCAACTGACAACCGCTGTTAAACGCGCGCGTTTCCTGGCACTGATGCCTTACACAGACAAACACCCAGGTTAATTGGCGGCTTAGGAGAACAACATGCAAGTGATTTTATTGGAAAAAGTAGCAAACCTGGGCTCTCTGGGCGATGTGGTTAAAGTGAAAGACGGTTACGGCCGTAACTTCCTGATTCCACAAGGCAAGGCAAAACGTGCCACTGAAGCAAACAAGGCAGTATTTGCAGCACAACGTGCCGAGCTGGAAAAACAACAGGCTGATTTGCTGGTTCTGGCACAGGCCCGCGGCGAGAAGCTGGCTGGTTTCAACCTGAGTGTAGCTCAAAAAGCGGGTGTTGATGGCCGTCTGTTTGGTTCTGTCACCAACATGGATATCGCTGAAGGCTTGCAAGCACAAGGTCATGATGTGAAAAAATCTGAAGTGCGTTTGCCTAACGGCCCACTGAAAAACATCGGTGAATTTGCTGTGAGCGTTGCATTGCATCACGACGTGGTCGTTGATATCACTGTGACTGTGACACCAGAAGCTTAATTCAGCTTCTGCAAGCATCAAAAAAGGCTACTTCGGTAGCCTTTTTGTTTTTCAGCCACCGGGATTACCAGGTTAAATAGTGCGTGATGAATGACTTTTCACGATGTTGCCCACCGGCATTGCGCAATACTCCTGGTAAACTGCCCTGAATCTAGAGAGCACGGGTGGCTGAAAAGTTTTTTAATCTGATATCTCTCTGAAACCCGAAAATGCAAGAGTGCTTTTCGGTATAATTCCCGGATGGCTGACGAACAACTCGAATACTTAAAACTCCCCCCGCATTCCATAGAAGCCGAGCAGTCGGTGCTGGGGGGCTTGTTGCTCGACAACGAAGCGCTGGACAAGATCGCCGATATTTTATCGGCGCAGGATTTTTATCAGCACGACCACAAACTCATTTACCAGCATATCACCAAGCTGATCGAACGTAGCCAGCCGGCAGATATTGTGACTGTTGCCGAATCGCTCGAGAACTCGGCAGAGCTGACCACGGTCGGTGGGGTGGCGTATCTGGGGGCACTGGCGCAGAATACCCCGACTGCGGCCAATATCCGGCGTTACGCTGAAATTGTGCATGAACGTTTTGTTATGCGTCAGTTGGTCACTGTCGGGACAGATATTGCCGAAAGCGCCTACCAGCCTAATGGGCGGGATGCCCAGCAGTTGCTGGACGAAGCAGAAGCCAAGATTTTCCAGATTGCCGAAGGCGGCAATCGCAAGGCACAGGGCTTTTTAGGCATGCAAGTACTGTTGCCGCAGGTCGCGGACCGTATTGATTATTTATATTCCCGCGACAACCATTCTGATGTCACTGGTATTCCTACCGGATTTGGAGATCTGGATTCGATGACTTCCGGCCTGCAGGGCGGCGACATGGTGATTATTGCCGGCCGGCCGTCCATGGGTAAAACGGCCTTTGCGATTAACATCGCCGAGAATGTGGCGCTGAATACACAGCTGCCTGTCGCTATTTTCTCGATGGAGATGGGGGCCACGCAATTGACCACCCGTATGATCGGTTCGGTAGGGCGTCTGGATCAGCACAAAATGCGTAACGGTAACCTCGAGGACGAGGATTGGGAGAAGCTCACCACGGCATTGGGCAAGCTCAACGAAGCGCCGATTTATATCGATGAAGGCGCAGGCTTGAGCAGCTTCGATGTGCGCGCCCGTGCCCGCCGCTTGCACCGTCAAACCGGCAAGCTCGGCTTGATCGTCATCGACTATTTGCAGTTGATGACCTCGCCATCCGGCAAGGCTGGTGAAAACCGCGCCACGGAAATTTCTGAAATCTCACGTTCGCTCAAAGCGCTGGCCAAAGAACTGGATGTGCCGGTGATCGCCATTTCCCAGCTGAACCGCGGTGTGGACCAGCGCCCTGATAAACGCCCGGTGATGAGTGACTTGCGTGAATCGGGTGCGATTGAGCAGGATGCTGACTTGATCATGTTTGTGTATCGTGATGAGTACTACAACCCCGATAGTGCCGAAAAAGGGACCGCCGAGATTATTATCGCCAAACAGCGTAACGGCCCGATTGGCCGCGTACGATTGACCTTTATGGGCGCCCATACCCGCTTTGAGAACTATGCCAATGCGGCGTATATGCCGGATGAGTATTAAACGGGCTGGTGACTACTATGCGTCCACTTGTTGCTCATATTGATGAATCTGCGCTGGTCCACAACCTGGCACAAGTCAGGCGTTATGCGCCACAATCCAAAGTCATTGCAGTGGTCAAAGCCAACGCCTATGGCCATGGTTTGCTGAACGCGGCACGCGGGCTCAAAGAAACCGATGCTTTTGCAGTCCTCAATATCAGTGAAGCAATTACTTTGCGGGATGCCGGTTATCAGCAGCCTGTGTTATTGCTGGAAGGGGTGTTTTCAGCAGATGAAATAGTCCTCGCCGACCGCTATCGGCTGGATATTGTGATTGCCAATCGTGACCAGTTGCACTGGCTGCTCGATGCAGATCTTAATATGCCACTGCGGATTTACCTTAAACTGGACAGTGGCATGCACCGGCTGGGTTTTCAGCCGGATGTCTATGGTTACGCATTGCAACAGCTTGCAGGCTCACCCAATGTACGTGACCTGGTCATGATGACCCATTTTGCCAATGCCGATGTGGCAGATGGCACTGCGCTTGCCATGCAGCGGGTGACGCAGGTGATGTCCAGTCTGCCTTATCCGCGTTCGCTGGCGAATTCTGCCGCAATTGTGCAGCAGCCGCATACGCATGCAGAATGGGTGCGCCCCGGTATTATGTTGTATGGTGCAAGCCCTGTGGCTGAAAAATCCGCGGCATCACTCCACTTGAAACCTGTCATGACGCTGCAGTCAGCCCTGATTGGGATACAGGAAATTCCGGCCGGGGAAAGTGTGGGCTATGGCAGCCAGTTTACAGCTGACAAACCGACAAGCGTCGGTGTGGTTGCCTGTGGCTATGCGGATGGCTATCCCAGGCATGCGCCAACGGGCACGCCTGTTGCGGTCAATGGTGTGTTGACGCGCACACTGGGGCGGGTGTCGATGGATATGCTGGCTGTTGACGTCACTGACATCCCCGATGCCCGTATTGGCAGCACAGTGCAGCTGTGGGGTGATCTGGTGCCAGTGGATGCTGTGGCGCAGGCCAGTGGCACCATAGGCTATGAATTGTTATGTGCGGTTACCGCGCGCGTGCCGATGGTGGTACATGGCTAAAGTCAAAACAAACTACACGTGTACCGAATGTGGTGCGTCTGAGCCCAAATGGCAAGGGCAATGCCCGAGCTGTCATGCCTGGAATACCCTGGTTGAAACTGTGCCGGAGGCTGTGACGCAAAGCCGCTTTGCCAGCCTGGCACCCACTGCACAGTTGCAAAAATTGGCAGACGTTGAAGCACAGGATGTGTCGCGTCAGCAAACCGGGATTGCCGAGTTTGACCGTGTACTGGGTGGTGGCCTGGTGGCAGGCGGTGTGGTGCTGATTGGGGGTGATCCCGGCATCGGTAAATCAACCTTATTGTTACAAACCGTGTGCAAAATATCGCAATCACTGAAGTCGTTTTACATCAGTGGTGAAGAATCCGCTCAGCAGATCGCCATGCGTGCCAGGCGACTGGGGCTGAACGCCACTCAGGTCGATGTGCTGGCAGAAATTAACCTGGAAAAAATCAGTCAGGTACTGCAACAGCATCAGCCAGATCTGGTGATCATTGACTCTATCCAGACCGTATACTCAGAGGCTTTACAGTCTGCACCGGGCTCGGTGGCGCAGGTACGCGAGTGTAGTGCCCAACTGACGCGGATTGCCAAGCAATTGGGCATCAGCATGATTCTGGTGGGGCATGTCACCAAAGAAGGTTCCTTGGCAGGCCCACGTGTACTGGAACACATTGTCGATAGCGTGCTTTACTTTGAAGGTGACCAGAACTCCAGTTTCCGCCTGATCCGTGCCATTAAGAACCGGTTTGGTGCTGTCAATGAGCTGGGCGTGTTTGCCATGACCGAAAAAGGTCTGCGCGAGGTCAGCAATCCATCGGCTTTATTTTTGTCGCAACATGATGCGCCCGTTCCAGGCTCTTGCATTACCGTAACGCAAGAGGGTACCCGGCCATTGCTGGTTGAAATACAGGCCTTGGTGGATACCGCCCATGCACCCAACCCCAAGCGTTTGTGTGTTGGTCTCGAGCAAAACCGTTTGGCCATGTTATTGGCGGTATTGCATCGCCATGCAGGGGTGGCCTGTTACGATCAGGATGTGTTTATCAATGCGGTCGGCGGTGTCAAGATCAGTGAGCCAGCCGTAGACTTGGCGGTATTACTCGCTATCGTTTCTTCATTTAAAAACAAACCATTACAATCGAAACTGATTGTATTTGGTGAAGTTGGACTGGCAGGTGAGGTGCGGCCTGTGCAACGTGGGCAGGAGCGCTTGAAAGAGGCCGCCAAGCTGGGATTTACCCATGCCATCATTCCTAAAGCCAATGCCCCTAAAACGCCGATTGCCGGCTTGCAGGTTGAAGCGGTTGATCGCCTGGAGCAGGCGATTGATTATTTGCGCCATGCGACAGTATGAGTCAGTCATCGTGATGACTGATGTTCTTCCTGTTTTTTCATAAAAAGTTCACGCAACTCATCCAAAAAACCATTGCCTAAAATTTCAGATGCCATAACACATTAGTGTGACAAAAAGATGAAATTCCCGAGAACATTAAAAAGGAGACCGGGTGATGAAAAAAATAAGTTGCTTACTTCCATTTCTGCTCAGTGCCTGTGCCGGTATTCAGGCCACACCCTACACCACCCATAGTGGAAACGCTGGATATCAGTTGACGTGCAGCGAGTTCAATACCACGCTGGATACTTGTAAAGCCAAAGCCAGTGAGTTATGTGGCAATGGCTATGACGTCGATAAATCACTTTCCTACCGCGAAACGTTTCCGGATAGTGGGGATGGCATTTACATGCCAGCCAGGCAGCATCTGGCTGTGATATGCCATTCCAATCCCAAGTAAGGTGACCGTCTAGACTGGCTGCGTATCAATGCAGGAAACACGACTGTGCCAGTGAGCGCGTGATTAGAATTCGGGTAAGTTGTATCTGTTGTTTTCAACCGCGTTAGAGGGGGCTCCAGGCCTGTCCGGTCCTCCATTCGGTGGTTTAGGGCGGCAGGCACGTAAGGCATACTCATCTTTTGCTGCGTCTACACAGGCTAACTCAGTCTTCAGCCGTTGTAATGCGTCCTGTTTCATACTGATAAAATCCGGTTTGCCGCGGGGTGGCGTCTCTGCGAGCGAGAGGCTGGTGATGGCGAGCAAGCAAATACCCACCAATACTGCGATATACAATTGTGCTTTTCTACTTTCTGACATACCCCATCCTCCTGTTTAAATTGAATACAGGATGAGTATAAAAAGAGAAATCATTTAAGTCAGTGACAAAGCAGTGTGTTTTGTAGCTGTTTGTAGCAGAGCCGTTACATTGAAGCTGGGTTCAATGCGGTAAACAATATTGCGCGGCTTGCATGCCACTGCGCACGGCGCCCTCGATGGTGGCTGGATAGTCGCCCGCGACATAGTCACCGGCGATAAAGATCTGCGTTTCGCCAAAATCACCCCTTGGGCGCTCCAGTCCCTGGACACAGCTAAAAGTCGCACGTTTTTCAGTGATGATTTGCGACCAGGCAGGGGTTCCAGACAATTGCATGCCATAAGATTTTAATGACAGATTGAGCGCAGCAATACATTGCTCGATGAGTATCGTTTTATTTGATGGCAATGTGTCGTGCGCGCTGACCACAAAGGCCAGCAGCCCGGGTTGTGCGCAGCATTGGCCGCGGTCAAACACCCATTGTGCCAGACCATGACATAAACCCATGACCGGATGAGGCAAGCGGATCTCTTCAGAAAACTGCACGTACAAGGTGGTAATTGGCTGATAGCTAAACTGTGCGAGTTGCGGTAATCGCGGCATCTCGATGGTTTTAAGCTGATGAGGCCCGACCGCGACAATCACTGCATCGAAAGTGGTCATGCCATTTGCGGTATACACCTGTGCAGCCTGTCCATGGGGCACTATCTTACTGACCGTTGCATGCAGATGACATTGGGCGCCTGCGTCCGTGATGTACTGCAAGAGCGGTTGTATTAACGCAGCGGATAAATCTTGCCGGGCAATTAAGAAATCACTGTCGCTGCGACGATACTGAAAGCTGTCGCGCAATACATGCAGGAACACTTGGCCGCTGGCTTGTGTGATTGGCGTGTTCAATGCCGCCAGGCATAAGGGTTCCCATAGCCAGCGAATGCTTTGCGTGGTTTGTTTGGCATGCGCCAGCAAGTCGGCGACGGTCATGTCCTGCCGAAGTTGAAAGTGCTGTCGCCTGAGTTGCAGCATCCAGGCTAATGCGCGCCATTTGCTGTTGACTGACAGGCCATGTGCAGTGCACAGTCCCCACACCAGATGCAAGGGTGCGGGTAAATAGCGTGATGTCACCAGCGCCATGCGCTGTTCGCCATCATGCATATACAGCGCCAGCGGCAGGCGCAAAAACACATCCTGTTCGGCCAGGCCCGCTTGTGCCAGCAACTGCAAGGTCGCCTGGTAGGCGCCCAGACACAAGTGCTGCCCGTTATCCAGTGTGGCATGCGACAGGGTGACGCCGCGGGCACGGCCGCCAGCCTGCGGGGCGGCTTCGTAGAGTGTGACCTGATGGCCGTGTTTGAGTAAATGCAGTGCGGCGGAGAGTCCGGCCAATCCGGCACCGACTACCGCTACACGGCGCGGAGTATGCGGTTGTGCATGCATGTGTTGCTGTGACATGGGCAGGCCGTTACCAGCGATATTTTAGCCAGGCTCCCAGCGCCAGGGTCAGTTTTCTAAATGGCGGCAGTGCGACTTTATGCGTCAGAACCAGATTAGGGTCTTGCCGGATTTCGCGCAGCAAGGTGCGGTAAATGGCGGCCATTAATAAACCCGGCAGCTGGCTTTTATAATCTGTTTTCGGCAGTTGCGACAAGGCTTTGTTGTAAAACTCCTCGGCACGTTCAATTTGCGTCATTAGCATGGCCTGCGTGTGCTGGCTGGTTTTGCTATGCAGCAATTGCTCTTCAGTCACTTCCGCTTGTGCCAGCTCATCCAGCGGTAAGTAAATACGTCCCCGTCGGGCATCCTCCCCCACATCGCGAATGATATTGGTCAGCTGAAAGGCAATACCCAGGTCATGCGCATATTTAAGGGTGGCGCGGTCGCTGTAGCCGAAAATCTGTGCAGAGAGCAGCCCGACCACACTGGCCACCCGGTAGCAATACAGTTGTAACTGCTTAAATTCAGCATAGCGGTTGTATTGCGTGTCCATCTGCATGCCATCGATGATTTCGATAAAGTGTGCTTCGTCCAGGCCATAGCGTGCGACCACGGGCTTGAGGGCTTTGGTGACCGGGTGTTGCGGTGTTTCGTGAAACAGCCGTTGTACTTCCTGTTTCCACCAGGCCAGCTTGGTTTGTGCGATCTGGTAGTCGGTACACTCGTCCACTACATCGTCAACTTCACGGCAGAAGGCATAGAGGGCAGTCATTGCCTCACGTTTGGCTTTGGGTAAAAACAGAAAGCTCAAGGTAAAGCTTGAGCCACTTTCACGGGTTTTTTGTTGGCAATATTGTTGCGGCGTCATTGTTTACATAGGGCTTTCAGCAAAATCAGGGGCCAATCCAGTTTGGTCAGGGTAGGGCGTCCACGGTAAATGTCACCGCGGCAGCGTTTGAGTTTATATAGGATACGCTCGCCGCCTGCAACGATCATGCGTAGTTCCAGGCCAATTCTGCCATGCAGATGCTGCCCAAGCGGTTTCCCCGCCAGTAACAGTTGCTCGGCGCGTTGCACGTTTTGCATGAAAAAAGCCTGCCACACAGTGTCACAGCGCTGGTTGCGCAAATCCTGCTCGCTGATCCCGGCCTGCTGCATTTCATCAGCACATAAATAAATACGTCCGGTCTCGCCATGCTTTTGCAAGTCAATGGCAATGTCCTGATAAAAATTAATCAGTTGTAAGGCGGTGCAAATCTGGTCGGCCCACTTGCGATGCTGTATTGAATCTTGCTGATACAGTTGCAGCATCAGTCTGCCCACCGGGTTGGCGGAGCGCTGGCAATAATCCAGCACTTCGGCAAAGGAGGCATAACGGGTTTTGACCACATCCTGTTTGAATGCACTGATTAAATCCAGTAAAGGTTGCACTTCAATGTGATGATCACGCACCACCTGTTGCAAGCTGATAAACAACGGCTGCACCGGTTGAATATAGGCTTGCACCAGCAGTAACTCATCCTCATAGCGCTGCAAGGCCTGCAAACGATCTTGTGGACTTGCATGGCCTTCGTCGGCAATATCATCTGCCTCGCGTGCAATACGGTAAATCACGGCCACCGCATGGCGTAAACGTTTGGGCAACAGCAGGGAGGCCACCGGAAAGTTTTCGTAATGCGTGCGCGCCAATGCCAGGCTTTGTCGGGTGGCTTCAGCAGGTTGGGAAAAAGCGAACATGGCTTAAGTATGCCATAAATCCATGATACGCTTACGCTTTGAAAATCAACTACTGGTAAAGAGCATTATGTTAGGCATTATTGGGGGCACCGGGCTGACTGAGTTGGCCAACCTGAATATCTCGAAGCGATTAATTGTACGTACACCTTATGGTGAGCCTTCCCAGCCACTGGTCTTTGGTGAAATCAACGGTAAAGAAGTCGTCTTTCTGGCGCGTCATGGCGGTGGCCATACCATTCCGCCACATGCTGTGAATTATCGCGCCAATGTCTGGGCCCTGCATTCTGTGGGTGTCTGTCACTTGTTATCGGTGGCGACTGTGGGCGGCATTACGCGTAACCTGATTCCCGGGGATATCGTGTTGCCCAATCAGATTCTGGATTACACCTACGGACGCAATAACACCTATCATGATGGGATAGAGTTACCGGTGCGGCATATTGATTTTACCCATCCATATTCGCCAGCGATGCGTGAGCAATGCCTTCTGGCTGCAAAAGTGGTTGGGTTGCCGGTGGTGGACGGTGGCGTCTATGCCTGCGTGCAGGGCCCACGGCTGGAAACCGCAGCGGAAATTGATCGTTATGAGCGTGACGGCGCCACCCTGGTGGGCATGACCGGTATGCCGGAGGCAGTGTTGGCCCGTGAACTGGGTGTGGAGTATGCGGCAATATGCCCGGTGGCCAACTTTGCTGCCGGTCGTGGTGACAGCGCATACGCTATCCAGTTTGAGCAAGTCATGCCACTGTTACAGCAAACCATGGATAAAGTACGCCTCATTATTGCGCAGTACTTATCCGAGAATGATTGCGTAGTCAGTTAAGCATGGCCATCCAGCCAGTATTGAAAATGGGCGATCCGCTGCTGTTTCAAAACGCAGCCAGGGTGGTGCAATTTGATACGCCTGAACTGCACGCCCTGATTCAGGATATGCACGACACCATGACACACATGAACGGTGCAGGCATTGCTGCACCGCAAATTGGCGTGAGCCTGCAAGTGGTGATGTTTGGGGTTGGCAAGAATCCGCGTTATCCCGATGCCGAAGAAGTCCCGTTCACTATTCTGATTAATCCTGAGCTGACCCCTGTCGGCAAAGAGGAAGAGGAGGGCTGGGAGGGTTGCCTCTCTGTGCCAGGCATGCGAGGGCTGGTGCCACGCTATCAACATTTGCATTATCGCGGAGTTGACCCGCGCGGAACTGTGATCGATCGCACAGTCAGCGGCTTTCACGCCCGCGTTGTACAACATGAGTGCGACCACCTTTTTGGCGTGTTATACCCCATGCGCATCCGCGATATGACAAAATTTGGCTTTAATGATGTACTTTTTCCGGGTCAAACCCTTCCAGATGACTAATTATTTGCTATAATGCGCGCTTTCCGGAAGAGTGGCAGAGCGGTTTAATGCAACAGTCTTGAAAACTGTCGAGGGTTCACGCCCTCCGTGAGTTCGAATCTCACCTCTTCCGCCAGAACATGAATGCCGCAGGAATGCGGCATTTCCATTTGCAGTTTTATTTATTACATATTTAAGGAAACGTCATGACACAAATCATCATCGACCATAACCCGTCAGAAGAGAAATTGAACGAACTGGGCGTAAGAAGCTGGAACACATGGGATTGCGCACCTTCCAAATTTCCTTTGGACTTCACCATGACTGAAAAAGCCTACGTATTGGAAGGCGAATTCACTGTCACACCACAAGGTGGCGAAAAAGTGACGATCAAGGCTGGCGACTATGTTGAGTTTCCAAAAGGCTTGAAATCACAATGGGAAGTGGTTAAGCAATTGAAAAAGCACTACAAACACTTCTAATTAAAGTTTTTGTAAAAACAAAACCCTGTCTGTGCGGCAGGGTTTTTTATTTTTCAGCTGACAACGCGCTGTCTGTCGAATGACAACACCAAGACTCGTATTGAGCCTTGCATAGCATACTCAATCTCAGCAACGATTATTTGAATCACCTGACTTGTCATATCAATCAGTTTATACTTGAACAATACGATACTGGATGTATCTACAATAAGCGAAAATCTGGGTCAGAACATTTAAATGAAGATTAAATTTTTAGTACATATTGCCTCAACTTTGGTTTTTTTATGCCTCACAGGCTGCGCCTCTCCCGAGCAAAAGCTTGCGTCCTATATCAAGGATGGTTTTGAAGCACTTGAAAAAAATGAACCTGAGCAGGCATTGGCCGATTTTAGAAACGCGCTCGAAATTGATTCAAAAAGCAACAAGGCCTTATGGGGATTGATTCTCACCTTCGAGCAGCAAGGAAACCTCAGGAAAGTATTTGACTTAACGAGGCAACTGGTCGAACAAGAACCTTCAAACGTCGAAGCCCATTTTAAATTGGCAAACCTGTACTTAATGTCCGATATGACAGGGTATTTGGATGATCAATTGAATATTCTGGAAAAGTTAACCAAGAATAATCCTGATCTGATCGCCTTTAAAGCTGAAAGGGCACTTAAATCAGCCGAGCCTGAAGAAGCTAAAAAGTTGGCAGAAACGGCATTGCGATTGGATGCTAACCATATGTCTGCATTAATGACCTTAGCCAAAATATATGGGAGAAACGGAGAGATTGATCAGGCACTGGTTTTCATTGATAAAGCCCTGGTCAAGCACGCAAACCAGAATAGCTTGTATCTTGCCAAAATCTCACTGTTACAAGATGGCCTTAAATTCGACAAGATACCTGCAGTGTATGAAAAGCTGATTCAGTTAAACCCTGCTGTGTTTCAATACAAAAAGGAGCTGGCGTTGTTTCTGGTGCAGCAGAAACAATATCTTCAAGCCGAAAAACTGTTGAAAGAGATTTTAAAAGCGCATCCTAACAACATAGAGTCTCAAGTGGGCTTGGCCAAGCTGACGCTGGCGACGAAAGATAAAGCACAAGCCAAAAAGCTGTTTCAACAGTTTGCAGAGGCCAACCCTGACAGCATGCCACTCAAGTTCGCTCATTACAATTTTTACAAAGAAATTGGTGAGTTTGATCAGGCAAAAGTGTTGATCAAAAAAATGATTGCAGAAGCGAAGAATGTAGATGACAAATTAAAAGCGATCGCTTTTTATGCGGATGACTTGCTAGAACTGGGCAAGCGTCCTGAAGCGGTTAAACTGGTTGATGAGGTGATTAACAAAGACCCCAAAAACAGGGATGGTTTGATGGTTAAAGCCAAACTTGCAATGTTTGATCAAAAATTTAACTCAGCCATAGGTATCTATCGTAACATTCTGGCGGACTTTCCTAATGATCTTGCTGCATTGATTGCGCTTGGCAAGGCTTACGAGCAGTCCGGAACTGTTGAGCTTGCCAATGAAGCTTACCTTCAGGCATACCAGCATCATAGAGCGGTGACTGAAATCAGCGAGGGATATATTGAATTTTTACTCAAAAATAAATTGAATGAGCGTGCTCAACAGCTTGTGCAAGAATGGGTAAATGCTTCACCAAACAATCCTTATTATCAGAAAAAGCTGGCTACATTGCAGATTGCATCAGGTGCTTATGAAAATGCTGAAAAAGTAGCTGCCAAACTGATATCCGTTCCAAGGCTAAGCGCTCTCGGTTATCAATTGCACGGTGAAATATTTAGCGCTAAAGGTCAATATGCATCGGCTATCGACGCATATTTAAAAGCCTATCATCTAGACAACGAAAATGTCATTTTTTTAGGAAATGTTACTGATGCGTATATAAAAGCAGGCAGTTCCGAAAATGCAATCAACTTTTTAAAGTCTGTTACAAGTGATCAGCCCAACTTTTATGAAGCCCAACTACTATTGGCAAAATTAACAGAAAATGCCGACCCCATAACTTCAGAAAATATCTACGTGCAACTGACCAAGATGTCGCCAAAACGTAGCGAGGCATATGTCAACTGGTCGAATCTGTTGGCCAGAAATGGCAATCTCGGACAAGCAAAAAGTATCGTCGACCAATGTCTGAGTATTAACAAGCAAAATTACGATTGCCAGTTTACGCTTGCAGACCGTTATGCCGAGAACAAGCAGTTTGACAAAGCGATTGCTATTTATCAAAAACAGGTTGAGCTTCATCCATCCGACATTTTGATGCGCAATAACTTCGCTAGTATGTTGCTTGATCATGGAAACGACGCTCAAACTGCGACATATGCCTTTTATCTTGCACAGACATTTGCAAATACAGAGCAGCCTATGTTCAAGGATACATATGGATGGGCAGCTTTCAAGATGGGGAAACTAAATGAGGCAATTGCAGCGTTGCAATATGCAGTACACAAAGCTCCGGAGCAAGGGTTATTTCATTACCATCTTGCTCAGGCGTATTGGGCAAAAAAACAAGAAAAGCAGGCCAAAGAAGAGGTATCCAAAGCTGCCAAGTTACATAATGCAAGTAGCGAGTATACGCTGGAAGAACTTAAGCTTGCTACTCAGTAATGTGTTCGCCATTGTCGGCTATGCCTAAACAGAATTCTTGGCGCAGGTTTATTGCAAGCCAGTCAATCTGACTCTGGCATTACTGTCTATGGATGCTAAAAATGAGTGAATAAAGGCATTGTGTAATGAAATAGTCTGCTCATCAGATTTGCCGATAGAAGATATACGAAAAATCAATCCATCGGGAATTGTTCCTTGCAGACCATATTTTATTTGCTCGTATTTGGTTTCCCAGCTCCCTCTGACGTTTGTGTGCCCCAGCATTGTCCAGTAGGTGATAAATTCTTCTCTATTGTCTTTTTTAACATACAGCCTTTTGACTTTTAAAGGTCCGAATTTGGTTTGAATGGTTGAAGAGGCTGGCTTTTCTTCGAGTGAAAAGCCCTGTGCCGGATAACATACTTCCGGTAAGTGCAGTGATCCATCATCAATCTGTTGCTGGCCGTAAGAGACGGATAACATGATTAAATCACCTTGACTATTTTTGTAAAATCGGCTCACTATCTGGTCATAAATTGTACTCAACAAGTCATTCAGTTCGGGACTGACGATAGTGACTGAATATTGAGGAATGTATTGCCAGGTTTCAAATGCTTCAGGAATCAATTGAGCAAACTGCTGGTCGTTTGATGCAGTGTCGACGAGTTTTTGTTCAGGTTTCAGTCCTGTTGACAGTAGGCATGCCAGCAGCATTGAGATAAAAAACAGGATACTGCTGGTTTTGTTAGTTGACATGTCGAGACTCAATTCTCCGTTGAATTAAATGATCAATGAGCATAATCAGGCCGAGCGCAATCATAAACAGCACGATCCCTGCATAGAAATGCATAAAGCCTCTGCCTGCCGAATCCCCTAGGTGATAAGTAATGAGTGCCAAAATCGTGACTCTTGAAATGTTTGCAAGCATAGAGATAGGGATAATTAACAGGCCAAGTAACAAGTTGCGTTCTAAGGAGTCATGCTTCACTACATGCAGATATAAAAGTCCCATCGCCTCTAGTGAAAGTAAGGTTTTCATGCCGGCACAGGCGTCTGCAACAAGCAGTTGATACTGCTCCACTTGCAGTATCACGCCATCACGCCCAACCAGGTAACCAGAGTGTTGAAGAATCCATTCGGTTGCTATCGATACCATGATCTTCATGGGGAGAGTCACAGGATCGAGAAGATAGGCGGGTACGGGGATCACAAAAATGAGAAAAAAAAGTGCAAACCAACATTTTCTGGCGAGGTGGAAGCCTTTATAAAAGATGATTAAGCCAAGAAATATGAATATTTGAGATACCAGGGCAAGCGTTTGAATCGATTGAGAGGTGCCAAGAATATAACTTAACAAGCCGATGACATAAAACATGACGGCCAAGAGGGTTTCTGCCGTAGTGCGCTGATAATGTTTGGAATCCGAAAAGTGGTGCCTGTTTTGGAAAAACAAATAAAACGCGATGACTGCCACCAGCCAACTGTATGAGTCGTTGTGCCTTTGCCATTCATCCATAAAGAAATTGTTATAAACAGGCAAGTACATGACTGACAATCCGGCAACGATCAACATCCACCAGTGAAAATGCATACTGGTGATTTCTCGCAATTTTCTTTTGAAGTCAGTCAAAAACATATGCCGGTGTTCCGTGTTGCTTGGGTATATTTTATTTAGTGCTTTTGTTTTTGCAGCAAATCAATGGATGCCATTGATCGCAAGCGAGAGATTTCGCTGTTTATTTTTTCAGCATGCCGCAATCGAATCAGCTGTTCTTCAGCTACCAAAAGCGCATCCTCCGACTCAATAGGTGCGCGCATAAGTGGTGCAATCGACTGGAATTTTGGAAAGCCATACTCATTAAACCTGATCATATCGGCTTTGTGGTCTACCGCATTCAGATTGCTGAATTCAGGTCGCAATAATTCTGTGGTTAAGTAATATATCCGGTTAGAAAAGCGAATCTTATGTACTTTTAGCCAATCCTTAACCTGAGTCAGCGTTTCAGCTCTGAATGCAAGAAACTCTATGTCTTGTATTGATAAAGCATCAAGAATGATTAGCTCTTTCACTTCGAACAACTGCCTATTCTCAAAAAAATCAGGATGCTCCTTGACGTAACGCAATACTTGCTGATTGTTCGGCTTTGCGATGTCTGCTGTCAGCCAGTTCTTATATACCGAAGCATATGCTTCGGTCACCGCATTGGTGATTGCCTGAACTGTCTCAGGTTTTGAAATCAGATGTTCACTCACCAGCGCTTGCTTTAGCAGCGTGTTATCAATGAGCCTATTCAGAATATTTTGCTGATCAATATGCATATTTTGTCTGGTTTGCGAATCCTTTGCAAAAGCAGCATTTTGCTGATGCACCGTAATTTCAATATCGTTGACTCTGGCGACGACTTGCGTAGCTCCTTGGTCATGCGGGTTCGCACAACCATTTAAAAGCAACGCGAGTAAGATGCCTATATAAAAAATGTAAACATTTGACGGAAATTGTTGGAACATAATCATGTATCCGAGAATTCTTGAGATATATCTTAATATAACTTTCTTAATGTAACTTGATGGTCAGTATTCACTAGCCCAATCGGACTATAGCATCATTGTTTCAAGTTCTTATAATGTGCAAAATGTAAAAAGCCCAATCAAGAAGCCGTGGACCTTCATAAAAATAATCAAATATTTTTTTTGTTAAGTTAAATGACGTATTAAGTAAAAAAATGTTGCCTACAGTTGCGCCTCTGTGATTTAATATATCTAATGAATTTTAATGTATGGGAGAAATGTATGAACGGTATTACAGATGGAAAGTTTAAGTTAGGAACTGCTCAAGCCGGATCATTATTGGGCATGAGTGCAATGTTTTTTGCAGGTGCTTCTAATGCTGCGGTTGTTACCAGTTCTGGTGCTGTTACTTTGAAGTTGAATGCGCAAAACACTTCCAAGACTGCATCTCTGAACTCTGTGTCATTAACTAATGCATCAACTGGTGATAAAAGCACATACACTGGCTCATTAACATTAGCTTCGGCAACAGGTTTCGTAACATCCAATATTGGCAGCGGCACTGTTATTGGTGCGAATCTTGCGTCGTCATCCAGCAGCACTGAGACCATAGCTCATATATCAGGTAAGGATCAGGCTAGTGGTGGAGTAACTAGTACTGGTATTTATGGTTTCAGTTTTGTCGATAGCAATAACATTACCAACTATGGTTGGGCAAATATTACTGGTAAATATGATGGTAAAAGCAATTATGATTCTCTAGTCGCTACAGTGAATGCTTTTGCTTATACCAATGCTGGTGAAAGCATCATTGCCGGTGCGCCAACTGCTACTACAGCTGTTCCAGAAGCTGACTCTCTGGCTATGCTTGCAGCAGGTGTCGGTTTGATTGGATTGACTGTGCATCGTCGTAGAAAATCAAGTGTTGCAAAATCAGACGCTACATTTGCGTTAGCTGCTTAAGACAATCCGCTGTTTTTGTAGTAATCAAATATGCAGCAGGTTTCATGGGTTGTAAGGCCTGCTGCACATTCTGAATGGGAATATGCTTTATCCCTAATTCCAGAAGTCCTCTCCAGTTTCAGTCTTCCAGACAAATTATTTGTTGTTACTTCACTCGATGAGCCTGAGGTGATCGTTGCTTCTGGTGCGTCAATTCCAATTATTAAAGATGCGCAAAAGCCAGGGTTTCCTGTTTTTGTAAGAGTGCTCGCGTCATATCGGAAAAAAGGTATCGGGAAATTGCTTGTCCGTGAACTCGCGAATTACGTACGGTCATGGAGTGTGCCGCATTTGTTGAGTTGGCAAGCCTATTCTGATGGCGTGGAACATGCTTTTTTAAATGCCTGCGGGTTTGATGCTTATCTAAAAGTGCATAAATTTCAGGTGGTGCGTGAATCAGCCCATATCTTGTTGCGTTTGCTAGACCGATATCAGCAAAAAGATCATTCATTAAATGGCTTGCAGTTATCTCCGTTAACAGATGCACTGACCCATGAAATTGCACACATGTATTGTGCACATTTTATGGTTTCTTATGAAGTTGGCGTTCAAAGGCTCAAGCAGATGACTTATTTGCCTCAGGCATCTTTATTGTCATCGATTGCATATCTTGAGAATAAGCCGGTCGGTTTTATTATTGGTTACCTTGATCAAGAGAATATACCCAAGGTGGACTTTTGGATGACATCTCCTGAATTAAGGAACACGGCAATTTCCCTCGTGCTTTTATGCCACTTTGTAAAAAATGCCTATGACCATGGCTATAGTGTTGCGCGGTTTGATAGTAATGATAATGCGCGATCTACGCTAAAAATTGCTACAAGACTTAATGCAGAGACCCTTGAAGTTTGCGAGTCTTTTGCTTATGACCTTGATGCATAATTGATTTGGGTGCAGCGTGAACGCAAATCCTCAACGTAAAGTGATGTTGCTGGCGTTTGATGGTCTCGACTGGGACTGTATTCAACTGTATTGTGATAGTGGACATCTGCCGCATTTTTCAAAACTCTTTGAAGAGTCAGCGGCTGGTACTATGCCCGCACCCGTTCAAGCTTCCGCTGCACTTAACTGGACTACTGCCATGTCAGGTGTTAGCGAGGAAATGCATGGCATACTCTCCGACCTAGAGTATGGGCCTGGTGGATTATCAGGTCAGGCCGTGTCGCAGTTGCGCCTTCGTGTCCCCAGGGTGTGGGAGTATGCAGACGCACAAGGGCTAGTCAGCCATGTATTGGGGTGGCCTGCAACCTCTCCAGCAAATATTAATAATGGAATAGTTGTTGCCAACGGTATCCAATATCTTGATGCTGGCGTGAAGGATGTATGGCCATTGCACCCTGAGAGCGTCTATCCCAAAACATGGCGAGATCAGGTGCTTGATTATCGAATTATTGCTGACGATATTCCTCAAGCATACATAGGTGATCTATTAAGGTTCACCAACCCGGCACTTGTTGACAAATTAAAAGTGCCTTCCACGTTATTACTTGCACAAATACTAAGTTTGCACAGCCTGGGCCTTCAAATGGCCGATGAGGGTAATTGGCAGTTTCTTGCGCTAAGGTTTGATACGCTGCCGCTTGTTTACGGTCTGCCATTTCAAATTTCGTTTGATGAGTCACCGTTAAACTACTTTCTTGGATGGTATAAATTGATAGATGCCATGCTTGGAAAGTATATGTCCTATCTCGCAGACTCTGATTATCTTATGCTATTGTCAGAAAGAGGCGTTCCGCAAGTGTTAACCGGCAAGCCGGAAAGTATATTTGCACAGCAAGGTCCAGGGGCGGTGTTTATCAAAGGGCCTGATATAAAGAAAGACAGCGTATTGCCCGAAGTGGCGGTGCTGGATATATGTCCGACGTTATTAACCATGTTGGGGTTTGCGCCTCACGAGCAACTGGCAGGGCAATCACTTTATCAGTCCACTAAAGAGCTGTGTCCGCTTGGGGTGCCGCAACTTTGGCCAAAAGCTGATTTGGATATTTCATCTGTGATGCCGCCAGAAAAAGGAGTGGTGAATGTCAATTTGTTAGTAAATGATGCTGATATACCTTGTGCGAATTTTAGCGGCTTATACGAAATTCGTGATCAGGTATGCATCCAACAGTTATACGCACTCTCCTATGCATTCAGGCAGAAGGGTAATCTTGAGAGAGGCAAACAGGCTTTGCAGGCCTTAATAAACATCGATCCCAACCATATCCCTGCCTTGATCATGCTTGCAAGAACATTGCTGGAACTGAATGAGGTAAATGAATGCATGCACCTGGTTGAACAATATCAGCACCTCAAAAGTGGTGCTGTATGGACGAACTTGATTGATGGCATGCTTGCGCTAGGTAGCCATCATTATGAACTGGCTGCAGCATGTTTTGAAAAATTGCTGAGTTGTGAAAATGCACCGGTAAATGTGAGCTTGTGGTATGCCGATGCCCTGATCAAATTGAAAAGATATCAGGATGCTAAAGCACAACTCGAAAAAGCGGTTAAACAAGGCACAGAGGTGTTGCAAGCCTGGCAAAAACTGAGCTACGTTGAAATGCAACTTGGACACCTTGAAAATGCATTGCATGCATGCAACCAAGCAATTGCCATGCAGCCTTCAAATCCATATCTATTAATTAACAGATTTGAATTAAAAACCTATCTTGGTCAAACGGTCACGGCTAGACAGGACTTGCTCAGGGCGCTGAAAATAAAACCCGACATCATCTCTCAAGACAAGCTGAATCAGATTGTATTAATGCAACCAGGGCAGCATTCTTTAGAGTTGTATAATTTGAATAACATCACTGGAAAGTAGATAGAAACGATTTCAAGAGCCTGATTTTTTGATTCGTGTATTAAAAAAACACAACAAAATATTGTTACGATATTAAATGTAAATAACGCTTGGAATTTGTTTAAATTAATGTTAAATTAAAACCAAATAATTGGAGTGATGTATTGTTAACTTATAGCTCTTTTGGGCTATTGGTTTAAAAAAAATAAGCAGTAAAATAAGTTTCATGAATCTGGTTTAGTTGTTCTCTTTAATCTTTACTTTCTAGGAGTTTTTATATGAAAAAGGCAATTTTAGGTTTATCCCTGTTGCTTGGTGCTGCAAGTGCAAACGCTGCGATCGTTCCAGTGGGCGCTTCTTACGGTTTAACTAATGGCACAACTTACAATTTTACTGAGTCTACAACTGATCAGTACTTTGAATTCTTTTCAAGTTACAACAGCACTCTGACTCTGGATGTATTGTTTGGTGAAGTTACAGCTGCTTTGTTTACTGACGTAACCAACATTTTCGGCAACGGTTCAGCTGAAGTTAATGCTGGTAGTGTTGTTGCAAACACCGGTTTGGTATTTTCTACCGATGGATTGGTGACCTATGCTTTGAATGCAGGTCAAACTTATGTGTTACGCCTGAGAGGTGATGCGACAGCACCATTTGCTTTGGCTGCTGCAGTTGCAACAGTACCAGTTCCAGCAGCTGCTTGGTTGTTTGGTTCAGCAATGGTTGGTTTCGGTGCTTTGCGCCGCAGAAAAAATGCAGTAATGGCTTAATTGTTTTTACTCAAAAAAGGGGCTATAAGCCCCTTTTTTTTTATGCTTGAATGTATTTTTGTCCTATAAAATAAACTAAATAGCTTATACTTATTGTTGAATTGTTAATTTGAGATAAAAATGAGAAAACTGTTCTATCTTATTACATTACTGATTGTTTCTCACGTTGCTTGTGCTGTTGAGGATGTGTCTTTGCAGTACAAGTTGCTGCAGGGAGATCGTGTTGCTATTTCAGTCTGGGGTGAAGATACGCTGAATTTGAAAGATATTATGGTATTGCCTGATGGCACAATTTCTTTTCCTTTGGCAGGTAACTTTCAAGTGGTTGGTTATACTACGCAACAGGTTGAAGCCTTTATCACAGAAAAGTTAAAAGAGTATTTGCCAGTACCTAAAGTAACTGTTGTAGTTACTGGCGTTGAAGGCAACAGAGCCTATGTGGTTGGTAAAGTATTAAAACCAGGGCCAGTCTTATTGAACACTCCCACGACGGTTTTGCAGGCAATTGCAATTGCAGGGGCTTTAGATCGCTTTGCGGATGAGGATAATATCAAAGTGATTAGAAGTACAATGGAGGGTCAGCAAGTATTCAAAGTGGATTATGGAGACTTGGTAAAGGGTAAAAATCTTGAGTCTAATATTTTGTTAAAATCAGGCGATACTATCGTTGTTCCTTGAAGTGTAATCTTAAAAATAATTAACTATAAAAAAGACAATAATGTTACTTAAGCATCAAATGTACAGAACCCTGACCTTGATAGCATTGGGCTTATTAGCAATTGATTCGTGTAAGGCAGATGCAATCGCTCAGGCACTTCCTAAGATTGATGACAGCATTTCACAATCGGTTGATTTATACAGCGCTTTGATTTTTGACACGAATCCACGTTTAAGTGAGGATCCTGTATCAGTTTGGATCAGCCGTTTTATCCCTAGATACAAAATTCAGCATAATAGTGACCACGATGAGCAGTATCTTGATATGGCTTTTACTGTGCAGCGTAGCACTGATTCCGAAGTTAGTGTCGATAGAAATGATCCCAAAATTACTCTTGGATTCAACCACTTGTTCTCCAAAGGTGCAATTTCATCTAGTGTAGGTTTTTCTAAGAGGTCAACGCGTATTTCGGAGTTTGACGATACTGGCTTGGTTTTTGCCGATGGTAGTCGGTATACGCGTTTCTTTAATATTAATGGCATTTATCAGTTTTCTTCAATAGCTACTTTAAATACAGGGTATAGCTTATCTGATAATAGTTTTAGTGGTAGCAATCAATTAAGAGCATATACGAGCTCTAGTTTAAATAGCAGCTATAACTATCAGTTCAACGATAAATTAAGTGGAATCATAGCAGTTTCAGTGACTGAGATTTCCCGCTCTACTGGAAAAACATATCTCCTAAATCCAACCGTTGGTTTGAGTTGGATGCCATTGCAATCAGTTGTGTTAGATATTTCGGTAGGTAAAAGTCGCGTTTATTTGAAGGATTTGCCAGCAAATGACGGCTTAACCTATAGTGCAAACTCAACTTATACGGCTGAGAGAGATACATTCAATGCCTCTTTCATACGTTCAGTGCGCCCCAATGGTTTAGGCTTCCAAGAATCTGACAAAGCGCTGCTAAAGTGGAGTCGCAAAATAAATGATGAGAATGACTTTTATCTTTCATATGCACTCAATAAAAACAATACAATAAATCAAGTTGAAACAGCTAGTTCCAGTATTGGATATAACAAGAAATTAAATAACGAATGGGGTTTTAACCTTTATGCAAAACATAGACAAAGAACAGCTACTAACGCGGATACAACATCAAATATAGTTGGTTTTGTTATTAAATATGGATTTTCTGACTTTCAAGATGATTATTAAAAAAACAGGTGTGAATTATGGCTGCTGAATATGAAATGACGATGTCTGATTACATCAGTGTACTAAAACGACACTGGATGGCTATTACAATTGGTTTTGTAGTAATTCTGAGTATTGCTGTGCTGGTAATTATTGCATTGCCTTCTGTGTTTGAGTCCAAAGGGACGATTCTGATTGAATCTCAGCAAATTTCTAAAGATTTTGTGCAGGGTACTGCCGCAACATTTGCTGATGAGCGTATTGAGGTGATTAAGCAGCGTGTCTTAACGCGGGAAAATTTATACAAAATTATAGAAAAGCACGGTCTGTATAAAACCAAACGTCAATCAATGACTTCATCAGAAGTCATTGATAGCATGCGTAAAAATATTACAGTCAGTATGGTAAGTGCTGAAACTGGTAAACGTAATAATAAGGTGACCATTGCATTTGACCTCATATTCGATAGTGAACGTGCTGATATTGCTTACAAGGTAACCAATGAGTTGGTTACCTTGTTTTTGGACGAGAATGTCAAAGCGCGTACCGAAAGCGCAACTGAAACAACTGCGTTTTTGGCAGAGCAGGCTGAATCTTTAAGAAAGCAACTGGAAGATACTGAAGAAAAGGTGGCGGTTTTCAAACAGAGAAATGCAAGTTCATTACCAGAGCACCAGCAACTGTATATGGCCTCTTTGGAGCGAATGGACTCTAAAATTAAAGATATTGAGCGTGAGCAAAGACTTGCGCAGGATGAAATTCGATTCCTCAAGGTTGAGTTAATGGGTGCAGAAGCCGGACTGTTAACAAAACAAGATAGCCTTGTTTCCGGCACAGTTACAAAAGCAAACTCACTATCGGAACTGGATAAACTAAAAGCACAATATGCACAACTGCAGGGTGTTTACAAAGATAATCATCCGACAATGCAAACGCTTATTGGAAAAATTAAATCACTTGAAACTGTTGAAAATACGCAAAGTGAAAAGGCTGGAGAAACAAACACTGCACCTACAGCTAACAAACGTGAAATAAATGATCAAAGTCTGTTGGTTGCAAAACTCAAAGCACAATTGGAAGCTGCCGAGAGCAAGCTTGTTGCGCTTGATAAACAAAAGAAGGAAGTCCTTGCCAAAATTGAACAGCAGGAACGCGACATGACTTTGTCACCTATTGTCAACAGAGAGTTGCTAACATTACAACGCGATTATGAAAACGCCAAACAAAAGTATGAAGAGGTAAGGTCTAAGCAACTGAATGCAAAAATTACGCAAAATCTAGAGCAAGATAATAAGGCTGAACGCTTTTCATTGGTTGAGCCTCCTGTACTGCCAGATAGGCCTATTAAACCAAATCGTCTGCAATTACTTGGCATTGCAATACCTGCATCATTAATTATTCCTGCGATTTTTGCATTACTGCTCGAAATGATTAATCCCAAAGTACGTGGTGTAAAAGCAGTTAGCGCACTAATGGGTCAATATGCTCTTGCGACAATCCCATTGATTCAGGACCATAAACAACTTTCCAAACGACGCAAGACATTCTTTATTTTACTGATCATGGGGCTGATTATTGTTACGCTTGCACTACTCGTCATACATCTATTCGTGATGCCAATAGACTTGTTAATTGTAAAAATCATAGCTAAGTTTTAGCTGGAGATGAAAAATGAATGAAATGACAAATAATCATCAAATGCCTGAAGCTTTAAACGCTGATAACAGTTTAGAGAATATTGAGTATACGAATACCAGAGTTGTTAAATTAAACCGACTGATTCTGCAAAAAAATAATATTTTTGCATACGACAAATCCAACCATATCAGCTCAGTGTTTGATTTGCTGCGCACAGAAGTATTGCGAAAAATGGATGAAAAAGGCTGGCGAACACTCGCTGTGGTTTCGCCTACGCCTGAATCAGGTAAAACTTTTGTGTCTATCAATTTGGCGATGAGTATTGCCCATCAGCCAGAACGTAGCGTAATTCTCGTGGATTTTGACTTGAGACGACCTAAAGTGGCGAATTATTTGGGGCTCAATGTGGAAAAATCACTGAATGATTTTTTTGTGTTTGGCGAACCGCTTTCTGAGGTAATTGTGAATCCAGGCCTTCCACGTATTGTCGTTTTACCAACCAATAAGCCTATTGCCAATTCTTCAGAATTACTGTCAAGTTCTAAAGTGGAAAAAATGATTTCAGATTTGAGAAATCGTTATCAATCAAGAATTGTAATTTTTGATCTGCCACCTATTTTAAACGTAGATGATGCGCGAGTGGTTATTCCACAGGTAGATTGTGTGCTTGCTGTCATCTCTAACGGCATAAATACGCAAGACGAAATTCAGCAAATGAAGCGCATGATCCCTTCAGATAAATTATTAGGGTTTGCCTTTAACAAAGCAGAAGATCAAATCAGTAGCTACTACTATTAAAAGTTTGGGAGTACCCGTTTGCAACGTGAATATAAAGTAGCCATATTTGGTGCTTCGCCCGATACGCCTAATATGGGTGTATCAGCACTTTTTGTGAGTTTAATCCATGAGCTTTTTCAGGCGTTTTCCGGGCATATCAGTTTTGTTGTGTTCGATTTTCAGCGTGGATATCGTAAAAACGATGTACTGATTAATAATAATAGGATTTCATGTGAGTTTTTCGGTGCAAGAGGTGGACGGAAATATCATCTTCCGGAAAACTTGCACAGCATGCTTTTTTTATCAAACTTTGGTCGTTTTGGGACACAACTTAACCGTGGATTAAAGCTTCTTGATACTTGTGATGCTGTGATTGATGTTTCTGGCGGTGACAGTTTTAGCGATATTTATGGTGGCAAGCGCTTTTCTGCCATACTTTTGCCAAAACTAATCGCTGCTAAACTCGGTAAGCCACTGATATTAGCTCCTCAAACGTATGGCCCTTTCAAAGACAAAAAGGTTTTACATGCGTCCACATCAGCAATCAAGTCTGCATCTATGGTTTGGGCCCGAGATGAGGAAAGCTTTGGCATTATAAAAGAAATACTGGGCAAGTCATTTAACCCAAGCATTCATTTATGTGGCGTGGATATGGCATTTAAGTTGCCACTACAACCTGCATTAGATACGCTGGATCAAACTACAGCAAGATGGATAGCGGAGTCAAAAGAGCATCCAGTTATTGGTTTCAACATCAGTGGACTGATTTATCATGATCCCGCAGCAGCCAAATCTCACTACGGATTTATTGTAGATTATAACCAGACGGTCTTCCAGTTTATCAAAAAGGTATTGACTGATACTGATTGCCGGGTTCTGCTGATTCCACATGTGATGGATGTCGGAGGGCATTACGAGTCCGATGCTTTGGCTTGTCACCAGGTAATATCTCAATTAGATGAGAGTTACCAAAACAGAATTGCCGTGACACCAACAAATCTTAACCAGTCTCAGGTAAAGTGGATTATTTCAAATATGCAATGGTTTTGTGGCACACGTATGCATGCAACCATTGCTGCACTGTCCACAGCAACGCCAGCGGCTTCCATTTCTTACAGCGACAAAACGCGTGGTGTTTTTGCGACTTGTGGTCAAGAACACCATGTATTTGACCCCAGGATACTTGACGCAGACGCAATCGTATCAGGCTTGTTTAAATCGCTACAATGCCGTGATCAAACAAAATCAAGTCTGGAAAGTCAGCTAGTGCCTGTCATGAATCAGGCCAATGCGCAAATGCAAGCGATTGCAAATTATATCCATGCTTTGTAATTTGATTTAATGAGCCAAAAAAAACAATTTATTAAAGGCGGAATGTGGCTGACTGTAGGGTATGGTTTGTCTGCAGTCTTCTCGTTTTTACGTAATATTATTCTTGCCAGGTTAGTCTCGGTCGAAGATTACGGAATAGCTTCCCTGTTTGCAATTACGATGGCCATCATCGAAATGCTGAGCAATATCGCCATTGACAAATTGCTTGTGCAGACCAAAGGCGACCAACTGGATAAATTACAAGCAGTAGGGCAGATGTTCCAGTTCTTCCGGGGGCTGAGTAGTGGTTTGCTGATATATTTGTTAGCAAAACCAATTGCTGAATTTTTCCAAGTGCCAGACGCTGTTCATTCGTTTGAATGGTTTGCACTTGTTCCGATTATCAGAGGGCTGGCGCATTTAGATATACAGGTATTGCAACGGCGTCTAGAGTTTGCTCCGGTAGCTTTAAGCAGCGTAATCCCACATATTATTTCACTTATTGCATTGGTAGTACTAGGAAAGTGGCTGGGTAACTACACAGTGATCGTTTGGGTCATCCTGATCCAGAATTTAACTTATGTGTTGCTCACTTTTTACTACGCCGAGAAAAAATACCGTTGGTCATATGATCGGCTCCTGTTCAATCAAATGATTACATTTGGTTGGCCATTACTGGCAAATGGGTTTTTAATGTTTATTATTATGCAAGGTGATAAAGCTGTCATCGGTGCATTTTTTACAACGCGTGAACTTGGTTGGTACAGTGCAGCATTCGCATTGTCATTAGCCCCTGCATTGGTAATCACGAGATTGCTCTCGTCGCTATTACTCCCCATTATTTCTAAATGGCAGAATGATAAAGCGCGTTTTTTTGAGCATTATGTGATCACTATGCAAGCTTGTTACCTTTCCGGGCTGGCATCAGCTTTATTTTTTATATTTCTGGGACCGCAAATGGTAGTGCTTTTATTTGGTCCAGCATACCAAGAGGCCTCAGATGTCGTAGTTTGGTTGGGTCTGATGCAATCAATCAGAATTGTTAAAGCTGGTCCTATGATAGTAGCAATGGCAAAAGCAGAAACAAAAAATGCTTTCATTTCTAATTTAGTAAGGGCAGCTTCGTTTTCCTTCTTACTTGTTGCAGTTATCTGGTTCAATGTGAGTGTGAACAGCGTTGCCCTATTGGGTCTGTTGGGTGAAATGCTGGCATTGTTCGCATCGATTTATTACCTGAAAAAACGGCTGTCTATTTTTGATGTTCAGCTTCTCAAACAACTTGGTTTGTTGATAGTATTTGTGCTTATTAGCCTGCTAAGCTTGATTTTGATCAGTCATTTAACCAGTTCGCTTGCTCGTAATTTACTTGATGTTACGCTCGTACTACTATTATCAACATTGTTTTATTGGCTTTTTTTACCTGAGTTAAAAGAACGTGTATTGCAAATGATTAAATTTGATTATTCCAACAAGTAAAAATTATGTCTGATATTTCAACCCTGGTGGATGCGTCACAAATTCGATGGGCACGCTTGAGAGAGGTAAAATCAAAGCATATCTTATCTGATCTTTTTCTGGCTCTATATCGATACAAAATTATTCGTAAATACGTAACGCGCCTGATACTAAAGTTTGAAGGTGGAAAGTTCTTCTCCCAGACGTTGAGAATGATTCTAAAAAAATATAACCACATAGAAGTGGGCGCATATAGTTATGGGTCTTGTCTTGCAAGCGGTGTGTTACCACCAGCAACAAAAGTAGGCAATTACTGTTCATTTGCGGAAAATCTGAAGGTCTATCGCAGAAACCATAGTCTTGATACCCTTAGCCAACATCCTTTTTTTTACAATCAATATGCAGGCCTTTTAAAGTCCGACGCAATTGAATCTGTTCGGGACAATCCATTAGTGATAGCTCATGATGTTTGGATTGGCGGGAGTGTGATAATTTTGCCCGGGTGTACTACCATAGGCAACGGTGCTGTCATAGGCGCAGGATCTGTAGTTACCAAAAGTGTTCCTCCCTATGCCATCATGGGTGGGAATCCTGCAAGATTGATTCGTTATCGCTATTCACCAGAAGTTATTGAAGAGATTGAAAGAACTCAGTGGTGGAATTTAAAGCTATCTGATCTGTTGACTGTTACAGATTTACCTTTTAAACATATCACTATTGATGCACTGAAGTCGCTGCAACACAACAACGCTAAGGAAACAAATAATGAGCAAGCAAACATTCACAATTACTGATGTTGTTGAAAAACAACTTTGTACTGGATGTGGCGCGTGCTCTTACGCAGAGCCTGACAGATTCAGGATGGGTAACGTCTACCAATTAGGTAGAAGACCCTTTTTAAAGCCCAATCCAAAAGCCGAGACTGGTGCCGGCATGCAAGTTTGTCCTGGTGCCAGCTTGTCCCACGACCCAAAAGTTAGGCAAAGCAGCAATATTGTGGCTGAAATGTTTGATGCCTGGGGTCCTGTTTATGAGGTTTGGGAAGGTTATTCCGGCGATGCAGCCATTCGACTCGCTGGTTCCAGTGGTGGTTTGGCAACTGCGCTCGCACTATTCTGTCTTGAAAAGGAAAAAATGGAAGGTGTGCTGCATACGGGAGCGGATGAAGAAACACCTTATTTGAACAAGACTGTATATAGTAAAACTCGGACAGAGCTGGTTTCGAATGCCGGCTCTCGTTATTCTCCAGCCAGCCCTTGCGAAAGCCTTGATTTGGTAGAGCGTGCTCAGGGAAAAAGTGTTTTCATTGGTAAGCCATGTGATGTGGCTGCCGTACAAAAAGCAAGAAAAATCAATCCTTTGCTGGATCAGAAAATAGGCCTCACTATTGGCTTTTTCTGTGCGGGCGTCCCAGCATTTAACGGTTTGTTTGAGCTATTGAAGAAAAATGGTATTCACACGCCACAAAAGCAACTGAAATCATTGCGTTTCAGGGGCAATGGCTGGCCCGGGCTTTGGACTGCAAACTATGTGGATGACAATAACCAGGAAAAAAGCAGTCAGTTAACCTATGCGGAGTCCTGGGGATTTTTACAGAAGTTCAGGCAATGGCGCTGTTATATATGCCCAGATCACTCTGGAGAGTTTGCGGATATTGCAGTGGGTGATCCGTGGTATCGCCAGGTGACTGCTGACGAGCCAGGCAAGTCTTTAATTGTAGTCAGAACCCAGCGTGGACTGGATATTCTTCGAGCGGCGGAGCAAGCGGGCTATGTTGTCTTGGAGAAAAAGGATCTATCGTTGTTGCCACGCTCACAGCCTAATTTACTTGATACCCGAGGGGCTATTTGGGGGCGTAGGATCGCACTTAAATTGTTAAATGCACCATTTCCAGATTTTGAGCGCTTTGCCATGTTCAAGTTTTGGTGGAAAGTGTTGTCACCCAAATCAAAATTGCAATCAATTACCGGCACAATCAAGCGTATTTTTATCAAAAAACTTAACCGCAAAATCACTTATGTAGAATGGAATGGAGATTAAATGCATTTTTCCTCTTCAAGTCTGTTGGTGAGATCTTTCGCATTTTTGTTAATGATGTTTTACAGTATGGTTGGGTATGTAAAACAGGAGGAAGCGGGGAATAAGAACTATAAGCTTGGCCAGGTGATAACGCACAAGCTGGGCGGGCGAGAGTTTGAATGGCGATTTAGTTGTAATGGAGGCGATTGTTTTATTGGTAACTTTATCGGGGGGGATTACTGGATCGCGCCGAAATCGGTAGATGAGAAAGTGACAATTCATGCAGTCAGTCCGGAAGGCGAGGAGAACGGGATGATGGCTAACCCTGGTAGTTCTCCTGAGCAGGGTTTTTTAAAGTGTGATGAAAAGGTACTGAAGTTTTATAGCTCATCACTTAATTTGATGACAAGCTTGCCTTCAGTGATAAAACCCGAAACCTCTCTGGTTAAGGCTGCAAAGCGCTCGGCTGAGCAGGCATGCTGGGGTAAGAATAATAAACATAATTGTTGTGTGGATGCCTATGATGTGGTGACCATTCTTAAAAAGCCTCTCGAAAACTCAAATCATTACTTTCGACCAGGGTTTGCAGGTGATGAAAAGAGGCTTTACCAACTGAGTGATTTGGACTTAAAAAAAATCCCTAGTATCAAAGAAATTTCTACCTATCCAAATCGACCAGCATTTGAGAAAACTGGAGAGAGATGGCATTCACCGTATGTAGATCATTATTTAAGCTTTATGGGAGACACAGGCCGGGCATTTGCACCGAACAATGTTATTCCAAATTATGGAGCAGAACAGAATAAACTTTATCTTGATGATTTAATTAATGTTTTAGGGACTGAATCTGTTGAATCAAAAATACCAGCTGTTACCGGCTTGTTCCAGCGCGGCCTAGATCTTTACGCTTCCATGCAATCAGGCGTTATCTGGCCGGGAGGTGCGGGTCAGAGTATGGGTAGAAAGCCACCTATGGTTTTTTTCGCGACTCTTGTGAATGATGAGCAGGTAAAAGCAAGAGTAAAAGGCATGTCAGGTGCAATTAAGAAAAATACACAAGAAGATGTTCAAATTCGTTTAGTTCCAGAATCGGCTGGTGGGGGGGGGCAGCCCATATGGGGCAATACGAATGATTTTTGTGCGGAAAATTTTTACTGGGCACAGCTATTTCACTCGCAACAATATGCTGGCGGTAGCAAGTTACCAATAGGACGAGGCGATAACAAACGCTCATGTGGTGATCCATATGGATGGATTGATGGCCCAGCAGGATTGCCAGGCTCAGCTTACATGGCATGTTGCTCAACAGGAGGCTTTATTGAATATGTTTTATCCTTAAGTTTGATGCCTGAAATGTGCGATGTAGCTCAAGCGGATATATTGATTAAATATGTAAACCGTGTATTGAGTGAAGGTGTTTTGACCCAGCCAGACATTTGTGCTCCGCCAGATCCAAGAGAGTCTTTAGATTGCAGAGCCTACAAAGCGAATGCACCCGGCTGTTTGTATTATGGTAAAACATGGGGTCCAGACCCTGCCAAGCCGGGATACTGTATTAAAAATGCAACAGGTCAAAAGGGCAGATTTCCAGATTTAAATGGTAACAAATTAGAGAAAATAGATAATGAAGGTAAATTCTCTCAATCTATTAGAAAAAAGATGCATTTAAATACAATCAAAGCCTGTAATGTTGATTTCGAACAGAAAAAATAAAGATAAAAATGATTGAATCACGAGCCCCTAAGTCATCTTATTCTAAAGTATTAAAAAGTTGCCCTTTTTGGGTGAAACTGTTTTTACTGTCTCTGGTATTGCCGACAGAATTTTCTTTCAATCTTGCAGGATTAAGATTCTCACCGTATCGCTTGGTCATACTTTTGGCATTTATTCCAGCGTTGGTTAAGCTACTTTCCAGAGGTTTCAAAAAGGTCGCTCTTGCTGATTGGCTGATTATATTTCATGTGATTTGGTGTTTTATTGTGATTAACTCGCATCACGACCTTTCTGTTGCTATGGAGTCTGGTGGTATCAGGATTCTGGAAGTCCTTGGCGCATACTTTATCGCAAGAGCATACATTGTTGATGAAAAGTCATTTTATGCAACGAGCGTTTTTATTTTCACCTTGATTTTTATACTACTGCCCTTTGCAATCGCTGAAAGTATTACTGGCATTCACATGATAAAAATTCTTTCTGCCAAGATTGTGGGTGCTTCATTCCATTCTAATATCGAACCAAGATTAGGCTTGACCAGAGCGTATGCGTCTTTCGACCACCCAATTCTGTTTGGTATCTTCGCGTCAAGTATTTTGGGGCTTGTATATTATTTACGCACACCGACGCTGGGTTATCCGCGAAAGTTAAAGGCGAGATTACTGCCTTCTCTATTAGGAACATTTTTATCGTTGTCTTCAGGTGCGATGTCGTCAATGATGACCCAGTTAACTTTAATTTTCTGGGAGATAAAAACAAGAAAAATCAATAACAGATGGCGGTTTTTTAGTTTTCTGTTGATCTTGTTTTATGTAATCACGGATATGATCTCAAATCGATCCGCAATGAAGGTTTTTTTGTCTTACCTAACGTTCAGCGCTGGTACGGCTTACAACCGAATTACCATTTTTGATTATGGTATTCAAGATGTATGGCGAAATCCACTCTTGGGAATTGGTTTTAATGAGTGGACAAGACCCAGCTGGATGCACAGTTTAAGTATGGATAACTTTTGGCTGTTACAGGCAGTAACATTTGGTATTCCTGGTTTTCTGTCACTTGCAATACCATTCATATTCATGCTTTCAAAAAACTGGAAGCCATTAAGTGCAAGGGTAAGTAAATTAAGGACCGGTTGGTCAATCTCAATGATTGGAATGATTATATCTGCCTGTACTGTACATTTCTGGAATAATCAATTTGTTTACTTTATCTTCTTTTTAGGTATGGGCGCTTGGTTCTTGAATGTTGAACGCAGGCGCTATCCAGATACTTTAAATGCATCATGAAAATGGAAAATAATAATGCGTGAGTTTTACTTTAGTAACACGACAAACTTTGGTGACGCCATGAATGCCTGGGTCTGGAAGAGAGTGTTCCCAGCCACTATGATGCGCGCTGATGATGACATTCGGTTGATTGGTATAGGATCATTAATCAAAAAAGAACTTGAGTATGTTAAAGGGCTTAAAATTGTCTTTGGAACTGGCTCAGGCTATGGAAACTTCCCAACTGCTCAGGAAATAGAAAAGTGGCGTGTTTACTTTGTCAGAGGCCCTTTGACAGCACGCTTTTTGGGTTTGGACAAAAGTAAAGCGGTGATCGATGCGGCATGGCTGATTAGCCAGTTAGAAGAGTTTAAACAGATCCCTGAGAAAAAGGGAACGGTCTTTGTGCCGCATTTCACTACAGGGATTAACTCATCATGGGAAAACGTTTGCCAACGCGCAGATATTGCCTTTATTAACCCACTAGATGATACTTTTGACGTGATTAGACGTATTGCGTCAGCTGAACTTGCAATTGTTGAATCTCTGCATGGTGCGATTATCGCCGACTATTTTAGGACCCCATGGATTCCTCTCATTTTATCGGAATCAACCTTACCTTTTAAATGGGTAGACTGGTGTGCTTCAATCAATGTGGAGTACTCACCCTACAAGTTGCCTCTAAGTGATATCTATCATCATGTATCTCACGGTAAATGGCCGCATTTTGCAGACAACTATAAGCAATTAAGTTATTCAGATGAGTCAATCATCCAAGCGGTGGATGCAAGCCTGGTGCCAAAACAAAACAGTTTGCCCAGAGAGATGTATGTAGCAAGAAACAAGTTAAGAACGACACTAAAAAATACGGCTCTGAAATGCAGGCAGGGCGTGTTGCCATTAAAAAGTGCTTGGCCACTAAGCATTTGGAATGATGTTCAAAATGATAAATTAGCCAAAATGTTGATAGAAATAAAATCGGCTAAAGCAACACTGAGTTTGGATAGCGTACGTGAATCAAAAATTGCACAGCTAAGCGAGCTAAAAGAGCAATTAGTGGCGGAGTATCCGATATTGGCGGAGAAAGCCGCAATAAAGAGAGATGTTTAAAAAAACCATAGAGAAAGTTTTGCGCCGATGAATCAGCCCGTATTGTCAATAGTGATTGTTTCCTTTAATACCCTTGGTATGACAAAAGACTGTCTGGAAAGCTTGTATGCAAATATTGCGGGTGAGCCATACGAGGTTATTCTGGTTGATAATAACTCCCATGATGGTTCAGTCGAAATGGTGGAAAAATTATTTCCCCAGGTTGTTTTAATTAAAAACAAGGATAACAAAGGGTTTGCAGCTGCAAATAATCAAGCTTTTTCAATTTCAAAAGGTCGCTTTGTTCTTTTATTAAATTCGGATACGCTGGTCATTAAGGATGTAATCCAGCGCTCTCTAGACTATTTACAGTCTAACAGTGATTATGGGGCAATGGGTTGCCGTGTATTGAATACAGATCATTCCGTTCAACGCACTTGCTCAGGATATCCGACGTTAACCAGATTGCTGTTTATGACACTGGGATTAGACCGGCTTTCAGGTTTTTTCGATGGCTATATGTTGCGTAGATGGCAGCGGGACGACGAGCGTGCTGTTGATGTGATCACTGGTTGTTATCTATTGCTGCGTCGCGAAGTGATGGATGGCATCGGCTATCTGGATGAGCGCTTTTTCTTTTACGGAGAGGAAACAGATTGGTGTTATCAGATGCGTAAAGCTGGCTGGAAATTACGATTTGCGCCAGTAGGCGAGATAGTACACCATGGTGGAGGCAGTGTTAAAAAGCTTAATCACAAGCGTGACGTTATGCTTACAGGTGCAACTGTAAGATTGCATCAAAAAAATGGTGGATATTTACATGCCATTACTGCGTTTTTTATTTTGTTATTATTTAACGCATCACGTGCATTGTTCTGGAATCTATATGCACTTTTTAATGCCTCTAAAAAGCCGCGAGCAACACACTTTAATCGGGTAGTTGCAGACTCAGCCTCGGTTTGGCCAAAGTATTAACATTATGAAAGTATTATTAATCACGTGGGCCTGCGACTTAGAGGATGTAAGTGAGCCTGAAGTCGCTGCCAGATGGGTAAACGAAATCTCCAAGGATCACGAGGTGACAGTATTTGCAGTGAGTCGCCCCGAGCGTTATGGTTGCGTTAAAGCACAGTTTCCACATCTGAATGTCATTGAGTGGATGGATAGCAAGGTGCCTAACTGTCTGGTGAGGTTTAGAGCGATTGTAAAGCCAGCTTATTTTCTATATTACTTCAGAGCAAGAAAATTTATATCAGCCCTTATTCAGGAACAAAAGTTTGATGTTATTCATCATTTATCACCATTTGCATGGAGGTATCCGACCCCCGCTTATGGCCTGAGTATCCCCGTGATTCGCGGACCAGTAGCAGGGGGATTAAAAAATCCTCCTGGTTTTAAACTTACGCTGAAAGAAAAACTAAGTCCCTTCATGTTGCTAAGAGGAACGGATTCGTTACGCATGCGATTTGACTTCAACTTGAGGCGAGCTTACAAGCGTGTGAATCACCTGTTATTGGCAACCAATTATATGGTGCCGTTCTTATCTAAAATGGGATTGCCCAAGAGTTACAGCGTTGAAGTTGAACATGGATTGCTTGATTTGCCGCAGGTAAATCAATTTAAAAAGGCAGCTGAAAGTTTACATTTTTTATATGTGGGACGCGTCGTAAAGTTTAAAGGGCTGGAATATGCGATTAGAGGGTTTGCAAAAGCACAGCAACATTCAAAAGCAATATTTACCGTAGTAGGCGATGGTCCCGACTTAGTGCGGTGCAAGCGCATTGCGCAGGAAGTCGGTATCGCCGATCGCATTCACTTTCTCGGTTGGAGAGGTAAGCCTGAGGTTGCAGATCTATATGCAAGTGCTGATGTTATGTTGTTTCCCAGTTACAGGGAGCCGACGGGCGGAGTGCCCATGGAGGCTATGTCATATGGAATTCCTGTCATTACCTGTGCATACGGTGGCACGGATTTTATGGTGGATGAATATTCAGGCATTAAAATCGAACCGGTTTCAGAAGCTTATCTAACCGAATCCGTTGCAAATGCAATTGATCAATTGATTACGGATGAAGCATTTCGTATGAAACTTGCCATAGGTGCAAGAAAGCGTGCGGAAGCGTTTTTTAGCTGGGAATTTAAAAGAAAAAGAATGACAGCGTTGTACGAAAAAGTGGTGCAGGAGTTTCAAAGTTTGCATTAATTACTTTGTGACCAATCATAATATTTATATGTTGAATCTAGCGAGTGTTAACCTTGAATGCCATGCCTGAAAACGATCTGGTGCAATGTCGCTTATCCAAGCTGCTTCTGTTTGTTTATGACGTGCTTGGGGGGGGCAGAAGGACTATAGTTGCCAGTTTTTTTATCAATTTGGCTTGTCGACTTGAAGGTGGGCAATATAAAAGTAAAACTGCACGCTTTTTTTTGAAAAGAGATTATGGTATTGATATTGGTGCACATTCTTACGGCAGTTGCTTTATACCTAAAATGTTGGCACCTTCTGTCAAGATTGGAAACTACTCCTCATTTGGAAAAGGGGTTAGGGTGATTCCTCAGAATCATCCGTACAAAACATTATCAACACATCCCTATTTATACGAGCGTCAATTTGGCTTTATTGCACAGGACACTTTAATGCCAAGTTGCACAGAAATTGGCAGTGATGTATGGATAGGTCACTCAGCGATTATTTTGGCTGGATGCAGAAAAATCGGGCATGGCGCAATCATTGGAGCGGGTGCTATTGTGACTAAAGATGTACCAGATTATGCGATTGTGGCAGGTAATCCTGCAAGAGTGATTAAGTATCGATTTAGTGAAGACACGATTGCGCGATTGTTGGCTGAGCAATGGTGGAATCAAGGTGTAGCGTATTTAAACGAACATCGCGAAACCTTAACCCGTGAGCTTGAATAGTCGTTTTTGATCTGTTTCATTTATTAAATTAATTGGTGGTAAACAAATGGCTGCGATCATCATTCCAGCATATAACGAAGGTGCGATTATCTCCAGGGCATTGCAATCTCTACTCAGGCAAGTGGATGACGAAGATGAGATTATCGTCGTTGCAAATGGATGCGCGGATGATACCGCTGCAAAAGCCAGGGCTTTTGAACCCAGAGTGACCGTAATCGAGACGCATATCCCGTCAAAAATCAATGCACTCAATCTGGGGGATGCGGCAGCTAAAACCTATCCCAGAATTTATTTTGATGCAGATGTGGAGTTCACAGAAGGTTCAGTATCAGCCATCAAGAATACTTTATCAAAAGGCGTACTTTTGGCTGTTTCTCCGGAACCTTTGATGGATTTTAGTCGTTCAAGCTGGTTTGTAAAAGCGTATTATCAAATCTGGCATGGCATGCCTTTTTGTCGTTCAGGTCTCATCGGCGGCTGCGTTTACGCATTATCCGAAGCAGGGCGCAAACGTTTTGATCAGTTTCCTGATGTGATTGCTGATGATGGTTTTGCCAGAGCGCTGTTTAAAGAACATGAGCGAGGCGTGGCACCAGGTGCTATTTCCAAGCTTGTGGCGCCCGCCAATGCCACTTTTTTAATGAAAATCAAGGTGCGTAGCCGTATGGGGCAGATACAGCTTGCCCGACTTTTTCCTGAACTGGTTGCCAATGAGGACAAACAACGCGGATCAAGTATTGGGAATGCTTTGTCTGACATCAGCCAATGGCCCAAGGTTGCTGTTTATCTTTTTGTAACAGTTTACTCAAGAGTAAAAGCTTATTATCGTCTTAAGTATGAAAAGCAGTTTAAATGGGACAGAGATACCTCAACACGTACTTAATGCCTGATTTGATTTTCCTTACATACGAAATTTAGTGAGATAAGCTGCAAAACTGTCCTATACATTCAGTATTTAATCAATTGTTGTTGGTGATCACACATGAAATCTATCAATAGTAATGTTGCTGATACTACCGTTCTGGTTATAGATTTAAATAACTATGCAACATTTCCTACGATTGCGGTTGGTATATTGATTGCCTCGCTGAGAGAAGGCGGGTATGACGTCACATTAGTCACGGCTTTATCACATGACTTGTCTGCATTGTCACGTGAGAAAAAAGAAAATTTTTATCAGTATATTCAACGAAGGGTGCACCTGTCGACATGGAAACCTTTCCATAGTCTGCTAATAAAAATCAGAAAAATTAGGATGTGGTGGCGAAACAAACCTGAAAACAAAGTGTTACAGGATGTTGAGTCCGCTTTAAAACAATCTCCATCGGTCGTCCTATTATCAGCATATCTACAACATTACCCACTGATATATAAAATTGGCGATTTGGCAAAAAAATACAGTGTGCCCTTAGTTCTGGGCGGGCCTGTGTTTAATCATGAGATTATCTCGAAACAATGGCTTGATGTTCCTAATCTGAAAGTGATTGTTGGTGCAGAAGTTGATTACACATTACCTGCAATTGTTGATGCAGTCATTAAAGATAAAAGTTTGCTCGGTATTGATGGTGTTTTTTTAGCAGATGGTAACGCATCGCAACCTGCAAAGCCTTTGCGACCTCTGGATCGCATCCCTCTGCCAGACTATACCGACTTTCCATGGCACCGTTATCCATCCAGACTGATTCCGATTATGACTGGAAGAGGATGTCAGTGGGCAAAATGTACGTTTTGCAGTGATGTTTACTCGGTGAATGGAAGAACATTCAGAACCAGAAGTGTCGAGTCAGTTCTTTATGAGATGCAAGAGCTCTCTAGGCGACATGTTTCTACTGATTTTGTTTTTACTGATATCAAACTTAATTCAAATCCTGCCATGATCAGAGGGCTGTCTGCTCAAATTCAGGATTTTGTTTATGGTGCTCAATGGGTGGGTACTGTGCATGTTGACCAGCGAAAAGATAATGGCTTAACAAGACGTGACTTAAGAGATGCCGCAAAGTCCGGGATGCGGAGAGTCAGTTTTGGATTGGAGAGCGGTAGTCAACGAATGCTGGATCTGATGGATAAAGGTTGTGATGTGACACTGAATGAAGAGTTCATTAGACACGCATACGAGGCTGGTATCAGTGTTCGAGCCACTATGTTTAAAGGCTACCCTGGAGAAACTGCAAACGATTTGGAACTTACCATCAAGTTTCTTGAAAAAAATGCAAAATTTATCGACAGGATACGTTTCAACGACTTTTCAATTCACTCTGGTATCCCACTTTATGACGAAGTGTTAACCTTTCCTGACAAATACCCTCAAATAAAAGTGATCAACGAAGATGCTAAATATGGAAAACTCATTTTCAAAAATATAGAAACAGAAACGAGTGAGTATAGAAAAGCAAAAATCAAACTATTAAATGTTGTGTATCAAATTAATAAGAAAGAAATCAGGGCGTCTGCAAAGCACTTTGACGGAGTAATGTAGTGTTTATTGATTCGAACGCTGTTTCCAATCCGCTTCGCAGAAGATTACGTGACATATCGCTCGCTGAACGCATGGAAGAGGCAACTGAATTTATCAAGCTTTTTTACAAAGAAGTGGGTAATGATGACGTTTCAATGGATGAGCGTTTAAAAGTCATAAAACAGGCGCTGAAGAAACATGGATATTATGAGCACACTTATGATGAGCTCAGTTTTGGGGCAAAAGTAGCTTGGCGTAACCACTCGAAATGTATCGGAAGACTTATCTGGAATTCGTTAGAAGTATTGGATTGCAGGCATATTGAGTCACCAGATGAAATTGCCATGCATATGCAAGCACACATGCATAGCGCCTTTAACAGCGGACGCATTCAATCAGTGATTTCTATTTTTCCACCAGTCAAAGCTACCGAATTACCATCTTATATCGAGAGTTATCAAATCATTCAGTATGCGGGTTATCTGCATGAGAGCACAGGTAAGGTGATTGGCGATAAACAGAACGTTGCTTATACCAGAATGGTAACTTCATTAGGCTGGCAACCACCCATACCTCGGGGAATGTTTGATGTCCTCCCTTTTTGCATTCGTGAACCTGGTGGTAAAAGATTGATATATCACGTTGAATCAGCGAATGTACATGAAGTGCATATTAAGCATCCAGAGTTCGCTGCTATAGCTGACCTCGGTCTGCGTTGGTATGCAGTGCCGTGTGTGAGCAATATGATTCTCACTGTTGGCGGGATTGATTACCCTTGTGCGCCATTTAATGGTTTTTATATGGCCACTGAAATAGCCTCAAGAGACTTGTGCGACTTTAATCGCTATGACCAGCTAGCCAACATCGCAAAAGCCATCGGTTGCGATATTGATCAACTGCCATTTGAAATTTGGAAAGATCGTGCGCTCACCGAGATTAATTATGCTGTACTGGACTCCTTCACCAAAGCAGGGGTTACCATCGTTGACCATCATAGAGCAAGCAGAGACTACATTGAATTCATGAGTATGGAGCGAGCATCAGGCAGGTCAGTTTCCGCCGACTGGAGTTGGATAGTTCCGCCTCAGGCCTCCTCGTCTTGTCCAGTGTTTCATTTAAATATGATCGAATTAAATACGGTTCCCAATTTTTATCATCACAAAATGCTCGATGGCAATCGATTAACGCCATACTACGGGGATACTTTTTTAACAAAGTATCAGGCGAGATTCATTAGATGGAGAAGGAGATTTAGAAATCGCATGAGAAAATTGGTGTATGAGGGCCATTATTTTAAAACATGGTTTCAATAGACTATCAGCATGGTATTTCCATCATCGTTCCAGCATGGAATGAAGAGAGAACGATATCTGATTGTTTGTATTCTATTCTGCATCAGACATTTTCAGGAGCCATGCAAGTGATCATTGTGGCAAATGGCTGTCAAGACTCGACAGTTATCTCCGCAAATTGCTTCAAAAACGCGTTTGAACAAAGAAGCATCCAGTTTGATGTCATAGAGACATCGCTTAACTCCAAAACCTATGCGATTAATATGGGCGAAATAAAAGCATGTTTTGGTAATAAAGTTTACCTAGATGCAGATGTGACACTGTCTGCAGATGCGATTCAAGTGATATCTCAGGCGCTTGCTGTGGATGCACCATTGCTGGTGTCTCCCAAAGTAATATTTACTTCTCCAGAGTCTTTGTTTTGCCGATGGCATTTATATGTTTTTAAACACTTCCCACCTATGCTTGATGATGTTGTTGGAATGGGATGCTATGCAGTGAATGCCAAAGGCCGATTACGTTGGGATCAAATGCCGCAACTGATTGCAGATGATGCTTATGTACGTTCTTTTTTTTCAAAAAATGAACGTTTATTACTCGATAATATTTACTTTCGTACCTCATTTCCAGGGTTTGGTCATTTTTTCTCTGTGCTTGAAAGATGGCATAGAGGCAATATTGAGCTCAATGCTATAGGGAGAGGATTTTACGATGAAAGTTTATTCAGGCGTAGATTAGTGGCCTTGATGAAAAAACCGGGGTTGATTATTTTTTTGCCAATATATTTTCTTAACAATACATTGGCAAAGTCTTGTGCAAAAATAAATCTGCAACGAAAGAAAACCTTTACTTGGATTAGAGAGAGGTAGTATTCAGCTTTATTTCTGAATTAACGCATGCAAAAAGATATAAACTTGGGGGCATGATGAATTATTATTTAATTTGTTTAGGTATTAAAGATTTTTGATTTGAATAGGCGCATTGAAAATGCAAAAGAAAATATTGCTGGTTGCTTCACATGGCGGTCATTGGGTGCAATTAAAGCGCATATCTGCAGCTTTTGATGGGATGCAAGTTGAGTTTGCATCGACCAATGCAGGATTGGCTTCTCAAGTGTTACCTCACCGTTTTTATGTGATCCCGGACGCTAATTTGAACGAGAAGTTTAAATTGTTACGCTTGATGTGTGCTGTATTGTGGGTAATGGTAAGAAGTCGGCCAGACTTTGTGATATCAACCGGTGCTGCGCCCGGTTTTTTTGCACTGCTGGTTGGCAAGATTTTTAGAGCGAAAACAATATGGGTGGACAGTTGTGCCAATGCCGAAGTGTTGTCGGTTTCCGGGCAAAAAGCCAAATGGGTAGCCGATGTGTGGTTGACACAATGGCCGCATTTAGCCGGTGATGACGGCGCACAATATTGGGGAGCAGTGATTTGATTTTTGTGACTGTGGGGACGCAATTACCCTTTAATCGTTTGATTGAGTGGATTGATCACTGGGCGAAAGATCATCCTGAAACAGAAATACTCGTGCAATGCGGGTCTGGCGGAGAGCTTCCTGTTTACGCAAAGTATTCGACCTCGATGTCGCCCGACGAGTGGGAAACACATTTTCGACGTGCTGATCTTGTGATTTCTCATGCCGGGATGGGCACAATTCTGAAAAGCCTGGATTTTGGCAAGCCGCTCATCATTGTGCCGCGTATCGCCGAGCTTAAAGAACATCGCAATAATCATCAACTGGCGACGGCCAATCACCTGAAAAATATTCCAGGCTTGTATATTGCAGAGGATCAGGAGTCGCTGAACCGCTGGTTGGATACACCTCCTGTGATAAACACATCAGTAGAAAAAGTAAACACTAATTTAAACCAGCTGTGCACAAAGTTGCGCGAGTATGTATTGGCAAATTAATGATGATGAGTAGCAAACAGTTTTCTATCTTTCCCGTGTTACTGATCGGCTGTTTGATCGCTACCCTTGGCTGGCAAACAGGGTTAGGCGAACTATGGATATTCAGTGAGGAATATGGACATGGATTAATGGTCTTTGTCGTATTATTGCTGGCAATATATCAACGCAGGTCTGAATATAACCTGAAAGTGGTTGAGAGAGCGGTTGTATGCAATCTGCTAGGTTTGATATCTACGCTCATGGTGATTGTGGGCTTGCTCTCTGGCATTAATATATTGGCCATGTATGGCATGCTGCTTTTCTTGGCTACGCTGATTGTAGCTTATGGTGGTATTTCTTTACTGAATCGATTTTTGGTACCACTGGCCATTTTGCTTTTGCTTATTCCTTTACCGAATCCATTTGGCCCTATGCTCACCGCCAAATTACAATTACTTTCGTCTCAACTGGGCGTCTATTTCATAAGATTATTTGGTGGTACAGTTTATCTTGAGGGGAATGTTATTGAGATGGGTGCAACCACCCTGATGGTGGCAGAGGCCTGTGCAGGGTTACGTTACCTGTTCCCGCTGATGAGCCTGGGGGCAATTATTGCCTTTACTCTGGATTGCAATAAATGGTTGAAGTGGCTAGTTTTTTTATTAACCATCCCGATTACGATTTTGTTAAACAGTTTGCGTATCGCAGTGACTGGGTTTTTGACCGAGAATTATGGTAAGCAACATACAGAGGGTTTTCTGCACTTTTTTGAAGGCTGGGTAGTATTTGTACTGGCCAGTGTGATTTTGATGCTGTCAGTGAGTTTGTTATTAAAGCTGTCAGGTAACCGCAATGCACTTAATCGTTTGTTTGAACTGTTTAGTGTGGATTGGAGTCGTCTAAAAATCCAAAACATCATTCCTTTACCATTGTTTTCGGCAGTGAGTCTTGCCGCTTGGCTGACAGTCGCTATGTTGGTTGCCTTTTGGTTAAGTCATCGGGTTGAAATCATCCCGGCTAGAGAATCATTTTCGCAATTTCCTTTACAGTTGAAGGATTGGCAGGGCAGTAGGCTGACATTGTCTAGTGTAACTGAATCTGTATCTGCTGCAACTGAATACCTTTACGTGGATTATGTATCTCAGGAACCAGGTGAAGAGGATCCGGTAAATTTATATGTGGCTTACTACGACTCACAAAAGCATGGAAATATTCCGCATTCCCCCAAGGTTTGTATGCCAGGTGATGGCTGGAAAATTACTGGAGAGTCAGTGGTCCCACTTGCCAGTAAACAAGGCAGGCAGTGGTTGGCAAATCGCTTAGTTATTCAAAAGGGGGCCGCCACAATTGTGAGCTATTACTGGATTCAACAAGGTAAAGCGGCATACACCTCAGAGTACCGGGCCAGGTTGGGATTAATTCCTCGCAGTTTTATCGAAAACAGAACTGACGGTGCGCTCTTCAGAATACACAGTGTTAAAGCTGCAGGGGAGTCAGATGCTGTAGTTGACCAGCGCATGCAAAAATTAGTGTTCGATACAATGGACTTACTGCAAGCATTTGTCCCACATTAATCATCAGCATAAAAAAGAATCAGGGCGTACCATGAAAATTTCAACCAGAATCATCCGCTTACAGGCTTTTAACCTGCGCAACATACTATTTGTGTGCTTGGCGACTTTTTTAATCGCGGGATGTGCAAGTCCAGAGCAAAAGACCAAGAACTATATTGAAAATGGTATGAAGTTTTTGTCAGCCGGTGAGGTAGATAAAGCCAAGATCGAATTTAAAAATGCGCTACAAATTCAAAAAAATAATAATGATGCATTGTATGGACTAGTGCTGACTTTTGAAAAAGAAGCTGACTGGCAAAAAGTATTTAACCTCTGCATACAGATTGTTGAACAAGATCCGAAGTACTTTAATGCATACCTTAAACTTGGCCAACTTTATCTGGCTTCTGATCAGTTGGATAAAGCGATTGATACTGTTAAGAAATTACAGTCTTTGAAAGAAAATAATGCGGACGTTCTGGCATTGAAAGCCACGATACTGCTGAAGTTGGGCGATGTGACAGGGGCACTTGCTGATGCCAAGCGTGCATTGCAGATAGACCCCAAAAACTCGCAAGCGACAGTGGTGCTCGCCTCTGAAAGAACAGCTGCAAAAGACTACGAAATGGCGCTAGTGCATCTAGATAAAGGGATTGCCAGTGATCCAGACAATATCGCACTGTATATGATAAAAGTTTCAACACTGGAGTCTGCACAAAGGATGGCCGACGCAGAAAATGTGTATCTTTCCTTAATCAAACGCTTTCCTGATCAAACTGTATACCGTCAACAGCTGGCAGTATTTTATGTCAAAAATCACCAGGGCGACAAAGGTGAGCGATTGTTAAGAGAGATCATTGATCGCGATCCTGCAAGCTTGCAAGCAAAAGTTGATTTGATCAATTTGACTCGTGCCACGCGTGGCGATGAAGCCGCCAACCAAGTACTGAGTGCCTTTGTTGAAGTTGACCCCGACAACTTTGATTTACGATTTGTGCAAGTGTTGTTTTTACAGAAGACTGGTAAAAAACAACTTGCATTTGATGTAGCCAAAAAGCTGGCCGCACAAGTCAGTGCACCAGATCAGCAGAATAAGGCTAAAGCATTTTTGGCAAGCCAACTGATGCAGGAAGGGAAGCGCCAAGATGCTTTAAAAATCATTAACGATATTTTAACTGCTGATAAACGAAATGAGAAAGCTCTGCAATTAAAAGCCACCATAGAGCTTGAAGAGAAACATTATGAATCAGCCATCGCATTACTGCGTACAATTTTACGGGACTCTCCTTTTTCAAGTACCGCATTGTTAATGCTCGGTCAGGCGCATGATTTAAGTGGTTCTCGTGATCTGGCTGAAAAGCATTATTTAATGGCAGTAGAGTCCTCAAGAAATGACAAAGCCTATGTCATGCCTTATGCCAGTTTTCTGGCCAAATATGGTGAGTATGACCGTGCTGAAAAGTTGTTAATGTCGCTGGTTGATTCACAATCTGCGGATAATGACGTTTTATCCATGTTGGCACGTGTGAAAATTCAAAAAGGTGACTGGATAGGCGCACAGGATATTGCTGGCAAAATTCAAGCAAAAAGCGGCAATGAACAACTGGCAGAGAACATTATTGGTAATATATTTGCCGGACAGAAAAATTATACAGAAAGTATCGATGCATTTAAGCGGTCATACGAGGCTAACCCCGAAAATAACAAAGCGATGGTTTCTCTCATTCGCGCTTATGCGCAAGCCGATAGAAATAAAGAAGCTATTCAATTTCTGGATAATTTAATCAAAACAAATTCTGGGAATGTCAGTGCCCAGATCCTTTTAGCCAAAGTACAGATTAAAAATAACAACAAAGCGGCAGCAATCCAACTATATAAACAGCTGATTCTCAGCCATCCAACCCTGGTTGATCCATACCAGCAGTTATCTGAGCTTCTTAGGGATGCTGGGCGTGTTGACGAGGCCATTCAAGTGGCGTTTGAGGGGTTAAAATATTTGCCAGACAATCCCAATCTTCAATTTGTACTGGCGAGTATCTACGAAAAACAAAAAAATGTAGATGCCGCAATTAATATGTATCAGTCCATCAATGCCAAGTACCCTAACGAAGAGGTGATTATCAACAATCTGGTTACTTTGATTACTGATCACAAAACAGATCCCAAACTGCTCAAGGAGGCTTACGACCTGGCACAACCGATCAGCAAGTCGGATTCCCCTTTTATTAAAGATACGGTTGGCTGGGCGGCCTATAAGGTAGGGAGATATGGTGAAGCCGCCGAAATGCTTAAACAGGCCGTCAGTAAAATGCCTGATTTTGCATTATTTCATTATCATCTAGGCTTGATACACGTTCAATTGAAAAACAAAGTGGAAGCTAAAAATGCGTTTGAAAAAACATTGAAGCTCAAGCAGCCCGGTGATGGCATCTCTGAGACTGAAGTCAGGAAGCAACTTGAACTGATTTAGCCAACCTGCCGATAATAGCTATACGCGCCATTTAAATGCATCACTCCAGGCTGTGTCTATTTTCTCGAGCTATGCCCGCAGTAGGGTTACAATATTCGGCCAGTGTGGCATGTTGAGCATGCGGCTTAACCTTAAGCAATAAACAGTTCTGGTCAAAATATTATTGCATATCAAAAAAATGTCATGTTCTGCATGTAAAAGAGTACTTCTGACGCACCAATGCGTCATGTTGTGAGACATGTATACATGTTTGCATCAGAAAAAAACGAATTATAAATGAGCACTTAATTTGCAAGCATGTACTGTAACATTCTGATTTATCCCGATAATGTAGCAGACTAACCTCTAAATGACTGTCTGCAAAGACTGTATCATTTTTAATAATTAAAAAATGAGAGCTGATTAAAGTGCGTATTATCCCTGTAATTTTATGTGGTGGTGCTGGTACTCGTTTATGGCCGTTATCACGGTCTGCTTTTCCGAAACAGTTGCTGCCACTGGTTTCGGAGAATACGATGCTCCAAGAAACCTTGCTAAGGATTTCTGACTGGGTGGATGTTGGTGAGCCGATTGTGATATGCGGTAATGATCATCGCTTTCTGGTTGCAGAACAATTGCGCCAGATTAATATCAACCCTGCTGCGATCGTGCTGGAACCGGTAGCCAGAAATACCGCTCCAGCGATTGCAGCTGCTGCAATGACATTGCAATCGCAAGATTGCTTGATGCTGGTATTGCCGGCCGATCATGTGATTAGTGATGTTGTAGCGTTTGAGGCAGCGGTGCGCAGTGCCACTGTGTGCGCAGCACAGGGCAAACTGGTGACATTTGGTATTTCGCCTACAACGCCTGAAACCGGCTATGGCTATATCCAGTCCGGGCAGGCTTTAGCGGGTGCTCAGGGCTGTTTTGAGGTTGCCCGCTTCGTAGAAAAGCCAGATGCTGCGACCGCACAACAGTATCTGGATGCAGGTGATTATTTCTGGAACAGTGGCATGTTTTTATTCAAGCCTTCAGTTTTTTTATCAGAGCTTGAGCGCTTTGCGCCAGCCATCGTATCTGCCGTTAAAACTGCCGTTGCAAAAAGTTATCGCGACCTGGATTTCTTGCGGCTCTATGAAGATGCTTTTTCTCAATGTCCTTCAGATTCTATTGATTATGCCGTGATGGAAAAAACCAGTCTTGCTGCAGTAGTCCCTGCCAGTATTGGCTGGAACGACGTGGGCTCATGGACTGCGCTGAAAGACGTGCAAGCATGCGATGCAGAACATAACGCGCGTCGTGGCGATGTGTATTTGAGTAAGGTGCACAATACGCTTGTACGTGCAGAGAGCCGTTTTGTGGCTGCTTTGGGTGTTTCTGATCTGCTGATCGTTGAAACCAGTGACGCTGTATTGGTAGCGCATCGTGATTATGCGCAAGATGTTAAAAATATTGTAGCGCATTTGCAGTCAAGTGGCCGAACCGAGCACAAGGTACATCCTCGCGTATATCGACCATGGGGATGGTATGAGGGGATGGATGCAGGTGAACGTTTTCAGGTGAAACGGATCATGGTCAAGCCGGGCGAGCAACTTTCATTACAGATGCATCATCATCGCGCCGAACATTGGGTGGTTGTCAGCGGTTCAGCCAAGATCACTATTGACGGGGTGACCAAGTTATTTACAGAAAACGAATCCACCTATATCCCGATAGGTTCAACACATCGTCTTGAAAATCCAGGAAAGTTACCGCTGCATCTGATTGAAGTGCAATCAGGCAGCTACCTGGGTGAGGATGATATTGTGCGGTATGAGGATACCTATGGCCGTGCATAAGGTATCCTGAATGTACAAGCTGTTGGATGTAATAAGCAGCAGTGGTGTTGCTTTTGGCACCAGCGGTGCCCGAGGGTTGGTGTCAGCGATGTCACCTGAGGTGTGTGCTGCCTATACGCAAGCTTTTGTACTGACCATGCAGCAGGCTTTTGCGTTTAAGCAGGTAGCGATTGCGATTGATTTGAGGCCTAGCAGTCTGCGCATTGCGGATGCCTGTGCCAATATGTTAACTCAACTGGGTATTGATGTCGTCTTCTGTGGGGAGATTCCAACACCTGCTTTGGCGTTATTTGCGATGCAACGTCAAATCCCCGGCATCATGGTGACAGGCAGTCATATTCCGTTTGACCGCAACGGGCTTAAATTTTATCGCCCTGATGGTGAAATCAGTAAAGCTGACGAGGCCATAATGTTTGATTGTGATGTTTCGTCTTCTCCAAATTTGAACTTGGGTGCATCTTTGCCTGCTGAGGAGACGTCTGCCAAACTTGCTTATCAGCAACGTTATAAAGACTTCCTCGGCCAGCAGGATTTGTCAGGTCTGCGACTGGCGCTCTATCAGCACTCGAGCGTGGGGCGTGATCTGATCTACCAGCTATTGACTGAACTGGGTGCAGAAGTGGTTTGTGTCGGGCGTTCAGATGCGTTTGTCCCGATAGATACTGAAGCAGTCTCGGAAGCCGATGTAAAACGCGGTTTGCAATGGGCCCTGGATTATGGAATAGATGCCATTATCTCTACTGACGGAGATGCGGACCGTCCATTGTTAAGTGATGCGCAGGGCCGCTGGTTACGCGGAGATATCGTTGGATTGCTGACAGCACGGGCCTTGAACATATCACATTTGGCGGTGCCTATCAGTTGCAACACCGCTATTGAAGGCAGCGGTTTTTTTAAAACAGTGTGTCGAACAAGGATAGGCTCACCCTATGTGATTCATGGCATGCAGGCTATGCCCACTGACGGTACAGCAAGGATAGCGGGCTTTGAAGCCAATGGCGGGTTCCTGCTGGGAAGCCATTTGGCTGATTTTCCATCTTTAACGCCATTGCCTACACGTGATGCGCTGTTACCAGTGATAGTGTTATTGGCGCAGGTAAAAACACAAAACAAGCCGCTTTCTTGCATGGTGTCTGATTTACCATCAAGATTTACTGCCAGTGACCGTCTGCAACATTTTCCAAGCGAAAAAAGCCTTGAATTGATCACGTATTGGCGTTCCTATCCACAGCAATTGCTTGCAACATTCAGTTTAGATGATGAAATCAAAAGCCTAGACGAAACTGACGGCCTACGTGTGAGTTTGAACTCGGGAAATATCATGCATTTTCGACCTTCAGGCAACGCGCCAGAGTTCAGATGCTATGTCGAGGCCTCGACTCAGGAGGGTGCTGATACATTCTTAATGTACATCATGACGCAACTCATGACCCTGAACAAATAGAACAGAGCAGGGGATTGCATGCCGGTGATTTAATATGCGCCGTCCTGTCCTACAATCGTTAACCAGACAGTTTTTGCCACAATCAACATGTCCAGCCTGGGGCTCCAGTTGCGCAAGTATTCCAGATCATAATGCACCCGTTGTTCCATTTTTTCCAGGGTATCAGTTTCACCACGAAAACCGTTGACCTGAGCCCAGCCGGTAATTCCAGGTTTGACTTTGTGTCTGATCATATAGCCTTTGATCAGTTTACGGTATTGTTCATTGTGAGCTACTGCATGTGGGCGCGGGCCGACGACACTCATTCTGCCTTGCAATACGTTAATAAACTGCGGTAATTCATCGAGCGATGTTTTGCGCAAAAAAGCACCTAAAGGTGTGATCCGCATATCATTTTTGGTAGCTTGGGTCACTTTGCCATCATCTTCACACACGGTCATCGAGCGGAACTTGTACACCAATATTTCCTGACCATCTAGGCCGTAACGTCGCTGTTTGAAGATCACCGGACCCGGGGACGTCAGTTTTACCAACAGCGCGATGATCAGCAAGATGGGAGAAATCATGATCAGGATCACCAGCGAAAACAGGAAGTCTGCCGTCCGCTTGATGAAGCCATCCATACCGGTAAACGGGGTTTCGCAGACAGAGACAACAGGGATACCGTTCACACTGGATACGCGTCCTTGAATCAGGTCCGTCACAAAAATGTCAGGCACAAAGTAAATAGAGGCCGTAGTGTCTTTCAAATCGTCCAGCAGTTTAAGAATCCGCGGATGACTGGACATCGGTAAAGCGATATACATTTTATGAACAAGTTCTGTTTTCAGATAGTCGCTGAGTTGGTTGAGCGTGCCCAACAACGGATACTTCTGATTATTAGGCAGTCGATTTGCTGCTCTATCATCAAAAAAGCCAAGAATTTGAATACGTTGATAGGTATCATTGGCAAGGTTTCTGGCGAGTAAAAGCGCTTGTTCATTCAAGCCTATAATGACTGTGTTCTGTGGTGGCCCTTGCCATTCAATTAATTTGGGACTGACCAGCTTTAACAACTGTAGTGCAAGAATTTGTGCAACAGGGGTTGCAATCAGCCAGACAATAATCAGCTGTTCACTGTAAAGTGTGATGTATCTTGTAATATAGGCAAATGCCAACACCAGACTTGCCAGCAGTAACCATTCGATGATGACATCACGGCATATTTTGAAAAATCCTTTGCGGATCTTGGCGCCACTCGGGAAAGTAATTGAAAACAAAATGATGGATGTCACAAATATGGACATCGGAATATGGTTTTCAGCATTGATGAACACCCCCCACAACACAAACACCATCACCAGGGGTTCAATCAGGGATTCTAATAAAAAAAGCGGACTACTTGCGCCAGACTTAAAGCCTGACAGTGTTCTGATGGGAGGGCTACTTGTGGCCATGGAATTTGTAATATAAACAGTTCTTGCAAGTGTAACGTAATTAAATATTATTCAGCAATCTATTCAAAATTAAATTTTAGCGTCTTAAAAGCCTTGTTTAGTCGATTTGTGCTGCCATTGTCAAAAAAATGTCATCTTAAACTTGCATGATGATCGCTTGTTTCTTATGTGCAACATGGTTAAACATGCATGCCATCTTTTGTTGATCTACTTTTTTAAGGGTTAATGGTTAGATTATTTCAAAATAATCTGTTGCTAAACAGGGTTCAGATGCCTTTTCACTATCATCGTCTTTTCATAAAGCAATCATTGTCATACACACTTTATTGCAGTGTCTGTCTGTCATTGTTGATTGACAGACCGTTGCAAGCGGCGCAATTTGATACGCTGGAATACTCCGCTTCTGTCAATCATGGTTGGGACAACAATCTGTTTCGATCAAAGGATAACGCATCCTCAGATGAGATCACGACATTCAGGGCCGGCGTTCGTTTTGACAAGGCAGTATCGTTACAACGCTTTTTGGTGGATGTGAATTATGTGGACTATCAATATCAAAAAAATGATTTTCTGGATTTTGATGCAGTGAACTATAACGCAGCATGGCTGTGGTCACTGACGCCGTCGCTTACTGGCACCATTTCTACCAGAAAAAACAAATCTCTGTTGGGATTTGCAGATTTTCGTACTTTTGCACAAAACATCCGCACCGATGAATACAACATATTTCGTGCGGAATATTCTCCGTACAAGGTGTGGAGCTTGATTGTGGGCTTTACCGACACCAGTCTGCAAAACAGCCAGACATTCAATGCGCAAAATGATTACGATGCGACTGCTGTTGACTACGGCGCAAGATACAACTTTGCCTCCGGGACTTCTTTGACCTTTTTAGGCCACACACGTAACGGTAATTTCAAGCGTGTTTTGAACGCATCCAACATTGCCTCGGCATTTGATAACGGTTTTAGCGAGGATGAGTTTGAAATGGATGTCGTGTTCAAAGCGACTGCCAAAAGCAATTTAAGCAGCAAGCTGGCGTACCTTTCTCGAGAATACGACAACTTTTCTGTCCGTGATTATGATGCCTGGCTAGGAAATCTGAAATATGACTTGCTGATGACTGGAAAATTAAAAGCCAGCATGGATTTATCTCGAAGTGTAGGCACATTCGAGACGCAATACAGTACCTATAGCATTACCGACGCAGTCAATGTGGGGGCGACGTATTTTTACTCAGATAAAGTGGTGTTGGGATTAAATGCACGACTTTCTCAACGGGATTTTGATGGCCGGGTAAACCCTGCATTTCCAAACAGAATTGATCATGAGCAAAGTATCAATGGTTCAGTGACCTGGCAGCCATTACGCAATATCGGCTTGACGCTGAGCAGTGTTAAATCCAGTCGGAATGCAAACTCGGCTTATGATGTGTTTGACTTCGATGATGTCACCACCAGTGTGACGGTTGATTTGAAGATCTGACAGACTTTTTGATATCCAGTAATAGCAGCAAAAACGATGAAAGTGTTAATGATTAAATCGATGCGTACCATTTTTTTGATATTGGTATTGACCGCTTGCCAGAGTAAAACCATCGAAAATGGAGGCTCTCAAGTCGTGGCAAAGGTCAATGACGATGAGATTACCATTCATTTGTTCAATACCGAGTTGAAGCGCCTAAATGCACCGCAATTGGTTACGCAGGATGTACAGAAGAAAATACTTGGCAGCCTGATTGATCGTCAATTGCTGGTACAGGAAGCGGTTAAACTGAATCTTGATAGAACCCCGGAAGTCGTCCAGCTGCTGGATATTGCCAAGGCACAGATTTATGCACAGGCCTACCTCAATGCCAAATCATCCGCGTTGACAGCGGCTAGTCAGGAGGAAATTGAGCAGTTTATGGCAGAGCATCCGGCAATTTTCAGCGATCGCAAGTTATTTTCTACCAGTGATGTGATTTTTTCCAATGACGCATCAAAAGTGAATTACGCCGAGTTACAAGCACAAGTGACCAATAATGAAGCGTTAAAGCACTGGCTCAATCAACACCACCTTAAATTTGAAACAGCTGACGAACAATTGCCAACCGAGGCACTACCTGCCCAGGCGTTGTCTGTGGCAAGTAATATCAAACAGGGCGACCTGTTATTTATGCATGACGAAAACCGGATTGTCGCGCGTGAGGTCACCCGTGTGATGGCGTATCCGCTGACACCGGAACAAGCTGTTGCCGTGGCCAGCAAAGCAGTTAATGCGCGGAAACAACAACAATGGTTGATGAGCGAAATCCAGCGTCTGAAAAAACTGGCAAAAATTGAAGTATTAAACACAGCGCTTGCCCCCGATGATACTTTGTCAGACCGGGCTGAAAATGAATTTTCCATGCTTCAGGGATCCAAAAAACCATCCTCTGCTGTTGGAGTTGGTTTAAAAGGACTTTGAAAAGTCATGCATGGTCGTGCAGATTGAAATGATTATATTTAAATTGAGAGTAACCCTATGATATTTTTCAAACGTGTTCTTTTACTGTTGTGCCTTCTGCTGCCTGTATCAGCACTGGCTGATTACACACTTGGAACTGGTGATTATGTGAAGGTCATTGTATACGGTGACCCGGAACTTACTCGTGAAGTCAGGGTAGCGGAAAACGGTATTCTCAGTTTTCCGTTGATTGGTGAAGTGCAAGTTAATGGCCTGACCTCTTTACAAACCGAAAGAAGAATTGCAGAAGAACTCAAACGTGGAGGCTTTATTGCCAGTCCGCAGGTTTCGGTTGTTGTCCTGCAGTTTTTAAGTAAAACAGTATCGATACTGGGCGGAGTGATGAAGCCTGGCCGTTATCCTGTTACCCGGGCTTCAGATGTCAAGGACATGATTGCAGAGGCTGGCGGCTTCACTCCCGAGGCTTCTGAAATCGTGACGGTGGTGAGTGGCGACAAACGCACTGACTATGATTTGCGCGAAATCATCCAGCAGCAGGTGAAAGTTGAAGATCTGGTAGTGACCGGGGGAGAAACCATTTATGTTGGCATCCGTGATGTGGCTGTGGTCGGGCAATTGCTGCGTCCCGGCAAATATGGGATTCAGGGCGGCACACGTAAAATTGCAGATTTTCTCTCTTTGGCTGGCGGCGTCAATGAAAATGCCGCGGAGGAGGTGTACTACACCAGTTCGGTTTCCGGCACGCCTGTGACTGAAAAACTGAATATTGATGAACTGTTCAGAGGTCCAGCCTCTGAAAAAAACAAAATGGTCTACCCGGGGGATGTGCTGTATGTGCCCAAGGCACCACAACTCTATATCTATGGTGAAGTGCAACGGCCTGGCATGTATAAAATTGATAAAAACATGACGGTGATGCAGGCCATTGCCAAGGCCGGTGGCTTGACCTTACGTGGCACACAACGCAGCGTCAAACTACATAGAAAAAACGCGCAGGGAGACGTTGAAAAGCTGCCTGCGCCATTGACAGCAGATGTGCGAGATGAAGATGTCTTGTTTATTGAGGAAAGCCTGCTTTGAACATGCGTAAGCCATCATCTAGATTAGGATTATTACAATGAATTTTTCACAATTCCTGCTGATTATCAAGGCCAGATATCAAATCATCTTGTGGACCTTTTTTCTGGTGGTTGGCGTCACGCTGGCAGTCAGTCTGGTGTTACCCAAATCCTATACCGCTACGACTTCGCTGATTGTGAATTACAAAGGAGTCGATCCAGTCACAGGCATGGCCATGCCTGCACAACTGATGCCAGGCTATATGGCCACGCAGGTGGATATTATCAGTAGTCATGCAGTTGCCGTTAAAGTGGTAAAAAATCTCGGCTTGACCAATAGTCCGGTGATCCAGCAACAATATCGTGAAGAGTCTAGTGATGTGGTCAACATTGAAGACTGGCTAGCAGATCTGTTGATCAAAAAGCTGGATGTGAAACCTTCACGCGAAAGCAGTATGCTGGAGATAAGCTATTCGGGCGCTGACCCACAGTTTTCTGCCGCCATTGCCAATGCCTTTGCTGAAGCCTATATGGAGGCCAGTGTCTATTTAAAAGTGGAACCGTCACGCAAGGCTGCCCAATATTTATTGTCACAGGCGAAAGAATATCGGGAGAAGTTGGAGACGGCACAGGTCAAACTTTCTCAATACCAGCAAGAAACTGGCCTGACCAGTGTGATGGAAAATCTGGATGTGGAAAATGCCAAACTTAACCAGTTGGCTAACCAACTGATTGTGGTACAAGCGCAGGCACTGGACTCCAGCGCTAGGCAACGCAATGCCAATGCTGCAGGCGATGCCTCACCGGATATTGCATCTAATCCGGTAATACAAAACCTGAAAGTGGCCATTACCCAAACGTCATCCAAACTTGCAGAGTTAGGCAATCGCTTAGGTAGCAATCATCCACAATATCAATCAGCACAAGCAGAGTTGGACAAATTAAAAACGCAACTCACCGTCGAGGTTGCCCGCATAGGCAGCAGTGTGGGTGGCAGCGCGCGTATTTACCAACAAAATGAAGGCATGCTGAAGGCAGCCCTTGCCGCCCAAAAACAAAAAGTACTGGAACTTAACCGTACCCGTGACCAGATGTCTGTACTACAACGGGATGTTGAAACTGCACAAGCTGCGTATAACTCGGTTTCGCAACGTCTGAATCAAACCAGTATCGAAGGCAAGGCGAACGAAAGCGACATCTCGGTGTTGAATCAGGCGATTCCGCCCTCGAAACATTCCAGTCCCAAATTACTGCTGAATGTCATCCTTGCTGTATTTTTAGGTGGTCTGCTTGGAATCACTTTCGCGCTTCTGGCTGAAATGCAAAATCGTAAAGTGCGCAGCATGGAAGATATTTTTGAAATGGTGGAAATACCGGTATTAACTGTGATTGGTCATCAATCATCACTGAAAAAAATCAAAAACATGCCTTTGCTGCAGTTAACATCCAAAGAGAGTTAATATGGTTCAATCTGTTATCGATTCACGGTCCGACAAACCCTTTTCCAGCCTGGGCATGTTTTTGCTCGAAATGGGCAAAATTACACCGGAAGACACCGAAAGAATTCTGCGCAAGCAAAAAGAAGATGGGCTAAAGTTTGGCGATGCCGCCAAGGCATTGGGTCTGATCACTGACCTGGATTTGCAGCAGGCGCTTTCCCGCCAGTTTGAATATACTTTTTTGCCTGCAGACAATCAGCAGTACAGCCGTGACCTGATTGCCGCTTATCAACCTTTCTCGCCAGAGGTGGAAAGTTTTCGGGTGTTGCGTAGCCAGTTGCTGTTTCGATGGCTAAGTGAAGGCTTCAAATCTTTATCGGTGTGCAGTGCAAATACAGGGGAGGGCGCTTCCTACATTGCCTCCAATTTGGCTGTTGTGTTTTCACAATTGGGTAAGAAAACCTTGCTGATTGATGGTAACTTGCGCAATCCCAGCCTGCAAAAAATATTCAACTTGAAGCAGAATTTTGGCTTGTCAGATATTTTGATTGACCGTACACCGCGTACCGAGTTGTTAAACATCATGCCTGACATTCCCAACCTGACGGTGCTGGGTGCCGGAACATTGCCGCCTAACCCGCAAGAGTTACTCAGCAGAGATATGTTTTTGCAACTGATCAAATATGCTGCCAGCATTTTTGATGTGATCATTATTGATACCCCCGCGATTGTGGCGGGTTCAGATGCGCAAATTATTTCTTCTGTGACCAAAGGCGCTGTTCTGGTATCCAGACTCCATCACACCACGATTGAAGACATGCGATCTCTGAAAATGCAGATTCAGGGGGCAGGCGCCAGTGTAATCGGCGCAGTGGCCAACAGTTTTTAAGGTGTCACTGTGACCAATTTCAATAACCTCAGGCCACACCTTGCCAATTGGTGGCCACTGTTGCTCGGTTTTACGGTACTGGTGTTGCCTACCTACGCCAATTTGTTTGCGCATATCTGGAACGAAACAGATCAGGCACATGGCCCATTAGTCTTGATGGTAGTGCTCTATCTGTTTTATGACAAAAGACAGGTGTTCAGCCAGCTAGCCAGTCCGGCACCACGCACTGGCTGGCTGATATTTATAGTGAGTTTGTTGACCTATATACTGGGGCGCTCGCAAGATATTCTAATGCTGGATATGGGCGCGCAAACACTGTTGATTGTCGCCTTGATTTTGCAGTTCAAAGGCTGGGCAACACTGAAGGCGTTCTGGTTTCCTCTTTTTTTCATGGTGTTCATGATCCCATTGCCTGGCTTCTTTGTCGACGCAGTTACCATGCCGATGAAGATAGCCGTTTCGCAAGTCGCCGAACACGTGTTGTACTGGTTTGATTATCCGGTTGCCAGAAACGGCGTCATTCTGCAAATCGGTCAATATCAATTACTGGTTGCGGATGCCTGTGCAGGCATGCACACCTTAATCTCGCTGGAAGCGCTGGGACTGTTATATTTGAATCTGGTCAAGCATGACTCGCTGGCAAGAAACGTAATACTTGCGCTATTTATTGTGCCCATTTCATTCACTGCCAATACCATTCGTGTGATCGCTATTACACTGGTGACCTATTACTTTGGCGACGCTGTAGGACAGGGCTTTGTGCATGGATTTGCCGGTATGGTACTTTTTCTGGTGGCATTGCTACTCATCATATTTATTGATACAACCATTCAACGGCTGGTCAGGCCCCACATGGACAAGCCTCAATGACATTAAACAAATATATCCTGATGTTGCTGATGATTGCCGCTGCAATCACCGCGCTGGCCCTAAAACCGACACACAAACTTGCGGCAGAAAGACAGGGGTTTGACCTTGAGCGCATTATTCCCAAACAATTTGGGGATTGGCAAATGGATGAAAAAACCATGCAATCTATTGTCAACCCGCAACAGGCTGTCCTGATCAACAAACTGTACAATCAAACCCTGACCAGAAACTATATCAACAGCAAAGGCGAACATGTCATGCTGGTGATCGCCTATGGCGAAGATCAAAGTGACAATACGCAATTGCACTACCCGGAAGTCTGCTATCCCGCGCAAGGCTTTCAAATCGTGTCAAAGGCAAACAGTGTGGTTACCACCCGATTAGGGCAGATTCGCGTTAAAAAGCTGGTGGCAACGCTCTCAAACAGAGTGGAACCCATCACATACTGGACCACCATAGGCGACAAGGTGGTGCTGGGTGGCAAAGAAACCAAGCTTGAGAAGCTCAAGTATGGATTTAAAGGCGACGTGCCTGACGGTATTTTATTGCGCGTGTCCTCCCTGCATCAAGAGCCAGAGCCTGCCTACCGTTTGCAGAGTGACTTTATCAATGCACTACTGTCAGCGGTTGATCAACTCTATACACAACAAATATTTGGCTTAAGTGATGTTGTCCATCATTAATAAAAACAGTGTATTTTTCTTGATTGCCAGCTGTATCTCCATATTCAGCGGGTTGTTTGTTGCTCTGTTTCCAACCCTGTTTGTGGTGGGCCTGATTCTGCTGGCAATTTATATTGTGGTCGTGTTTCGTTTCAATCTCACAGGTATTTTTCTGTTTGTTGTGCTTTCCATTTTATCCCCTGATTTGAAAATAGCGGATGTTCTGTTTTTGATCACGGTGAGTGTGCTCTTGGTGTCAAATTACCGACTTCCTGTACAACAACAAACTCAGCAGCGAGGCTTCCAGCTTGACCGCCTGATATTGATCAGTCTGATGACATTTTTTGCATTTCTGATGATTTCAACACTGGTTGGCAAAGTGGTTTTAAAACATCAGTGGTCTTATGTGTATAACGATTTCAGGCAGTTGATTTATTACATCTGGATTCCGGTTTTTCTCTGGATACGCCACAAAAATCACCAATTCAGTGCGTACAACATCCATCGACTGATTCTGGCTGTAGCTTTGTTTGTTGCGGTCATTGCCTTGTTCCAGTTTTTTTCTGGCATACAAATTGTCGCCCAGGGTCGGGTGGGGTATCTGTTAACAGAAGGTGCTGACCAATCGGATATCACACGCGTGCAACTGCCTGGCTTTGTATTTGTCATGTACGCCATCATTTTTTCAATTTTTCAACTGTTTGAAACCAAATCCAATAAATTGTTGTGGATCGCATTTTTAGCATTGATGCTAGTTGCAGAATATGTGAACTTTGGCCGAGCATTATGGTTATGGACTTTAATTTCCCTGCTGCTGATCCTGTTCTTTATCCATCAAAAAATACGTTATGTGGTGCTGCTTGGCCTGACATTGACGTTTGGCAGCCTCGGTTTGTGGGCGATCAGTCCGGATAAATTCGAGACCATTCAAACCCGACTTGTCAGTATTAAGGCAGAAGGCGGCGCACGTACCTCTTATGGCTGGCGAAAACTTGAGAATGCATATGCCCTTGAGAGTATTGCAGCATCTCCATTACTGGGTGTCGGGATTGGTGGGGAGTATCGTCCATGGATGAGAGAAATCAGTAAATTTAAAGATCACACGCGTTATATTCATAATAGCTATTTGTTTATTGCCACGAAAACTGGCCTGTTGTCACTCATGGCCCTGCTGGCTCTTTTTGTTGCAATTTGGTACACAAATATAAAATCTCAGAAGTCAGATGTTGAGTTGAAAACAAATCATTATCCACGCAATACAATCGCAGTATTTTTGCCATCTATTCTTGGACTGTCATTAACACAGCCCGAGCTGGTTAATCCTTATGGTGCATTTCTAATCTCTTGTATTGTCAGCATGACATTGTTCTACAAGAAAACTTTGAATGACAAAAATAACTAAAAAAGTATTAATTGTTAACCAGTCCGCCGACTTGTACGGCTCGGACCGGTCTTTGCTAGACCTGCTGACCATATTGCCAACCAACGGCTATCAACCTGTGGTTGTGCTGCCAGAGCAAGGGCCACTTCTGGACAAAATTAGCGCGCTTGGCATTGAAGTGCATGTATGCGAGATTTTTAAATTATCCAGGTCAGTTTTCAAGCTCAACAGTCTGGTCAAGATGCCTTTTGCATTGCAGCGTGCTTTTAAGTGCTTGAGTCGCTTAAACCGGCAACACCAGTTTGATTTCGCTTACACCAATACACTGGCGGTATTGGGTTTGCCATTATGGGCGCGATTGCATCGCATCCCGCACATTTGGCACGTGCGGGAGATTATTGAAACGCCAACGCTTGTCAGCCGAATTTACAAGAAAATTGTGCCAATGTTGTCAGACCATATTGTTTGCAATTCCAAAAATACTTTTAACTGGCTTGCGCCACCTAAGCATGTCACGTCTCATGTGATTTGGAATGGCATAGAAGCAAATCGGCACACCTACGATAACCCTTATCAAACACGTATTGCAGCACTGCCTGTTGTGCTTCTGGCCGGAAGAGTCAATCACTGGAAAGGCCAGGATTTACTTTTGGCTGCTAGTATTCAAAACTTTAAAGGCGGGAATTTATATAACCTTGTGTTTTTAGGCAGTGCAGCACCAGGGCAAGAGTCGCTGGTGGCTGCATTGCAAGAAAGCATTAAACAGTCGGGCTTTCAAGCCTATATTCAACATGTAAATTTTGTCAGCGATGCGACGCCTTACTACCAACATGCTGATCTTGTCGTCGTCCCGTCAAGAAAACCGGAGCCATTCGGCAGGGTGGCCATAGAAGCCATGGCGTGTGCAAAACCTGTGCTGGCCGCAAATCATGGAGGGCTGGTTGAAATTGTCCAGCATCAACACACAGGATTGCTGTTTTCGCCGAATAACACTACAGAGCTGGCAGATTGTCTGAAACGTTTAGTCAGTGATGCGCAGTTGCGACAGACTTTTGGCGAAGCGGGTCTATCCAGACAATCGACTAGTTTTTCGCTGCAGGCTTATCAATCCAGCATGCTGGCTGTTTTTGAGTCAATTACATACTGAAGCCATGCAAAAAGTGTACATTATTCTTTTGAACTGGAACGGTGAGCGGGAGACGTGCGACTGTATTGCTTCGCTGTTAGACCTGGAGTACACGCAGTTTGATATTGTGGTGTGTGATAATGCCTCGGAGAGAAAATCTGTCGCAATGCTCGAAGCGTTCTGTCAGAGATTGCTAGCAGAAGGCAAAATAAACAGCTTCGAAGCCTTCGATGGTGTTTCCGCCGCCCGGCGCACCCACGGTCAGCCTAAAAATATCACACTGATCCATACCGGAGGCAACTTTGGATTTGCCGGTGGTGTGAATGTCGGACTGGCATATGCCGAGCAACAAGGCGATGCCGCTTATTACTGGATTCTGAATAACGACTGCATGGTTGACCCGCAATCACTGTCCGCGCTTGTCCTGAAGTCTGAAAGTGCGCCTGCAACCGGAATTTGCGGTTCAACCTTGGTCTACGCGCATGACAAAAAAACCGTTCAGGCACTGGGCGGCGCCAGGTATCACAAGTTTACCGGGGCTTCATACGCATTGGGTGCCTTTCAGCAGTTGGATGATCTAGAAGTGAAAGAGGCTGAGATTGAAGCAGAAATGTCTTACGTAGTTGGCGCATCAATGTTAGTCAGCAGGCGATTTGTTGAGGCAGTTGGTCTGATGGACGAGCGTTATTTTTTGTATTCCGAAGAGCACGACTGGGCGCATCGAGCCGTGTTAAAAGAGTTTAAACTGGCTTACGCAGCAAAGTCAGTGGTGTATCACGCGCATGGCGCGAGCATCGGTTCCGATGCCAAGGGTGGGAGTCCGAAATCTTTGTATTATCTGTACCGATCAAAAATCCTGTTTACAAAAAAATTCTATCCCTTGTTGGTATTGTCCGTACGCTTTTATGCGCTGTATGTTGCATTCAAATTTTTTGTTAAAGGTCACCTGTCAAAAGGATGGGCCATTGTTCAGGCCGTTTTACTAGGCAATCGTATATATGATTAAAAAAATACTGTGCGCTTTTTTGTTGTTGATTGTCAGCCAGCTGCAAGCGGAAGAGATTCTATTGATCGGGAACAGCATGACATTGCATGCACCAAAACAGCGTATCGGCTGGCAGGGTAACTGGGGGATGGCCGCCTCAGCTGAAAATACAGATTATGCAGCCAGGCTGGCTGCCTATTTAAAACAGGCAGCACCAGACCGTGACTTTAATGTCATGCGTATCAATCTGTCTGGCATAGAGCGTGAAGCCGCGTACAAAATGAATACCCAAACAATGCAGCGTCTAGCTGGCCATTATGATTATATTGTCATCTTTTTGGGCGATAATGTTTCAGCTAAAAACAATCAGAACTTAACCGCTTTTTCTTTAAATTTAGAACAGCTCCTGGCAAAGTTGCCCCATGACGATGCCTCAGTGGTTTTCGTCAGTACCTGGTGGACCAATACCACCGTCAATCGTTTATTGAAAACACTGAGTACATTGAATGGTGCCGGCTTTGTGGATATCAGCGGTTTAAGTGCGCATCCTGAATTCAATGCCAGTTTTTCAAGCCCTCAGGTAAATCCTGATGTTGGCAAGCATCCGAGTGATGCTGGGATGGATCAGATTGCCAGAAAAATCGCAGAACAACTGAGCATTAAAAAATGATCAGATTTCTCTTAAACGCGCTTGTTTCAAAAATCAAGGGGTATCCTTATCAGATTGATGTGCGCATCTCCTCCGGCAGTCTACTGATGCTTGCACTGCACAGATGCACCAGCCTGATACGCGGTTTTCTGATATTTGGATGCCCGTCAAAAAAAATATTCATCGAGAGCAATGTCACCCTTAAAAACAAGAAGCATATTTTTATGCAAACTGGTGTCAGTATTGGGAAGTTTGTCACTATTGATGGTTTGTCCGAGTCGGGCGTGCATCTGGGACGCAATGTGAACATTGGCCCTTATACCATTATTCAGGGGACCGGCATCATGACTCGGCTGGGCAAGGGCTTAACCATCGGTGATCACTCTGGGGTAGGGGCATTTTCATTTTTTGGCTGTGGAGGCGGGGTGACCATTGGCAGTCATGTCATCATGGGCCAGTATGTGAGCTTTCATGCAGAAAACCATCACTATGATCGTCTGGATCTACCGATCAAGCAGCAAGGTGTCAATCGCAAAGGTATCCGCATAGGGGATAATTGCTGGGTCGGAGCTAAAGTCACTTTTCTGGATGGTGCCGTTGTCGGTAATGGATGCGTGATCGCCGCTGGCGCTGTGGTTAAAGGGGAAATACCTGATAATGTGGTCATCGCTGGTGTGCCAGCAAAAATCATCAAAAAACGAACATGAACATTCTTGTACTTTCGCCTGATATTCCTTATCCGGCTAACAAAGGCCAGCGTGCAGATGTTTGGCGCAAACTGGAAGCCCTGCGAATGCAGGACCATGTGCAACTTGCATTGGTATATTTTTATGACGCAGCCAGCCATCAGCAGCACACTGATTTCAAGCAACTGTGCCAGTTGAAAGGTATCCAGTCGCATGGACTCTCCATTAAAAGATCTCCTTTCATCGATGTCATGCGCATGCTAAAGAGTTTCTATTTACGCGTGCCTTATCATGCCCTTGTCAGGACACCTGGCAGGCATGCCTTGAATGATGTGTGCAGGTTTGTAGAGCGTATTAACCCTGATGTCACTCTGGTAGAAAGCTTGTGGATGTACGAAACACTGCAGGTGCTGATAGCACATAAAGTGTTACCACAGGATTTTTATTATCGCTCACATAACATCGAGTACAAATATATGTACTCACAATTGAGTATCAGTCAAACACGACTTGCCTCGATCAAAAGATTTTTGCATACATCACTGATTGAAAAGTATGAACTGCATGTTCTGCGTGCAGCCAAAAGGGTATTTGATATTTCTTGCGATGATGCTGCATTCTGGCGGTCAAAAGGGATCGGGCATATTGAGGTCCTCACCGCTATCCCCGAGTCGGCACTGCTGGATGCTGATACGTTGGAACGACTCAGAAATGCACCAAAAATATATGATTTATTATTTTTGGGGAATCTGAGAACGCCGAACAATGTGCAAGGCGTGTTATTTTTGATCAATCAAGTGTTGCCATTGGTGATTGATCAATGCCCTAACGTGAGATTGGTGATCGCTGGATCGTCTCCAATCCAATCGCTGGTCGAACTTTGCGAGCGTCATCCGCATGTTCAGCTTATGTCGAATGTGCCCGATGCCTTTGCCTTGATGTGTCAGGCGACACTGTTACTGAATCCGGTTGCTACTGGTAGCGGCGTCATGGTCAAAATGCTGGATTTACTCATGACCAATCAAACCGTCATTACCACCCGTCAAGGCACACATGGCTTGCCGGAGGATATCAGGCATACCGTAGTCGTGGCGGACAGTGCTGAATCGTTTGCCGGCGCCATTGTGAACAGTCTCGCTCATGGCGGAGCGGTTGATCTTGCCTGTCGCACGCGGGCTCGACAAAACTTTGGCATTGATAAAGTGAAACAATTAAGCCGCATCATTGCAGAAGATATTAAGTCCAGATGCAACTGAATTTTCTGTATGTGGTGTTCTCCTACGCCCTGCGACTGGGGGCAGGGATGGCTGTGTTTGTGCTCATCGCCAGATTCCTCGGCCCAGAGATGTTTGGCGAGTTCACATACTGGCTCAGCATTGCGACCATTCTGTGCATGGTGGTTAATTTTGGCTTTGGCACCATGGTGCTCAAGTCTTTTGGCGACAATCCATCGGGAGCCGGCAACATGATGAGTGCTGTGTTCACTGCAAAACTTATCTTGACAATGGCGGTGTGTCTGATGACCTTGTTGAGTCTGTTGTTTTTGATTCCGGATGCACAATCTCGTACCTATTTTTGTCTCTTGCTTGTGGCGCAGGTGGCAGAGTCCTTCACTGAGTTTTTTAACCTCGGGTTCCGTGTCCGTGGGCAATATCAACATGAGGCCAGCTTATCCTCTGCGACTTCACTGGTGCATATTGTGGTGATGCTGAGCACCTTGTTTGCAGTGCAATCATTGCTGGCGGTATGCGTGGCATTTGCATGTTCGCGTCTGCTGGGTATGTGGCTAACTCAGATGTATATTACCCATGTATGGCAAGGGGTCAGGCCGGGGAGTATCAAGGATGGACTCACTGTGATCAAGTCCGGCTGGTCGTATGCCTTGGAAATAAAGCTGAGTACGCTCTACACCCAGTTGGACGCCGTCATTATTTTTAATCTGTTAGGTGCCACAACGCTGGGCATTTATCAGGCTGGCATGAAGTTGGTACTGGGTGTGTGCAGATTGTCGCCTGTGCTGGCGCAGCTTGTTTTACCGAAAGTCAGTTACGCCTATACGCATTCGCCAAAAACTTCCGGACTGCTCTTCTTCAAAACGTTTTTGGGGTTTTGTGCCGTAGGATTATTGGCCATGGTGGTGATGACCATGTTTGCCGATTGGATTACCACGACATTATTTGGGGCAAAGTTTGCTGCACTCAGTCAGTGGTTGCCGGTTTTTGGCGCTATCTTGTGGCTTAGATTCATGGAGACCGGCGCAGGGCTGATTGTAGTCGCCAAGAATTTACAGGCTCAAAAAGTTTTCTTTGTGTTTATTCAGTTGCTGGTGATGATCACGCTTGGCTATCTTGCCATTAAATACCGCGGACTAGCCGGTTGGTTGGGCGTCAATGTTGGCGCCCTTGTATTTGTTTTAGGTGCCTATTTCTATTTGATAAAAAAATGTTCAATACGCAACGGCTCTGCCTGACACTTTTAATTTTCTTCTCGCTTCTGAATACTGGCATGAACCTTGTCCATGCTGCCGAAGCATATGATATTGGTGTCTACTATTACCCTGGCTGGAAGCAGAATGAAGTCGGCAACTGGGTCAAAGAGCCCTGGGCCAAAATCACTTCCTATGCCGAGCGCGAACCGCTACTGGGATGGTACGACGAAGGGGATCCTCAAGTCATTGCCCAACAGCTTGAGTGGATGCACGGTTATGGGATCAACTATGTCATTTTTGACTGGTATTGGACCCCCAACCTTAAAACCAGACATGAGCATGCCATCCTCAATTATCTTTCGTTAAAAAATAAACCTTCGGTTGATTTTGCAATTTTATGGGCTAATCATGATGAATCGCCTAAAACGCTTGATGAGTTTCGAGCCGCTGTCAGCTACTGGATTACACATTATTTTGCGCAAAAAGAATATAAAAAAATTGACGGAGATCCAGTCGTATTTATTTTTTCTGCTAATTTGCTGGAAGAAAAAGCACGTGCATTTGGCTACACAACACCGCAACTGATTGTGGAAGCCAACACACTGGCAAGGCGCCATGGTTTCAAAGGCATCAGGTTTGTGGGAGGCGTAGGCGCCTATGACAAGTTCTTTCAGAAAAATGTGCAGAATGATGGGTATTTCGCATATTCCGCCTATAACTATCATACCGGTAAGAAGACAGTTGCAAGCAACCCCGAAAAGAATGCGCATAGCTATGCCGAGTTAAGATTGGGATATCAATATCAATGGAACTGGTTTTCGGATAGTAACAGGCGCTACATTACGCCAGTCACTTCCGGGTGGGACAAGCGACCGTGGGGGGGCAGCGATGATCCGCTTCATGATGACTGTGGCAGTACTGCTGCTGACTTTGCTGCACACTTGAAAGATGCAAAGGCCAGTGTTGCCAAAAACGCGGTGCAACTGGGCAGCAACATGCTGGTGATTTGCTGCTGGAATGAATATGGGGAAGGTGCATTTATTGAACCCACCAAAAAAACGCAATTTGATTATTTGAAGGCTATTAAAAAAGTATTTACCACAGACTAACCTTTCTATGTTTTCGGTGGTAAAACCACCAATGTGTTCTATTTTTCACCCCTGCCAAAGGATCGTAAAGGTCATTTGGCAGGGGTGAAGTCATTTTATACGCTCCAAATTTTCCTCTGATATACCAACATCGAACCCTCACTAATTTCCGTCACATTACTGTGATATAAAAATTTGCGCGCACTGGCATGAAGATCATCAAGTACGCTAATTGATTGATTTTCAGATGTATTTGGATAAAACACAAAGGCTAGTTGCGGCGTTTTTTTAAACCCGGATTTTAATTTTTTAAAATGAAAACACTACGCATATTAGGTACCAGGGGGATTCCAGCCGCCCACGGTGGTTTTGAAACTTTTGCCGAATATCTTGCAATTTATTTGCAAAAAAGAGGATGGCAAGTGGTGGTTTATTGTCAACATAATGGGACTGAGGCTATTTACGAGGATAGCTGGCAAGGCATCCATCGCATACATGTCTCTGTGCGAGGAGATACACCTTTATCCTCTGTCTTTTTTGATTTGAAATCACATTTGCACGCCATCAGAAACCGTGAGTTGTGTTTAACACTGGGCTATAACACGGCAATATTTGCGCTGCTTTTAAGAGTCCTGGGCATCAAAAACATCATGAATATGGATGGCATAGAATGGAAGCGGCAGAAATGGGGGCGCTTGCTCAAATTGTGGTTTAAGGCAAACGACTGGTTGGGATGCTGGCTGGCCAACCACCTCGTGGCCGATCATCCTGTGATTAAACAGCACTTAATGACACGGGTAAAAGAGAAAAAGATCAGTATGATCGCTTATGGCGCAGAGCCGGTTAAATCGGCTGATGCTTTGCTGCTACAACCTTACGGCTTACAGCCGCATCAATACGCTGTATTAATCGCACGCGCTGAACCTGAAAACAGTATATTGGAAGTTGTAAAGGCATGGTCTGCAAAACCACGGGGCAAAAAGCTGGTAGTCTTGGGGCGGTATGAGCCTGACCATCCCTACCATCTAGCAGTCAAAGCGGCTGCATCGGATGAAGTGGTATTTGTCGGTGCCATTTATGAAAAGCCTGTAGTGAGTGCCTTACGTTACTTCGCTTTGTTTTATGTACATGGGCACCAAGTGGGCGGGACAAATCCTTCGCTGGTAGAGTCACTTGGCGCAGGTAATGCAGTGCTGGCTAATGACAATCCTTATAATCGCTGGGTTTGTGGCGATAGTGCGGTCTACTTTAGTGATATCGTGTCTTGTGCAAAGCAATTAGACTGTTTGTTATCCGAGCCTGAAATAATTCAACGCCTGGTTAAAGAGGGTGGAAAAAGGTTCGATAATGCATTTAGATGGCAATTTATATTGGAACAATACGAAGCGCTGTTGAGTCGCCAAGAGTTTCACCTATAATAATAACTGTTAATTAAAAAAGGTTTTGTCTCCCATGATTTTAGTCACAGGTGGTGCCGGGTTTATTGGTAGTAATTTTGTATTGGATTGGCTGGTGATTGAAGATGAACCAGTGATTAATTTGGATAAGCTCACTTATGCTGGTAATCTGGATAACCTGAGCACTGTGTCAGCTAACAAAAACCATATTTTTGTAAAAGGGGATATTGGTGATTTTGCATTGGTTTCAGACTTGCTGGCCAAGCACAAGCCGCGTGCCGTATTAAACTTTGCCGCCGAGTCACATGTCGATCGCTCTATTCATGGTCCAGAAGATTTTATCCAGACCAATGTGGTAGGCACTTTTCACCTGTTAGAGGCTGTGCGTGCTTACTGGAATGCATTGCCAGACGCAGAAAAAGCAGCTTTCAGATTCCTGCATGTGTCTACCGATGAAGTGTATGGTTCTTTAAGCAAGGAAGATCCGGCTTTCAGTGAAACCAACCGCTATGAGCCTAATAGCCCTTACTCTGCCTCCAAGGCAGCTTCCGACCATCTGGTGCGAGCGTATCATCACACGTATGGATTACCTGTGTTGACGACCAACTGCTCGAACAATTACGGGCCTTACCATTTTCCTGAAAAACTGATCCCTCTGGTCATTCATAATGCCCTGCATGGCAAAGCGTTGCCAATTTATGGAGACGGGCAACAGATCCGTGACTGGTTGTTTGTAAAAGATCACTGCACTGCCATTCGTCGCGTGCTTGCCGATGGGAAGGTCGGCGAAACCTACAATGTAGGGGGGTGGAATGAAAAGCCGAATATCGAGGTAGTGCACACCTTGTGCACCATCCTGGATAGGCTTAAACCACGTGCGGATGGTCAGTCATACAGTACACAAATCACTTATGTCAAGGACAGGCCTGGGCATGATAGACGCTATGCGATTGATGCCAGTAAGTTAGAAAAAGAACTGGGTTGGAAACCTGCCGAAACCTTTGAAACAGGTATACAAAAAACTGTCCAGTGGTATTTGGACAACCAAGCTTGGGTAGATAACATAACCAGTGGCCAGTATCGTCAATGGGTGGAGCAACAATACCAATGAAACTACTGTTGACTGGCTGCAATGGACAACTTGGTTTTGAGTTGCAAAGGAGTCTGGCACCTTTGGCTGAGGTGATTGCAACAGATAGTTCGAGTTGTGACTTTTTAAACGCATCGGAACTGCGCTCTTTTATTCAAAAGATAAAACCTGATGGCATCATTAATCCTGCTGCCTATACAGCGGTAGATAAAGCAGAGACTGAACTGGATTTGGCAAGAAAAATCAATGCTGATGCACCGCGAATCATGGGTGAAGAAGCAGCCAAACTGGGGGCTTTTGTTTTTCATTACTCTACTGATTATGTGTTTGAGGGTGTAGGTGAGGCTTTTTATAGTGAGAGTGATGCGACTAATCCTCAAAATGCATATGGTTTAACCAAGCGTGATGGTGAGCTGGCTTTAATGCATGCTTGTGCACAAAGCCTTGTGATGCGAACCAGTTGGGTGGTGGGCGCTCATGGCGGTAATTTTGCAAAGACCATGCTCAGATTGGCATCAGAGCGAGACAGCTTAAGTGTGGTAGCCGACCAATATGGGGCCCCCACCTCGGCTGCTTTGCTGGCAGATGTGACTGCGCACTTGATTGGTAGAATCAAGCAGCAGGGTTGCACTGATTTTCCCTTTGGTTTATATCATGTGACCGCTTCTGGCATTACAAATTGGTATGAGTACGCCCAGTTTGTGATTAGCGAGGCAATTAAAACCGGCATGCAGATCAAGGTTAAACCGGAAATGATCAAACCGATAGCCACCAGCGATTATCCCGTACCTGCAAAGCGCCCGTTAAACTCCAGACTCAGTACGGAGCATTTTCAGCGTACGTTCGATCTTGTATTGCCTCCCTGGCAACAGGGTGTTGGGCATATCCTTCAACAAATTCTGTAAGCTTCACTATAAAGGCACACAATGACCAAAACCAGAAAAGGCATCATTTTGGCTGGGGGATCGGGCACTCGCTTGTATCCAGCCACACAGGCAGTGTCCAAACAATTGATTCCTGTCTATGATAAACCCATGGTTTATTACCCGCTGTCTACCTTGATGCTATCAGGCATCAAGGATATTTTGTTGATTTCAACGCCGCAGGATACCCCAAGATTTGAACAGTTATTGGGGGATGGATCACAATGGGGAATCCATATTCAATATGCGGTACAACCTTCTCCAGATGGTTTGGCGCAAGCCTTTATTATTGGAAAAGACTTTATTCAAAATCATCCGAGTGCTTTAGTCTTGGGGGACAATATTTTTTACGGCCATGATTTGGCTTCTGGCTTGCAAACTGCCAATATGCAAAGCGATGGCGCCACAGTATTTGCATACCCTGTACATGACCCGGAGCGTTACGGCGTGGTCGAGTTTGATGCAGCGGGCAGGGCGATTAGTCTCGAAGAGAAGCCGGTGCATCCAAAATCCCGTTATGCGGTAACTGGCTTGTACTTTTACGACAACCAGGTGTGCGACATCGCTGCGAACATGCAACCCTCACCCAGAGGCGAGTTGGAAATTACCGATGTCAACAAACAATATCTGTCACAAAATCAACTGAATGTGAAGGTCATGGGTCGAGGTCATGCGTGGCTGGATACCGGCACACATGAGTCATTACTTGAAGCATCTTTGTTTATTCAAACCATTGAAAATCGTCAAGGCCTGAAAGTTGCTTGTCCAGAAGAAATTGCTTTTAGAATGGGCTATATCTCGGCTGAAACGTTGCTTAAGCAAGCCGAGGTGTACAAGAAAAACGGATATGGACAATATTTAATGCAAATTGTGAATGAGAAGGTGTTTTAAATGCAGGCACAAAAAACAGTCATTCCTGATGTTGTTTTGTTTGAACCTAAAGTATTTGGTGACGCACGCGGCTTTTTTTACGAGAGCTTTAATGAAAATGTGTTTGCTGAAGCCACTGGGCTGCGACCAAGATTCGTTCAGGATAATCATTCCAAATCAGCCAAAAATGTATTGCGTGGCTTGCATTATCAGGTGCAGCAAGCCCAAGGCAAGTTGGTGAGGGTGACACAGGGCGAAGTGTTTGATGTAGCAGTAGATTTGCGCAAAAAATCGCCCACCTTTGGCCAGTGGGTCGGCGAGATATTGAGCGCCGACAACAAGAAAATGCTCTGGATCCCTGAGGGCTTTGCGCATGGATTTTTAGTGCTGTCCGAAACAGCGGAGTTTTTATACAAAACGACTGACTTCTATGCACCGCAGTACGAGCGTTGCATTGTGTGGGATGATCCAACATTGGACATTAAGTGGCCTTTACAGAGCGCCCCCTCTCTGTCAGCTAAAGATGCGCAGGGACTCAGTTTTAATAATGCAGACAAGTTTGAAGGGTAAAGAATGAAAATTGCAATTGCCGGTACCGGATATGTGGGCCTGTCTTTAGCTGTGTTGTTGGCCCAGAGCAACGAGGTGGTTGCACTGGATATTGTGGCTGAAAAAGTAGCCTTGTTAAACCAGAAAAAATCACCGATTGCCGATAAGGAAATTGAAGATTTTTTGGCCAATAAATCACTCAACTTTACAGCCACCACAGATAAACAGGCTGCCTATGCGGGGGCAGCGTTTGTAGTGATTGCGACACCCACAGATTATGATCCTGAAACCAACTACTTTAATACACGTTCGGTCGAGGCTGTGATTAAAGATGTCATGGCCATTAATCCCCAGGCAGTGATGGTCATCAAGTCGACCATTCCTGTTGGATATACTGAGAAAATCAGTGCTGAACTTCACTGCAATAATCTTATTTTCTCCCCAGAATTTTTGCGTGAAGGCAAAGCCTTATATGACAATCTGTATCCTTCACGGATTGTCGTTGGCGAAGTGTCAGAACGGGCACAAACCTTTGCTGGTTTGCTTAAAGGAAATTGCCTGAAACCTGATGTGCCAGTCTTGCTGACGAACAGTTCGGAAGCTGAAGCAATCAAGCTGTTTGCAAATACCTTTTTGGCCATGCGTGTGGCCTATTTTAATGAACTGGATACTTACGCAGAGTCACACGGCCTTGATACAAGACAAATTATTGAAGGGGTGTGTATGGATCCCAGAATTGGTAATCATTACAACAATCCTTCCTTCGGTTATGGTGGCTATTGCTTGCCTAAGGATACCAAGCAATTGCTGGCCAACTATTCTCAGGTTCCGCAGAATTTAATCAACGCTATTGTGGATGCAAATACAACCCGGAAAGACTTTATCGCAGACAGTGTGATCAAAAGAAAACCCAAAGTGGTGGGGATTTATCGTTTGATTATGAAAGCTGGCTCTGACAACTTCAGAGCATCATCTATCCAAGGCATCATGAAGCGTATCAAAGGCAAAGGGATAGAAGTGGTTGTCTATGAGCCCGTACTTGAAGATGCCGAGTTTTTTAATTCCAAAGTCATTAATGATTTGGAAGCCTTCAAGCAAATGTCAGATGTGATTATTGCCAATCGTCATGCGAAAGAATTGCAGGATGTGTTCAGTAAAGTCTATACCAGAGATTTGTTTGGCAGTGATTAGGCGAGTACTCCAGCAAAGCGGATGTGCAATGAATAGTCACTAAGTTTTGCTGTGTTTTGCTGTGTTTTGCTGTGATAGGCAGTGCACAATGCACATTTGAAGACATATCAGACGCCTGTATCTGACGCATGCCCGTCTCATGAATGCGGCTTTTTTGCCCGCATGAGGCTCATTATTGGTTATGAATAAGCAATTTGCATAGTCATAGGCACATGCCCTTCCTTCACAAAAAATTCATTTAACGGAATGATTTGTATGTAGAATGTTTTGAAGACATTGTGATTCGATCTGGTGCACATGCACTATTATCAATCATATATTAAGCAAAAAATGCCTCATGATGTATTGATCACCACGCTAAAAACAACAATTGTCTGACATTAACGGCAAATTTTTTGCGCACAAAAATTGCTTTAAATAGCGAGAAGCCGACATGATGGTTGTCTATCATGATTTTTATGCATAAAGAATTTTTAAATTTGTTATAAATGACGAGGAGAAGTAAGGTGAAAACAATGGCAAGACGCTTATTGGCTGTTTCACTACTTTCTGTTTTTGCACTCAATGCAGAAGCAGCAACTGTGAGCCTGGGTTATGGTGATACAGATTTGGTTGCAAATCCTACTGGAGGTGCCTTTACCGATTTGTATAAATTTGTATTGACTGGTTTGAGCAGCATTGATTATACAGTCACAGTGTTTAACGAAAATCTGACTGTATTTACACCGCCGACCAATACTACTGTGCAAATTTTCAGATTTCAGAATGGTGCAGCAGGATTTAATTATGGTCTGTTTGATTCAGCAAACAACAAAATTTTTGATGCATCTTCCTTGTTAGCTGGGGCTTATACGCTTAAAGTAAGTGGAATTACAACAGGAATCTATGGTGGAAAATACAGCCTAAATGCGAATGTAGTTTCGCTGCCGGTGCCCGAGCCTGAAACCAACCTGATGATGCTGTTGGGATTGATTTCTATCGGTACACTGGTGTATCGAAAAAATCAATCTGCTCTTTAAGCGCAGAAATCAGATCAAAAAAGCAGATCAGTAATGATCTGCTTTTTTGTTAAACGCTCGTTCGGAACGCGATTTTGTAGTTTGGTAAAAAGACTTCACCTACTGTTCATCAGATTAATGGCAATATTATGTATGCAAGTAGTTCGAGATACGCCTTGCAGCATCCACAGTTTCTTCGGTAGAGGCAACGAGTGCCATGCGAATAAATCCTTTTCCGGGATTGATGCCATGGGCCTCACGTGCGAGGAAGGAACCTGGCAATACTGTAATATGCAGGTCCTGATAAAGCTTTTTGGCAACCTCGGTATCGTCTTGTTCTGTATTGATCCACAAGTAAAAGGCAGCATCCGGCATTTGAGTGTTTTTCCATACCTGTTGCAACTGCGGCGTGACCAGGTTGAATTTTTCTGCATATAAGCTGCGATTTTCAATCACATGTGTTTCATCATTCCAGGCAGCGATGCTGGCGGCCTGCACAGCAGGATTCATGGCACAACCATGGTAAGTCCGGTACAAGGCAAATTTTTCAATAATTGCTTCATCCCCTGCAACAAAACCTGAGCGCATGCCTGGTACGTTGGAGCGTTTGGACAGTGAGCTGAACATCACCAGGCGTGTATAGTCTCTACCGAGCAAGTGTGCGGCTTGCAGGGCACTGGTTGGCGGGTTTGCTTCATCAAAATAAATCTCTGAATAGCATTCATCCGAGGCAATCACAAAACCATACTGGTCAGACAATGCAAACAGGGTTTTCCATGCATTCAGATCCATCACTTTTCCGGAAGGGTTACCTGGACTGCATACATACACTAATTGGGTACGCTGCAGTATCTCAGCAGGCACCTGTGTCAGGTCCATGGCGTAGTCATTCTCGGCAGTCGTATTGACGAAATACGGTTGCGCGCCAGCTAAAAAGGCTGCACCTTCATAAATCTGGTAAAACGGGTTGGGTGAAATCACCACTGGCTGTATGGATTGGCTGGTATCAATCACCGCTTGCGCAAAGGCAAACAAAGCCTCGCGACTGCCATTGACGGGCAGGATGGCTTTGTCGATATTGAGTGACGGGATTTGATAGCGGCGTTGCAGCCATGCATTGATGGCTTCGCGCAAGGCCAGCACCCCGACTGTGGTAGGATAGCTGGCTAACCCCGCCAGATTGTTTTTTAAGGCTTCCGTAATGATGGCTGGCGTTGCATGTTTGGGCTCACCAATCGACAGATTGATAGGACTCAGTTGTGAGTTGGGGGTAAGGCCTTGAAACAAATCACGCAAGCGCTGAAACGGGTAGGGTTGAAGCAAATTTAAATGTGGATTCATAGGGTTGTATTATAGAGAGCCTGATGCAAAAACCAAAAGCCCATCAACAAAAATATTTTGCCATTTCTGCACTGATTTATGGTGCATTTAGCTGGGGCCTGATCTGGTATCCCTACCGGCTGCTGAATACAGCGGGAATCAATGGCGTCAGTGCCAGCTTGTATAGTTACCTGATTGCTTTACTGATCGGCGCTTTTTTATTCTACAAAAGGGCGCGCTTTGTGCGTCAACTGCCTGCGTCATCGGTCTGGCTAAGCGTGGTCGCTGGCTGGACCAACCTGAGTTATGTGCTGGCAATTATAGATGGTGAGGTGATGCGGGTCATGTTGCTGTTCTATTTATCCCCCTTGTGGACATTGTTGCTCGCGAGAATCTGGTTGAAAGAGCGCTGGCATCTGCCGCAATTGTTGGCGATTGGTCTTTCGTTAATTGGTGCCTGGCTGATGCTGGCGGATGGGCAATGGGTATTGCCGTTACCGCAATCTAATGCTGACTGGCTGGCATTATCGGCCGGCATAGGTTTTTCAATAACCAATGTGATGACACGGCACGCAACCCATTTAAGCGTGGCAGCCAAGTCCATGCTGGTATGGGTGGGGGTGTTTATCATGTCGATTGCCTATATTGTGTTTCAAGGCGATGCTAACTGGTGGCAGGCACTCCCGCAGTTGACTGATGGAACAATCGATGGATTACTGCTGTTGATTGCCTTGATGCTGGTATCAGCCACCCTGCTGGTGCAGTACGGTGTGACAAAAATTCCTGCCATTCAGGCGTCAGTATTATTCATGACCGAACTTATTGTGGCCGCTGTCGCTGCTTATTTTCTGGCGCTTGAAGTCATGACAGCCAATGAGCTGTATGGTGGGCTGCTGATTGTCGCTGCCGGGATGCTTTCAGTGTGGCAAGCATCGGATGCTAATTGATAGTTTGTCTGTTGAGCGCGGTGATGAGTGCGTCCTCCAGCGATTTTACAAAGCGCTCCGGTGCAAACAATCCCCCGCTTTGCGCCACCACTTTTTGCCTGAATGCCTTTAACTCTGTCGGGTGGCTTGCCAGCCGGACTGCCGCGTTTTCGTATGCTTGCCAGTCCTGGCATATCAGTTCGGGCAACTGAATGTAGTTAAGCAGACTGGTGGTCACCCGTGCAGCAAAAGTTTCTCCTGCCACCGTCAGGATAGGTACCCCCTGACTGAGTGCGTCACTCGCAGTGGTATGTGCATTATAGGGCAGGGTATCCAGCATTAAATCTGCATGCTGCTGACGTGCAATATGCCTTGCAATATCCGCTCGAGGCGCAAAAACCAGGCGCTGAGGCTGAATGCCTGCCTGCTGCGCGGCCTTTTTCAGGTTTTCAACTGCCCAGCGATTGCTTTCCAGCAGCCACAGGACGCTATGCGGCACAAGCTGCAAGATACGCATCCAGCTGGCAAATACTTCAGGGGTGATTTTAAAGCTCTGGTTAAAGCTGCAAAAAACAAAATCATCTTCAGGCAGGTTGTGGTCTGCACGGGTTCCAGGATCTGCGAGCGGACGGTGCGCATTATTGGGTTGGTAACATGGCAGTACAATGGCCTCTTCGGCCAGGTGTGGCATTTGCAAGGTCTTATCAACCACAATCAGGTCGTATAACGGTTTTCCGTTGAGCAAGCCCATGCTGCCTGGATAGCCTAGCCAATTCACATGCAGTCTGGCGGGGCGGTAAGCCACAACGCCGCAGCGGCTGTTTTGCGTGTAACCCGTCAGATCCACCACAATATCAATACCTTGCGAACGCATGTGTTGCGCAACGGCGGCATCTGGCAGTTGCGCAATGTCCTGCCAATGCTCTACGGCTGATTTCAGTTGCTGGCGTTCCATCGAGCCATCGTCCAGCGCCTGACTGTAGGTGTAGACTTCAAATTGTGTGCGGTCATGTGCCTGTATCACGTCGGTGATCAGGTAAGCCAGTGGATGGCGTCTGAAGTCAGAGGACAAATAGGCAAGTTTGATGCGCTGATTGCCCTGCCTGACTTTTGGAGGCAGGGCTTGTATATGCCCGTAATGGGCTTGCGCCCACAGGCTGGCACAGCGCGTTTGTTCGGCATCTGTGGTGCCCGGCATTGCCAGAAATGCGAATGGTGGAATCTGCGCCTGCGGGTGCTGTAATGCTGCCCTAACTGTCTGGATAGCCGCATCCAGACCAGACCAGTCTGCCATATGCTGTTTCTGGTGAATCCAGTGCACCCTTGCATGCACCATGTTGGGGTTGTGCTGGAGCGCTGTGGCGTATGCTTCTACTGCCAGCGCCAGTTCCCCGGACTCACGCCATGCATTGCCCAGATTGTTATGCATGTCTGCGTCATTTGGCTGCAATTGTACGGCGTGCTGGTAATGTGCAATTGCTGCGGCCAACTGACCTTGCTTGCGCAAACTGTTGGCCAGGTTGAAATGCACATCGGCCTGTTGTGCATCCACAGCCAGTGACTGCCGGAAATAACCACTCGCCAACGCTTCATTGCCTTCAAGACTCGCAGCATTGCCGAGTTGCATCAGGATTTGCGGGTGATCGGGGGCTAGCCTGAGTGCCTGGGTAAAGGCTTGTGCTGCAGCCGTTGCCTGCTTTTGCAGCAGATAAGCCCGACCCAGTTCATAATGCAGTTCGGGGTTATCCGGATGATGCGCAATACGCTGTTGCAGATGTTGAATCACGATTGCGTTCATACAGGCGTGACCTCTGGAATGAGGCTGCCAGGGCTGGGCCAATGCATACCAAGGGCTTTTAATGCTTGTCGTTGCGGTGTCAGCCCCAGCCAGAATGCCTGTTCGCTCAATAGCGGTACATTCATGCCTGCAGTACGGCAAATCGTGCGGGCAAGTAATGCCGCGCAAAAAGGGGCGGTCATTAACCCCTTGCTTCCATGGCCAACATGCACATAGAGGCCGTTAGCAGAAGGTAATTGAAGGGCCGCTGTGTCGATGACGGATAACTGTTGCAAAAATGGCGTTGGCCAAACGGGACCCACGTCTGGCAAGTAGTCAGACGTGCCGCAACGGATGGCTGCGCGCGCAGTAGTAAACTGTGCTCCCAACGCATCGGAAAATTGTGGCGATAAACTGGCAAGCATGTCCAGATTGGCTCGGTTATCTGCCTCGCGCACCTCGACCGAAGTATCGCCGGGACAGAAGGTCGCGCCAAGCGCGTGTTGACCATCTACCATCGGGGTGACATAGCCATCCCCACAAAGTATGGTTCGTAATGGTTGTAACGCCGGTTGTGTCTCGATCACGCCCATTTGACCACGCAAGGGGTTGAGTAACAAACCCGACTCCGGCAACAGCCTACCTGCCTCGCTGGCATTGGCCACCACCACCGCATCAAACAATGGCTGCATCGGTTTTTCTGCCATGGTTAACTGCCATGCTTCGCTGACCCGTGCAACAGTGTCAATGCTGTGATTATACCGTGTGGTGATCAAGGGATGACGCAAATAAGCGTGGCAGGCCGCCACAGGATTCACCCAGGCGCCTTCTGGAAAAAACAGGGCTTCACTGGCAATTTCAACTCCGGCGACTACGCTGGCTTCGGCTGCGGTCAGTGCTTGTAATAGCTTGCTGTGACTATAGCGCTTGGCCACTTTATGCACGCGTTTGCGTTCTCTTGCACTGCCTCCAAGCTGTAGCAAACCACACATATGAAATTCGTCTGTTGCCATGTTTAAACTGCTGTAATGCTTGAGTGCATAGCTGTAACTGCGCAAGGCCAATCCATCATTGAGAGGCTTTTCTGTATTGAGGCGCGGATACAGCATGCCTTTGGGATTGCCGGATGCGCCACTGGCCGGTTCAGATTCACGCTCGAATAATGTCACTTTGCAGCCCATTTGTGCCAAATGCCAGGCCGTACTGCAACCGGCAATGCCAGCGCCAATCACTGCTACAGAGAGAGACTGGACTGATTTTTGCACTGGCGGCTCTAGACTTGACATGCCCGATAACCGGCCTTTAAGCATTTCGCGCTTCAGCCCGTAACCAGCCGTTTTTTCTACGACAAAGCCCGCCGCCTGCAAGCCGCGCCGGACACTCCCAGCGCTGGTAAATGTGGCGAGTGTTGTGCCCGTGTGTGAGCGTGCTGCCATCGCCGAAAACAGTGCCTGCGTCCACATTTCCGGGTTTTTAGATGGCGCAAAACCATCAAGAAACCAGGCATCAGCAGTGCTTGTCAGGGCAGGCAGACAACTGGACACATCCCCGATAATCAGGGTCAGGCTAGTCCGAAACTCCGACAGTTCGATCTGATTAAAGCCTTGATGCAGTAGGTCATATTGTTTACATAACGCTGTGCTTAACCCTTGCAATTGTGGAAAATGCGCATGCGCACGTTGCAAGTCAGTCAGTGAAAACGGGGCAATTTCGATGCTGACATAATGAAGATGCGCATCAGATGGGGCGGTGTGCAGCCATAACTCCAGGGCAGCCAGGAAGTTTAATCCAGAGCCAAACCCCGTTTCTATAATAGTAAAGTGACTGGCAGGAGACAAATCTGACCAGCGTTGCGCCAGCTGGTTATGTTGCAGAAAGACATGACGTGATTCGTGCAAGCCATGGTGGGGGTCTTCAGGGCTGGCAGAAAAATAAATATCTTCAAATCGGGTGGAATAGGGCAATCCGTGATGCCATGCAATACACGCAGGTTGAATACTCATGATTTATTATATCAAGCCGGTTTGTTTTTAAAACGAAGCACGCCCATATAAATCAACAAAAGTGCAATCAGCTCAAGATGGTGATGAAAACGTGTGAGCTGTTTATGATGTGGAAGTAGCACATCAAAATGGGCGAAACTGGCAAAACGTAACAGGGAAAATATCAGGAGCAAGCTCAGCCCTGTCATCAGTATGGAGGCTTTTTTGAACAGTAGCAGGATGCTTTGATGCTTGCATGCAATCAGCCAAACGGCTAAAGACAACAAGATCGCAGACGATATCACTTTAATCCACAGCCTATATACGAGATTTTCCTGCTCGTTTGTAAACTCGCGCAATGCGTTAATAAAGATGGTTTGTACATCCATTTGTTTGTTGATACAGAGGAAAAGCATGATGAGGGTCAAGCATTGTAAGAGTTGCACTTCAGCCAGTTTGCGTGTCTGCTGATTAAGCAAAAGATAGCATTGGCAAGCAATCATAAAATACGTCAGGGTAATGACCCAGCCGATGACATCGTTGTCTTTAAAAAAAGGCCGAGGGAAAATCCGTTGATCATTAAACGAGCTGGTGTTGACCGGTGAGTGATCAAGTTGCCACTTTGGATGGTGATTGATGAATGATGCAGCCTTGAAATCGAGTGGATTATCAAGGGCTATCACCTTGATAAAAGTATCCCCCCAACCATTGTTATCGTTCCCCAGCATGACATGCTGACTGTCCAGAATTTGTAAACTCTCATCTATCGGGATTTTTTTAGCATGAGGCATGTGCGCTTTAATTTTTTGCGGATTGTCCAGTGCCAACAAGTCTGCAACACAGGTTTTTTCAAGCACTTTGCCGGTGTGCTTATTTAGGTCGATGAGACAGAGTGCCTGAAATGGTTTAACTTTGGGTTGCAGTTTTAAATTATCCTCCAAAACCAGTAACTGGTTTGCATTGACCATCGCCATTGCAGAAACTGTATTTTCTTTGGCATTGAGCGGATATTTAAGAAATTGCGATGTAAACACCTGTCGTTGAATATCGAATTTATACAGACGCAAATACATGGCATCATCATCCTGCAAAGCTTTTTCCAGCATGACCCAAAGCGTATTTTTGTCTGGTGTCATCGCAATTGCTTCAAAGCCGCCTGAACGTTTGGCTTGAACTGATGCTGTGGATACCGCAAAGGGAGAGTCAGGAGAGGTGATCTCTTCCGGTAATGCAAACGGGGCCTGCAGAATCTTTCCAGTTGCATCGGCATGTATGATAAATGGCCCAAACTCATCCCCTATCCAAAAGCTGCCTGTACTGTCCATGACGATGGACTCTGGATCAAAGTCTGCGCCTGTTAATATACGTTTATGTTTGATGATTTCTGGCACCTTAGGAAAAGATGCATTGCGATAGTAATGGTCAAAGTCGGCTTGTATCGCAAAGTTAAGCAGATGATCTTCATCACGAAACTGAATATATTGTCCGGTATAAGCAGCAGAATAGGGGGCTTTCATCTGCTTGGAAGGTGCAGATATCCGATATAGCCGCGGGATGAAATCGGCAGAAATTTCCTTTTTACCATATCCGTTGTCTGTCAACAGATAAAGGATATCTTGCTCACCGGAGAGCATAATGTCTGAAATACTGGTAACAGGCTGAGCGTTTTGCGATATAAAATGGGGCAGGGTTTTAAATTTGAATTGACCTGAAGTGGGGCCATCCGCGTAGGTGTGATGACTGAGTCTGTACACTTTCTCCAGCGTTGCCGGAAAAGCGGTCATTGCACTCCACATCAGGCAAATACCTGAAAAAACTGCAGCTATTTTTATCACCTGATGTGTTCACCTGATATGTCTATGAGCGCTTATTTTGGGTCATCAACCATTCAGGATGCCGCCTATCAGCGGTAATATGGTTTCGCCAGTAACAAATGTACATCACCCAGTGCACATTCGGCAAATCCACCTTCACAATAACTCAAGTAAAAATCCCACATGCGGATAAAAGCTTCTGAGTAACCGAGTGCACGTACCGCTTCAATATTGGCAAAAAAGTTTTCCCGCCATAAGCGTAATGTGGTGGCATAGTGCAGCCCGATATCTTCCAGGTCAATCAGGCGCAGGTCACTCGCATGCGTCATGCTGTTAAGCATGGCGGTATTTGACGGAATGTTCGAGCCGGGAAAAATATAGCGCTGGATAAAGTCCACAGAGCGAATGGCACTGTCATAGCGCTGGTCAGTAATGGTGATAGCCTGAATCAGTGCAACCCCGTCCGGCTTCAGCAACTGCCCGACTTTGGCGAAATAGGTGTCGTAAAACTGATGGCCGACGGCCTCAATCATTTCAATGGATACCAGTTTGTCATAGGTGCCTTGCAAATGACGATAATCCTGCTTGAGCAGGGTGATCTGGTCTTGCAGACCCTCTTGCTGGACTCTGGCTTGCGCGAGTTCAAATTGCTGCTGCGAAATGGTGGTGGTGGTGACATGGCAGCCGTAGTGTTTGGCTGCATAAATGGCAAAGCCGCCCCAGCCTGTGCCGATTTCAATCACATGGTCCTGCGCGCAAAGTTTGAGTTTTTCGCAGATGACTTTGAGTTTCAGTTCAGAGGCGGCTTGCAGGGTTTGGGTATGCGTATCAAAGATGGCCGACGAGTACATCATGGTCGGATCCAGAAACAGCTTGAACAAGTCGTTCCCCAGGTCATAGTGTGCAGCTATATTCTTCTGGCTGCCGGCTTCGCTGTTGCTGTTGAGCCAGTGAAATACTTTCATCAGCGGCTTGCTCAACCACTGGTAGCCGCCCTCAAGGGTATCCATCACTGACTGGTTGAGTACCATCAGGCGGATAACGCTGGTCAGGGAGTCGGCCTGCCAGTAGCCCAGCATATAGGCCTCTCCAGCACCAATGCTGCCACCAAACGCAATTTCGCCATAAAAACGGCTATCGAGCACAGTGATGGTTGCTGTCAGGGATGATTTCTGGCGATTGCCAAACGCATGACGTTCAGTGCCATCAACCACAATCAACTGTCCAATTTTCAAGCCTCGCAAGCGTTTGAGTAATTGCGATTTGGCCATGCTGGCAACCCATTTGGCGCGACTTTTTGCTTTAAGGACTTTCGTCAGTTGTTCTTGTGCTGGCTGGGAAGTATCAGCAGTGGGTAAGGAAGAAGCCATCAGTTATTTTCCTGAATCAGTGTCGGGGTGAGAATAGAATGGAATACGTTTTAGCCACAAGCGTAAAGCCTGCCAGTAGATCGCCAGCACGACTTTGAGTGTCATCCAGGGGAAACTGATCAATAAGCGGTTGAGCGTAGCTGTTTGCCAGGAATGACGCTCTAGTTTGAGCGTAGCATAAAACATGGCGGTTCCGGCGCGCCAGTTTTGCATATGCACGCTCAACTGCAATTCGGGTTCCGAGAATTGCCATTTATAGTGGATGTCCATCGGCATAAACGGCGAGACATGGAAATTTTTTTCCAGGCTGAACACATGTTCTTTCCCTGGTTGACAGACATGCACATACGCATGTCGTTCCTTCCATGGCGTATTGGTGATATGGCTGACGATGGCCTGCAATTTGCCATCTGTATCATGGCAATAATAAAAGCTGACCGGGTTAAAACAGACACCCCAATAACGTAGATGCGTCAGCAGGCCAATTTTTCCCTGTGGTCGCTGGCCAGATTCGCTTTCCACCAGATCACGGATGCACTGATCCAGTGGCTTTTCCGGGTCGCCGTAATAGTCCTTGCGTCTGAAGTATGCAATATTTGGTTTAAGAAATGACCATAATTTATTGTTTTTAAACAATAATGGCAACTCATCCAAATCCAGATAAAGCATAAACAAGCGATATTTAAAGCCATGCAGTTTGGGTTGCAGGCGCTGATGTGTCACCCATCCGGTATAAATCCCACTGCGTAGCGATGTGCCTGACTCAGCCATACATGGCAGCCTCAAAATGTTGAATGGCGGTCAGCGCACTGACCACGCCATCTTCATGGAATCCGTTGCGCCAGTACGCCCCGGCATACCCTGTGAGATTATTTCCGCTGATTTCTGCATGCCGCAGCTGGGCCTTGGCACCTTCCAAGGTATATAGCGGATGCCGGTAATGCAGGCGTTTGATCACTTTTTCAGGTGCAATGGAAGCGGTGTGGTTGAGTGTCACCAGTAATGGCTGGTGCGAAACAATACCTTGCAGGATATTCATGTTGTAAGTGACTTGCACTTTGCCAGTTGCCTGCCCGGTGACATGGTAATTCCAGGCCGCCCATGCGAGTTGATGACGTGGCATCAATGAGGCATCGGTATGCAAAAAGACGGTATTGTCCTGATAGGGGATCGCCCCCAACACCTCACGCTCGCAAGCAGTGGCTTCAGTCCCCAGAATGCGCAAGGCTTCGTCGCTGTGACAGGCAAAAAATACATAATCAAAACGGGCAGTTTCTCCCTGTTTTGTCGTCAGCATGACCCCTTGATGGTCGCGTTTGATCGCCACAATGGGTGTGTTGAGGTGTATCTGCTGATTAAAGCCTGCAGTCAGTTGTTGCAAATATTGGGCTGAGCCACCGACAATCGTGCGCCATTGCGGGCGTTGATCGATACTGAGCATGCCATGATGATGAAAGAAACGCACAAAAAAGCGTGCGGGAAACTGCAACATCTGTTCGGCATCCGTAGACCAGATGGCAGCGCCCATCGGGATAATGTAATCACGGATAAATTGCGGGCTGTAGCCGTTGCTGGTCAAATAATCACCCAAAGGGATTTCTTCGCCATGTTCAAGCAAAGTCAAAGATTCTTTATTAAAGCGCAAGATATCCAGAATCATGCGGTAAAAACGCGGTGAGAGCAGGTTCCGGCGTTGTGCAAACAGGCTGTTTAACGAGGTGCCATTGTATTCCAGCCCACTGACTTCATTGCGCACACTGAAGCTCATGCTGCTGTCACGCCACGGTACGTTTAATAACCGTAATATTTTTTCAAATTCAGGGTAGGTTTTATCGTTAAATACAATAAAGCCGGTATCGACGGCATGTGACTGACCATCGAGCTCAATGCTGTGGGTATGCGTATGTCCACCCACATAGTCATTGGCTTCAAACACCGTCACATGGTGTTTTTTATGTAAGTAAAAGGCCAGTGTATTTCCGGAAATACCACTGCCTATAATGGCAATATTAAGCATCTTGTAATTTTTTATGTGTTCATGATGAAGGGCGCTGTTCGCGTACATGTACCGGCACACGTTTAACATTCCAGATGATGCCCATGGCGGCGAGTAGCTTCAGGCCATAGTAGGTGAAGTCTATCTCCCACCAGTAAAAACCCTGTTTGGCAGAGCCCGGGAAATGATGGTGATTGTTATGCCAGCCTTCACCCAGTGTCAGCAATGCAATCAACAGGTTGTTGCGGCTGTGGTCACGGGTTTGGTAGCGGCGGCTACCCCAGACATGGGCGAGGGAGTTGACGCAGAAAGTTGCATGGTAAAGCGCAATGGTGGAGATCACAAAGCCCCACTCAAGCAGCTGCAGGCCATTGGTCTGCAATGCAGGCACTGTGTTTTCCAGCAAGGTGCCCAGTGCGTAGATACCCACTGCCAGCAACAAAGGCATCAGGCTGTCAAAACGGTCTAGCAAACGCAGTTCAGGAAATTTGGCCAGTTCCTTGACCCGATCAAGCCGGGTATGGAAATTGGCGTGACTGAGAAACCACCCCAGATGGCTCCACAAAAAACCGTGCTGGTGCGGCGAATGGATATCTTGGGCTTGATCTGCATGCACGTGGTGGGCGCGATGATGCGAAGCCCACCATAAGGGGCCGCGCTGTACCGCAGTGGCCCCGATCACGCCGAACAGAAACTGTCCGAAACGACTGGTCTGGAAGGTTTTATGTGCAAAGTAGCGGTGGTAAAAACCGGTAATGGCAAACATTCTGATCAGATACATGACAATTGCAAAACCAACGGCAAACGGACTCCAGCCCACCCATAGCAGGCCAATCAGCGCGATATGCAATAGCACAAATGGAAAGACACGCCACCAGTCTATGCTGACATCGGTGGCATTGGCTGGCGGCTGATAACGCTCGTTATCCAGCCAACCCACCAGGCGCCAAAAAACGCCCGCCAGTTTACATTGCATACAACCCTCACTCAGAAATAAAACGTTGGTCTATTATTGTTGTGGAAATTTGACCAGCTTGCTGGTGTCGTAGCCCATGTCGGCGATACGTTGCACCAGTGTCTGGTATGTTGCATCATCCAGATGTCGATTGCGCGACATCAGCCAGACGTAATCACGCTTGTTACGCGCAATAATCGTGTGTTGATAATCCTCAGACAGGTAAGCAATCAGGTATTCTGACTTGAACGGCCAGATAAACTGCATTTTCCATTCGGCATTGTGCGTCCCGGGTACGATAAACCCTGTCGGATGGTACTCCTTCAGTGGGCCATTAAAGGCACCCTGATGAAACCGAAAAGTCGTTGCGATAGAACCATCCGCATTGCGTTGATAACTTTCCACCGGATTGTAGGGGTTGCGCTCAATCAGGGTGGGAATGGCGGCAATCACCCCCCAGTCCCCCATGAATTTGTCCAGGTCAACCGCGTTTACGGTTTTGATCGGCTGCATATTCTGACAAGCACACAATCCGCCCGCTAAAAAGCAACAAATAACTTTAAATAATTTATTTAACATATTGTTTTATATCAACTTGTAAGTGATGGTGTATCCCTCTGGGGTGATGGATTTCAAGCCGACCCAACGCTGCTGTTCGTCATACCAGAGTGTAATATTCAGTTTGGTTTTGCCCTGATAGCGCCCGGTCAGGCGGTATTGATGCGTTTGGATGTCAGTGCCTCTAACGTTCAGGCTTTGCACGCCTTCGTCGGCTACGGCCACCTCAAGATACTCGGCATTTTGCGGGTTTAATAACTTGCTTTGCTGCAGTATCTTGGGATTCCAGTAGGCAAAGGTCATCACGCAGGCAGGCAAGGTTTGCATGGACTTATTTTTGCTGACCACAAACTGTCCATTTGACAGGCGGCCACTGACATCTGTGATTTCTTTATTTTCTTCGGTATGTGCCTGCAGGCTTTGCAGGCATTCCCCTTGCCAGGTTTCATCTGCTTGATGCTGGTAGCGATAGGCGTTGATAAACAACACCTTGACCTTAAAACTGGCGCGGCTAGATAAACGGTTATCTTGCAAGCTAAATTGATGGGTGCCGATGTTCTGTTTGTCCAGCCATACTGAAAATGACCATTCTTCTGCATGTAGCAGACCCGGCAGCAAAAGAATGCTTAACGACAATACACAAAACGGTTTTTGAAATCGCCGCATTTCGTTAATCCTTGCCGGGTACTGGCATTTTTTTCGGGATGCCCGGAATAAAGGCATTCGTGCTGTCAATATAAGCCTGATAGCCAGGACGTCGGGTTTGAATGGTTTTTTCAAGCAAGCTGACGCCACTCACTTTTAACAACAGAAGTGTCATGAGTGCTGCAGAGGCGACGGACCACTGGCTGCCAGCCGCAATACCGGCCAGGGCGAACCCCCACCAGATCAGGCTTTCACCAAAATAGTTGGGATGTCTGCTGTAACGCCACAAGCCGGTATTCAGTACGGCTTTGGCATTTTCGGGCTTGGCTTTGAATGCGGCCAGTTGCCAATCTGCGATGCTTTCCCAATACAAGCCAGCGACAAACAACAAGGCAGCCAGTGCATCCAGAAACATCAGTGGCTGCGTGCTTGCAATGGCAGCATAGAGCGGATAGGAAATCAGCCAGGCCAATACGGCTTGCAATGCAAACACGATGTAGAGGCTTTTGAACCAGAAATGTGGCTCGTTGTTTTGACGTATGGTTTCGTAGCGATAATCCTCTTTGCCCCAGTTACGCCAGGTAATAAATAGACTGAGCCGTAATGACCATATTGTCACGGCCGCCAGTACCAGCGCGCCTCGCCAGGATAAATCGTAAGTGAAGAGGGCAGTGGTGTACGCGGTGACTGCCATGAACAGACTCCACATGCTGTCGACATGGCTGTAATGATTGGTCACAAAGCTCAGTATCCAGCCAGCCAGTGCGAGTAACAGGATGGCATACAGGCAGCACAGATAAACAGTCACGTCATTGGCTCCCACAATTGAAATACATGGTTCGAATACGTAACATCAGCGGAAGCAACAGGCCCCAGCCCAAGCCCAGCCAGGCAAGGCTCAACATTTGTCCTGGCAGGACAATCGCCCCCAGTTTTGCCGCGCCCCAATAAGCCAGTGGTCCAAAAACAGCGCCCAGTACAAATGCCAGCCGCAAGTTAGACGCCAGCCAGCGCAGGCTGACATTCAGTGTACAGGCAAAAGCCAGCCACAAGGCTGCCATCCATAACGGAATATAGGATATCCACTGATGATGATGGTTAAAATCCACCATGCCGATGATATATCCGAGTTGATCAAACAGGCATCCCAACAGTGCTGTGAGCAATAAGGGTAAGGCCTGCGACCATCCTTCAACAAACTGTAAATGCACCATGCCAAATAGCAGGCACAGCGCAAATACTGCAAAGACCAAGCCGTAGAGTGGCGACAGCACGCATGCCCACCATAGCAACTGGAAGCACACGATATTTAAAGCTATTTGCGCGTTTGAATGCATGGTTTAGAAGTTATCGCTACGCTTTTTAAACAAATAGTGGCCAACCCACCAGGTTTGGCCATGATCGTGACCAAACAGTTCGGCACAGGCCATGAAGAAAATACGCCAACGCTGCCGCCACAGCTCTGCATGCTGTTTGCCATAGGCATGTTCAAGCACGGCAGTCAGCGCATAGTGATGTAAATCCATTTGCTGCAACCACGCATTGGCCGTTTTCTCATAATGCGTACCATCCCATCGCCATTTGTCTACCAGTTTCAGATGATCCTGAAAATAGAGAGGCAAGTCGTCACTCGGCATCATGCCACCACTGAAAAAGTACTGGCTCATCCAGTCATCGTCATCCACTACATCAAAAGCGTATGGCGTGTTTTTGTGTACAAAGATATGTTTGAAGAACAAGCCATCCGGCTTCAGCCAGCTCGCTACACGCTGGTACAGGATCTGGTAGTTACGCATATGCTCGAACATTTCAACGGAGACAATACGGTCGTATGTCTCCGGGGCGGAGAACGCGTTCATATCGGCTGTAATGATGCGCAGATTGGTCAATCCCAGATCTTTGGCACGTTGCATGATGTATTCACGCTGCGATTGAGAATTGGAGACGCCTGTAATATCTGCAGCCGGATAATGTTGTGCCATCCATAAGCTCAATGAGCCCCAGCCACAACCCAACTCCAGAATTTTTTGCCCATCAGCCAATTGTGCATGTGCACAGGTCTCGGTGAGGGCCAGAGACTCGGCGGCATCCAGATCCGTTGTATGTGCATCCCAATAACAACTGCTGTACTTCCTGTTTATCCCAAGGCAGTATTGGTAAAAATCTGCCGGAACCTCATAGTGTTGTTCGTTGGCTTTGGCCGGTAACGGTGCCACCTCCGCACGGTTCATGGCATCACAAAATGCGATCAATGCGCGCTGGCCTTGCTCGCAGTCTTGGCTCTGGATGGCTTGCAATCGCTTATCAAGTAAAAGTCTGATCCCTTTTCTCACAACAAAATCGGGTAAGTATTTTTTTTCTGCCAACAATAATGCAAATGATGCGAAAGACAATTTTATTCCCTGTGAATAATTACTTCGATAGCTAATGAAATTCATTATATGGCAATTTGCCCAAAACAAAAGTTCCATTTCTGGAGTAGAATAATCTCGGCTATACAGATCTGTATATTTTTGGAGGAAGAACGCAATGTTACTCAGGCATGATAAAAAAATTAACCCCATTAAAATCAATAGCTTGCTATTCAATATTATTGTGATCTTAAGCATGTGTATGGCGATTAATCCACGCTTATCTGTGGCTGAGAATACCGATTGGCCCAGTTATGGCTTAAATATGTCGGGGCAGCGACATGCCGAATTGCAGCAGATTAATCGCGATAACATCCATCAACTCCAGTTGGCCTGGAAAGTAAATACCGGCGTCAAGGCGACCTTTCAAGCCACACCGTTGATCGTCAATGGTGTGATGTTCGTCAGCCTTCCTTATAACCATGTGCTCGCACTGGATGCCAAAACAGGGAAAACCTTATGGCAATATGTACATGCGCGCAGAAGCGATTGGCCGATGTGCTGCGGTCCGGCCAATCGAGGGGTTGCGGTTGCTCATGGCAAGGTGTTTATCGGCACAGTGGATGCGCGGCTGATTGCCCTGGATGCGAAGACCGGACAAAAGTTGTGGGATATCAATGTGGCTGGCAATCAGGTGAATACCGAACAACAAACGGAATTGAACCAGAGGGACCCGAATAAAGTGCGCAAAGTCACCGGTGGTACTGGCGTTGGTATTGCGATGGCGCCTGTTGTATATAAAAACAAGGTCATTATTGGCATTACTGGCGTGGGCTATGGTTTGCATATTGACAACCCGCGCAGTGATGCGCCGCTCGGTGCAGTGATTGGCGTGACTGGGCGATATGGTCGACCAGGCTTTCTGGCTGCTTATGACGTGCAAGATGGGCATCAGGTCTGGCAGTTTGATACGATTCCTGCCCAGGGATGGGAAGGGGAGTTCACAACGCAGACGGCAGACGGTAGCCACTTTAACCGCGATATTGCCAGTGAAAAAGCAGCCATGAGCATCTACCCGGATGCTGCTGGATTTGGGGGAGGCTCTGCCTGGAGTACACCCGCTATTGATGAAGCGAATGATACGCTTTATTTTGGTACCGGCAATCCTTCACCACAAATGAATGATGTCTCCCGCCCCGGGGATAATTTGTATACAGTTTCACTGGTTGCACTCGATACCGAAACCGGTCAGTACAAATGGCATTATCAGCAGGTACCCCATGATTTGTGGGGATATGACCTTGCCAGCCCTCCAGTATTGTTTAACTATACTAAAAATGGTGTGGTCATACCGGCGGTAGGCCAAGCCAGCAAAACCGGCTGGTTTTACATTCATGACCGGCATAGCGGGGAGTTTCTTGCAAAGTCTGAAGCATTTGTACCGCAGCTTAATCTTTTCAAGCAACCCAGTCCTGAAGGGACTGTCGTTTATCCGGGCATACTGGGTGGCGCAAACTGGTCTCCTGTCAGTATTGATCAGCAGGCCAATCGGGTGTTTATTGCCGCCATGCACAGCCCGATTAAATATACAGTGCATGAGACAGATGCTCAGGACAGCAACCGCCGCATGCGTTACACAGCGAGTGAGCCGACCAATGATGAACGTTGGGGATTGTTGAGTGCAATCGACTTTACAACGGGAAAAATTGCCTGGCAACACAAAACAAAACAGCCGCTGATTGGTGGTTTGTTGACCACTTCTTCCGGTTTGCTGTTTTGCGGGGAGGGTGACGGCACTTTAAATGCATTTGACAGTGAAACCGGGCAGATTCTTTGGCGCTATCAATCCAGCTATGGTGTGAATGCACCTCCTGTGACTTATACGGTGGATGGTGAACAATATGTCACTGTCGTCAGTGGCGGAAACTCTCTGTTTGGATTCAAGCAAGGTGATGCCATATTGACATTCAAGCTTCCTGAAAAGAGTTTTCAATAAAAAACTAAAAGCGTTTGCTTCGTAAACTTTAGAGAGCTCTATCGGAGCTCTTTTTTATTGGCCAGAGAGATGTTTGCCGCAAAACAATGAAGCTTGGGGTATTTAATTCTTAGATTAACCCCTTCTAGGGGTTTTTTCATTGGTTAGTACTTAACCTTACGTTGTTGTATATATAAACATTTATTAACATCATCAGCCGCGACATCGGGGCAGCTGGCACCGCGGACGCGAGGGCGCTGGCATTCCGTGGGCGAAGCCCGCTAGATTTATATTACGGACGTTTTACAACAGAGAACGACAAAAAACGTGTTATGGGTTTTGATTCATCTAAATATGTTGATCTTCCAGAGTGGGCAGAAAATCTGCGCCACTTGTATTGGGTCATTCGTGTTGAGGGACGTATTGAAGCGAAACGTAGAAAGTATTACAGGATGGTGGAGCGTGAAAAACTGCGTCTTGCTGAGTTGGGTATTAACCAAACAAAGATAGCGGCTGTTTGCCGCTATCTTTGTAGCTTCAAAAACTCTAATACATTAAGGATGGTATTAGCTGAACCTGATGCGCAGCTTTTTTTTTGTTTCTCCTGAATTTAACATAATATACAGACTTCAATTAGTGCGTTGAAGGGAAGGGCCTTAACGAGCATTTTTCAAAATAGTTAACACTCCTTTGGGTGGTTTACAAACTTTATAAAAGGGTGTAATCCATGTCAGAAAACTCAGGTAAACAAAAATTTCAGGCATTTCTAGCCGCATCTAAATCAAGACTAAAAAACACTTCATCCGGCGTATTCATTGCCGAAAAACTAAACGCCTTATTGAATAACAAAGGCGTTGTATTAGTCTCACAAAAAAACGTTAGAGATATTGAGCTGGCCGTTAATGAACTCCAAAAGGCCAGGATGGCGCTGTCAACTGCGCAGGCCGCTCTGCATTACTTCCCAGATATAAATTTAACGCGATTAATCGAAGCCCAGGCGGTAACGGATGAATACAAAGCCGTGCTGGTCGAGGTGGTCGAAAAAGCCTATCAGCGCCGCCGTGAAGCTGCGCAGGGGGTGATTGCATGAAACAGCCGATGCATCAAATTTATGTCACCCGAGAAAGTGACAACGCTTTGACGGGTAGGGCTGTATATCGGGTGCTTGAATGCTTTAAGGTCACTGTAGATGTGGCTGACAAGTATTACGCTGGCCGTAGGGTTTTCCGTTGCAACTGGCGAGACGTTGAGAGCAAAAAAAGAAAACCTGGCTGTGTGATTTTCGCAAGGATGCCACAGCAAAAAGGCTCGTTTATAAGCCTGCGTGGTGCGCTTGGCATCAAGAAAGCGGGGCGCGCATGATTCGCTATAACTATGAAGCCGACCAGAAACAATACTTTGATTACAAGCTGGGTAGATTGCCATACAAGTGGCGCTTAAGCGCGCTTAATCGCTGGCAGGAAATCGCCAAAGAAAAGGGCATTTACGATGCTAACGAGTGGTTGCGGGTGTTGATTGAACCATTGGAAACGCTGCTTAATATCGCGCATGACGATGACGACATAAAGCGCCTGGCCGATGATTTGTCTTTTAGGTGTCGTGATGCCGGTTATAAATACAGCAATCAAAACAATTATGTGCTGACCTACTGGCAAGAGCTATGCCTAGGTTATGCCGTGCGCTACCCGGCTGAATATGATCTAAAAGGTATTGAATTGCGCCTGTGTGATCACCAGTGGTGGCTACGTCAATTAAGGCACTCACACGCCAAAGCGCGCGAAGTTGCGGCCATTAGGGCGGGGTTGGTTGGTCGCACAAAGTCGCTTTATGTGTCTGACGATACGCTTGACCGTAGGCAGCAACAAAACAGACGCAACAAACAAACGCTTGAAGGAATAAAACTGCGTAGTGAATCAGGGCAAGTAATGTCACTGTCTGACATTGCGGCGGCTGGTGTTTCTAATCCTGATAACAGGCGCGCCGAGTTAATGACGCGGGTTACTGGCTTTGAGCAACTTTCAATCAAATACGGACACCAGGCTGAATTCATTACGGCCACTTGCCCCAGCCGCATGCATGCGGTGACCAAAGACGGCAAACCTAATGCAAAGTATGACGGCACCACGCCGGATGAAGCCCAGCGTTATTTGGTTGAAGTGTGGGCGCGTGTCCGGGCAAAGTTTCATCGGGATGGCTTTAAATTCTACGGCCTGCGCGTTGCTGAGCCTCACCACGATGGCACACCGCACTGGCATTTAATCCTGTTTTACAAGCCTGGAAAAATCACACTTCCTAACGGTAACCGTTACGAGGCTGTGCATTACATGCGGGGCGTGTTTAAAACTCACTTTCTGCAAGACAACGGCGAAGAAACGGGGGCCGCTAAAAATCGGGTCAAGTTCGTGGCTATCAATCCGCTGAAAGGCACGGCGGCGGGGTATGTGGTCAAGTATGTTTCTAAAAACATTGGAGGTATTGAGGGTGAAAAATCAGACGAGGGAAACCAAAGTAGTGAAACTGCCTCGGCACGTGTGGACGCTTGGGCAAGTACTTGGAGAATTAGGCAATTCCAACAGGTTGGCGGTCATTCGGTCACTGTATGGCGCGAACTTAGAAGAGTGGATGAAGCGTCTATTAATCCAGATTTCAGGCAATTACTACGTGCATGGCGGGCGGTTCAGGGAATACGTGAAAAGAGAAAAGCAAGTTTTGCAGACTATATCGAAGCAATGGGAGGGCTGAACACTAAGCCGAGAGAATCGTTTATTTGTCTGGATGATGACTATGTCATGAGGCGGGGCCGATACGGTGAAGCGGCTGCACATATCGTGCATGGTGTCCGTGAACGCTTTGGCTTTGGTAAGGCATTAAACAATCGGGAAGAGTGGGTGAGGGTATGAAAACAGTAATTGTTCCAGTAAGCGGTGGTAAAGATAGCCAGGTGGTTTTGGCGCTCGCTTTAGCGATGGGTATTAAGCCAGTATGTGTTCATCAAAATACAGGGTATGACCATCCAGACACGTATCAACAGATTGATGACATGGAAACCTATTACGGGGTAAAGATAGAGCATACCTTGAATAAATGGGGTGGGATGTTTGGATGGTTGGAAAGGGCGGCATATTTTCCAAATAGTGCGGCACGGGGTTGTACTCAGAGACTTAAGCAGGAGCCATTTAAAAAGTGGTTATTAGATAACGGTTTTAATGCTGAAAACTGCGAGATTTGGTTTGGTATGAGGTCTGACGAGTCCGCAAACAGGGCTGCAAAATACGGGGGTATAACTGGTGATGATGAATTTACCTTGGGCGATGTAGCGCAATTTTATGGAAAGGGAAAGCATAAGCATCTGGCGCTTATTAGTGTGAAATTGCCAATTGTGGATTGGGACACGGAAAGGGTTTTTAGTTACTTGCGTAGTTCAGGGGCACCGCTTAATCCGCTTTACCCGGCACATAGTCGGGTAGGTTGTTACCCATGCTTTTTAGCACGTAAGGCTGAGTGGGTAGCGGCTGGCCGCGACCCTGTAGGGCGCGAGCATATTAATAAGCTGATTGATTTAGAAAAGGCCTGGAATAGTAGGCCGCCTGATCAGAGAAACAAATTCATACGGGTTCATAGAACATGGGATGTAAGACAGTTTATACAAAACGATATGTTTATAAATCCGAATGACGATGATGGCGCAGAGTGTGGGTGGTGCAGCATATGAAATATAAACAAGCGTATCCGGCCCCTGTTTGGCAGATTATGCAATATAGGGTTTGGTTTACGGTTAGGGATGATAATTTGAAGCTGGGTAATTGTGTTTTGGTGGTTAGAAATACGGATTACAGGTCAAATAAATGCCCGTTTTAAGGTTTTGATTTTAAAGCAAAGCGGGCTTGCCCGCATTGCGCCCTCGGACTTGTGTAAATAACTGTACGCGACCATTTTTTTTCTGGAATAGATACAATACGGGCAACTTAACGATAAGTAAAACTTATTGAAAAGTGTTTCTTAATATGGGTTGCCGGGCATGTTGCTGACGTGGGATGCCCGGCAAGGCCATAGTTAATTTTATCTATTGGAGATCAAAAAATGGAAGGCGAAAACAACCAAGAGCAAGCGCAACCAATGCGCTATGTTTCATTAGCTGAGCATCAAGCATTACAGGCACAAGTCACAGCCCTGGTAAAGCACATTAATGCAGTCCGCTTTAACGGGCCATCCATCGAATTACCAGAAAGCCTGCAAGGTTTACTGGCTGAATAATTAAACGGGCGATTGCCCGTTTTTCTTTGGGGTTGTTATGGGCACGGTTGAAATGATTGAAAAGGCTAAAGGGCGGGCAATCGAGCTTAGAGCGAGTGTGTCTACGTATGGATTATTTTTGAAGCCATCCCAAAAAGAAGCATTGCTGGACGCTGCAAATTTGCTTGATGAGTTGGCCGAAAAAATCGAAAAAACCTGGGGGGGTTAAATGGCTGAGGGAAAAACAGTTTACGGGCATATCAATTGCCCGCATTGCGGTTACGCATCAGGGATGCGTATTACCAAAGACAAAACGGGTGCACCGTTCGGGTTCTGTGAAGCAAATTGTGGCGGGCAGTTGCGCATAGGTGGGAATGATCGCCGGGTGGCTGAGTTTTTCAAAACATACCAGCATGTAAAACAGGCATTTGATGGTGTTGAGGTGGCAAAGTCGACCGAACCAAAAAATCAGCCGGAAAAGCCTGTAACGGTAACAGAGAAAAAACCGGGTTTCAGTTTGGAGGATTTGTAAATGGAAGTTGTTGAAAATATTGAGCAGGAAGCGGTAACGGCTACGGGTGAACAAAAGCAATCCGAGGCGGTACTTGATACCCTGATTGCCGACGAAAAGCCGCAGGAAGCGGGCCAGGTAGACCAGAATCAGGTCGCGGTTTATGAAGTGCCTGACGCTACAGTGACAAACCTTACGGGCATGTTGTCATTGATCGGTATAGGGTTCACTTTCAAGGGCTACGCAAACGCGGCGGCTGTATGGGGTGAAGATAATTGCCGGGAACTGGCGATTAAATTGGTTCCTGTATTTGCCAAGTATTCATGGGGTCAGCGATTGATTACGTTTTTGAATACTGGCGGGGGTATGGAAGAGTTTGCATTGTTTCCGGTGGCGCTGGGCATGATTACAGCAACATACCAGGCCATGATGGCAGATAAAGAAGCCATCAAGAAAGCCGAAAAGGAAGCGGCAAAACCATCTGAAACCGTAGAGCCTGGCAAGGTTTACAGTGCAGATTCGCCGCTGGGGTCTACATTCAAATTTGAATCATGAAAACGGTAGACGGACAAAGTTTTATTTTTTCCGGTTCTAACCGAACGGGGAAGTCTGCTAAAGCCTCGCAAGTCCTGGCCGCTTTGAAATTGGAAACGGTATTTGTATGGGATATTGAGGCGCAATGGTGCGAGATTAAAGGGTTTAAGAAACTGTCCACCCTGGCCGAACTAAAGCAGGTTGTTAAGGCTGGCAAAAAGGGCAAATACGCGCTTGTTTTTGTGGGTGCTGACATGCAAGAAGGCTTTAACCAGTTTTGTGCATGTGTATTCCACTACCTGCAATATTTCGGGCCTTGTGGGTGCGTTGCTGAGGAACTAGCAGACGTTTCTAGTCCAGGCAAAGCGCCGCAATATTGGGGCATGCTGGTGCGCCGGGGGCTTAAGCGTGGTTTGTACCTGTTTTCTATAAGCCAGCGGTGGCAGGAAGCCGACAAAACAGCAATTGGGAACTCGTCTGAGATGTTCATTTTCACGCCGTCAACGTTTGACGATGCGAAATACATTGCCGGGAAGATCGGCCAGGAACCTATGGCCGTTTTGAACTTGCCGCAATTCAGCTATATGCATTGGGTGAAATTCAAGGGTGTAACAATTGAAAAACTGACTTTCAAGAAGGGATGATTATGGAATACGTGCAATATTTCTTTGGTGACTTCTGGCACTGGCTGGGGTTGTTTATGATGGTTTAAGCCGTTTCAAGTTTCAGGGTGGTTAAGATTAACAAATAGTTTCATGGTGGTGCATGGGGGTCGTGCGTAGCGCCGGGGGTCGGTGAGAGAGTGCGGGCAATGTCAATAAGGCCCGTTCCCTGCGGTTACAGGCAGGATGCGCACTTAGGCCGGGATTCGTCCCGGTCTTTTTTTGTCTTTATGCGTAAATTTATGTAAATTCAGGGCCAATTTTAAGCAAAAATTCCTGTAACGGTAACGGGAACGGATACCGCTTGTATCAGTAATTTCAGAAGGGATTTTTAATTGCTCCGTACTTGGTGATAAGTATTTTTTATCGTTACTCATACGGGGGATTATTTGAAATGAAAACTTTAGCAATTCAAGGCGTGATTTTGATTGCGCTTTATAAATTCGCTCCAAATGCTACAGCTAAAGCCATGGTGCTGGGTGCTGCTGGTACTTTGGTTCTTGGGAATGTGCCTTATCTGAACGGTAAAGACATTTCCGGCACTGCAATCGCTTAAGGGGTAAACCATGGCAAAAAAATACCTGGATTTACCAAGCGTTTCACGCGTTGCGCCTAACTCTGTAGCTTTCCTGGAGCTTCCGATTGGCCCGACATATGAATGGCTGGGCATTACGATGACTGGTACGGGATTGGCTGCAAGTATGGTTGATAGCATCCGCTTACTGGCAAACGGTGTCGAGTTGCAATCATTTTTGAATTTGCAGCAATTGATGGATATCAACTCATATCATGGTCGCGCAACTGATGCAGCGGGTGATTGGACATTGTGGTTTGTAAACGATGATTACGACACAATCGACCAAAAAATCATGGAAGCCATCGGCACAAAAGGTCTGCAAACACTGACTTTAGAAATTACGCTGAACGGCACCTGGCCTGCAAACGGCACAATCCTGGCTAACGCCTACATTGATACTGACCAGCAAGAGCTGGGCATCTATAACCGTATCAAGCAAACCAGTATGAATAGTGTTGCCGCTGGTGATATCGATTACGACAAGCTTGTACGTGGTGGCGCTATCTATAAGCAGGTTCATTTCTTTAAAGCAGATGTGAACAAAATTGTGCTTGAAGCTGACGGCGTGAAAGTACAAGCAGGTACAAAAGCACAGTTAGAGCGCGCTCAAAAGAACGTGAAACCAACTTCACGTGTTCCATTGTCTGCAAAAGCAACTACTCTGGATTTTGTCCTGGATGGTCATTATGGATATGCGTTGCGAACCGACAATATGAATGATCTGCGCGCGCGTTTGACATTAGGCAGTGCAGGCGTTGTTCAGATCGTAACCGAACAAATGGACGTTTTTAAATACTAGCCTGGGGGGTTAAGTCATGAGTGATGTTTCAGACGTGCTTAACTCCATTACTGGCGGCTTTTCTTTGAAAGATTTAGCCGCTGGTTATGTCGAGATTAATAAGGCAAAACTAGGCGCAGGCCTGGCTTATCAAAATGACTACATTGACCAGTTAAGAGGCACGGTGTCATTGCTAAGACAGCAAAACAATGCCCAGCTTTACCAACAGCAACAACAGCAAGCGCAATTCAATTTTGCTAGTGTTGTGCCGTGGGTGCTGGTGGCGGGTGCTGCGTTCCTGGTTTACAAAGCGGTTAAGTAAATGGGTTTGTTCGGGGGTTCAAAGTCCAGCACGTCAAGTGCCCAGGGCGGTGCAGTTTCAGGTATTGGCACCTTTGCCCCTGTCAACTCAATTTCAATCAGTCAATCAATTTTCGATTTAGATATTGATAGCCCATTAAAAGTGGCGGGGCTGGTTGTTATAGTAGGCGCTGGTGTATGGGCATGGCGAAAGATGAGGGTTTAACGTGGCAAACGATAATTTCCCAGGTGGAATTACAACTGAGGATGCAGTCGGTGCTGCTGGTTTGATAGGTGGCGCTACGCCTTTTGGCTGGGTGTCGCTAGGGGCTTCACTGCTTAAGGGTTTGGGGGGGGGCATCAAGATTGAAAAATCAGGCGCTTTCAGCCAGGCGGAGGGCGGTTACGGCCAATTCATGGCCGAAAACAAAGGGGGCATTAATAGCCCTTTTATTGAATTGGATAACCCGGCGCACGTCGCTATTGCCTCTGTCGGGGTGGTGTTGATCGTGTACGCGGTTAAAAAGTGGGGTAAATAAATGGGTTCAACTTCTGTATCTCAATCAAGCAGCACTACAGCGTATTCAAATACGCCGGTTACTCAGGAAGATGTGCAAAACCCGTTCAATCAGTTCCTGAACCTATCAAACGTTAGTTCGGGTACAAAGATTAATTCGAACGAAACAACAAACTCCTTCAATCTAGGCGGGGGCAGTATTAACTTGTCGGATGCGGGGGCAATATCAGCCGCTTTTGATTTTGGGTCGAAGGCTGTGCAGATAGTCGCAGACCTAACCATAGCCAAAAACGCGGCCAAAGAGCAAGGGGCGCAGGATTCCACAAAGGAAGCTGCTACCGGTGACGGTAAGGCTGAGGCGTTCGATTGGACAAAATACAAAACTGAATTGATGCTGGGGGCGGGTATTCTCGCGTTCTGGTGGTGGGGGCGAAAAAAATGAAAGACATGATTATTTTACGTGAACGTGTCATAACAATTAAAGCGGGTGACACATTTGACCAGGCATTACAGGGCAATGTTTTACGCGTAACAAAGGGGGCGGTTCCGCTACGTATTCAAGACCGTGAGGGGCAGCTTGACTTTACATTGGAAGCGGGTGAAAGAGCGAAATTCCCGGATGACATCAATGGTTTGATTCTTTCGCATACAAACGGCGCAGACCAGTCTTTTACAGTCCAGGTGGGGAAGGGTGTAGAGATTGCTAGTGCACAGGTAAGTGGGTCTGTTTCTATTACAGGAACGCCAACGGTAATTAATGGCGGGGGTACTTTAACCAGTATTTCAAATACTGTTAAAACCGCAGATGATGGGATTACCTATGGTGCATCTTATAAAACAGTTGCAAATATGGGGGCGGCAAGCTCCATCGTAGTGTTTTCGCCTGCTGCAAATACAAATGGGGCGATTATTCATGTTGCAGATGTATATAGTTTTGTAACTTCAGGCTCAAATCCTTGTGTGGCGCTTATCTCTAAAAGTTCGGCTCCGTCATCAATCACTGATGGTGATGTTTTAATGATGTTTTGCGGTTTTAATGGATTTAGTGCATCACCTATGAGGATGGAGAAGGCGATAAGGTTGCCGGCTGGTCGGGGGCTATATTTCTATAGCATTTCAGCGGAATCAAACGGTGCAAGGCAGGTTTTGTACACATTGCTGTAAGGGGGGATTTATGCAAGTTGGGGATTGGGTGCAAGTATATTCCGGTGATTACAAAGGATATTACGGACACATTAAAGAAATAGGGGCGGCACCAGATCACGAAAACCAGGTGAGGGTGTCGCATCGTGAAGATTTTGCAGGGTTTTGGATTGATATTGCCGACTTAGAGCAACCGCCAGCACTGGAAGCAGAAAATGGATAAAAAAGTAATTGTCCTGGCCGTGCTGGGCTTGGGTGCATGGTGGTTATACCGCCAGACCAAAGACAGTGCCGGGGAAAGTTACCTTTTAGATATTTCTGATACGGTAACGGGTGCCATTAATTCTGCTGTTGATTCAGTTGACAATATTACGGGGGGATTCTTGAAAGTATCTCGAATGAAAACAGTGACGGCTGCTGACTTTGCAAACGCAAACGTACAGGCATTTTTAAAAGTGATTCGCAAGGGTGAAGGCACAGACGACTTAAATGGATATCGCCGTCTTTTCGGTGGTGGTTTGTTTACCGGGTTTACAGATCATCCGCGCCAACTGGTTAAGAAGTCTGGCTACAATTCAACGGCTGCGGGTGCTTATCAAATTCTTGCTACCACCTGGGACGAAACTAAGGCTTACATGGGCCTCGTTGACTTTAGCCCGGCAAGTCAGGACAAAGCCGCCGTAGGTCGCATTGCTGCGCGTGGTGCGCTGGAAGATGTGAAGGCGGGGCGCTTTGAAGCTGCTATTAAGAAATGCGCTAAAGAGTGGGCCAGCCTGCCATTTAGCCCATATGGTCAGCCGACAATATCAATGGCCGTAGCGCAAAGCGTATACACGGCAAACGGTGGGGGTGTTGCATGAAAAAGGGTATTAAATATGCTGCAATTGCAGCGGGTATTTATCTGGCCTATCGCTTGTTTTATGAGCGTCAAGGCACTGTCACGATAGGAGCTATCCAGCAATACCCGGCTGCATGGGATGATTATTGGGATAATACAAAAACATCAATTGGCCAGGCGCAAAAGGATGCAATCCAGCGCGAGATTATCAAGGGTAACTTTACTTACACTTAAGGCGTCATTATGAAAATCGGTTTAGTAAATGTACCTAATTGGGTGCTATATGCAGCGGCGACGGGGGTCGCGCTGTATGTAATAAAAAAGGGTTCTTTGCAAGCTGCGGCTGCGGATGCGGTGGCGGGTGTAGTGGGAGCGACGGGTAATGTCGTCACAGGCGCGGTTTCTGGAGTGGGCCTGGGCATTGGCGATATTGTTGGACTGCCTCGAACCAGTATTGATAAATGCAAAGAATGCATCAGGAATGCCGACAACTTGGGGGCATCAAAATATTGCAGCGCAGGGGTGTTTGCCAAATGGCAAGCATTGAGCATTAAGAAAAAAATAACAGGTAAGCCGTTCACGATGGACGACATTTTTAACTAAGGGGTGTGGGTATGTCATTTAAAGATATTGTTAGTAACAGGATTGTGATTGCTTTGATCGGTTTGGCAGTGGGCCAGGTGTGCCCGCCTGCGGTGCCTGTAATCCAGGCTATTTTGGTCACGGTTGGCAGTTAATGCTGGAAGCTGTAGGGATTGCCACTGCGGTGGTGGATCTGTTGCTTTTAGGGGTTGGCGGCACTCTGTTGCGTTACATTATTCGACTAGAGAGCCGCCTGACGCGGATTGAAACTAAGCTTAATATCGTTACATAGTAAGAGTGGCTGCGCGCTCGTTGTCAATAAAGACTATGCATTTTAATTCTACCCAGCCTTTAGAGACTGGCTTAGAGCTGCAAGAGGCGCTTGTTGGTTTTTCTTGAAATGGTTGGCCGGAAAACTCGCCAAAACCTCTAGCATCAAGTAAGCCATCAATCTGAATGGTGCCATTGAAAGTAATAGTTACTCTATTGGCATACTTATCGCCTGTGATTTTATATTCGTAATCCTGTTTAACCTGCCCGGATATTTGAATTTGATCGTCCTGGCCTTTTGCTCTGTAAAACTGTGGGGCGGCGTGGTAGGTTTGGGTTGATGCACACCCGGTAATTGTTAGGGCTAGTAATAACGCTTTAATTCTTTTCATTGCGGTTTCCTCTCTGGTTAAATTGCATTGCTTAACGATGAATGCGGCTGTAAGTTTACACGGTCTGAAAAAGATTTGAGCCAGGCTGCGCTTTGTGATTTCTTTTGCTTGTACCGTTTTTTTCTATCGGTGCGGGTTCTGATGGCTTTGTATATCTCGCATGCCTTATTTTTACATACATGAAATGTAAGCGGGCATCCGGTAACGGGGTGTTTTTCTGGTGGTGGGTCTGGTTGTAAAGCCTCCTTAATTAAGTCAATGTCGAACCCGGTGCGCGATTGCTGTAAACGGTAAAATTCGCCGGATAATTTGGACTCAGATATTTTTGTTGCAAGGTTATAATTTTTAATATAGGCTTTCACGCGGTTGGGGATGGTGTCGGGGGATAACCGGCTATTTTCCAGCCATAGCGCCACGTCAGAGTAAGTGATAATGACTTGCCCAAACAAGTCTTGATCGATGCACATAATAGGTTTTTGCCTTTTCTTTTAATTATGCACCGCTTGAAGTAGGTTATTTCTTCAAAAAACGAGGGAATACACTGTGTAATCATTATGTTGTCGTATTTAACATAATATACATTATACGAAATCAAATGTCCGTTATAACGTCTTCAGAAGACGTTTCATCAAGTGGATGCGAAAACAAGGTTTTTCCTTTTTTCTACTGCTCCAATCTTTACACAATCATTCATAGTGTTAATATGATCCCCTCAGGGGTTCTGTAATTGCGGAAATTTCGATTGAAACAATATGGACAAGAATTCAGACATGAAAAAACTAAAAACTAAAAATACTTTAGCTTGGTATCTATCAGTCGGCTTCAGATACGGAACAATGACAAAAAATGATGCCTTTCTAATAAGTCGTGTAGATCGTATTACATTTTATCGATGGCTTAAGGGGAAAGCTGCTGCACCGGAAGCTACCCTGGAATTATTGAGGTTACATGCTTTTGGTGAGCCTCCTTGCGGTCGATCATTAGCATGGCGTGGTTTCAGATTTCAAAATGAGAAATTGATAACCGAAGATGGTCGAGAATTAACCCCTGCTGATTTGAAAGCTGTTTTTTACTGGAAACAAATGGCTTTTAATAAACTCGATACTGACGAGCGCAGAGAAATTTATAAAGTAATGAAAGAAATCTATAAGCGAGCTTGAATGAATCAAATTGCTTTATATAAAGTTCTGAAAGACGCTGGCTGTAAAATTCTTTCTTTTGAAGACTATCCGGAAAATTTGGGAAGTTGGCGAGCTTCGTTCTTGTATAACGAAGCTTCTTGTGAAGTTATCAGCAATCGTTATGATGCCTATTTGATATTAACTTCAACCAGTCTGCAAAAAGGTATCAGAAAAAACATTATCAATAAGGACCCGACTACGCTTACTGACAATTTCGAGTTGGTTTTGCTATCAAATTGGATTGAGTTGACTCTTTAAATCATATCGAATACCTAATGGCTCTCTGGTAACTCTTCTTTGATTAACATGAAATTCTCAGCTCGATATGAAGCTGCTGGCAAAACAACTTGTTTTTCACACTGAGGGCACTTAACACCAGTTACATTAACTGGACCCTTCACAGTTGTGCTCTCTGGCCATTCAATAGTGCACATTATTTGGCAGTAGCAGTCACAGGTATACAGATACTTCACTTGGACATATTTGAGTGCAGTTATTTTCCCGTTTTTAATTTCAAATGTATTTCCCACTTCTAACTCCTTGATGGTAATTAGCTAATAGATACTTTAATAGTATCTAATAAATTTCTTAATTCATTATGATTTTTAATACCTATTTTATGGTCTTGGACAAATTCTGCAAACGAAATATATCCAAGAATAAGATCCCGACGCTGATCAACGTTACACAACTATCTGAAACTTAATAGAAATATAATTGCCAAAGTGGTTGCACCATATTAACTTTATGCATTAGCATACGAAACCACGGTAGAAAATGCCCAAAATTTAAGTTAATAGCAGTCAAGACGATATAAATTATAATTATGGTTGCTCCAAATCCAGAGACGATTGCAAACGAACTATTTGAATCAATCTATCTACTGCTTCTAAAAAATTCCTATTTGCAGAAAGATGACTTAGAAGTAAGGCGTCTTTTTAAACGTACCGATCAGTTGATGGAGTCTAATGTTCCAGCAGCACATTTAGCTAAAGCTAACCTTCATTTTTTAATAAAAGATTATGAAGCCGGTCAATATCATATAAAAGTTGCAAATCAGTGGTATGGTGAACATAAGCACAGTACTTTGTACAACACTGTAATTACATTATCAAGATATAGCTTCTATCCCGAAGCTCAACGATACTTCAACGTAATAGTTGATCAGATATTACTCGAACCCTTTGAATTGGTTAAAGCCGGATTCAATTGTTTAGCATTTTCAAGTTTAAATGATTTAATTTTGAAAGCTCAAAAACTCGATCTTACTTTTGACTCTGCCGATGAGGCTCTAGCAAAGAAAGCATATGCAATCCTTAAGGCTGCAAACATCACAGATGATGATGTGGCTAAATACGCCCAGATTTTTGGTAACGTATTTCATGAGGCAAGTGTTATTACAAGCTCTGAGCATCCATTGATAAAGATTGCTGATAAAGAAAATAATTGGTCGCCACCAACAGTTTTTATTATTTTCATCTTGAACGAGAGCACAGAAGTAATCTCAAAAGTTTACAAAGAATCTGTAAAACGGATAATCAAGGAATACGGGACCATCCCGGATGCACTTCATTTCAGCGTAGAGTCATCAGAATAATGCCAACAAAACCAAGTGAGCTTTTAGAGGCAGCTAAAAGATGCTTTCAAAACAAGATTGACCAAGAGTCTGATCGCCGTAGCTGTATTTCTCGGGCATATTATGCTGCTTATCACTGTGCATCAAACTTCCATTCAAATCTTAAATCCCCCGGCATATCAAAGGATAATTGCGGGGAGCATTGGAATCTTATTCATATGCTCCAACATCCTACAGTTGATAAAGAAGATCCGGAGTATTCCAAATCATTGGAAGTACAGTTTTATCTAAAAAAAATGTTATACAACCGGCGTTTAGCCGATTACGATTTAGATCAACATGTTACAGAAAGAAACGTTACAAATACGATGATAGATGTTGATTTGGTTTTTGATGCCGTTAAATAAAAAGAGATTTATTTAGGCAGTTGGCTTTCTTTCACAAGTAATTGAAGTACCCTACTTTACCGTCAATAAACTATTCCAATCACCAGTGTAATTCGGGCTTAAATAATTACGCTGCATCTTCCAGGCTTGCACGTTACCCTCAGCAGCGGTTTACAGATAAAAAAATTACATTGTTGCGCGAGACTCTAATCACCATATCCAATATAGGAGAAGCACTTGTATTTCAAACGCCTTGAATAAAATGTGTATTATGTCTTCTATGTTAAGACTATTTTAGATTTTAGAAAGATGAAGAACTAAGAGAAGGTCCGTATTTTCCTTGCTTAAACGATTGCCAGTAGGTATGCCGAGGAAGGTCGACCTGCCCTTTTCATCTCGTTGTTGCTCAAGGCCTCCGAGCAAGATTAAATCGCCATCTTTGCAATTAAGGGTTGTTTCGAGCCTTCTTTGTATCAAAGTTGGAGACTGATTAACTCCAGTAGTAGTGAGCGTGAAATCACTTACATTCTGCATTATTTCAAGTTCTATGTTTTCCTGTCTTATACGCGGCTTCACCTGCAAGGTTATGCCGCTGTCGCGATACTGGACGCTTTGTTGAGTCTGACCGGTGGCATTAGTAACAATCTGATTAAGAACTGGTACAGAAGCACCAATATTTATGGTGGATTGTTTTTCGTCAGTAGCTCTAATTGTTGGGCTAGACAAAACTTTGAAGTTCTCTGATGTGTTTAAGGTTTTAAAGATAAACGGAACATCAACAGAATTTATTGCCAATTTAGTGGCACTGGAAATGCTAACAGCAGGTAATGTCAGAGTTAATGTATTTTTTAATATGTTTATTACAGCCTCAACGGCGTTTTGTTTATTGTCTTTTTTGGTGTATTCGTAAAGACTAGCTTTAATAACTAAATCAGGTTTTGTGTGATCAAAATCTGTAATAAGGTTAGTTATGTAATCTTGCCTTGTGTCAGGTGTTTTAAAAATTAAACAGCCATTTACAATTTCTGAAGTTATTCCTGCAAATTTAAGCAATTGTTGGATATTTTCAGGGCTGATATTTTTTGGCTGATAAACAGTGATAGAGGAATCGTCTGATTGTTTAACTAAATCTGAAAGCTCCACAGGCGGCAAACTTGATTCGTGCGATAGCTCATCATGCGACAAATCAACGGAAGGAAGTGACGGCGATGGCGTTACAGGTTGCTGGTGAGAATCAATAGTTTTAATACCAGGTGGTTCTAATTCACTGTCTTTTTTTACGAAATAAACCCCACTTTGGTTTTCCAAGTGGATTTTGTAATCCTTCATTATTTGGATAAACAGGCTTTTGGCCTGATCAGGGGTTTTATTCTTTAGGCTTACTGTCATGGTTTTGGATTCGGACTTTATATCAGGACTTAATATATATTCAGCTTTAAATATGGAGCGCATGAACAACTGAACGATATCCGGCAATTTTGCCTCTTGAAGTTCAATATTTATGCCAGAGGCAGCACGAGTAAAACTAGGAACCAAAAATAAAAAAAGGATGAAGTAGTGTTTTATTTTCATTTTTGGACCTCTAATATATAGCAACCGGATTTTGTATAAACTTTGGAACCTTGCAGGGGCCAAGAAGTCACGACACCATCAACACTTATTGATGCTTGAGATCCATAAATAATGAAACTGTCAGGACGGGAACACATCAATTTGACTGGCTTTGTCGTGTAGTAATAGAAACAGTAAATGACAAAGAAAAATAAGGACAAAATAAGTATTGATAGCGTTACGTATTTTCTGGCCTTATCGAATATGGTTAAAAAGCGGCCATATACATAGAAATTTGAAAGAACACAAAACGAACCGTCAATCTCAACCTCAAAAGCACGGCTTGCGTTAGGCCCGTATGAACACCATGTATCAAGCCTGGTAGATTCATAAAAATGTTGATCAGTGTTGTATGCTTGGTAAAGATCGGAACCGTAATAAGTCCAACGCTCTTGAACTTTTGATTTTGGGTCTTTTCCGTAATGCACTTCACCAATATGCACTTGAGGTAAGTTCCCACTAAAACCAAAAACGCGCAAGATTGATCCAAAAAGTGGTATTTTCATGCGATCAAGTCGCCCTGCCCTTACAACACGCTCAACGAGAGCGTTACGAGCTTGTTTATCTATTGATTCGATATCCTGAGCAATAAAAAGAGTGTGCCAGTGGCGTTTACGAATATGACGCTGAAAAACGATAAATTCATCTCTGCCGTCTTTATTCCATTGATGTGAATTAAGCCACATAGATAATTCATCGAGGGCAAGCAAGCCGAATGTTTTCTCATTTTTTGACTGTGACGCAATACCAAGACATTGAAGTTCTGGCAGTTTTGGATAATCGGAAAGGCGTGTGTAAGTTTGTGTTGACCAGTACGGAAGTAGTTTATTGAGATAAATATCAAGGTTTGTGGCTACAGGCAAACCGGCAGTTAAAAAGTCACGAATGCGGCCAACACTTAATATAGTTTTTCCCGCACCAAGTTCACCAATGACAGTCCAGTTACCCATTTTAGTAACCCATTGACTTTGTCTGATACCATGCTTTCCCTATAACTTGCTTCCAGTCGTGCACTCGTTTTGCGACAAGGCAGGTTAGATATATTTCAGCAAAGTTATATACGACAGACGGGATCATACCGAGTGCAAAGCTTAATCCTACGGGCGAAAAAATCTGAATTGCAGCAAGCGAGGCTGTTACCAGAACACAGAAAGCGACAAACAATGCAACGGTAAAAGACACGTATGCAAGCGTTACGGCCATACGATGCACATAGCGTTTGATGAATACGCCAAAAAGTTTTTGAAGTAAGCCGACTAAAAAAGTTAATAGCCATTGCATTATTGAGGCCTTTCGAAAACAAGCTCACGAAGGGATAAAAGAAGACCTAAGAAAGCAAAAAAAGCGACTGCAACATGAATTTGTTGCTGATAGTCGCAGTATGACAAAACGGAATGATAAGAAAGCATGTTTACTGTCATAGAACATGCATTAGATTGAGGAATGTAATTTAATGGGTTTAAACCTAGATCAGTTAAATTCTGCGCTATAGGTAAGCCATTTAAGAAAGTGTCGAAAGATTGCTGCATGCTTGTCGATGCGTCAGAAATCGATTGATCAAATGATGACTCTACACCTGCCAAAGCGGCACTGCCGTCAGTTCCAACACCTTGCAAAGTGTTTTGGATATTGGTCAAAATAGGGCATTCCTGACAATCACCTGTTGTGCCGCCTGTTGTGCCGCCTGTTGTGCCGCCTGTTGCAGGATTTGAGGAATCTATACACTCTGAACCGGTGCAAGTTGCTGATTGTGAGGACTGAACTGCGCCTGATGAATTATATTTAACCTGGGTAACTTTTGTTATATTGCCGCTTGTTGTTGATCCAACGATAGTTCCACCGCTTGAGGATGAAGCGCCGCCATCGATCGCAACAGATGAAGTTTCACCTGTATTAGTATTTGTAGTCGTAATTGATGCCCTATCTGTTGCTTGATCAACTGAAACTGATCTAGTTATTCCGCCACCTGATTCCGTCTTTGTTTGTACGTTACCATTAACAGTCCAACCATCACCGACACCTTTTAAATTACCGCTTGAATCTCGATTTATACCCGTTCCAGTAGATAAAGATGCGCCGGAATTATCAAGATAGACTTTAAGGGGATTACCGTTTGGTGATGCAGCGGCAGCGGCAGTAGGTGAGGACTGACTTGATGGTATTGTGGATTCTGGCCATGTGCCATTTATCAATATGCCAGCGCCAGCAACAATATATGCACCAGCAGCAACACAGGCAACAACAGCACCGGTAGGACAAGCAACAGCAGCGATACCAGCCGCGACAATAGCGCCAACAATGCCAGCAAGATATACAGGTAAATCAGATTGTGGCGAAGTACAACGTGAAACGCCGTCAGCAGTTGTATTTGCGTATTGAGGCGATGGACAAGACTGTACGCAAGTTTTAGCAGATGATTCTGTCAGGATTGACTGACCAGCAGCGCATTGCGGCTCAGCAGCACAAGTATTATTAGATTGCTGATAAAAGCTAGCATTGCAAGTACACGTATTATTAGTGCACGTTGAATTATCAGGCACTAACCCACAAGATACAGGGCTTTGACCATACTGGATAACACCATTGACGACACGGGAACAGTAGTTATTCGATGAATTAAAGCCAGAATATCCCGCTGAATTACAAGCAGATAACTGATCACCCTTGCAAATGTTAGTTGGCCAAACTGCATAACCTTTGGGTTGGGTAAATGCAGCAAACGAAGAAACGCTCACAAAAATGGTGAGCAAAAAAACCAAGATTGTGAGCGCTTTTGTCATGGCAAGACCTTAACTCAAAGCCTTTTTGGTGCCTTTTTTAGTCCAGCCGAGAACAGCGAAGCCAACTGTTACGGCCAGAGAGATAGGCACTGCATAAGACATGATGTCTGTCACTGTATCAGTGGCGTTTGTTTGGACACCAGTAAAAACACCAGTTGGCAGAGCCGATGCAGCTTTAGCAGAAACGGAGAGAAGAGCAGAACCTACAGCAGCACCAATGGCGCAAATTTTTGAAATAAATTTCATGATATTTTCCTTTAAAAAAGTGATGATTTAAAAAAATGAGTAATGGCACCAGTGATGTAACCAGAGAACCAAGACCCAAAATAGACAATAAAGAAACCAGTCATATAAGAACCAACTGTCATTTATTGCCCCTTCCCTGCCATGAAACCGGAGCTAAAACCGTGCACGGCAGCAAAGAACAAAGTGGAAATCATAATGACGTCTTCCACTGTTAAATCGTTTATCAAGATATCCATCATTCGGCCTCTAAAACGGTGACAACGTAATATTGCCGAGTGCTATATGTGGGCAAGTGCTTAACACATAAAAAAGCCAGACATAGAAACAGAACTAAAATGAATGATTTAGCCATCGTTCTACCCTTTCCCCCCGTATTACATGGGGGGGGCAACTGCCCCGCTGGCGCGGTTCAGTTGTTCCCCTATGTATGCCGGTAAGTCGCTTTCGCGTTTGTACTGGTCGTAAACAGCAAAATCAGTATCGAGTGAATGTTCAGCCGTATCTATGGCCGCTTGCTTGTCTATAAACAAACCGGCTTGATTCAGGTTATATGTGTAAAAGCCGTTCACAGTGAGAAACTCACCGCTAGACCTACACTGAACAATCCACATTTGCCGAAACATGATTAAGCCTTAGCAGGTTCCACTTTTGGCAATTCAACGTGCACAATGTCCATGCCTTTTGTAGTCAATTCGACGTCAGCCACACAATTGAACGGAAAGCGGCGACCCTGAAACTGCTTGAAATTGTCAGACTTGCCGTAGACGGCTTCTTGAGCATCAAGACCGATATTGGATTCCTTGCGGTTAGCTGGGAACGGCAAAGCAATAATGAGTTTTGTGTGGTCAAAATCTTGCCCTTCTACGTTGCCTTTAAACTGCTTTACGCCTAAAACTGTAATTTGTGTTTGCATGGTTAGTCCTTAATGTTTAAGTCCGGCATGGATGAATAGGCAACCTGCTCAGCCGGTAAATCACAGATTGACGGTTTTGGGTTATCAAGAAACTTTTGTCGAAATGCTTTTGGAATTTCCTTACCTTCCAGCATGTTCACAATTTGGCCAGGTGAATAATCAAGTTCAGAAAGAAGCTTTAAAAATCCACCGCTTTGACGTTTAGCCCACTTAACACGGTGTTCAAAATCAGCCCTGACTTCATGGCGCAATGTCTCGACACGGGATTGTTGAAAAGCAAAGGATTTAAGACAGGGATAAGCGCCAGCGAAATACTCATGCGGCACTAATAAAACTTCGATAGGTATGATGCGATCAACGCTTTTTAACTCAATCTCAATGCGTAACCAAGTAGGCTTATCAACTGATTGAGTCTGAGCGCCCTTGTCATAAATTCGGCAATACAGACCGTTAACACGCTTGCCTATGTAAAAGGTTCTACCATCATCATTAGCCGTTAACCAATCGCCAGCCTGCCCAGCTTTCGGAGGTCTTCCACCATTCTGAAAGCCGCCTTTATGGTAAACATTCACATAATGATCAATTGTGAATTTAGGCGCATCGAATATATCGTGCGCTAAATCAATACGCGTGATATTAGGATTCACGGCCAATTCAAGAAATTTATAGAGCCTTGTTTCCCAGTTTTCAGCAGCCTGTGATAGGCCGGTACCATTTAATGAAACTAGGACAGAGCGATTCTGACCGCCATGACAAAGCAAACCATAATTGTCACCAAGTTCATAGGAACGACTGTAAAAGAATGCACCATTAGGCCGCTGCAAACTGATGCCAAACCCAAATATAGACTTTATGAGGCGGGAGGCGCAAAAGATGAGTTCATCGTCCGTCACTACATATTCAAGATTGAAGGATTCTTCATTGACAGTAAAATTTAACCAGTCGATAAGACAAATATTCTGATGAGATTTAACACGACTAGATTGCCACTTGACCCTGCCACCATCGCTATACATCTGCATAACTAAATGGTTTTCGCCCTCCAGATAGTCCGCGAACGCTTCTGGACTTTCTAGCCAGTTTTGATACTGAATACCCTGCTTTTTTTCATAGGCCGCCTGAATTTCTGGCGTCCACTTTCCCGCTTCAAGCATTGAATTTAAATCTGACGTGGATGTACCGTGATCAACTTTTTTGCTGGACATTATTTACAGCCTTGCATAAAAAAGTTTGATTCGAGAATGTCGCGACGGACCTGATTGTGAAAATCAGTTTCGTGGATGATTTTTGAAACTGAGTCTAGAGAATTCCAAAGCTTAATAAAGCCCTTTACTTGCGAGTATTTAAATTCTTTAAATTGTTTTTTTGACATATCAACCTCAATAAATTAGGTATTGGGTGCCGCCCCACCCTTTCGGGTTAAAGATGCCTATTCATCGGGGCGACTTTGAAATGCATGAATAAATATTCATATGTGAAGCTATGTTAATGAATAAATATTCATATTGTCAAGAATATTTTTTCAGTGAATAATTATTCACACCTTAATTTATGGAATGTTGCATATGTGCCAACTGTTTAAAGTGGTAAAGGAAAAGACCGGCATGACCGGTAATCAAATAGCTAAGGCTATTGGTGAGAGTCCAGAACTGGTTTCAAGATGGAATACAGGTAAGAGTGATCCCAACGGAATTAACACTCTTAAACTTATGAAATTAGCAGATTTAGATAGGGATGAAGCAATGAAATTAGTTGAGAAAGGAAGCATAAAAGTGAGTGCAATTATCACTCTAGCTTTTGCTTCTTTATTGCTATTTGCAACATGTCAAACTGAGCTTCAAGCCGCAGAAATGCTAAATGGAGGAGATCGTCAAGTCATTGATTCGTATATACATTATGCGAAATATATGATTTGTATGGTAATGGCAACACACTTTATTCTTAAAATTAACCGGTATTTACAGCATTTATTGTGACTTTATTATTTCTGAAAATCTGTAGGATTGAACTTCTATATTGGGAGATGCTATATGCAGTTGTTACCAACACAGGACATGATGAAAAAGATTTCAGAGTCATGGTCATTTGTGAGCGGCGCAGCGTTCCAGTTCAAGGAAAGCAAACACTATACCTTTCACAATCATGAGAATCTGATGGCCGTCATTTTGCCTTTATATGTAGATAGTTTACCTCAGCGTGAATCTATCGCGATTGGCTTGATTCTGGATGATGATGAAGCCATTAAGGTTGCCGCACATATGTTTGGGCTGACTCCGGAAACCTTGTCTTTGGCGGATATTCAGGACGCGAAAAAAGAAACCTGTAACATTCTCGGGGGTGGCCTGATTGTGGATGACAACAGTGAGTTGGGTCTACCAAAAGAAATCCCGCTTGAGGAGTTTCTTGAGTTACAAAAAAACGCAACATTCAGCATGCTGTTTGTCAGTGACAAGCCAAATGAAGATCTGGTTAATCTGGTGATCTTCGATGTAAATAATAAGTCTTCAGGGGAATTTTTATCATGAGTGCAATGACAAGTGGTGTTGCCAAATTTTTGATCGTTGATGACAGTCGTGCTATCCAGAGCATCATTAAGAGAGTTATTGAGTCCTGTAATTACCCTAAATTGGAAATTCAGAGTGCCAGTGATGCAGAAGCTGCGATAGGGATTCTTGAAAAATTTACGCCAGATTTAGTCATTACTGACTGGCATATGCAGAAAATCAGCGGGCTGGAGTTTTGCCAGCACGTATGCCAAACCTATGGTAACAAAATCCCTATCGGCTTTGTGACTACCGAGTCCAGCATGGAGAAAATCAATTCTGCTTATCAGAGCGGTGCGAAGTTTGTGATTAACAAACCCTTTCAGGACATGGATTTAAGGTCGCAATTAATGCGTTTTGTGCCCATCAATGGCGCTGGGTCAGTTGAAGAAATGGACAATCCAGCAATGGCTGGCACAACCGCGCTATTGTCGACGCTGTTACAGGGCCAGCCATTTACATTTGAGCCCTGCCCTCCACTGGCACTGGCAGATTTCAGTGAAAATAATCTGATTGGCTTATTTGGCGTAAACGGTAAAACACCTCCCGTCAATGCCCTGGCCATTATGGAAATGGGGGCCGTAGGGGTGTTGTGGGGTATGAACAATAACCAGCAATCGATGATACTTTCCGTGATCAAGAATGGTACCGCTACTAACGATCAGCTGGATGAAGCGCGCAAATTTATGGATGAGTTTGGCGCAGGCATGTCGATAGGCTATAAAAACGGTCCACTTAAACTGGCACGCTCTAGCATAGTCAGCAGGCAGTTTCCGCGGCTGGAAATGTCACTGACAGCAAATGAAGGGCGCACAGACTACAAGTTAACGGTGCCTGGTATCGGTGTTGGCTACATCACTTATATCAAATTGATCTGAGGAGTTTTCTATGGCTTACAGCTTCAATGAGATTGTGGGCAGTTTGGCCTTGTTAGTATGCTGCGGTGCCGCGATATTGCTTGTCAAGTTATTAGTGAGCAATACGATGCAGCAGGAAAAGTTTTTCAACTCGCTGGGCAGATGCCATTCTGAATTGCAAACGGCTTCCACCAAGCTTGAAACGCTGTGCACCATACTGGATCGCAGGTTCGCTAATATGGAGGATAATAAAAACCAGTCAGATCCTTTACTAATCAATACATTGCAGCGTTTTGATAAAGTGACCAAAGAGCTCCGTGAACGCCTGGATGATATCCTGCTACCAGACTTTTCCGAGGGCACGTCTCAGCAGAATAATGATTTGCCAAGCGAGACAGTCATACAGGAAATCACCAAACTGCAGAGTAGCCTGGAAGAAATCGCAAACCAGTTGCGCAAAAGTAACTATCTTTCCATGGATGAAAATGCAGAGCTTGCTGCCATGCGTAAACGCATAGAAAGCTATCAGTCTATGGTGATGAAGGCCCGGGCTGAAGCCAAGGACTCTGAAAGTATCATGTCGAACCTCAGGCTTGAAATACAGAAATTACAGAGTTCAACGGTCTCAAACCCTGCTGAACCCTCTGTTGAAAATCGGCGTTTGCAAGAGCAGATTCAGGAGTTGGCGCAAGAAAAGCTGGCGCTTGAGGAAAAATTCAAAGCGCTCGATAACGAAATGCAGCGCAATAATATCGAAAAGAAATTTATTGAAGATCGGTTTATTGAGCTCTCGTAAATTGAGCTGCTATACTCTGTGCTAAAAACAAAAGGCCACCATAAAGGTGGCCTTGTATTTTTGGTGGAGCTGGGGGGAATCGAACCCCCGTCCGCAAGCCCTCCACAGACAGTTCTACATACTTAGCTGTGTTGTTTAAATTTAACCAGACACCCACCAACGAGCAAGCAGATGGCTAGCGAGTTGCCTTAAGTTTAATGCCGTATTAAGCAACCCAATACAGCACGATCCTCTCTAAATGACGCTGCTGCCGGTTACCCGGCCCGACCGAGAGGCTCTTCGGTGCAGCGTTCAGCCGGTATTAAGCGGCTAAAGCGTAAGTTTCGTCGTTTGCGACTATACTTGTTCAGATGGATTTACGAGGGAACCTGAATCCTCGGTATGCCCTGCACTGCTTTGCAACCCACGTCGAAACCGGGTCAGCCCCAAAGCAGCCTATTATTATACGCGCTTATAGCGTGCCGACCAAACACTGCCGCACAGTGGCTTCTGCTTGCCATGTTACAATGTTGGCTATTCATGAATTTACCTGCTTTATGTTCAACAAGTTAGTCATTTTTGGTGTGGGCCTGATTGGCGGCTCTGTGGCGCTGGCGCTCAAGCAAGGCACACATACTCCCTTGATTGTCGGTGTGGGGCGCTCAGCGAGCAGCTTGCAAGAGGCGCTGTCTTTGGGCTTGATTGATCAGGCGGAAACCGATATTGCGCGTGCCATGCAAGACGCTGACATGGTATTGATCGCCACACCTGTTGCACAAACCCCTTCTATTTTGCGGGCTATCAAACCTTATCTGGCTTCAAATACCGTCATTACCGATGCGGGCAGCACCAAGAGCGATGTGATGGCCTATGCACAAGCTGAACTTGGCACCATGGCCAATCAGTTTGTGGGCGGACATCCGATCGCCGGTGCCGAGAAAAGTGGGCCGGGTGCCGCGCTTGCCGATTTATACGTCGGCAAAAATATCATTTTAACGCCTGATGACCATACCCTGCCGGAAGCAGTGCAGAAAGTCACTGCTTTATGGCAACGCTGTGGCGGTTTGGTGTCTACCATGCGCCCTGAAGCCCATGATGCCGTGTTTGCAGCAGTCAGCCATCTGCCCCATTTGCTGGCGTTTGCGCTGGTTGATGACCTTGCCAGACGTGACAATGCGGAACAGTTATTCAAATTTGCGGCCAGCGGTTTTAGAGATTTTACGCGTATTGCGGGCAGTCACCCGGAAATGTGGCGGGATATTGCATTAGCCAACAAAACTGCGTTACTCGATGAATTGACTGTTTACCAGCGCGCTTTGAGCGACATGGCAGCACTGCTTGAGGCCTCGGATGCGCAAGGTTTGTATCAGATGTTTGCCAATGCCAGCCAGGCCCGCACTGACTGGGCCAAGTCTAAATCCTAATAATTGAACGATTATCCCGATATGGAACAACTGCATTTACCTGCTTATCATCATGCGCAAGGCAGCATCACCCTGCCCGGCTCGAAAAGTATTTCTAACCGCACACTTTTACTTGCTGCGTTGTCTGACGGCGTGACTGTTATTCGGGATTTGTTGGCCTCTGATGATACGGCGCGCATGCTCGAAGCTTTGCAAGCATTAGGAGTTGGTTTAGAGCGTCTGGGGGATAATGACTGGGAGGTGACGGGGTGTGCGGGCAAGTTTCCTAACAAGCAGGCAAATTTGTTTCTGGGCAACGCAGGGACGGCTTTCAGGCCGCTGACAGCCGCACTGGCATTGGCCGGAGGCGATTACCATCTGCATGGCGTTGCACGCATGCATGAGCGACCGATTAGTGACTTGGTCGATGCCTTGCGTCAGGCCGGTGCCGAAATCGCCTATCTGGGGAATGAGGGTTTCCCTCCCCTGCAAATATCTACAGCCAAACTGGATGTCAGCCAGCCCATTAAAATTCGCGGCGATGTCTCCAGCCAGTTTTTAACCGCTTTATTGATGGCTTTGCCCTTGACTGGTCAGGCGGCAACGATTGAAGTGATTGGTGAATTGATTTCCAAACCCTATATTGAAATTACGCTCAACCTGATGCAGCGCTTTGGCGTGAGTGTCACGCGCGATGGCTGGCAGTATTTTCATCTTGCGGCCGATGCCAAGTACCAATCACCCAAAGAAATTTACGTTGAGGGGGATGCATCCAGTGCATCTTATTTTATTGCCGCAGGTATTCTGGCCGGAGATTTAACAGTCAATGGCGTGGGCAAGCACAGCATACAAGGCGATATCCAGTTTGCCGAGGCGGCTAAAAGCATGGGCGGAAAGCTTGTGTATGGTGAAAATCATGTGCATGCACAACAGGCTGGAAAATTGCGCGCAATCGATCTCGATTGCAACCATATCCCGGATGCAGCCATGACACTGGCAGTGATGGCAATATTTGCAGAAGGTACAACCACTTTGCGCAATATTGCCAGCTGGCGTGTTAAGGAAACTGACCGTATTGCGGCCATGGCGAACGAACTTCGTAAAGTGGGCGCTATCGTTGAAGAAGGGGCTGACTACATTCGGATCACGCCACCTGCACAGTTCATTGAAAACGCGGTGATCGATACCTATGACGACCACCGCATGGCGATGTGCTTTTCATTGGTCAGTCTAGCTGGCATACCGATTACAATCAATGATCCAAAATGCGTCGGCAAAACATTCCCTGACTACTTTAAGGTGTTTACCAGCATTGCCAGTTAATCAGGCGGCATAGGCCCACTCATGCTCATCCCGCTCCTGTTTCACGGCATGCACATGTTGATGATGGCTCCATGCACGTTCGTGAAAGTAAAATACAACTGTATTAATCGCGGGCTCGATGAGTGCCATCAGACCGCCAATCAAGATGCTGCCAGTCAGCAGGTAAGCAATGCTGAAAGCAACACTAAAATGCAGTATTGCGAAAGAAAATGTTTTAATCATGTTGTGCTCCTTAAACTAATAAGCACATGATATAAATCCCTGAAAATTTAATCCAATTCATTGTTTTTAAGTATCTGATAAGTAAATTTTATGACTGAACACACTTTATGGCCTGTGATTGCCATTGATGGCCCATCCGCTTCTGGCAAAGGCAGTGTTGCTGAACGTGTGGCGAAAGAGTTCGGCTTTCACTATCTCGATTCAGGCGCCATTTATCGATTGCTGGCTTATGCAGCACTCACGCAAAATGCTGCCTGGTCCGACGCCATCGCATTGGCTGAGATAGCTGCCAACATGGATATCCGATTCGAAGGTGGCGAAGCATATTTGAATGGCGATCATGTCAGTGCTTATATCCGCACTGAACAAATGGGCAAAGGCGCCTCTGAGGTGGCAGTTCACCCTCAAGTGCGCACAGCCCTGCTGCAAACCCAAAGAAACTTCAGGAAAACGCCGGGATTAGTCGGTGATGGGCGCGATATAGGGTCGGTGATTTTCCCGGATGCTGCATTGAAGGTGTTCCTGACTGCTGCAGTAGAAACACGTGCCCAACGTCGTTACGATCAGCTGATTCAGCGTGGCGAAAGCGCCGACTTCAACATCATTCTGGAAGATTTAAGGCAGCGTGATCTGCGTGACAGTCAACGTGCCTCCGCCCCATTGAAGCAACTCCCAGATGCGATGCTGGTTGATACCACCCATATGAATATCAGCCAGGCTGTCGATATGATTGTCCAGGCCTTCAGAAAGCGCTCTTAAATCTCGTAAAAAACACTTTAAGTCATTGAAGTGAATAATTTTTTTGTGTATAGTTCGAGATTCGCGTGATATCTGGCGCCAGCTGGATGTGACACTTATTAACTTTATCCGTTGCCTGCCACTCTTTGGTAGCAATGGCTCGTATGGCGGCATGGGCTGTTTTGCGAGTAAATTTGGACAATTTTTTAATGGCTTCTATTTCTAATTCAACCTCTTCTAACGAATCTTTTGCAGCCCTCTTCGAAGAAAGCCTGGCACGCCAGGAAATGCGCGCAGGTGAAGTAATCACCGCCGAAGTTGTTTCTGTAGACAATGATTTCGTGATTGTTAATGCTGGTCTTAAATCCGAAAGCGTGATTGATGCCAGCGAGTTTAAAAATGCCCAGGGCGAACTGGAAGTTGCAGTAGGCGACTTCGTCAAAGTGGCAATTGAAAAACTCGAAGATGGTTTTGGTTCTACACAACTGTCTCGCGAAAAAGCGAAGAAAATGCAAGCATGGCTGGATCTGGAAGAAGCCATGAACGAAGGCCGCGTAGTCAAAGGCTTTGTCAGCAGCCGTGTTAAAGGTGGTTTGCGCGTTTCTGTCAGTGGCATCATGGCATTCCTGCCGGGTTCACTGGTAGATATCCGCCCGGTAAAAGACACTACTCCTTACGAAAACAAAGAGTGGGATTTCAAAGTCATCAAGCTGGATCGCAAGCGTAACAACATCGTGGTTTCCCGCCGCGCAGTGATGGAAGACACTCTGGGTGCCGACCGTGAAGCATTGCTGGGCAGCCTGACTGAAGGTGCTGTGATCAAAGGTATCGTTAAAAACATCACCGACTACGGCGCGTTCGTGGATCTGGGTGGTATCGATGGCCTGTTGCACATCACTGATTTGGCATGGCGCCGCGTCAAGCACCCATCTGAAGTGCTGACTGTTGGTGAAGAAGTTGAAGCCAAAATCCTGAAATTCGACCAGGAGAAAAACCGTGTTTCTCTGGGCATCAAACAATTGGGCGATGATCCATGGGTAGCTCTGGGCCGTCGTTATCCAGTGGGTACACGCCTGTTCGGTAAAGTGTCTAACCTGACTGACTACGGCGCGTTCGTTGAAGTGGAACCAGGTATTGAAGGTCTGGTACACGTTTCAGAAATGGACTGGACCAACAAAAATATTCATCCGGGCAAAATCGCACAACTGGGCGACGAAGTTGAAGTGATGATTCTGGAAATTGACGAAGACCGTCGTCGCCTGTCTCTGGGTATGAAACAGTGTAAACCAAATCCATGGGATGACTTTGCAGCCACCCACGCCAAAGGCGATAAAGTATCAGGCCAGATCAAGTCTATCACTGACTTTGGTGTATTTATCGGTTTGCCAGGCGGCATCGATGGTTTGGTGCACTTGTCTGACTTGTCATGGACACAGTCTGGTGAAGAAGCCATCCGCAACTTCAAAAAAGGTGACGAGCTGCAAGCTGTGATCCTGGCAATTGATGTTGAGAAAGAGCGTATTTCTCTGGGCGTTAAACAGTTGACTGAAGATCCAAGTGGTAACAGTGCGCCAATTGGCGAAGATAAAGCTGGTAAACCTAAGGCCAAAAAAGCAAAAGCTGACGACATGATGATGGACGAAGCCACTGCGGGTACTACAAACCTGGGTGCTTTGTTGAAAGCCAAGCTTGACAGCAAAAAATAAGTGAAGGCTTTAGATCATGACCAGATCTGAACTGATAGATTTACTCGCTCAGCGTTTTCCGCAACTGGTGTTAAAAGATGCCGAGTTGTCAGTCAAAACCATCCTTGATGCAATGACTGAAAACCTGGCAACGGGTGAACGTATTGAAATTCGTGGTTTTGGCAGCTTTAGCCTTAACTACAGGCCGCCGCGCCTAGGCCGTAACCCTAAAACGGGTACAAAGGTTCAGGTACCGGCGAAATACGTTCCGCATTTTAAAGCTGGCAAGGAATTACGCGACCGCGTAGACGCCATCGGGCAGTAAATACATTAACCTCACAACTAAACGGCATCTCACTGAGATGCCGTTTTTTTTGCTGTCCATAAAATCATGATAGTCGTGGCGTATGCCGGATGCCTTAGGTAAAATAGCGTCTATCATAAAAAGAGACCTTGTATGCTGGTTGAATTTGAATACTGGTGGTTATTGATCCTGCCCTTATTTTTTACCTTAGGCTGGATTGCGGCCCGCGTCGATATTAAGCAACTGATTGCAGAGTCTACCTCCCTGCCCGCCACTTATTTTAAAGGCCTGAATCTGCTGATTGCAGATCAATACCACAATGCAGTGGATGCGTTTAGCGAAGCCTTGCACCTCAACAAAGACTCACTGGAATTACACTTTGTACTGGGTAGCCTGTTTCGGCGTACAGGTGAAACAGATCGCGCCATTCACCTGCACTTGAATCTGCTTGAGAACTACGAGCTGACTGATCAGCAAACCACATCAATTAAGGTCGAACTGGCACAGGATTATTTTAAAGCCGGCTTGTATGACCGCGCCGAAGAGCTGTTTTTGGGGTTGCGCAACACCCGCTACGATCAGGCAGCCTTGCGCCATCTGCTCGATATTTATGTCAAAGAGCGTGAATGGTCTCAGGCGATTGCAATGGCCACCGAGCTGGAGCGCTCTTCAGGGGTTTCTTACCGCAAAGAAGTGGCGCAATATTGTTGTGAGTTGGCCGCCAATGCCATGATTAGCCAAGACTGGAATACGGCTAAAGCACATCTGGAGCTGGCGCTTGACGCCAACAAAAACTGTGTACGGGCAAATGTTCTGTCAGGCGATATTGCGGCGCAGCAAGGTGACCACCCGGCTGCAATTGCTTTTTGGAAGCGGATAGAAATGCAACAGCCGGAATATTTAGGGCTGGTCGCACAAAAAATGCTGAAAAGTTACGCGGCCCTGTCCGCTGGCGACACGGATGTGCGCAAAGGCCTTCCGGAGGGCCTGACGCAATTGCATCATTATCAGGAGGTTTACCAACTGAGCAGCATTATGTCGGTACTTTACGAAGCCACCTTGCAAGCGGAAGGCGCTGAAAAAGCGGCAAAACTTGCACGTACCGAATTGATACGCAAGCCCAGCCTTAAGTCACTGGATCAACTCTTGCAAGCGCGCGCCATGCTGGATGATGAGCAGCATGATTTGCAATTGATGCAACAAACTGTACGCAATGCCATTGGTGATCGTGCTGCCTATTATTGTGACCAGTGCGGCTTTCGCGCCAAGCAATACCACTGGCAATGCCCTGCCTGTAATGCCTGGGAATCACTGCCACCAGAGCCAACAGAAGCGACCATTCGCGACATCAAGTTACTCAAGCGCAAATAGCACCTCTGCAACCCTCCATCATCAAGAATTATATTTATGTCAGATAGCAAAATTATTGTCGCATTGGACTATGCCGAAGCCGAACAGGCCAAAAAGCTGGTTGACCGTTTGGATCCTGCCCTGTGCAAACTGAAAATTGGCAAAGAACTCTTCACTGCCGCTGGTCCAGCCCTGGTTGAACACTTTGTGAACAAACAATATGATGTTTTTCTCGATTTGAAATTTCATGATATTCCCAATACGGTGTCTAAAGCCTGTCAGGCTGCTGCCAATCTCGGGGTATGGATGTTGAATGTGCATGCCAGTGGTGGTTTACCGATGATGCAGGCTGCGCGAGAAGGTGTAGACAAATCAAATTGTTCAACCACGCCGTTATTAATTGCCGTCACTGTACTCACCAGCATGGATGAACCTACCCTGCACACCTTGGGGATATCACGCGGCTTACAAGCCCATGTGCTGGCATTGGCAACACTCACCAAACAGGCTGGCTTGCATGGTGTTGTTTGCTCTGCACAAGAAGCCTCGATGCTCAAAAATGCCCTGGGTGGTGACTTTTGTCTGGTAACCCCGGGTATTCGCCCGCGTGATGCGCAGCAAGATGATCAAACGCGTATTGTCACCCCTGCTGATGCGATGGCTTTAGGTGCACATTACCTGGTGATTGGTCGCCCCATTACGCAAGCACCTGACCCTGTTGTTGCATTAAACACAATTGCAAAGGAAATTTAATATTTATTAAATAATTTAAACATAAAGTGCTGTTTTGTTAGCGTTTGATCACTAAAATATCCTCAGGTCATATGCAATATGACCTACTTATTATTCATGATCAGGAGGAAATATGAAGCGCTTATTAAGTATTTGTTTAATTGTATTTTTTCTCATACCTTCAGTATACGCAGCAGTGAATATAAACACGGCTTCACAGTCCGAGCTAGAAAGTCTGAGCGGAATCGGGCCCAGTAAAGCACAGGCCATCATGGACTACAGAAAAAAGAATGGTGGCTTTAAATCGCTGGATGAGCTCGAACAAGTACCAGGTATTGGGCCTGCTACATTGAGTAATATTAAAAAGGACATCACCTTGGGAGATAAAGCGGTAAAAGCCCCTGAGCCACTCAAAGCTGATGCAGGCAAAAAGAAATAAAACGAATATTCAGTATCGATAGTAAAAAACAGGCAACTTTGGTTGCCTGTTTTTCTTGATGATTATCATAACGGTAATATGCAGTGATTGTTCTTAAAACGGAGAGATTTATGGCTATGTCGGCTTTCTAGTGAGGCCTTTAAAGACCGCTGCCGTTTGGGAGTCCAGACATGTGCTCATGTTGTAGTGAGTCGAGTCCGGCTTTTTTATGAATTTCGAGTTCGTACCTGTCAAAAAGCAAAAAAGCACCGCCAGTGATAACTACCAGGGTGCTTTTCATTTTTGGCGGAGAGAGAGGGATTCGAACCCTCGATAGAGTTGCCCCTATGCCACCTTTCCAGGGTGGTGACTTAAACCGCTCATCCATCTCTCCGAAAGAAGGCGGGATTATAGCCCATAACCCTATGCGCGCCAAATAATTTATGTGATTTTTGCATCCCTGTAACATCGTTTTATTCACGTACTCAGTGCATTCATTAACATGGTTTATGTCTGCGGTCAGATATCTTATATATCATCAAAAAGTGGCTGGAAAAAGCTTGATTTTGTCCTCCTTAAGGTTTAATGTTTAACACACAAACAATCGTTTGAGGCCTTATTTTATAAGGCCTCAGCATTTGTTTAGCGTGATATTGAATTGCGGTTCGATAAAGCGGTTTGGAGAGCAGTTCTGCTATAACATTTATATAAAAAGTACAGGAGTGAATATGAGTTTGGATCTTTTGAAGGCCATGGGGGTAAAAGTCCCCTACAAGGCCAAATATGACAACTTTATCGGCGGTAAATGGGTTCCCCCTGTCAAAGGCGAGTACTTTGATGTCATTTCACCCATTACTGGAAAACCTTATACGAAAGCCGCGCGTTCAAGTGCAGAAGATGTCGAGCTGGCGCTCGATGCAGCCCATGCCGCGGTTGATAAATGGGGGAAAACCTCTGTTACAGAACGTGCAAACCTGTTGCTGAAGATTGCAGACCGGATAGAACAAAATCTGGAATTGATCGCCACGGCAGAAACCGTAGACAATGGTAAACCCATTCGTGAAACCATGAATGCGGACATTCCCTTAGCTGCTGACCATTTCCGTTACTTTGCGGGTGCATTGCGCGCGCAGGAAGGTTCGCTGAGTGAGATTGATGAAAGCATGGTGGCTTACCATTTTCATGAGCCATTAGGTGTCATCGGCCAGATCATCCCCTGGAACTTCCCTATTCTGATGGCCGCCTGGAAGCTGGCACCTGCAGTCGCTGCCGGAAACGTGGTCGTGATGAAACCAGCTGAATTCACGCCCATCAGCATTTTGATTCTGATGGAAGTCATTGCTGATTTACTTCCCCCTGGCGTCATGAACATCGTCAATGGTTATGGCCGTGAAGTGGGCGCACCATTATCCAACAGCAAGCGTATTGCCAAGATTGCTTTCACCGGCTCTACAGCTACTGGCCGCTTTATTGCACAAGCCGCAGCCAATAACCTGATTCCAGCGACATTAGAGCTGGGAGGCAAGTCACCCAACATTTTCTTTGAAGATGTCATGTCACAAGATGATGATTTCCTGGATAAAGCAGTTGAAGGACTGGTGTTGTTTGCTTTCAATCAGGGTGAAGTCTGTACCTGTCCATCCCGTGCCCTGATTCAGGAATCCATTTACGACAAGTTTATGGAGCGTGTCATGCCGCGCATCGCAGCAATCAAGCAGGGCAACCCGCTGGATCCAAACACCATGATTGGCGCACAGGCATCCGAAGACCAGGTCAACAAGATTTTGTCTTACATGGATATTGGCCGCCAGGAAGGCGCGCAAATGCTATGTGGCGGTGAGCGCAATATTCTGGGTGGGGATTTGGCAGAAGGCTATTACATCAAGCCAACCCTGTTTAAAGGCCATAACAAAATGCGTATTTTCCAAGAAGAAATTTTTGGACCTGTATTGGCTGTGACTACCTTTAAGGATGAAGCAGATGCTTTAAGTATTGCTAACGATACCATCTTTGGTCTGGGCTCCGGTGTCTGGACGCGTGACGGTAGCCGTGCTTACCGCATGGGTCGTGGCATCAAGGCTGGCCGCGTCTGGACAAACTGCTATCATGCCTATCCTGCGCATGCGGCATTTGGTGGCTATAAAGAATCCGGTATTGGCCGTGAAACACATAAAATGATGCTGGACCACTACCAGCAGACTAAAAACCTGCTGGTCAGCTACAGTCCGAAGAAACTGGGCTTTTTCTAAGCTTTTTTAGTATTTATTGCATGCATGAAAAGGGGCGAATTTTTCGCCCCTTTTCATCTCTATCATCGTGTGAACATGTTGGGAGATACCAATGGCTGAAAGACTTTCTGCAACGCCCTCTGCAATTGCCTTGATTGAACAACTCACCCTGCAACACGGCCCGATTGTGTTTTTACAATCCGGTGGCTGCTGTGAAGGGAGCGGCCCCATGTGTATGCCAGCTTCCGAATTCAGGCCCAGCCCTTCGGATGTCAAACTTGGTGTATTGGCTGGTGCTGTGTTTTATATGGGGGATAGCCACTTCAGTTTTATGCAGAATACGCACACCATACTCGATGCGGTTCCGGGCTCTAGCGGTTCTTTTTCGCTGGACTGCGGGTCTGGACAGGCCTTTATCACGCGTGGACGTGTTTATACGGACGAAGAGTTGACTCAATTGGCGCCTGAAGAGCGCGTGGGTTACATATAAAGCAAAAAGGCATCGTATCACGATGCCTTTTTGAATATGCAATACTCGGGTTTATGAGGCCAGAATGCTAGAAGCCAAGACTATCCAGCAAGTCGTCAACCTGCTCTTGGTTGGCCACGACATCTATCGTATTATGCGGGTCAATTTGCGGCCCATTCAACAAGGTGTCTTCATCCTTTTTGACGGCAGGTGCAAAATCAACCAGCACCTGTATCAATTGACGTTCAAGATCCTGTGCCAGCGTTGTAATTTTTTTAATCACTTGGCCAGTTAAATCCTGAAAATCCTGTGCCATCATGATATCCATCAGTAAGGCTTTGGTCGTGGCTGTGTTTTTATCAGTCAATGCTAAATAAGCCAGCGTTTCTTCCACTGCAGCGTTGTACTCTGACTTGAGCGATGGGCGATCAAGAATATCTTTCCACTTTGCATGCAATACATTGGCTTGCTCTGCAAGACTGCTTTGTAATGGCGTCGCTTCGTCGGTTGCATTCAATACGCGTTCAGCCGCCTGTTCTGTCATTTTTGCGACATAGTTCAGTCTGTCACGCGCATCCGGGATTTCCTGCGCAACTTGTTCCAATACCTTGTCATAGCCCAGCGCACTTAAATTATCGTGCAATGCCCTGGTCATATGACCAATCCGGCTGATCATTTCTTCTTGTTGGTTTTCATTGAGGTTTTGCATCATGGCGGAAGCGACTTCCGTCACGAGCAGGCTTGGATTCGGATTGACGGCTTCGCTCATGGTTACACCTCGCCTTTTTCCATTTTCTCAAAAATTTTGGTGAGCTTTTCTTCGAGCGTCGCTGCAGTAAACGGTTTGACCACATAACCATTCGCTTTGGCCTGCGCCGCCGCAATAATGTTTTCCTTTTTGGCTTCTGCGGTCACCATCAATACCGGCAAGGAAGACAACTTGGCATCAGCGCGAATATTCTGCAGCATGGTCAAACCATCCATATTCGGCATATTCCAGTCAGAAACCACGAACTCGAAGTCGCCATTTCTGAGTTTGTTCAAGGCATCTGCACCGTCCTCAGCTTCTTCCACATTGTTGTAGCCCAACTCTTTCAACAAGTTGCGTACAATCCTGCGCATGGTGGAGAAGTCATCTACCACTAAAAATTTAGTATTCGGATTAGCCATTTGTTACTCCACTATCATTAGTTACATATCCCATAACGTACATTATCAATCCTGGGACAGATCGTTTTATCGTCAATAAAACCGGGTTTTCCGTGTTTGTTCAGATTAGTTTATACCCGCATTGCGCGTTCACTGTTCGTTGTCAGGTAATTAATGACCAGTTTAGGCAGGTCTTTCAGGTGAGCGACTTCATGTACGCCCCCTTGGGCAACAGCCTCTCGCGGCATACCATAGACAACGCAGCTTTCTTCATTCTGTGCAAAGTTGTATGCACCTGAGGATTTCATACGTACCATGCCTGCCGCGCCATCTTTGCCCATGCCGGTTAGAATCACACCGATGGCGTTTTTACCTGCATTGGCGGCAGCTGAATCAAACAACACATCGACGGACGGCTTGTGCCTGTTTACAGGCTCGTCATCAGACAACCGTGCTACATAGTTTGCGCCACTTCTGCCCAATAGTAAATGTTTGTCCCCAGGCGCAATGTAGGCATGCCCAGGCAATATTCGTTCACCGTCAGCAGCTTCCTTGACCGAAATTTTACACAGGCTATTCAGGCGGTCTGCAAATGATTTGGTAAAGCCGGCGGGCATGTGTTGCGTGATCAAAATGCCTGGACAATCCGAAGGCATTTGCAATAAAAATGATTTGATCGCTTCTGTGCCGCCGGTGGATGCACCAATAATCAGCAACTTTTCACTGCTGATAAGCGGGTTACGTAAAGCACTTTGCTGCACATGAGAGTTGCTTGCTTTGGCAATACTTTGCAAGGTACTGATTTTAGCCTTGGCCGCCGTGCGTATTTTGTCTGTAATCTCATCGGCATATTCCTGCATGCCCTGTGCGATGCCCATTTTGGGCTTGGTCACAAAATCTGTTGCACCCAACTCCAGTGCGCGCAATGTGATTTCAGAGCCCTTTTCCGTCAAGGTAGAAACCATTAATACCGGCATGGGCCGCAAACGCATGAGTTTTTCCAGAAAATCCAAACCGTCCATGCGTGGCATTTCAACATCCAGCGTCAATACATCCGGATTAAGCTGTTTAATCATTTCACGTGCGACCAATGGGTCTGGCGCCGTGCCAATCACTTGAAGATCTTTAGTATCGTTAATGATTTCCGTGAGTAAACTGCGAATCAATGCAGAGTCATCAATCACCAGCACCTTTGTTTTCATACATCCCCCTGCGTGCAAAATTAGAACAAATCAACATCACCAGCCACATCATTGGTTTTGAGTTTGCTGGAGTAAGCTTGTTCACGTTTGACTAATGTGTAGTTATTCAGTTGTTTCAGTTTTTTGACCAGCACTTTTCCAGTCTTGGGAAAGTAATACACTTTACGTGGATAGATATCCAGCAGGTCTTCACCTGTGACTCTGATCCCTTCATCCTTCAAGTACTTGATGACAAAGGCCGCGTTACGATCACCGACCATGTTGGTTGTAAAACTACGCAATACATTGCCACCACCAAAAATTTTGGCTTCCAGGTTTTCACGTCTGGCGCCATTGCGCAGCAACTGGTTAATCAATACTTCCATGGCATAGGTGCCATAGCGCATGGATTCTGAAACCGGGCTGTCTTTGTCTGCACCACCCCCCTCAGGCAGCATAAAATGGTTCATACCACCAATGCCTGTTTTGGTATCGCGAATACAGGCAGACACACAGGAGCCAAGCACCGTGACAATCAGCATGTCTTTATCGGTGTAGTAATATTCCCCCGGTGAAATTTTTGCCGCCTCACAATTGAAGGTTCTATCAAAATAGAGGGTAGTCGAAATTTCTTCTTGCATCACGCTCATGATGATTTCCGATTCGTAAAGAGGCTTGAACGTGCCACGCCATTTGTTTTAAGTTTGTATACGGTTTTGCCTAATAACTGCAAATGATCCGAGACATACAAAAAGTTCTCGGAGTGTCCGGCAAACAACAGGCTATCGGGATGCATGAGTGTCGCGAATTTGTCGATGATCTTTCCTTGTGTCGGTTTGTCAAAATAAATCATGACATTGCGACAAAAAATCACATCGAATCCATCATTAAATGGCCATTGCTGATCTAACAGATTTAATTGCCTGAATGAGATCAACTCACGTACAGCCCGTTTTACCCTGACCATGCCTTCCTGTTTGCCAGTGCCGCGTTCAAAATAATGATGCACGCGGGATTCTGACGTTTTTTTGACACGGTCTACTGGATAAATACCTGCAGCTGCAGTTGCCAAGACATTGGTGTCAATGTCTGTAGCGATAATTTCTACTGGTGGTTTCAGCGAGTTAAAAGCTTCACAAGCCGTAATCGCAATCGAATAGGGTTCTTCCCCGGTCGATGCGGCTGAACACCAGATTCGAATAGGTTTTGACAGCTTATGCGCTGCCAGTTTGGCTAAATGTTCTGCCAAAATTGGAAAGTGATGCTCTTCCCTGAAAAACGAGGTCAGGTTGGTGGTCAATGCATTGGTAAATGCTTGCCACTCGTCCGCATTCTGGTTGCTTTCCAAAGTATCCAGATAATGCTTGAAATTGGTCATATCCAGCGCGCGTAAGCGCCGACCAATCCGGCTATACACCATGTCCGTCTTTGCATCGGATAATGAAATGCCTGCATGTTTGTAAATCAATGCCTTGATTCTCACAAAGTCATCTTTCGTGAATGTGAATTCACGCACGTCATGTTCTTGTTTTTTTAATGCACTCACGTCATCATCCTCTGCAAATCCGTGGACAGGTCACTGCTTACCTGATTAAGCAGTTTTCACCAGTTTGCTGCGCTCTTTCATTTGTGCGATGGCCAAAGCGACGGCTTTGTCTTCAACGCGACGGTTTTGCGCTTCTGGAGTTTTTGCAGCAAATGGATGCAACGCTTCCTTGTACTGTTTCACAACATCAGCAGCTTTAGGTTCACGGTTTACAGCACTCTTGATTGCCATTTTGGTTGCGCGGTAGTTCCAGTCCTGAATACGGTCATCCATATCGGCTTTGCTGTCGATAAACACGCCTACGCAAATAAATACGTCATCGGCTTCTTCCAGTGGAATAGTGCCATCGGCTACACAATCCATCACAGCCATGGCTACGCCACGTTGTGCCGGGCCAAACATTTGTACAGCCTGGCGACCATCTTTAATGGTCACTTTGTTAAACATGACGGTGTTTGGTTTTACCATCATATTTGGCGCCGCAATCGCCAACAAACCGTTTACCCCTTGTTTTTGGTCGGTGAGCGTACGGCAGAATGCGTCTTCTGCAGCGCTACCGCGTGGGCCCATCACCAGGTCAATGTGCGCCACATTTTTTAAATCGAGGCCGGAACCATCTGGACGATCTTCAATGACCAAACCTTCACCAATTAATACACGATCAATCACTGCCATTTTAATGCTCCTAATAAAAAGATGAATTTACTGCTTGAATAAAGGGCGAGAATTGCAGCCCTAACCATTGCTGACTTTGCGGTAATCGTCCGCCCAGCCCGCATTTTCTGAATACTGTTTTGTTCTTGTGCCCTGCTCTTCCAGGATAAATACGCCTACAGCAGCGGCTAATTCACTGGCATGATCCATGAGTGACTCTGCAGCCGCTGCGGCTTCTTCAACCAGCGCGGTATTTTGCTGGGTCACGTCATCCATGCGAATTACGGCATCGTTAACCAGCGCAATGCCTGCACTTTGTTCGTTGGAAGCCGAAGCAATTTCACCAATAATGGTGCTGACGCGTTTGACCGAGTCCACAATCTCATGCATGGTCTGACCAGCCTCTTCTACCTGCCGGCTGCCTTCGGCTGTTTTCTTCACCGAATCATTAATCAGTTCTTTAATTTCACGCGCGGCTACAGAAGAGCGCTGCGCCAGATTACCCACCTCAGCTGCTACGACTGCAAAGCCACGGCCCTGCTCACCGGCACGTGCGGCTTCAACAGCCGCATTCAAGGCCAGAATATTGGTCTGGAAAGCAATGCTGTCGATGACAGAAATAATGTCTTCGATTTTGCGTGCACTTTCATTGATGTCGCTCATGGTGGTCACGACAGTACTCACCACATTGCCGCCCTTCACCGCCACATCAGAGGCTTGTGCAGCCAGTTGATTGGCCTGCTTGGCGTTCTCGGCATTCTGTTTGACGGTTGTCGCCAGTTCATCCATGCTGGAAGCTGTCCGCTCCAGATTGGCTGCCTGGTCTTCAGTGCGGCGGCTCAAATCGGCATTGCCCTGGGCAATTTCTTTCGCGGCGATATTGATAGACTCCGCTGCGGCCTTGACGGTCAATACTGGTTCAACAATCATATCCAGCGTGTTGTTCATACCTTCCACGATCTTGCGATAATCGCCAGGATGTCTGGAGGCATCGGCACGCACCGTGACACGACCTTCTTTAGCGGCTTCAGCCAACATCTGCGCATCGCTGTTGAGCGCTTTCAGGTTGGTGCGGACCTGCTCAATGGTTTGGTTGATTTGTGCTTTCTGGCCAGGGAATTTTTCCAGTGGCGCATCAAAATTGCCATCACCAAATGCCTGCACACAGGCCATGGCTTTTTGGTTAAGCGTAATATGTCCTGCGACGATATGATTGATACTTTCAGCCAATAGTGAGAATTGCCCTTTAAACATGTCTGCACGCAATGTCATGTCGATATTGCCTTTTTCATGCTCGGCATTGACCCAGTTCACTGAATCAACGATGCCTTTCAAGTTGCCACGAATGCGGTCAACACTCTTGTTCATGGCCGCTTTTTTGCCTGGCATAGGCGCCAGTTGCGCACTCAGGTCACCGCGACCAATATTGTCCATGACAGCGATAAACTTGTCAGTTTCTGTCACGTAGGCACGTACCATTTGATTTGTGCCCTCGGCTAACACTTTAAAGTCACCACTAAACTTGTGCACATCCAGTAAGGTATCAACTTCACCATTTGCATGGTCTCTGGCCATGCCTGACATGTCTGAAATCAATGTTGTAACGTTATGTTTCAGGCCATCAAAACTGTGGTTTAACACTGCCAGATCTCCAGGCAAAGCGTCCAGTTCGGCATTAAAGTCGCCTGCACCCAGTGATTGCATAGACCGGCTGGTTTTATGCAACACTTCTGCATGCATATTCAGCATGCGGTTGATATCCTGTGCCATGTTGCGGTACTCGCCCTTAAACAGCGCAACATCGATTTGCGCAGTCAGATTACCTTTGGCATGTTCAGCCTCGACATTGGCCATTTGCTGGTCCAGTGTTTTCAACACCTGTTTGGCAAGATTCAGTGACTCGATCACGTTCACATCGCTTGCATCGCTGCTCACGCCAGCATTGCTAAAATCTCCCTGGGCGATGGCTTTGGCCGCTGCCAACGCTTCAAACGCCTCACCGCCGAGATTGGTTTTAATCGCAGACACAAGCAAGCTGCATACAAGGATGACAAAGCCGATTAATGTAGCGTTCAAGCCGACATTGATCAATTCACTACGGTGTAGCATGACTGGTGTTTGCTGCTCGATGATGGCTGCTCCCGATGTGGCAAGCTTGACCACCTCGTCTACAGCATGACGATGCAATTGATAGGCAGCTTGCAATGCATGCAAGGCCTGGTCTATCTGTTTTTTGTCCCCGGATTGAATAGCAGGAAATAGTTGTTGGTCGCGCACTTTGAAAAATTCAACACCCGTCTCGTACAATGGCCCAGTGACTAGGGATTTCATTGCGGAATCTGGTAATGTTTTATTCCAGTAGGCATGGCGCGTATCAAACTCTTTTTGTAACTGATGACTTTTATCAATCAAGGCCTGATCTGGCTGCTGTGCAATCGTTGCCATTTCCAGTGCTGTTAACCATGATTCAATCAGGTATTCTGGTGGGGGCAAAATATCGGCTATCAGATCCTTGTGATTAATGATTTGCTGGTAATGCGGGCCATTCACCGACAGTTCACGTGCTGTGCGATTGTGAAGATAACTGGTCAATACGATACCCGCCACCAATACAGTCAACATCAGACCGAGTTGCGATGACAGCTTCATTTTTGAAAAATTTCTAGCCAGGCTTTGCCATTGTTCTACCAACATGATTACTCCTAAATGTTCAGTCCGCGCTGTATTTTTTTATTTAACGGCTTATTTATAGTGATTATTAAACATAGCTTCACACTTTGAATGCTGTTTAAAAGGGGAAATTACCCCCCTTTTATGTCTATTGCAGACCCTCAAGAAATCAAGAAAAGTGTCGTTACGACTCGATTACTTGGGGATTGCCATAAAAAATCACTGCGTATGTTGCCTTCTGTTTGCAGCAACCGACATGCGCTGCTTGCCGTTAGCGCCATTAATGTGAAGGTACATGACCTTGCCTGTCATTATTACCATTTTGTAACACCGCTTGTGCGAGGATAAAAAGCCGGTTTACAGCCTAAATCCGCCGATACAATAAAAAAGCCGATAGCTCAGCTATCGGCTTTTAAAGGAGTGAATATTTAATTAAAACGCTTCCCAGTCACCATTATCGGTGCCAGTTTTGGCAAAGGTGCGCGTACTCGAGTGTGCGTTGCTTGTCATGACTCGGGACGCTCCGCCGCCACTGCCGGATTTCTGCTTGCTCGGCGATGGTTTATTGGCATAACTAGTGGCCTTGGATGCTGCTGCGCCATGGTTAGTATGGCTGGAGAAACGCTGCCGACTGCCACTATCATCCAGCTTGAACTGGCTAATCACATCAGCCAGCTGGTTGGCCTGATCGACCAATGACTCAGCCGCAGCGGCCGCTTCTTCTACCAAAGCCGCATTCTGCTGGGTCGTTTCATCCATGCTGGTCACTGCCTGATTCACCTGGTCAATGCCTGTGGTCTGTTCTGCAGACGCTGCAGAGATTTCACTGATGATATCGGCCACACGCTGTACTGAAGAAACCACTTCATCCATGGTCACCCCTGCATTCTCAACCAGACGCGTGCCTTCTGTGGTTTTGCTCACAGAATCACTGATCAGTTCTTTAATCTC
>CALRJH020000002.1:0-308816 GCA_943367475.1 Paenacidovorax caeni | reverse complement strand
TTTCGCTTCACCACCAAATTTCTTAGTCAATACAGTGGTGATCGCCGCTGTCAATGTTGTCTTACCGTGGTCAACGTGACCAATCGTACCAACGTTTACGTGTGGCTTGGTACGTTCAAATTTGCCTTTTGCCATGATGTTTTCCTTTATTGATACTGAATAATGCCAATAATGTTATTCACAAATGATGTGGCGCGGATGACTACACCCTGCACGCCACTACTTACCAAGCCCCATAATATTCACAGAGCAAAACTGGTGCCCATGGCGGGAATCGGACCCGCGACCTCTCCCTTACCAAGGGAGTGCTCTACCACTGAGCCACATGGGCGCTTCATGCCATTGTTATTGCTGGAGCGGGCGACGAGGTTCGAACTCGCGACATCTTGCTTGGAAGGCAAGTGCTCTACCAACTGAGCTACACCCGCACTATGCAGAACACCCAAGGAAGGCTCTCACCGTCCCGCTTTACACAACGCCTACAGGCAACTTAACTGGTGGAGGGGGCTGGATTCGAACCAGCGTACTCAGAGAGAACGGATTTACAGTCCGTCGCCTTTAACCACTCGGCCACCCCTCCAAAAATCGACCGCGATTATGGCGGTAAATGCAGGTAGCGTCAATGCCAACTACATTTTAAATCGATGGTGCCGGGTATCGGAATCGAACTGATGACCTTCGCATTACAAGTGCGCTGCTCTACCAACTGAGCTAACCCGGCAATTCGGAAAGGCGCAACTATATCACTTTTTTTATGGACTTATCCAGTGCTTTTTAAGAATTTTTTTAAATTTCTGCAAAAAAAGAAGATGCGTCGGGCACCAAACTTTGAAGACAGGCAAACTCGCCTGATGCCAACCATTATTTAACCACTTTAAGATGTGATTTTTTGGCACCATCGACAACAGGTGCCGCCGCATCGACCTTCGCTTGCGGAATTTCAGGGGGGGCACCATCCTCGGTCACTTCAAAAAACATGCCTTGGCCGTTTTCTCTGGCAAAAATTCCAGCTACTCGCCAGATCGGCACATATACATGCTGAGCGACACCGTTAAACCTGGCAGAAAACACAACGGCATCATTATCAATGTGCAGGTCTTTAACCGCCGTATAGTTAATATTAAGGACAATTTCCCCCTCCTTCACATATGCCATCGGCACACGCGTTGAGCCATCGACCTTGACCAGCAGATGTGGCGTCAGTGCATTATCGACACACCATTCATGAATTGCGCGTATCAAATAACCTGTCGTTGGAATTAACTGAGTCATATTTAGCCTCCCTAAAAAAACAGCGCGGTAAACAATTACCGCGCTGCATATTCAAGACATTATTTATTTACGCATTGCTTTTTCTGACGGCGTCATGGCTTCTGCATACATTGGCCGCGAAAAGAGGCGTTCCGCATATTTAAGCAAAGGAGAAGCCTGATTAGGCAATTCAATACCGTAATGCCCCAAACGCCAGAGCAATGGCGCGATGGCCACATCCAGCATGGAGTACTCATCCCCCATCAGGTAATTTTGCTTGCCAAAAATAGGCACCAGTTGGGTTAAATTATCACGAATGATTTTGCGTGACTGATCTGCTTGCACATCATCACCCGACTCAACACCTTTGATATGGCTAAACAAATCCTTTTCAAAGTTGTATAAAAACAGGCGTGCACGGGCGCGCATCACCGGGTCAGCAGGCATCAATTGCGGATGAGGAAAACGCTCATCAATATACTCATTGATAATATTGGCTTCTGACAATACCAAATCACGCTCAACCAGCACTGGCACTTCACCATAAGGATTCAGAATTGCCAGATCCTCAGTCTTGTTGGTTAAGTCTACATCTATCACTTCAAAGTCCATGCCTTTTTCAAACAGCACGATACGGCAGCGGTGACTGTAAGGATCAACGGTACCCGAATACAATCTCATCATAATTTAGTTTCCCTATAAAAAAAGACACCAAGGCCTCAGGCCTTGGTGTCGGACCTGATTGCTGGTTAGTGAATATCTTTCCAGTATTCCGCTTTAATTTTCTTCACCAGAACAAACAGCACGGACAGGAACAGCAACACAGCCAAACCAATCCACATACGTGACTGCTTTGCAGGTTCCGCCATAAAAGCCAGATAGTTAGTCAAATCGCCTACAAACTGGTCGTATTCTTGCGGATTTAACTTACCCGCTTTTTCCACCTTGAGTGTATGCGTTTCATGATCAAGCACCTGAACACCTTGCAACTCATACAGCACATGCGGCATCGCAACCTTATCAAATACCAGGTTGTTCCAGCCAGTTGGACGGGTGTCATCCTTGTAGAAGCTACGCAGGTAGGCATACACCCAATCCGCGCCACGTGCACGCACCTCCACGCTCAAATCAGGTGGAGCAGCGCCAAACCATTTTTTGGCATCTTTAGGATTCATGCTGATACGCATGGTTTCACCTACTTTTGCGCCTGCAAACAGCAAGTTATCCTTGATCTGCTTGTCGGTAAGGCCAATGTCCTGCAAGCGGTTGTAGCGCATGTAGTTAGCACTATGACAGTTGAGGCAATAGTTAACGAATATCTTGGCACCGCGTTGCAATGAAGCCTTGTCACTCATGCTAATTGGCGCTTTTACGTCAATATGCACTTCATTGGCCAACACCGCACCTGAGACCAGCAATGTCAGGCTTGTAAACGCCTGAATAAACATTTTCTTAATCATTAGTGAGTCACCCTTTCTGGCACTGGCTTGGTTTGATCTTTTTTGGTATACCAAGGCATTAATGCAAAGAATGCAAAGTACACCACACTACAAATACGGGCAACGACTGTTGCGCGGTCTGCACGCCCCAACCATGAACCAAACTGCCCCCAAGCATCACCCGGAATCGTTCCCAGATAACCAAGCAGTACCCAGCTGATCACAAAGGCTGCCAACCAGCGTTTGTACAAGGCGCCACGATAGCGAATCGACTTCACCGGGCTCTTGTCCAGCCATGGCAGGAAAGCAAAAGCCACGACTGACAGCCCCATGGCCACCACGCCTGGAAATTGTGAAATACCAATTGGCGGCACTGCACGCAGAATCGAGTAGTAAGGCGTGAAATACCAGACTGGTGCAATGTGCGGAGGTGTTTTCAGCGGGTCAGCAGGAATAAAGTTGTTGGCTTCCAGAAAGTAGCCACCCATTTCCGGCATGAAAAATACAATGGCAAAAAATACCATCAGGAAAGCCACCACACCGACCAGATCTTTCACAGAATAATAAGGATGGAAAGGAATGCCATCCAGCGGAATGCCGGTTTGCTTATCCTTGTGCGCCTTGATTTCCACACCGTCCGGGTTATTGGAGCCCACCTCGTGCAATGCCACAATATGCACTGCTACCAAGCCCAGCAATACCATCGGCAAAGCAATGACGTGAAACGCAAAGAAACGGTTCAATGTCGCGTCGGAAACCAGATAGTCACCGCGCAACCACTCGGAGAGGTCTGGGCCAATAAACGGCACGGTGGAGAACAGGTTCACGATAACCTGCGCACCCCAGTAGGACATTTGCCCCCATGGCAGCAGGTAGCCAAAAAATGCCTCACCCATCAGCACCAAAAAAATACCCACGCCAAACAACCAGATCAGCTCGCGTGGCGTGCGGTATGAGCCGTAGATGATGCCACGGAACATATGCAGGTAGACCACCACAAAAAACATGGAAGCGCCGGTAGAGTGCATGTAGCGGATGATGTTGCCACCAAATACATCACGCATAATGTACTCAACAGATGCAAATGCCAGCTCGGCATCCGGCTTGTAGTTCATCGTCAAAAAGATGCCGGTCACAATTTGCAACACCAGCACCAATAAAGCCAATGAACCGAAAAAATACCAGAAATTAAAATTCTTGGGCGCGTAGTACTCAGTCAAATGCCCTTTAATGGTACTGGTGAGCGGAAATCTTGTGTCAACCCACCCTAACAGACCTGTTGTTTCAACTTTTTTTGGAGCAGCCATGGATTATGCCTCCGCCTTTTTGTCGTCACCAATCAAAATGGACGTTTCTGTTAAATATTGATGTGGAGGCACCACCAGATTGGTCGGCGCAGGTGAGCCCTTAAGCACCCTGCCTGACAAATCAAATTTGGAGCCGTGACAAGGACAGACGAAGCCACCATCCCAGTCTGCAGTCATCGCGAAGTTATCGTTAGGTGAGCAGCCCAAATGCGTACAGGTGCCGAGCATCACCGCATATTCAGGTTTAATCGCACGCGCCTTATTTTTACAATAGTCAGGTTGCTGCGGCACTTCAAGATTCGGATCAGACAACGTATCATCATGCTTGGCCAGCTTATCCAGCATTTCTGGCGTACGACGGACAATCCACACCGGCTGACCTCGCCATTCGGCAGTCATTTTCTCGCCTGGTTTCAACTTGCTGATATCAACCTCGACCGGCGCACCCGCAGCTTTTGCACGCTCACTTGGCAACATGCTGCCAACAAACGGTACCGCAACCGCAGCAGCACCGACCGCACCAGTCGCAGCCGCGGCTTTGACCAGAAAATCACGCTTTTGCAGGTCAACTTCCGACGGCTGGCTGAACGACAGGCCGTTGTTGTCAATTTTGTTTTCTGACATTGGCTTCCTTAATCTGCCCTTGTGGGGCAACAGTTAGATCAAAACTTGAATCGCGATTATACATTTTTTGTAGGAACAATCCAAATTATATTCTTTAAGTTATTGATAATATTGACTTAAATAGGGTTTTTTATCTCAAAATATTGATGCGAAATTCCATGTTTTTCAGCCAGCCATTGCCCCAGAGCCTGCACCCCATAACGCTCTGTCGCATGGTGTCCGGCCGCCATATATGCAGTATTCGACTCAGCAACAGCATGATAGGTTTGCTCTGAGACCTCCCCACTGATAAATAAATCTACGCCGGCATCAATGGCCTGCTGTATATATTGCTGTGCGGCGCCCGTGCACCAGGCGACAGTGCGCACAGGCCGCGACAAATCGCCCAGAACCAGCGGCTGGCGCTGCAAACATTGCGCAAGATGCTCCGAGACTGCCTGCAAAGTGATGGCTTGCGCCAACTCCGTGACCGGCAACATATTCCGCTCATCCAGATAGCGACTGACGGTCCAGCCCATTTGCTGCCCAAGCTGCACGTTATTACCCACCACTGGATGCGCATCCAAGGGTAAATGGTAAGCCAGCAAGCTGATGTCGTGATTTAGCAGGCTTTTCAACCGCTGCTTTTTCATCCCGGTGATTTCTGCCGCTTCACCTCGCCAAAAATAACCGTGATGGACCAAAATAGCATCCGCATTCATTTCAATGGCCGCATCGATTAAGGCCTGGCTTGCAGTCACACCTGACAAGATACGCTGTACTTGCGGACGCCCTTCGACTTGCAAGCCATTCGGACAGTAGTCCTGAAATTTGCTGACTTGCAAAAAATTAGCCAATTCAGACACAAGAAGCTTTAATTCCATAGGGCATATCCCATATACTAATCAATTGTTAAGATATTCTTTTTATTGGCGAAACATGCGACAACTCTGGTCTATATTCACACAAGCAGTCACGGTCTGCCTGGGCATTCTGTTTGTGGTGCGGCTATTCTATCCCAACCTGCTGACTCAACCCAGCAATCAAACGCTGGTGATCAAGGAATCAGCCACTGATGCAGCTGCCATCGCCAAGTCTGGTTACCGTTCAGCAGCCAGCAAAGCAATGCCCTCGGTAGTCAATATCTTTACAACCGCCAAGCTCAGCCAAGACCCGCACCGAGCATTAAAAAATGATCCGCTGTTTCGGCATTTTTTTGGCGAGGAAATGGATGAGGAGGAAGAACAGCCTGAGAACAGTCTGGGAAGTGGTGTGATTGTCAGTGATGATGGCCTTATTCTCACCAACAACCATGTCATCAGCTCTGCTGACCGCATTGAAGTAGCACTGAGCGATGGCAGAAAACTGTCAGCCACAGTGGTGGGCACAGATCCGGATACAGATCTGGCCGTGCTTAAGATTGACCAGAAAAAATTGCCAGCGATTACCTTTGCCAGCAGTGACCAGATGAAGGTAGGTGATGTGGTATTGGCCATTGGCAACCCGTTTGGGGTAGGCCAAACGGTGACGCAAGGCATTATCAGCGCACTTGGCCGCAATCATCTCGGCATCAACACCTTTGAAAACTTCATCCAGACAGATGCCTCTATCAACCCCGGCAACTCCGGCGGCGCACTGATTGACAGCAATGGCAACCTGATTGGCATCAACAGCGCGATTTACTCGCGCAATGGTGGCAGCATGGGCATAGGCTTTGCAATCCCTGTCAGCATTGCCAGACAGGTCATGGAACAGATCACTTTTAACGGCTCAGTCACACGCGGCTGGATTGGCATTGAGGCACAGGATGTCACACCAGAACTCGCCGAATCGTTCAGCCTGAAAAGCAATGGTGGCTCGTTAATTGCTGGGGTGTTGCTCAACAGTCCGGCCGATCGTGCAGGCCTGCGCCCGGGTGACATATTGGTGGGCATTAACGACAAACCGGTGACAGACAGCAAGTCCATGCTGAATATCATTGCCATGCTCAAGCCCCGTGACAAGGCGACACTGTCTATCATACGGGCAGGCAAAACATCTGCAATTGAACTGGTGGTAGGTAAGCGCCCACTCCCGGCAAAACCCCAGATTGAGACTGAGGACTAACGGCTGGCAGTCGCTGGCTGTGGCATCCAGCGCACCACCAGCAAGCCCGCCTCATACAGCAGCCATAAAGGCAGTGCGAGCATAAATTGTGAAACGATATCAGGCGGGGTAAAAATCGCCCCCAATACAAACGCACCGACTACCACATAGGCACGCGCCTCCTTCAGCTGACTCAAATTGACCCAGCCCATCAAGGCTATTAACACTACAGCCACCGGCACCTCAAAAGCAAAGCCAAACGCCATAAACATGCCCATCACAAAATCCAGGTACTCGGCAATGTCGGTCATCACTGCAACACCTTGCGGGGTACTGGCGACAATAAATCCAAAGACGACCGGAAACACTGCAAAATAGGCAAAGGCCATGCCGGTAAAAAACAAAATGAGTGCGGAGACCAGCAAAGGCACTAGCAGACGTTTTTCATGTGCATACAGGCCAGGCGCTACAAATGCCCAGCATTGATATAGCATCCATGGCAAAGCAATCAGAAATGCAGCCAGCATGGTCACCTTCATCGGCACAAAAAACGGGGTAGTGACGGCGGTAGCAATCATCTGCGCGCCTTGTGGCAGCTTCGCCAGCAAAGGTGCAGCAAGCAAGCTGTACATTTTGTCGGCAAACGGAAACAACGCAATAAACACCACCAGCAAACCAGCGACCGCGCGCAGCAGCCGGTTACGCAACTCAATCAGATGAATGACAAAACTTTCAGTCGGGGTCATGGTATTCAATCGCCCGCGCTAGGATTCTGTTGGTGCGATTATTGAGGAGGTTTTTTTGCGCGTACGGGGCCTCGACGTTGTCGCTTCTTCTTTCGCCTGTTGCCCGTCGGCATGCCCTTCAAATAAATCCGGGCTATTGGCAGCAGAGGGTTTCTTGGCAGCGGGCCTGCGAGCCCTGACAGGCTTGGCACTCACATCCGTGCCTACACCAAAATCACTGCCAACCTGCTTTTTTTCCACTTTGGTTGCACGAGGCTTACGCGGCTTGGATACAGTGGCCTCTATCTGAGGTGCCATATCCAGCATTGCAGGGGGGGCAATACTGTGACTGACAGCATCCAGCTCCTGCTGCAGGCTGGACTTGACCTCGTCCTGCAAATGTTGCAACTCCTGGAAACGGGTTTCACGATTAACCTCATCTTTAACCTGTGACACAAAGCGCTGCATACGCCCAAAAAAAGCGCCCGCAGTGCGGGCGACTTTGGGCAGCTTTTCCGGACCGATCACAATCAGCGCGACTACGGCAATCACCATCAGTTCGGAAAATGAAATATCAAACACGGCGTGACAATTTAGTGTTTATTCTGGTCAGACAATTCTTCAGGCTTGCTGCCATCTTTGCCTTCGTTCATGGCCTTTTTAAATTCGTTGACTGCGCCACCCACATCCCCGCCAATATTGCGTAATTTCTTGGTACCAAACACCAGCACCACAATCAGCAACACAACCAACCAGTGCCACAAGCTAAATGAACCCATGATGATGCTCCTTTAAATGTAAACTGCAGCGATCAGGCAACCGGGCCGCCGCCAAACACATGCAAATGCAGGTGAAACACTTCTTGCCCACCTTCACGGCCGACATTGATTTGTGTTTTATAACCGACCAGGCCTTGTTCACTGGCCAATCTGGCTGCCAGCAACAGCATTTTACCGAGCAACGCCTGATGTTCAGGCTGACAGTCCTTCAAGGTTTCAATATGCTGCTTGGGCACGATTAAAAAATGAATTCTTGCCAGGGGACGTATGTCATGGAAAGCCATGACTTCATCATCCTCATAGAACTTCTTGGCAGGCACCGCATCAGTGGCAATTTTACAAAAAATGCAATCGGCACTCATGATGCTCTGCTCGCTTTCTCTTCAATGCCAGACAACCCTTCGCGCCGTGCCAGTTCGTTCAGCACGTCTTGGGCACTTAATCCAGCATGACTCAGCATGACCAGCGTGTGAAACCATAAGTCGGCCGTTTCATAAATGATTTCATCGCGATTGCCACCTTTTGCCGCAATTACTGTTTCAGTGGCTTCTTCACCAATTTTTTTCAGTATGCTGTCCATACCTTTGGCATAGAGCTTGGCCACATAAGAACTGGCTGGATCCGCCGCTTTACGCTGCTCCAGCAATTCGGACAAACGGTTCAATACATCATTCATGGTAAATCGCTTTCGGGTCTTTGAGCACAGGCTCTACAGTCACCCAGTCATCACCTTGCAGTTGCTGGAAAAAACAGTTGTGTCGTCCAGTATGACAGGCAATGCCGCCTTGTTGTTCGACTGTCACCAGTACCACATCGTTGTCGCAATCGAGACGAATATCATGCACGATTTGCGTGTGGCCAGACTCTTCGCCTTTGTGCCAGAGTTTGTTGCGCGAGCGTGAAAAATACACGGCATGACCGGTGTCACGCGTCAGTTGCAATGCCTCGCGGTTCATCCAGGCAAACATCAAAATTTTGCCGGTGTCTTTTTCCTGGGCGATGACAGGCACTAGACCATCCGCTGTCCACGCAACCTGATCGAGCCAGTTCATCGTACCTCTATCCCATGTTGACGCATATACGCTTTAGCCTGTTGCACGGTGAATTCACCATAATGAAAAATGCTTGCGGCCAACACCGCATCAGCACCGCCCAAGGTAACCCCTTCAACCAGGTGCTGTAGATTGCCTACGCCGCCGGATGCAATCAGCGGCACAGCGACGGCATCACTGATCGCCTTGTTCAGCGGGTTATTAAATCCGATTTTGGTGCCATCCCGGTCCATGCTGGTGACCAGTAGTTCACCAGCTCCCAGACTCACCATTTTTTCTGCCCATTTAACGGCATCCAGCCCGGTAGGATTGCGACCACCATGGGTAAATACTTCCCACTCAAATGGCTGATTATCCACTTTTTTGGCATCAATCGCCACGACGATACATTGTGAACCGAACCGACTGGCGGCATCTTCAACCACTTGCGGATTAAGCACTGCAGTTGTATTGATACTGATTTTATCTGCGCCAGCATTGAGCAGGCGACGGACATCTTCTACCTTGCGCACACCACCACCCACCGTGAGTGGAATAAACACCTGTTCGGCAACGCGTTCAATAATATGTAATATCAGGTCGCGGTTATCCGAACTGGCTGTAATATCGAGAAAGGTGAGCTCATCGGCGCCTTGCTCGTTATAGCGTTGCGCAATTTCCACCGGATCTCCGGCATCACGCAACTCCAGAAAATTAACCCCTTTAACGACGCGGCCATCGGTCACATCCAGGCACGGAATAATTCGTTTTGCGCAACCCATTATTGCCATCCGGTCATGATGTACTCAATGCGTCCGCCAGTTGTTGTGCCGCTGAAAAATCGAGCGAGCCCTCATAAATGGCACGTCCGGTGATTGTGCCAACGATCCCCTCGGAGGCAACTGCACACAATCTGCGCACATCATCCAGATTAGTCACACCACCACTGGCAATCACTGGGATGGTCAAGGCTCTCGCGAGCGCCACGGTGGCTTCAATATTCACGCCAGTCAACATGCCATCGCGACCAATATCCGTATAGACAATACTTTCCACGCCATAATCTTCAAACTTTTTGGCCAAATCGATCACATCGTGTCCGGTCAGCTTGGACCAGCCATCTACAGCCACTTTGCCGTCCTTGGCATCCAGCCCCACCATGATCTGACCAGGAAACGCATAACAGGCCTCATGCAGAAAACCGGGGTTTTTGACTGCGGCGGTACCGATAATCACATAACTGATACCGTCATCCAGGTAACGCTCAATCGTATCCAGATCGCGAATACCTCCACCCAACTGGATCGGAATATCCCCGCCCACTGCAGCGACGATCGATTTGATCGCGGCTTCATTCACAGGCTTGCCCGCGAATGCGCCATTCAGGTCAACCAAATGCAAGCGCTTGCCACCCTGATCGACCCAATGCCTGGCCATCGCACCAGGATCCTCGGAGAATACGGTGGATTCTTCCATCAGCCCCTGCTTTAAACGTACACAGTGACCATCTTTTAAATCAATTGCAGGGATAATTAACATGCTGTTGTCGTATGAAAAATAACAAGTTCTGATAAAAAACTGGCTGCCCCGAGATCAGGGCTTCCAGTTTACAAAGTTGCGTAAAAGTTGCAAGCCGGCTTCTGCACTCTTTTCCGGGTGAAACTGCACCGCAAACACATTATCGCGTGCAATCGCACAAGTATAATCAAATGGATAGGCTGTCGTCGCAGCAGTCAGTGCGCCTTCAGTCGGGGCCACATAATAACTATGCACATAATAAAATCGTGACTGATCAGGAATATCCGCCCACATCTCATGAGCGTGCGTTTGATGTACCTGACTCCAGCCCATGTGCGGCACCTTCATCTTGCCGCCCTGCGCATCAATCATACGATCAGCGGGGAAACGCTTGACCTCTCCGGGATACACCCCCAACCCCGACACATCGCCCTCTTCGGAATGCTCAAACAGCATTTGCAGGCCAATACAAATTCCTAAAAAAGGCTTGGTGCCGGTCGCATCCATGACTGCCTGACGTAAATTGCGGGCATCCAGCTCGCGAATACAATCAGGCATGGCGCCTTGCCCAGGAAAGACGACACGCTCAGCTTCAGCGATGACTGTCGGGTCACTGGTCACGGCGATGGTGATGTCAGGCGCCACCGCTTTGAATGCGTTGGCAACCGACCTTAAATTACCCATGCCGTAATCAATGACGGCCACTTGGAAACGACTCATGCGCAGTCCATCAACCTTTATAGAGATCCCTTGGTCGAAGGCATCATCCCTGCCATCCGTGGATCAAGCGTGGTGGCCATGCGCAAGGCACGTCCAAACGCCTTGAATATGGTTTCAGCCTGATGGTGCGCGTTATGCCCTTTAAGGTTATCGATGTGCAAGGTCACCAGTGCATGATTGACAAAACCCTGAAAGAATTCATACGCCAAATCGACATCGAACTCGCCGATCATGGCACGTGTGAACCGACAATCAAAGGCCAAGCTCGGGCGGCCGGATAAATCCAGCACCACGCGACTCAACGCTTCATCAAGAGGCACATAACTATGTCCATAGCGGGTTAAACCCTTTTTATCTCCCAGCGCCTTGGCAAATGCCTGGCCCAAGGTAATGCCAATATCTTCAACCGTGTGATGCCCATCGATATGCAAGTCACCTTTGGCGTGTACAGTCAGATCCATCATGCCATGACGTGCAATCTGATCGAGCATATGGTCCAGAAATCCAATGCCAGTGTTTAGATCTGAATGGCCTTGACCATCGAGATCAATCTTGACGGTGATTTGTGTTTCCAGTGTGTTGCGCGTGACTTCTGCTTGACGTGACATAAACGAGAAAGGAATTGCCGAGATTTATCGATAATGGGTGCATTCTACCTTAAAGCCATCGACAGTAGCAAAAGCAAACGGTAAAAAACAAAAAAGCAGCCCACTCGGGGCTGCTTTTGCAAATCACAGCTGGCGCTGAAATTTGATACTGAATTACTGAGCAGCTGGTTCTGCTGGTGCAGCTTCAGCTGGTGCAGCTTCTTCAGTCGCGGCAGGTGCTTCAGCAGCAGGTGCCTCTTCAACTGGTGCAACTTCAGTTGCAGCTGGTGCTTCAGCGGCTGGCGCTGCAGCTTCTTCAGGTTTTTTACCCAACAGAGAGAACACCAGAACAGCAGCAACAGCAGCAATAATCCATGGCAACAATTTGTTACCACCTTTAGATGCAGCAGCTGAACCGTGTGCAATTTTAGTAATTTCAGCAGCAGAAGCAGCAGGATCAGCAGCACCGTAAATGGCAGCACCTGCCACCACAATGTCAGCACCTGCATCCACTACTTGTTTGGTGGTCGCTGCTTTAACGCCGCCAGCAACAGACACTTTAGCACCTGTTTTCAAGCCGGATACCAGACCCAGGTCTGCAAATGGTGTTTGACCAGCAGCTTGCTGATCCAAACCTGTGTGCACACCAATGATGTGCGCGCCCAATTTAACCACTTCCAGTGTACGTGCTTTTTTGTCGTTTACGTTGATCAGGTCGATTTGCGCTTCTTTACCGTATTTGTTAGCCGCGTCAATCACACCTTTGATAGTACCGATGTCAGCAGTACCCAATACTGTACAAATGTCTGCACCTGCTTTGTAGAACGGTTCAGCTTCATAGAAGCCAGCGTCCATGGTTTTCAGGTCAACCAAAATCTTGTTGTTAGGGAATTTTGCGCGCAATGCTTTCAGCAATTCAATACCGTTGTGCTTGATACAAGGTGTACCAATTTCCAAGATATCTACGTGTGGCGCCACTTTGGCTGCCAATGCGATCGTTGCGTCAAAATCCAATGAATCCAATGCCATCTGGGTTTGTGCCATTTTTCTTCCTCCGAGTTTGCTCTATTTTCAATCCAAAAAAATGAACTTTTCACGCAGCAATGATACAAATGCACCCATTACTGCACAAAACGTACAATATGTCGCATCATAACCGCATTTGGAACAAATTGACAACATTGATGCATATTTTTTTGTAGCGTAAGCTGTCAAATTGAGGGGCATTAGCAGTCTAATTAAGGCAATTGGCCGATTTTAGCAACATCCGGCTTAGATAATGCTCCGTATCGCTGCTATTAAGGCCTGATTTTGCACTTCACCACCTATCGTGATGCGCAAAAAGTCAGCAATACGCGCTGGCTTTTTAAAATGCCGGACGATGATGGCCTGTTCACGCAATCCTGAAGCCAATTGCTCACCAGCATGTGCCGGATGCCTGGCGAAAATAAAGTTAGCGCCCGAAGGCAACACTTCAAACCCCAGGCCTTGTAACTCTGCGACCAATGTTGAGCGTGTCGTGATGACCTGCTGGCGGGTTTGCTGGAAGTACTCCTCATCCTGCAAGGCTGCAATGGCGCCCGCTTCGGCAAAACGGTCTATGGGATAAGAGTTGAAACTATCCTTCACACGCATCAGCGCTTCAATCAGAGTCGCGTCACCCACCGCATACCCTACACGCAAGCCTGCTAACGAGCGGGACTTGGAGTACGTATGCGTGACCAGCAAGTTTGGGTAATGCGCAATCAAAGACACTGCTGATTCAGTCCCGAAGTCGACATAGGCCTCATCCACCACCACCACGGATTGGGTGTTCGCTTGCAGCAAACGCTCAATTTCGCGCACAGGCAGTGGAATGCCGGTGGGTGCATTCGGATTGGGGAAAATAATGCCACCATTGGGGCGCAGGTAATCATCAACAGCAATTTCAAACCTGTCATTGAGCGGCACTGTTTGATACTGAATACCGTACAAGCCACAATACACAGGGTAAAAGCTATAAGTGATATCTGGATAAAGCAGCGGCAAATCATGCTTGAGCAAGGCTTGAAACACATGCGCAAGCACCTCATCGGAACCATTGCCGACGAACACCTGATTAGCCTGCAAGCCGTGATATTCAGCAATGGCAGTTTTCAGGTGACTGGAGTTTGGATCAGGGTACAGACGCAGAGTGTCTGCCGCTTCACGCTGCAAGGCAGCAATCACTTTTGGGCTTGGTCCATAAGGATTTTCATTGGTATTTAACTTGACCAGATTTTGCAACCTGGGCTGTTCACCCGGCACGTAGGGTGTCAGCGTATGGACCACCGGGCTCCAGAATTGACTCATGATTCAACCTCTTATTTCAAGCGATATTCGGCACTGCGCGCATGTGCCTGCAAGCCTTCGCCATAAGCAAGTGTCGCTGCAATTTTGCCCAGCGTTTGCGCCCCGGCTGACGACACCATAATCAGACTGGAGCGTTTCTGGAAGTCATACACACCCAGCGGCGAACTGAAGCGAGCCGTACGTGAGGTCGGCAGGACGTGGTTTGGCCCGGCGCAGTAATCACCCAGCGCTTCACAAGTATCGCGACCCATGAAAATGGCACCGGCATGTTTGATTTTTTTGCTGAATGCCAGGGCATCATCCATGGAGAGTTCCAAATGTTCGGGCGCAATGTAATTGCAAATTGCCGCTGCTTCCTCCAGGTCTTTCACCTGAATCAATGCCCCCCGGTTTTGCAGTGAAGTGCGGATAATCTCCTGACGTGGCATCTCCACCACTTGCCGTGCAATACTGGCCTCAACCTGATCCAGAAATTCAGCACTTGGTGAAAGCAGGATCGCTTGCGCCAGCTCATCGTGCTCGGCCTGACTGAACAAGTCCATCGCCGTCCAGTCAGGATTGCTTTTACCATCACTGATCACCAGAATTTCAGAAGGACCTGCCACCATGTCGATGCCTACCACACCAAACACGCGACGCTTGGCAGCTGCGACATAAGCGTTACCCGGGCCAACGATTTTATCCACTTGCGGCACGGTCTCGGTACCATAGGCCAAGGCCCCCACCGCTTGCGCCCCGCCAATACAAAATACACGATCCACGCCACAGACCGCAGCCGCGGCCAGCACCAGTGCATTCCTCTCGCCATTCGGCGTCGGCACCACCATGATCAGCTCTTGCACGCCGGCTACTTTGGCGGGAATTGCATTCATGAGCACGGAAGACGGATAGGCTGCTTTGCCACCTGGTACATACAGGCCAACCCTGTCCAGCGAAGTCACCTGCTGACCCAGCAGCGTGCCGTCGGGCTCGGTATATTGCCAAGATTGCATGATCTGCTTTTCATGATAGCTGCGCACGCGTGCTGCTGCGGCTTGCAAGGCCTCGCGTTGCGCCACTGGCAAGCCTTCGAGCGCAGCTACTAAATCTGCCTGGGGAATTTCCAGGTCAGGTAACCGGCTGGCATTGGTGTTATCGAAGCGATTGGTATATTCCAGCACGGCAGCATCGCCGCGGGCTTTGACATCCTTGAGGATATTGGCAACCACCAGATCAATGCTGTCATCCTGCGCAGTCTCAAACGCCAACAGCGCTTTTAACTGCTGACTGAAGTCTGTAGATTGAGTATTTAAACGTTTTATATTCATGTGCTTATCAGTCCGGGCGAACAAAACGCCCATTAATCATTGCGACATATTAGTCGTGGCGAATCGCGCCTGCAAAACTGTCAATAATCGGCTGTAACAAGGGACGATTCACTTTATAAGAAGCTTGATTGACCACTAGGCGCGAACTGATGGCACCAATCTCTTCTACTGCTTTGAGCTTGTTGGCGCGTAAAGTTCCACCAGTGCTGACCAAATCAACAATGGCATCGGCCAGACCGACCAATGGACCCAGTTCCATCGAACCATAGAGCTTGATTAAATCCACGTGCATGCCTTTGGCAGCAAAGTGTTCACGCGCCGTTTTGACATACTTGGTCACCACCTTGAGGCGCGCACCTTGACGGATACTGGCTTCATAGTCAAAATCCTCGCGCACCGCCACCATCATTTTGCAACGGGCAATGTTCAAATCCAGTGGCTGATACAAGCCTTCGCCGCCGTGCTCATCCAGCACATCCTTACCGGCAATGCCAATATCTGCTGCGCCATACTGCACATAAGTGGGGACATCGGTAGCGCGCACAATCACAAGGCGTACATCCTCGCGATTGGTCGGTAAAATCAGCTTACGTGATGCCTCTGGATCTTCCAGCGCATGGATACCGGCAGCGCTTAACAACGGCGTGGTTTCGTCAAAAATCCGCCCCTTGCTCAATGCGATTGTGATCATGATTTCAGTGTGCTCTGCGCACTTTGGCGCCTAATTGATTGAGTTTTTCTTCGAGTCGTTCGTAGCCACGATCTAGATGGTAAATACGGTCGATCACCGTTTCACCTTCTGCGACCAGACCTGCCAACACCAGTCCTGCCGATGCGCGCAAATCGGTGGCCATCACGTTGGCACCCTCTAGTGCGGCGACGCCTTTGACAAGCGCAGTATTGCCTTGCACCTCGATATTGGCACCCATGCGCTGGAGTTCCTGCACATGCATGAACCGGTTTTCGAAGATGGTTTCCACCACCGTTGACACACCCTCTGCCATGGTATTCATCGCCATAAACTGTGCCTGCATATCCGTAGGAAATGCAGGATGTGGCGCGGTACGTACATTGACCGCTTTCAACTTCCCTGAGCTTTTCACGGTAATACTGTGCGCCGTCGTACTGATCTGTGCCCCCGCTTCGCGCAGTTTTTCAATCACAGCCTCAAGCAAGTCAGGGCGGGCATTTTTGAGCGTCACTTCCCCACCCGTCATGGCGACTGCAACCATATAGGTGCCCGCTTCAATGCGGTCACACACAATCGGATGCTCCGCACCCGTCAGTCGTTCCACACCTTCAATGGTGATGGTATCCGTACCGGCCCCTTTGATCTTCGCACCCATTTTGTTCAGACACTCGGCCAAGTCCACGACTTCGGGTTCTTTAGCCGCATTTTCCAGCACAGTGGTGCCTTGTGCCAGTGCCGCAGCCATCATCAGATTTTCGGTGCCGGTGACTGTGACGATATCCATATAATATTTAGCGCCTTGCAAGCGACGGTTGGGCAAATGCAGCGTACTGGCCTGAATATAGCCATGCGTAATATGCATGGCCGCCCCCATTGCTTGTAGGCCTTTAATATGCAAATCTACCGGGCGTGAACCAATTGCACAGCCACCAGGCAATGACACGCGCGCAGTCCCAAAGCGCGCAAGCAAGGGTCCAAGCACCAAAATGGATGCACGCATGGTTTTCACCATTTCGTAAGTCGCTTCAAATGAAGCCACATCGCTGGCATCCAGCGTGACCACGTCCCCTTGCTTGTTGACCTTGACACCCATGGTATCAAGCAACTTGAGCGTAGAGGCAACATCTCGCAACTCTGGCACACGGGTCAGAGTCAATGGCGTTTCTGCCAGCAAGCCCGCACACAAAATCGGCAAGGCCGCATTTTTGGCACCCGAGACAAGCACTTCGCCGTGCAGAGAAACGCCGCCTTCAATAATCAGTTTATCCAAAATTACGCTTTCGCCAACAGGGTTTGCAGTTCCCCACTTTGATACATGCTACGCATAATATCAGCGCCACCAATAAACTCCCCGTCCACATATAGCTGCGGGATAGTCGGCCAGTTAGCGTATTGTTTAATGCCCTCACGAATATCCATGTCTTGCAACACATCAATCGCTACAAATTCGGCACCACAGGCATCGAGTATTTGCGTAGCGACATTGGAAAATCCGCATTGTGGAAATTTGGGGCTACCCTTCATAAACAACACCACTTTATTGGTGGTGACCGTTTCTTTAATTTTTGCTTGTACGTCCATAATTTACTCCAGAAGAATCTTAAAACTGGCGATCACGGCTGTAATTGCTGCCATTGCGCCGGGGTGTATGTTTGCATAGAGAGTGCATGTATTTCCGCACGCATGCGGTCGCCAAGCGCGGCGTAGACCAGTTGGTGCTGTTGCACCATGCGCTTGCCATCAAAAGCCGGACTGACAATAACAGCATCAAAATGCGTGCCATCATCTCCATTGACCTTGATATAGTCGCATTTTAGACCACTTTGGATATACGCTTCGACTTGTGCGGCTGTTAACACTCGATTGCTACTTTCTTTGAATTGATCGTATGCCATGTAAAGAGAGTACACATGGCCCTAACTACGTAATTTATAACCGGATTTTATCATCTTTAGGCAACCCCACGCCAATGCCAGCATAAAGGTCGCGACCACCGACAGACTCAGCCATGGCGAAACATCGCCCTGACCAAAGAATCCATATCTAAACCCGTCTATCATGTAGAAAAAAGGATTTAACTGTGACACGGCCTGCCAGAAGGGGGGCAAGGAGTGGATGGAATAAAACACACCGGACAAAAAGGTCAGCGGCATAATCACAAAATTCTGAAAGGCCGCCATCTGATCAAATTTGTCGGCCCATATCCCTGCAATAATCCCGAAAGTGCCGAGCAAAGCACTGCCAAGCACAGCAAAGGTAATAATCCACCATGGGTGTACGGTAGGCACATCCACAAAAAACAAGGCCACCAGATAAATACTCAAGCCCACCATCAATCCTCGAATCATGGAAGCGGCCAGAAATGCACAGAAAAACTCCAGTGTGTTCAGCGGCGTCAGCAATAAAAATACGATATTCCCCATGACTTTAGACTGGATCAAGCTGGATGAACTGTTAGCGAATGCATTTTGCAACAGCGACATCATCATCAAGCCTGGCACCAGAAAAGCCGTGTAACTGACCTGCTCGTACACTTTGACATGCGCATCCAGCACGTGTGAAAAAATGAGCAAATACAGGAGCGCGGTCAAAATAGGCGACGCAATCGTTTGAAACGCTACCCGCCAGAAGCGCATCAGTTCTTTTTTAAACAGGGTATACATCCCGCGCCAACGGGCTGGAACAAGGTCATCCAGCCAGTAAAACGGGTTTAACCACTGCATCAGCGCATCCATCATCGCACCTGCCCTCCGTGACTGCCTACCAGATTCATGAATACATCTTCCAGGTCCATCTCTTGCAACTGCATGTCCAGCACCGAGACCTGCGCAGCACGTAAACTGGCCAATACAGTTTCCACCTGCCATAAGTCCGTGACATTAAGTACCACTTCATCGCCTTGCTGCTGTTTGACCCAAGCCTGCAAGTCCGTTGGCAAGGCGCCTGCCAAACGCAAGGTCAACTGCTTGCCAGCGTGGTTTTTCAGCAACTCGCGCGTGGTGTCCAGTGCCACAATTTTTCCGTTTTTCATCATGGCGACACGTTCACACAAAGTCTCCGCCTCTTCGAGATAATGCGTCGTCAGAATAATCGTATGCCCCTGCTGATTCAGCTTCTGAATAAACTGCCACAACATCTGCCGCAACTCTACATCCACACCAGCCGTTGGCTCATCCAGTACAATCACGTCCGGCTTGTGTGCCAAAGCCTGTGCTATCAACGCCCGCCGCTTCATGCCACCAGACAGTTTGCGCATATTACTATGCGCCTTGTCAGTTAAACCAAGTCCTTCAATGACCTCATCCACCCATGCATCATTCTCAGGGCCTCGACCAAAGTAACCGGCCTGAAAGCGCAACATTTCGCGCACATTAAAAAAAGGATCAAACACCAGTTCCTGCGGGACCACGCCCAGTGCCATTCGCGCCTGCTGGTAGTCGGCCTGCACATCATGCCCCATGATACGAATAGTGCCCGAGCTTGGCTTAAGCAACCCGGCAATCAGGTTAATCAATGTTGACTTTCCTGCGCCATTGGGGCCCAGTAGTGCAAAAAACTCGCCTTGGGCAATCTGCAAATCCACGCCCCGCAGTGCTTCAAACTGACCAAATTTTTTGGTAATGCCTTGTATATCAACGGCTGCTACCACAGGAAACCTTTCACCATGCTTTAAAAAACGAAACCCCACCTCTGTTGAGAGCTGGGGTTGCCTCACTAGATTGTCTGTTTAATTTAACAGGAAACTATCTACGCCGTATAACTTCATCAAACTATGCAGATTATCCGGCACCCCAACGATTTTAACGATGGACGCGTCGGGATGCTGCTGATGTATCTCTCGCTGAATTTCAAGTATCAGACTGATGGCAGCGGTATCTACCGACTGTACGTGCGAAAAATCCAGAGTCAATGGAACACTCACTTTAAACGTACGCATGTGCGCCAGCGTCTCGCTGATATTTCCAATCAGCAAGTTTCCACTAAAGTGCAATGTTCCATCTTGTTGTGTTACCTGGGCCACATCAGTTCCTTGTATTAGGTCGTATTCAGACAAACATTATTTGCCTGTCGCAGCCTTGTTTTTGTCCGCAAGCTTTTTGTTCAGACTGTCCAAACCATTCTGGCGAATCTCTTGCGCAAATTGACTGCGATAGTTAGTTACCAAGCTGACACCCTCAATGACAATATCGTACACTTTCCAGTCATCTGCCTTTTTGCTCAAAGTGTAATCCACTGAAATCGGGTCACCGCCAGATTGCTGAATCGCAGTTTTAACCGTTGCACTATCAGCATCATTTTCCATTCGGAACGGCTTATATTCAATCGTCTGATTTTTGTACTTCGACAATGCAGTTGCATAGGTGCGCAACAGCAAGGTTTTAAACTCGGCCTGAAATGCAGACTTTTGTTCAGGTGTCGCTTTGGTCCAGTTTTTACCTAACACCATACGTGACACTTTTTCAAAGTCAAAATTAGGCAGAATCTTTTCTTCTGCGAGTGCAAAAATCTTTTGCTGGTTACCCGCCTGAATATCCTTGTCTGACTTAATCACTTCAATCACGTCATCCGCTGTTTTCTTTACCAGCTGATCTGGCGCCATGCCCGCCATCGCCAATCCGCTGAACAACCACATGGCACTCGCCAACCACCAATTTCTCATCGCTTTCCCTTTAATTTATTCGGTTTTAAATTCTTAGTTATGACCAATTTTGTCCAATGGACTGGCATCTAACGGATCAGCATCCTTTTCGGTTGATGCTGATTTTTTCTCAGGCGCGTCATCACTCTCTGTTGCCTTGCTATACAGGAACTGGCTAATCAGTTTCTCAAGTACAACAGCATCTTGCGTCTGCGTAATCTTGTCTCCATTTTTCAGAGGCTGTTCGTCACCCCCCGCTTCCAACCCAATATACTGCTCGCCTAACAAGCCTGCGGTATAAATATTGGCAAAAGTGTCTTTGGGGAAACCGTAACGCTTGTCGATGTTCAGACTCACGACAGCTTCATAAGTTTTCGGATCAAAGCTAATTTCTCCAACACGGCCAACCACCACCCCTGCACTTTTTACAGGTGCACGTGGTTTCAAACCGCCAATGTTCTCAAAATTAGCCGTCACAAAATAGGTTTCACCAATGCTACTGGTGGTCAAGTTCCCGACTTTCATCGCCAGGCCCAGCAACGCCGCCAGGCCCAAGGCCACAAAAACACCTACCCATAAATCAATTGTTGTTCTATCCATTGCTTCTCCCAGCCTTTACTTTTTTGCGCTGACCACATTCAGCGGCTATTGACGTATCACACGCTAATCATGAACGAAGTTAATATAAAATCGAGACCCAACACCGCCAACGATGAGGTCACGACGGTTCTGGTCGTTGCACGACTGACGCCTTCTGCAGTGGGCGGCGCATCATAGCCTTCAAACAAGGCAATCATCGTACATGCCACACCGAAAACGATGCTTTTATACACACCATTGAGAATGTCATGTTGCCAATCAACGTTGGCTTGCATTTGTGACCAGAACGCCCCAGAATCCACACCAATTAAGGGAACGGCTACCAGATAGCCACCCAATATACCCACCATTGAAAACAGTGCTGCCAAGACAGGCATGGCGATCACACCTGCCCAGAATCGCGGCGCAATCACGCGCGCAATGGGACTGACCGCCATCATTTCCATGGCTGACAACTGCTCTGTTGCTTTCATCAGCCCGATTTCGGCCGTGATTGCGGTGCCTGCACGGCCGGCAAACAGCAAGGCAGTGACCACGGGGCCCAACTCACGCACCAGGGCCAAGGCAACCAATACACCAATCGCTTCCGAGGAGCCGTATTTCTGCAACGTTTGATAGCCCTGCAAGGCCAGCACCATCCCAACAAAAAATGCAGACACCAGAATAATAATGAGTGACATGACACCGGTGAAGTACACTTCACGCACTGTCAACCTGAAGCGCCGAAAGCTCTCACCTGACGAGATCAGTGTCAGCCAGAACAGACGTGCACCCGCTCCCAGCCGCCAGACTTTGTTGACAAATCCGGCACCCAGACGTGAAAACATACGTTTGATTTTATGCATCAACGGGCCCCTCGTAACAGGCTATGCTGATAATCCGGCGCAGCATAATGAAACGGGACGGGCCCATCTTTTTCTCCATAGACGAACTGGTGTACGAACGGCAATGACGACTGGCGCAAATCATCTGGTGTGCCTTCGGCAGCCACCACACCGTTTGCCACAAAATAAATGTAATCGGCAAACTGGAATGTTTCTTCCACGTCATGCGTCACGATGATGGATGTTGCGCCCAAGGCATCATTCAAACTACGAATCAAATCACAAATGACCGCCATCGAAATTGGGTCGAGTCCGGCAAAGGGTTCGTCGTACATAATAATGCTGGGATCCAGCGCAATGGCACGCGCAAGGGACACGCGGCGAGCCATGCCGCCTGACAGTTCGGTAGGCATTAAAGCGTGTGCGCCGCGCAGTCCAACTGCATTGAGCTTCATCAGCACCAGATCGCGAATCATGCTTTCAGTCAAATCTGTATGTTCACGCATTGGGAAGGCAACATTCTCATACACGGACAAATCGGTAAATAATGCGCCTTGCTGAAACAGCATGCCCATTTTCCGACGCAAGCGATAGATGCCATCACGGTTCTGTGCATGCACCACTTCGCCATCCACCAGCACACTGCCCTTGCTCGGCTTTAACTGCCCGCCTATCAGTCGCAGCAAAGTTGTTTTTCCACTACCGCTGCCCCCCATAATCGCCACGACCTTGCCTCTTGGAAAAGTCATGTTGATGCCTTGATGCAGCAATCTGCCTTTATATCCAAAGGATAGATCTTTAATTTCTACTATTGCGTTTGCCATATATGGGTAAGGGTCGTAAAACGGCTATCATTCTAAAACAGATTGGTCTCGGGAATGCCATGCGGCGGGCACATAAAACAAAAAGCCTGAAATAGCAGGCTTTTTGCGTCTTTTCTTTGTTGTATTTTACACTAAAAACTCATGCATACTAAATATGGAGTGCTGTTGACGGGCGCATTTACGCCTGCACTTGCTACTGCGCCTTTTGTTAATACACGCATAGCACCCGTATCACCCACACCATCATCCAGCATAGCATCCAGCTGCAAGGCATAGCGGCCCAAAATGCCATCTGAACACAGCAAATGTGAGCCCGTTAAACCAGTAGCAGTTAATTCAGTGACATTCGATACAGTGGCAAGCCCTATTTGACCGCCTTCACTGTTTCTTGGAATATATTGTGCTGCGCCTGTCGCGGTACTGCCATTCATGAGGCCGGCCAACCGTAAATGCTGCCAGACCAGATACGACTCATCATCAGTACTGGTCGAATTCCAGGCACCTTGAACCACACCATCCTGCGCCTGACTCGTGCTTGCTGCATTCACTCCACCAGTAAGATGCGTATTGGCAGCATGATCATCCCCCGGCAACACCCTAAACCGGTCCTGATAGCCATACAAATAAGTCGGGATATTTCTAAAATCTGCGGCCAATCCCTTCACTTTGGCGTTGGCAATCAACTCCTGCCCACGCATCACGCCTGCCAGCAATAATCCAGCGATGACCAGTACAATCGCCAGTTCAATCAAACTAAACCCCTGTTGCTTGTTCATTTCAATCCTCCTCGTTGTTCATTCATTGAAAAAACACTGCATCACTTGTTTACGTTGCGCACATAACAGCTGCCCAACAACAAAATATTAACATTAATTAATAATTATAAATATAAATTAATAATCAACATAGGCGCAGGAGGATGAAAAACAAAAGGGAGAAGCAAGCGCTTCTCCCTATGGGATTGGTCTATCAAAAAATATCAGAATTCTGAATGGATAGCCGTGGTTAAAAACACAACACCATCAACATTTATAAAGTCCCGTAAGAGTGAAGACCACTCAGGAACATATTGACGCCGAGGAATGCAAAAGTGGTGACAAGCAAACCCACCAGTGCCCACCAGGCAAGCATGGTGCCGCGCAACCCTTTCATCAGTCGCAAATGCAGCCATGCCGCATAATTCAACCAGACGATCAATGCCCAGGTTTCTTTAGGATCCCAGGACCAGTAGCCACCCCAGGCCTCGGCTGCCCACATGGCACCCAGAATAGTCGCGATCGTAAAAAAGGCAAATCCAACGGCGATCGCCTTGTACATTAAATCATCCAGCACATGCATCGCTGGCAAACGACTGCTTAAAATGCCGCGCTGCACCAGCAAATAAGCCCCGGCCACCATGGCGGCCAGTGAAAAGGCACCATAACCGATAAAATTGGCAGGCACATGAATCTTCATCCAGTAGCTTTGCAAAGCAGGCACCAAAGGCTGAATTTCATTCGCGTGACGATCAAAGGTGTACCACAAGATAAAGCCGACGGCAGCATTAATCACGATCAGCACAAAACCACCCAGTTGGCGTGTTTTAAAAGATTGCTCGTAATGCAAATAAAGCAGTGAAGTAATCAGGCAGAACAAAATAAACACTTCATACAGATTACTGATAGGAATATGCCCGATATCCGGTGCAATCAGGTAGGACTCGTACCAGCGCACCATCAACCCGACAAAACCAAACAGCGTGGCCGCCCAGGTCAGCGCAGAAGCCACTTTGGCAGTGAATTCAGAGCGTTGAAACAGCGCCAGCCAATAAGTCAGCATCGCCAGGACAAACAGCACATTCATCCACATGATGGCTGACTGGCTTGCCAGTAAAAACTTCAGCAGGAATTGCTGGTCACTGCTTGCCAGATTGCCGTGATAACTCACTACCCCAAGCAAACTCAGCACCGCCACCCCGAGCACCAGCCTGGCGATGGCATTCCATCGCCAGCCCAGATAGCTGAACAAGGCAACGGCACCAAACAGGAAACTCACCTCATAGACGTCCATATAGCCAGCGTACTGCTGATAGGAGAACACCCCTCCCGCCAGTAACAGTAGTGCATACAACCAGTCAAATTTGGTCAAGGTCTGCCAAAACGGTGTGGGTGCCATCATAGAAGTATTCATCATTTCCTCGCTCTCAATGCGTAGACTACTCGGTATTATTGCAATAGCGCGGCTATTTGTTGCCGCTTGCTTTCAAAATCTGCATCCAGGTCCATATTTTTACGATTGGAGGACATCGCCAGCAATACTTCCTGCTGTTGTGGTTTGATCAACAACCACAGCCGGCGTTCCCTGATATAAAACATGGCAAAAATACCTACGACCAGCATCACCGATCCCAGGTAGACCCAATTCTGGCCCGGCGAACGGGTGAGCTGGAAACCACTGGCCTGTTTAAGCTCATAATTGGTCAACTCGAAGTAGTAAGGCGTGCCATAAAAGAACAAATCATTCATGGCATTCAGACTGTCCTGAATAAACACCGCGGTGACCTGATCATCAGCAGCTTTATCTAAATGCCGAGCCTCCCGACTCAGCTGATAGGCCTCCAGCGCTGCTGCGTTGAGCAATTTGAGGTACATTTGCGCAGCCTGTTCACGCTGGTCTTTCGGTACCGCCGTTTCTATTACCTGCGACAAGGCGCTGTAGCCGCCTTTTTTAAACGTGCGCAACAGTTGTTGCAGGCTTTGTTCAAACTGCACCTTAAGGGCGGGCTTATCGCCTGGCGCCTGTTTCGCCAAACGGCTGGCGACCTGCTGCATCATCTGCTCATCTCGCATGGCCTGACGCAAGGCCATAAAGCCAGTTATTTCCAGTGCATCATCCGCAGGAATACGCAGGTACTTGAATTCTTCCTGGACAGTTTCACGCATGCCCGAGACAAAGTAGCTGCGGCCATCCAACTGCAAAGGCTGCATGTAATTGACATACTCCCGCGCCTGACCACTGGCATTACGTAACTTGTAAGTGGTATTGGGGCCAACATTGCGTGGCTTGCCTTTGCCATCTGCTGACAGATTGAGGATATTAAACTGGCGGAACTCGTTAAACTCAACCGTCAGCTTGGCATCACCCTCACCCAGAAAACCCTTGCGCAGCACGACCCCTTCAATATCGTTGCTATTCAGGCTGTTGGCTGCAAGGTTCCATAATCGGAAACGCAGCTTGGAGCCGCCATCCTGAAAGTCTGACTGATAAATCGCAATGCCCTTGTAAATAAAAGGGTGGTTGACGCGGATGGTGGTTTCAATCGGTTTTGCCAGATCAGGATCAGTGATGACAATGTCACTCTCAAACGACTTGGGCATGCCCGTGGGGTAGTGCTCAATGCGAAAATCCTTGAGTGCTACCGTGAATGGCAAGTCCTGTACCAGATAACCATCACGCACGCGCACAAACGCAATATTGTCGCGCTCCCCTTCGGGCAAGGTCATATTCGCCCTGAATGATAGGTTATTCACACCCAGACGACTGACCTCTGGCACTTTACTGGCCGGAATATCCAGCGTTTCCACCTTTTTCAAACCCAGCAGTTCCTGTACCTTGAATGGCAGATTACCGTCCAGCAAACCACCGAAACAGATCACGACAATGGCCGCATGGGTAAAAATATAGCCCAAACGCTGATGTGTCCCCGACTTGGCGGCGACCAGTACATCACCACTTTGTAGCGGCTTGAGCTTATAGCTGTAGCCTTGACCAGTAAGATATTCTGTCAGGCGGGCCTGCACTTGCTGCAATGGTTGTGTGGTATTAAAACTGCGATAGTGCCCAAACAAGCGCAATGATTTCTCGCTTGCGTGCTCTTTATAGGTTTTCCACTCTTTTACCATGACTGGCGTATTGCGTAATACGCACAGCGAAGTGGAAATCACCAGAAACAGCAGAATAATTAAAAACCATGCTGCATGGTAAACATCCAGCAAGCCCAGCAGTTCAAACAGCTCAAACCAGAACTGCCCAAATTTGATGATGTAGTTTTGATAAGGCTCGTTTTGCTTGAGCACAGTGCCAATAATTGAAGCAATACCTAGCAAGGTCAGCAAGCTCACCGCAAAACGCATGGAGCTGAGCAATTCGTAAATACGCTGTTGTAATGAAGCAGGGGATTTCAAAATACTCTCTTAAAATGGACAGTTATCGGCAAACAGTCAATCGACCATGCAATAACGCAACTTGCGGAATATGGACGACACGCGCGCGCAAAAGGTTGCACTTAAAGGACATATCCATAGCAAAAAAGGTGGCCGTAGCCACCTTTGCCATCACGTGCAGAATTAACGCAGTCCTTGAATATAATCAGCAACCGCCTGCATTTCGGCGTCACTCATTTTGGCAGCAATCGCCATCATCATCGGTGCATTGGCACGCTCACCAGTACGGAATGTGCGCAACTGTTGCACAGTGTAATCGCTGTGTTGTCCAGCCAGACGCGGAAACTGTTTAGGCAAGCCCGCACCTGTTGCACCATGACAAGCCGCACAGGCTGGCACCTGGGTTGCCGCAATACCGCCGCGATAAATTTTTTCGCCCAGCGACCCTTTGCCGTTGCTCTTCGCTTTAGCCAGCTTGATACTTTGACTGGAGAAGTACTTGGCCAGCCCTTCCATATCTTCTGCACTCAGGGCACCGGCCATGCCAGACATCACCGCATTGGCACGCGTGCCTTCTTTAAAGTTGGTCAACTGCTTCACCAGGTATCCTGGGTGCTGCCCAGCCAGCTTGGGGTTAGTCGTGATCACGCTGTTGCCATCCGCCCCGTGACAGGCCGCACAGACATTCTGTACAATTTTTTCCGGACCATTGACGGCAGGCACAGCCTCCGCTGGTGCTGCTTCTTCCGCCCATACGGGTTGCAAACTCAGGGCCAACCCCAGAAACAATCCTGCTTTCAAGCTTTTCAACATATCTCAATAGTCCTAACGTTTTTGTTCGTTGACATTTTATCAAACAAACCCTGTTCGTGATAGCATGGAAGGCTGATAGTCAATCATCTTTTGTACGTTCAAGCCATCATGCCCATTTTTCAGAATGCCCGTTTTCACGTATCGGCACATCATTTACGCGATTTACCCCCTGCAAGCGGGGTAGAAGTTGCATTTGCCGGACGCTCCAATGCAGGCAAATCCAGCGCTCTCAACACCTTGGCAAACCATAACCGGCTCGCCTTTGTCAGTAAACAACCCGGCCGTACCCAGCTCATCAACTTTTTCACACTGGGCGATGACAAACACCTGGTTGACTTGCCAGGCTATGGCTATGCCAAAGTGCCGGAAGCCTTGCGTGCGCACTGGCAAAATGTACTGTCGCGCTATTTAAGTGAGCGCACCAGCCTTGCCGGCCTGGTACTGGTGATGGATAGCCGCCACCCGCTCACTCCGCTAGACCGCCAAATGCTGGATTGGTTTACACCAAGTGGCAATCCTGTGCATGTGTTACTGACCAAAAGCGATAAACTGTCTCGCAGCGAGTCTACCATCACCCTCAATAAAGTGCGCAAAGAACTGCAAATGCAGTGGGGCAAGCATATTTCCGTACAACTTTTTTCCAGCCTGAAAAAACAAGGTGTGGAAGAGGCGGAGAAAGTGTTGGCGCAATGGCTGTTCACTGATCCAGAAGAAACGCCCACCGAGCAGCCACTGGCTGAATAAATACCTAGACCCGCCGAAACACCAGGTCCCATACGCCGTGGCCTAACTTCAAACCGCGATTTTCAAACTTGGTGAGCGGGCGGTATGCAGGCTTCTCGGCATAGTCAGCCGCCGTATTTTCCAGCTGCGGCTCGGCACGCAATACCTCCAGCACCCACTCGGCATATTCCTGCCAGTCTGTGGCCACATGGATGTAAGCACCCGCTTTCAATTTGGCGCACAACAACTGTACAAACTCCGCCTGAATTAACCGGCGTTTGTGGTGCCGCTTTTTATGCCATGGGTCGGGAAAGAAAATATGCACGCCATCCAATGACGCATCCGCCAGCATGGCCTGCAACACCTCTACAGCATCGTGCTGGATAATCCGGATGTTCTGAATATCCCCTTCCTGCATCAGCTTGAGCAAACTGCCCACACCCGGCGTATGTACTTCCACTGCCAGAAAGTCACACGCAGGCAAGGTCTGCGCAATCTTGGCCGTGGCATCGCCCATGCCAAAGCCGATTTCAAGAATTTTCTTACCCTCTGCGCGACCAAACACCTGATTCAAATCCAGCGTTTGCGTGGCATATTCAATCCCGAATTGCGGCCAACCGGTCTGCAAGGCGCGCTCCTGACCTTTGGTAAGGCGCCCCTGCCGCAATACAAAACTGCGGATACGGCGCTGGTATGGGGCTTCATCGGCGGGGAGATTTTGGTCTATTTCATTCATGGGGCGCATTATACTAGAGCAGGATGATTTTGATTGATGCGTGCGAACATCAGCCAAAAAAGAATGTAATCAACAGTCTTTAATTGTTTTTATTGATGATGAAATTTGAGATCTTACTTTTGAGAATTAATCTTTAAAACCGGTCAAAATTGGATTGTTATTTAAGATGATTGAGGATCAGACTCTTGGGGTTGTTTGATGGGTTGCTTTTCGCCTTCAGGCGGCCCGATTTCTTTTACGTGTCCAAAAGAAGTCGGGGAAAGAAAAGCCCCACTTTATCTGCGCTACTCGGCGCGGCAAATGGGACCCCCGCAACCTCTCCCCGACCCTCTCCTGCCAGGAGAGGGAGGCAAGACTAAAAGAGCTGGCAAGATTTTCAGCAACTGTTAAATTTCAGCGACGCTACTTAACGGCAAAAATGATGGCGTCCATTCTGGGGCCCCATCTGCCGCGCCGAGTAGCGCAGGCAAAACAAAATGAAGGAAGCGGTTGCTTGAGTCCCGCAGTGGCTTGCGTCTTGTGCAAGCCGCCAGGTCGAGTTTCGCGACCGCTTGTTTTGACGAGCAACGCAGGAATCAAGCGGAAGCTGGGGTGTCCTGTTCTTTGCCTTCTTTCTTATGGACAAGCATAAGAAAGAAGGGTCGCCTAAAGGCGAAAAGGTAAATTTCATAAGTACACAGCAGCATCAAAGCGCACCTGAAAGCCAAACATTCCATACGGCGCACCAAGCTCCGCTGAGTGACGCCCTACAAAAAACAACCCGAAATTTGAAGCATCGGATTCTTGCGCATCATCAAAGAGCAACCACGTAGACATGGCCCACAGCCAACTTAAAGCTGGTGCCGCTTATCGCCCTGCACAAATCCCAGCAATGGTAGTTGCAAGCCTTTGCTCAATGCCAACACTTTAAACAACTCCCCCATCTCGGCCGGAGACAGCAACTTTTGTACCGCCGCCACCTGCGGCAGATAGCGTGCACTGTCTTCAGGATTAATCTGTTGCAGCAATTGCAAGATACCGCAATTGATTAAAAACTGTGCCTGACTGGTATAGCCCGCGCAATCCAGCCCATGGGCGACAGCAGCTTCAGCCATGGCAGTAAAATCAACATGTGCGGTAATGTCTTGCAGGCCGGGATAAAGCAACGGGTTGTCGTGGGCGTAATGCTGGTAGTGACACATGAGGGTGCCCTGGTTGCGTTGCGGATGATAATACTCGCGGGCGCTGAAGCCGTAATCCGGCAGCAGAATCAGGCCGTGTTGCAGCATGGCAGCGAGACTGGCAATCAAGCCTTGGGCTGCAGGGTTGACTTCGGTGATGTAGCCTTCGGGCAAGGCGCTGACTTCAATGTGCGCGGCTATCGCAGGATTGCTCATCGGGCGGGTTTGCCAAACCAGGCCCTGCTCATCGGCAATACCGCGCTCCAGCCATGCACCATTTTGCCATTGCAGGATATGGGTGGGAATCGCGTCCAGCACTTCGTTGCCAATCACCACACCAGCAAATGATTCCGGCAACGCATCCAGCCATTCGATGCGCGCAAACACTTCTGCAGGCAGTGTGGATTGCAAGGTTTCTTGCTGGCGTGCGCGCAAGTTGGCACTCACCTCCAGTATGCGGTAATGCGCGGGCAAACATCCTATTTCATGCAAGCGCATGAGCAAGCCCAAAGCCAGCTTGCCGGTGCCGGCCCCGAGTTCCAGCACCTCCCCCTGTGTTTCAGCCAATACGGGCAGTACCTGATTGGCGAGCGCCTGTGCAAACAGCGATGAAATTTCAGGGGCCGTGACAAAATCGCCGCCAAGGCCGAACTTATTAGCGGCGCCGCTGTAATACCCAAGGTGCGGAAAATATAAGGCCATCTGCATATAGGCCGAAAATGAAATCCAGCCGCCCTGTGCCTGTATTGCCTGCTGTATTTGTTCGAGCAATGCATGGCTGTGGGCCTGTGCCGCAGCATCAGGCAGCGGCAATGGTGAAGAAATCCGTTGATCAGTCATTCAACCATTATAATGTGAGCAGTCAAGAAAAGAGTACACCGTGCATTCCACTTCATCCAGCAAAGTCATCCTGATCACCGGCGGTGCCAAACGCGTTGGTGCCGCCATCACGCGTGAACTGCATCGCCAGCATGCACAAGTGATGATTCACTACCACACCAGCGCGGACGAGGCCCGCGCACTGGCCACAGAGCTGAATGCACTGCGCGCTGACAGTGCGGCACTGGTACAAGCCGACCTGCTGAACACTGCGGAACTGCCCAAGCTGATTGAAGCGACCTTACAACGCTTTGGCAGACTGGATGCACTAATCAACAATGCCTCAGCTTATTACCCGACAGAACTCGGTCATATTGACGAGCAACAATGGCAGGAGCTTATGGGCAGCAACCTCAAGGCACCGCTCTTTTTAAGTCAGGCAGCGGCCCCCGCATTAATTGACAGTCAGGGCTGTATCGTCAACATCACCGACATGCATATCGAGCGCCCGAAAAAACATTACATTATTTACAGCATTGCCAAAGCAGGTCTGGCCACGCTGACAAAATCACTTGCGCAGGAACTCAGCCCGCAGGTAAGGGTAAATGCGGTTGCGCCCGGGCCCGTGCTATGGCCCGATGAAAACCTCGAGTTTGATGCGGCTTATCGGCAACAGGTCATTGAGCAAACCCTGCTCAAACGCAGCGGCGAACCGGCCGACATTGCCAAAGCCGTGAAGTTTTTAATCTATGATGCGCCGTTTGTCACCGGCCATGTGCTGGCGGTCGATGGTGGACGCCATTTAAGTCTCTAGCCCATGAAAGAAGGCTGGCAAACCATTACCATCCATGCGCAGGCGCCAGCCAAGCCAGCCATTGGAGAAACCTGTAATGGCTGTGGCGTATGCTGTGCTGCCGAACCCTGCCCGGTGAGCCTCGCCCTGCTTTGGCCACATCAGATGCCTTGCCGTGCATTACTCTGGAGCGATACCGAGCGACGCTATTTTTGTGGCATGGTCACCCGGCCAGCCCGGTTTTTACGCTGGCTCCCCCAACGCTGGAATGCTGGGGCCAGCCGCCTGTTTAAAAGATGGATTGCAGCGGATACGCAGTGCGACGCAGACGTCGAGGCTGTATAACCACAATTCAATTAGCATAATCAAACACTTAGCGTGACAATAGCGCTCTTTCCGCTATAATGCGCGCCTATGAAGATCAAACATTATCCAGACGACGTCAGCCAAAACTTTTTAAAACTGCGCAATCAGTTGATCAGCGCTACGGGCAAAGCCATTGGTGATTACAACATGATTGAAGAGGGTGACACCGTACTGGTATGCATGAGTGGCGGCAAGGACAGTCATGCCATGCTGATGATTTTGCTGGCCTTGCAGGAACGCGCGCCGATCAACTTCAACTTGATCGCGATGAATCTGGATCAGAAGCAGCCGGGGTTTCCGGCAGATATTTTGCCCGCCTATTTTGAAAAACTGGGTGTGGAGTACCGCATTGTCGAAGCGGATACGTATTCGATTGTGAAAGAGAAAATCCCTGAGGGAAAAACCACCTGCAGCCTGTGTTCGCGCCTGCGTCGCGGCATCATTTACACCACGGCACAACAACTGGGCGCGACCAAAATTGCACTGGGGCACCACCGCGATGATATTGTGCAGACCTTGTTCCTCAATATGTTCTACGGCGCCAAAATGAAGGCGATGCCACCCAAGCTGGCGACCAACCGTGGCGAATTCATGGTCATTCGCCCACTGGCCTATTGTGCCGAAAAAGACATTGCCGCCTATGCACGTGGCATGCAGTTCCCCATTATTCCGTGCGATTTATGCGGCAGCCAGGAAAACCTGCAACGGCAAAAAATCAAGGATATGCTGAATGCCTGGGAACGCGAGCAACCCGGTCGCATCAATAATATCTTCCGCGCCATTGGCAATGTCGAGCCATCCCATCTGGCTGACTTTGATCTGTATGACTTCAAGCATCTGAGCCAGGCGAAAGAGGAGGATGAAGACCCCATGTTTGATCACGAGAAATTTGCGCCAAACGACATGGCGCTGACCATTGCCACGCAAGATGACAAACGGATTGAATTTGCACGCAAGCCTTTTCCGGTGGCCATCAGCACTGAAGAATAAACAACGTTTAAGCACCGACTGGCATTTAAATCTGCACTTTCTCATATGAGTTGTTGTCTAGTCGCTGAAACGCTTGCTATTATCTAGCCAACCCTACATACAGACCACGCAATGTCCAAACTGCTGATTGTTGAATCCCCTTCCAAAGCCAAGACCCTCAAAAAATATTTGGGGAGTGACTTTGAAGTATTGGCCTCGTACGGCCACGTGCGTGACTTGATTCCTAAAAATGGCGCGGTCGATCCGACCCGGCAATTTGCCATGAAATACGACATCATCGACCGTAACAGCAAGCACGTGGATGCGATTGCCAAAGCCGTCAAAAATGCTGACAGCATCTATCTGGCGACCGACCCGGACCGCGAAGGGGAAGCGATTTCCTGGCACATTGCCGAAATTCTGGCCGAAAAAAAGCTGATTAAAAACAAACTGCTCAAGCGCGTTGAATTCAACGAGATTACGCAAACAGCAGTCAAATACGCCATCGACCATCCACGTGATATTTCCATGGATCTGGTCAATGCGCAGCAGGCACGACGTGCGCTGGATTATCTGGTTGGCTTTAATCTTTCGCCATTGTTGTGGAAAAAAATCCGCCGCGGCCTGTCGGCTGGCCGTGTACAAAGCCCTGCCTTGCGCCTGATTGTCGAACGTGAACTGGAAATTGAAGCCTTTACCAGTCAGGAATACTGGAGCATCCATATGGGGGCGCTCAAGCATGCCCATGGCTTTGGTGCCAAGCTGGTACAACTCAATGGCGCCAAGGTTGAGCAGTTTACCGTCACCAACCACGATCAGCAGGCCGAGATTGTAGGCAAGCTGTTGCTTGCCTCGGCAGGTAAAACCACGGTCACCCGTGTCGAGAAAAAACAACGCAGCCGCAGCCCGGCGGCACCATTTACCACCTCCACCCTGCAACAGGAAGCGGTGCGTAAACTCGGCTTTACCACCAGCCGCGCCATGCGCGTGGCGCAGCAACTGTATGAAGGTATTGATGTCGGCAGTGGCACCGTCGGTTTGATTACCTATATGCGTACCGACTCATTCAGCCTGGCCGCCGAAGCCGTGATGCAAATCCGCGATTATGTGAAAAAGCATTTTGACGCAGACTACCTGCCCAAAGCGCCCATCATGTACAAAACCAAGGCCAAAAATGCGCAAGAAGCGCATGAGGCGATCCGCCCGACCGACATTAGCCGCGCACCAGCCAGCGTCCGCCAGTACCTGAATGACGAACAATTCAAACTGTACGAAATGATCTGGAAACGCACCCTGGCCTGCCAGATGACACAAGCGAAATTTGATGCCGTGAGTGTGGATCTGGCGGTGGGGTCAGAAGCCAACCTGTTCCGCGCCAGTGGTCAAACCCTGATTTTTCCTGGTTTTATGGCCGTATATATGGAAGGCAAGGACGATGATGGCGACGATGAAGATGCAGAAGCCAAATTGCCGCACCTGGAAACCGGCGAAGTACTCTCGGTAGAGAAAATATTTGGTGAACAGCATTTTACCGAACCGCCACCACGCTACTCTGAAGCAAGCCTGGTAAAAGCACTCGAAGAACATGGCATTGGCCGCCCTTCCACCTATGCCAGCATTATTTCAACGCTGCAAGACCGCGAATACGTGCTGCTGGATAAAAAACGCTTTACGCCGACGGATGTGGGCCGTGTGGTCAATAAATTTTTGACTGAGCATTTTACACAATATGTGGATTATGACTTTACGGCCAAGCTGGAAAATGAGCTGGATGAAATTGCCGAAGGCAATCTGGACTGGGTGCCGGTCATGGAAAAATTCTGGCAAGGCTTTAACCAGCAGATTCTGGTCAAGGCTGATGTGGATAGACCAGGCAATGAACTGATCGACGAGCAGTGCCCGAAATGTGGCAAGCAGTTACAAAAACAACTGAGCCGTTATGGCAGCTTTATCGGCTGTACGGGCTATAACGATACCCCCAAGTGCGATTACAAGCGCAATCTTGACGGGGAAGCCAATATCGCCAGCGAGCCGGTCGTGATTGGTCAGGATCCCGAAACACAAAAAGACATTTTGCTGATGAATGGCCCTTATGGTCCGTATTTGCAAGTGGGGCTGCCGGTCGAGGGCGAAAAGAAAAAGCCCAAGCGTGTCAGCATCCCCAAAGAAATTCCGCTGAGCCAGGTGAATATCGATACGGCACAGATGCTGCTGAGCTTACCGCGTGATTTGGGCCAGCATCCGGAAACCGGCAAGAAAATTGTAGCCAATATCGGCCGCTTCGGGCCTTACGTCAACCATGATGGCAAGTTCAAGTCTATTCCTAAAACCGAAAGCGTGTTTAGCATAGACCTGGCAGGCGCCGTTGCGCTGCTTGCTGCGGCCGGAGGCCCGGCACCATTGGCAGACCTTGGTGCACACCCGTCAGGCGAGGGGCGTATTGAAGTGTTCTCTGGCCGTTTTGGTCCCTATGTGCAACATGCTGGCATTCGTGCGACACTGCCAAAGAGTGTCACACCTGAAGAGCTGACCGTGGAACAGGCGCTCGAGTTACTGGCTGAAAAAGCGGCGAAAGACGGTGGAAGTGCTAAAGGCAAAACCAGGAAAGCCGCGCCTAAAAAAGCCGCAGCCAAGACAACGACGGCAGCCAAACGTAGCAAAAAAACAGCTGAAAAATAACGGCTTTATTTAACTGCATTGCAGCGAAACCATCAAACCTCAAGCGTGAGGGTTGATGGTTAGCCGTTCACCCAGAGATGATCAATATTGTGTATGCCCCAGGTCGCGGCACTTTCATGCCCGGTGATTGCATCCACCCCTTTGGATAAATCAAGCTCAACCACCGGAATATGCATTTTCGATTTGGTAGAAAAGAAAGCCTTGACCACGGGTTTTAGCAGACTGGAAGGGGACTGACGCACAACAACAGCCAGCCTTCCTGATTTCAGTATAACAACTGTTCCTATTGGGTAGATACCCAAACTCTTGACGAATGCTTTAAAAATGACAGGGTCAAAATGCCCGCTCCAACCCGCCATGCGTTTGAGCGCTACGCCTGGCTCCCATGCTGGTTTATAGCTGCGGGTTGAAGTAACGGCGTCATAAACATCGCAAATCGCCCCCATTTTGGCAAACACACTGATATTTTCTGCGTCTAAGCGATGCGGATAGCCAGACCCGTCTATTTTTTCGTGGTGATGCAAACAGACATCCAGTGTGACTGGGTCTTGAATATTTGATTGGATCAGCAAGTCATGCCCGAGTTGCGGGTGCTGACGAATGACCTCAAACTCGCTATCGGACAGTGCACCGGGTTTGTTAAGAATTTCAAGCGGGGTGAGCGCTTTACCCATATCATGCATTAATCCTGCCAGGCCTGCCTGCCTGACTTCCTCAGGCGACAGTTTGAGTTCTAAGGCAAGTGCAGTCATCAATGCGCACACCGCAACCGAATGCATATAGGTATAGTCGTCGGTTGTTTTCAGTCGCACCAGACTAATCAATGCGTGCGCGTTCCGTGAAACCGAATCTGAAATCTCGTCAACCAGCGGCATCACTTGCTCAACTTCTACAGCATTACCCAGACGGATGTCTTTAAACATCGACGTCACCGCTTCGCGGGAAGATTGCATGATTTTTTTGGCCTGGTCTCGCTCGGCATCGAGACTGGCTGGCAAGGGTCTGGAACGAAGTTTTGCAGGCGGTTTAGCCACATCAACGTCAGGATGCACCAGCTCCAGCCTGGCCACCTCTTTATCTGTCGGGGCGGGTCCGTCTATCTCGAAGAGCGTATCCAGGCTTTGTGCGGTATCAATCACCACCTCTTTGATCACGCTTTTCCGTAGCTTGTCCAGATCGGCTGGATCCTCAAGTACAAATTTCGATTTCCAGAAAGGATGGTCTATCCACTGTCCCTTCAGTTCGTGGATATACATCCCCATCTGCACATCTTTAACCGGTATTGTTTTTAACATGGCTACCCCATCACAACACCTACCAAGTTATCACATTGCGACAATCATTAATGCAAAAAAAAGGGGCAAATGCCCCCTTTTGAAAATATTTCAAAGTGATTTACACGCGCTTACACCCCTGCTGCAGCCTTTAAAGCAGCGGCCTTGTCGGTGGCTTCCCAGCTAAACTCCGGCTCGTCACGACCAAAGTGGCCATAGGCAGCGGTTTTAGCATAAATCGGGCGCAGTAAATCCAGCATTTTGACGATGCCTTTGGGACGCAAATCAAAATGCTCGCGTACCAACTGCGTCAACTTCTCATCAGAGATTTTGCCAGTACCGTAGGTTTCCACCATTATGGAAGTCGGCTGTGCCACACCAATCGCATAACTCACCTGTACCAGGCATTTGTCAGCCAGGCCTGCGGCCACAATATTTTTGGCCACATAGCGGCCAGCATAGGCCGCTGAGCGATCCACTTTTGAAGGGTCTTTACCGGAGAAAGCACCGCCGCCGTGGGGTGCAGCGCCGCCGTATGTATCGACAATAATTTTACGGCCAGTCAGGCCACAATCACCTTGCGGGCCACCAATCACAAAACGGCCCGTCGGGTTCACCAGGTATTTGATTTCGCCCTTGATCAGCTCGGCAGGCAAGGTCGGCTTGATGATTTCTTCAATCACTGCTTCACGGATGGCTTCCAGCGTCATCTCTGGCGCATGCTGGGTTGAAACCAGCACGGTATCAATGCTGTGTGGTTTGCCATCGACATAGCGGATGGTCACTTGTGATTTGGCATCCGGACGCAACCATGGCAAACGGCCATCTTTACGCAACTGTGACTGACGTTCCATCACGCGGTGGCTGAGCCAGATCGGCAGCGGCATCAATTGCGGGGTTTCGTTGACGGCATAACCGAACATCAGACCCTGGTCTCCGGCGCCCTGATCCAGCGGATCATCATTGGCGTTGTCTACGCCCTGGGCAATGTCGGGGGATTGCTTGTCATAAGCCACCAGCACAGCGCAACCTTTGTAATCAATGCCATAGTCGGTATTGTCGTAACCGATACGCTTGACTGCATCACGGGCCACTTTGATGTAATCTACATTCGCGGTGGTGGTGATTTCACCTGCCAATACAATCAGACCGGTATTTGCCAGTGTTTCAGCGGCCACGCGTGCGGTAGGGTCCTGCGCTAAAATCGCATCCAGAATGCTGTCAGAAACCTGATCAGCCAGTTTGTCGGGATGGCCTTCGGAAACGGATTCCGAAGTAAAAAGATATTCACTCATTGTTGACGCCTTGGAAATGTATAAAGTTAATCAAAAGCACTGACTAAAGGCTGAAGCCAGCACAGGAAAGATGAAGACAGCATTCTACCCGAGTTTGTTCAGTTTATCGAATCAGCGCCATTCTCCCTCTGCCATTCAACGGCACGATAGAGTATCATCTTGAGCTTATGAAACTCAGATTTACCAAAATGCAGGGCGCAGGCAATGATTTTGTGGTCATTGACGCGACACGCGCCCCCGTTCACCTGACCCAGGCGCAGATTCAACACATCGCCAATCGCTATTTTGGCGTCGGTTGTGACCAGTTACTGATGGTTGAAAACACTGACACACCGAACGTCGACTTCCGCTACCGCATTTTCAATGCCGATGGCGGCGAGGTCGAGCAATGCGGCAATGGTGCACGCTGCTTTGTGCGGTTTGTAGTCGAAAAAGGCCTGACCGACAAACGTGAAATCAAGGTGGAAACCGCCAGTGGCGTGATCAGCTTACGTCTGCAAGACGACGGGCAAGTGACTGTAAATATGGGGGCGCCCCGTTTTGTACCGGCACAAATACCTTTTGAAGCGCCTGAGCAATCCACCGCTTATGCACTGCCTTTGCAAAAAGAAACGGTGACGGTCAGTGCCGTCTCCATGGGCAATCCGCATGCGGTGATGCTGGTGGACAATGTGCATACCGCGGATGTTGGCGGGCTTGGGCCACAAATAGAATCGCACCCGCGCTTTCCGCAGCGGGTAAATGCAGGCTTTATGCAAATCCTCAACGCGCACGAAATCAATCTGCGCGTGTATGAACGTGGCAGCGGTGAAACCCTGGCCTGCGGCACTGGCGCATGCGCGGCTGCCGTCAGCGGCATGCAGTTGGGGGTATTGCAGACCCCGGTGAAAGTGCATACCCGCGGCGGCATCCTGACCATTACCTGGCAAGGCGACCAAGCACCGGTGATGATGACCGGCCCCGCAGACATCGTCTTTGAAGGCGAAATTCAACTCTAACCCCGAAACAAAGCACATGGAAAACAGCATTAACGAAAGCGACATCAAGCATTATTTGAAGTCGCACCCCGACTTTTTTGAGCGCAACGCGCACTTACTGACCGAGATTTTTCTGCCCAGCCCACATGGCAAGGGCACTATTTCACTGGCTGAACGCCAGCAAATTGCACAACGCGACAAAATCCGCGTCATGGAATCCAAATTTACCGAACTGATTTTGACCGCAGAAGAAAATGAAGCCACAGCAGCCAAGGTGCACGAGCTTTCCCTGGGCTTGCTGTTTGCCAAAAGTGTCCCGGCGCTGCAACAGCATCTGGTCGAGTTTCTGGCAGAGCAGTTTCAACTCCCGCATGCACAATTAAAACTGTGGGCAAATGAGAGCCATCCGGCTGACCATGTATTTATCGATGCTGAAGAGTCACTTAAAAACTGGGCAAAGGATTTGAGCCAACCGTATTGCGGCACATTGCCCACCATGGATATTGCCGGCTGGTTTAGCGAGTCACCTGCCTCACTGGCCGTGATCCCCATGCGCTATCAGGAAGTGACTTTCGGCCTGCTGGCGATCCCCAGTCAGCAGCGCAGCCGTTTTTATGCCGGCATGGGCACCCTGTTCCTCAACCGTATCGGAGAACTGGTCAGTGCGTCGCTGGCCAAGCACATCATATGAAAGCCCCCGCTGAGGTTTCCGCCAAGAGGTATTTATCTGCGGCGTCAATTGTCAGCGTAACACGCTCCAGCCAAACACCCTAAGCTGCCATGCTCGATCTGCTCAACCAATATCTGGACTTTTTGCACTTCGAGCGTGGCCTCAGCGAGCATACCCGCAACAACTACCAGCGTGATATTGCCCTGCTGCTACAACAGCATGGGCAAGACCTCAAAAGCCTGACAGCGCTGCAACTGCGCCGCAGTATTGGCACCATGCACGGACAGGGCCTCAGTGGTCGCAGTATTGCCCGCATCCTTTCGAGCTGGCGCGGATTTTTTCACTATCTGGTCTTGCACCATCAGTTTCCGGCGAATCCGGTCATCGGCTTACGTGCGCCCAAATCTCCCAAAGCGCTGCCGCATGCCTTGTCGATAGAACAAACCAGCAAGCTGGTAGAACTCGAAGGCAACACCCCGATTATCCTGCGTGACAAAGCCATGCTTGAATTATTTTATTCTTCAGGCCTGCGTCTGAGCGAGCTGGTGGGCCTCAATCTGGACCGGCTGGATTTGAAGGAAGGCATGGTCACCGTGATTGGTAAAGGCAACAAAACCCGCATGGTGCCTCTAGGCAGCAAAGCAATGAGCGCGCTACGCGACTGGCTGACCGTACGCCCGCAATGGCTCACCCGCAAACCGGAAGAAGTCGCCGTGTTTATCAGCCAGCTTGGGCGCCGCATTCATGGCCGCACCGTCCAAATGCGCCTCAATGGCTGGGCACTCAAACAAGGCCTACATAACAAAGTCCACCCGCACATGCTGCGCCACAGCTTTGCCAGCCATGTGCTGCAAAGCAGCGGTGATTTGCGCGCCGTGCAGGAAATGCTTGGCCATGCCAATATCAGCACTACCCAGGTCTACACCCACCTCGATTACCAGCACCTGAGTAAAATCTATGATGCGGCACATCCTCGGGCACGTAAAAAATGATGTCGCCAAAATAATCTAAACCAAAAGCAAGGTTTTTAAGTCCTATAAATTATGGCAAAATAACCCTAGTAAATTGGTAAACAATTTGCCAGATAATTGTGACCCCCGCGTCACGTCTTGCATGCTTTTAGCAACCGCATGATAACAACCTAGCAATAAAGGAAAAATCCATGGAACACACACTACCACCATTGCCTTTTGCCAAGAATGCGCTGGCACCGCATATGTCTGAAGAGACTTTTGAATACCACTATGGCAAACACCATCAAGCCTACGTCACCAACCTGAACAACCTGATCAAAGGCACCGAGTTCGAAAATGCCAGCCTGGAAGAGATCGTTAAAAAATCTTCCGGCGGTGTTTACAACAACTCAGCCCAAATCTGGAACCACACCTTCTTCTGGAGCTGCCTGTCACCAAACGGTGGTGGCGAGCCAACCGGCGCGCTGGCCGCTGCCATCAATGCCAAATGGGGTTCTTACGAAGACTTCAAAAAAGCCTTCCAAGCCTCGGCAGTTGGCAACTTCGGCTCCGGCTGGACATGGCTGGTAAAAAAAGCAGACGGTTCAGTGGACATCGTCAACATGGGCGCAGCTGGCACCCCATTGACCACTGGCGACAAAGCACTGCTGACCATCGACGTATGGGAACACGCTTACTATATCGACCACCGCAATGCGCGTCCTAAGTTTGTAGAGACTTTCCTGAACAACTTAGTGAACTGGGAATTTGCGTCAGCGAATTTCGCTTAATCACACCATAATTAGTTGGTGACAATAAGACCGTAACTTGGACAATAAAACCGTAACTTTTAAAAATGTGGCGGACAATAAAACCCTAACGTCTGAAGGCCTCTAAATTCAGTTTTAGAGGCCTTTCTCATATAAAAAACACACTTCGATTGATATCTTTACAGAATAAAAGTATCAAAAAATTGAGAGTCAATGAGCTACCTCATCTCACTATGTAATTGAAAGCACTTCATCTTGCTAGAAGGGTATATTCGGATATTATGATCTTACGCAGACTTGACAATATTCTGTCTAGTGAGCAACTCTATCGGAAACATGTTTGTCAACCATGAAAGAAATGAGGTAAAGATGACTAAAAGATTCACCGATCTTCGTTTAAGTATGGCGCCTGAATCTCAATTGCGAGCTAGAGCAAGGATGGAACAACTGTTGACTGAAATGCCAATGAATAAATTGAGTCAAGCACGCCAACTCACTCAAAAACTGCTTTCTACAGTATTGAATGTACAGCAGCCGACTATTGAAAAGTTAGAAAAACGCTCAGATATCTACTTATCCACTCTACGTACACACATTCAGGCTATGGGTGGTGAGCTAGAAATAATTGCTCGCTTTCCCGATGGCTCCGTCAAGATAAGCAATTTCTCAGAACTAAAAAATAACACCGAGCTTAATTAATAATTTTTAGTCACAGCATCAAAGACAGAGCAATTAATCTTACTGTACTGGAGAATGTCTACGAATGCTGAACCTACTTCACCATCAAGCCTAGTCCATTAACGCTCTTTAGCCGCTAGTGCTTTGGATCAGATGCTAAAGCGGATGAGTGGCTCAATTAGTTTAATCTTGCACTACGTGACACTCCCGATTGCGGCAGCTGAATCAAAGCAAGGACTAAAAGAAATCGAGCAAATACTAATTGCTGTTACCGCGCGATTATATTTCCAGATGTCTTAAGACAAATACAACCTCACTATAAGATAATGAAAGACTAGCGTATCTATAATGGTTTAGCGTTGCGCAAACCATGGCTGTTGATAAGCCATAAACCTTACTAGGTTCTTGCGCCCCCAATAACGGTAATACCCATCCCTTAAAATCAACCCAAGCAGTGAACCAGCAAGATATCCAAACGGAATAGCTCTTAAATCAACTGATACATCCCACACTAACTTGACTACGAACGGTAGAAATACGATAACGGAAATGCATTGCAGTAGAGCGCGTCGGCGATCAGCTTCATTGGGCGCTACTAACTCAATGACCCCTTCAGTCGAAACACTCAACATTTGATATGAGTTTATGATTCTGGCTTGAGCTTGGTTGATAGCTTTCATTTTGTACAATCTATTGACGTAAGCACTAACAATGAGATCTTTACTGTTAGGGCCTAGATTTAACGTTCGGTAAGCTGTGATGGGAGAAGAAATTACTCTTTTAACTAAATGGAGTAGTAATGACGCTGGTTTCTTATACAACTGTTTTCGATCACAAGACTCTTCGTACTCGGATGCTACAGTTGATATTAAGCGCAACCCAAGATCGTCTTTGGTCTGCGCATTTTCAGCGGCTTTTTGAACAAGCCTTTTGAACTCATTTAGATTTTCATCCTGAATGCTCATTCACCAGTCCCTTGTTGCTTACTTTTTCTCGGACTAAATCAGGTCTTGTAACACCTAATGCTGCTTCAGCTACTGTTTTAAAAGCATCGAACAATTGCTCTGGGGAGTATTCAACATCCCCTCTGTCTACAAAAGAATGTTGCACCATCAGATATGCGTTTTTTAATATCAACCAATCTACAGTAGTGTTTACTGTTATTTGGCCTGATGCAATAAAACGAACATCAACGCCATTCATTCTCAGATTTTCCAGATACTCCATTGTTGGCCAGTTCTTACCAGTTTCATATAGTGACTGGGACGTAATCGAGACTCCTCCAAGTTTTGCGAATTCTCCCTGCAATAAGCCCATCCTTTTTCTTTCAATCCTTATGCGGTCAGGCAAACTTATCAACATTTCTTTGTGATTGGACATTAATGAATCTTTCATAATATTCAAGAAAATTATTGCATATTCCATAACATTATGGCAAATTAATTGCACTAATACGCAATATATTTAATTTATAAGGGTGGCATGATTTCTACAGACCAAGCAAAATCCCTCTTTGAAGCACAAGGCCTTTCAGTTGCCGAATGGTCGAGAAGCTGGGGATTCAAAACTGCATTGGTGTATCGCGTGCTTCGCGGTGAGGCTAAATGCCTGAGAGGTGAGTCGCACCAAATTGCCATAGCGCTTGGGGTAAAAGAGAAAAACCTAGATAGTGTCCTTCAAATCAAATTGAAAGAACACTCAGAAAAAGCAAAACCTAACCAAGGAGATGTGAGAAGCTGACAGTTCAGATAAAGAAAAAAGCCGAAATAAATTTCGGCTCTTTGTATTGCAAGGCACCTGCGCTAACAGGAATACGCTCACTCATTGAATGAATATTGCGCCCAACAATTCAGAGAGTCAAGGAATTTTTTTCCCTAATTTTTTGATATTTAAAGGATGCATATGCACTATTCAGCCTTTACCCCTGTCTGCGGGGGTGTCTAATGGCCAACGGTCCAAAAATCACATGGGAGTATTTGAACCGTAAAATTGCCTTTGGCGAAGGAGCAGGCTTTGGAAACAGTTACCAACCCTGGATCCAAATCAAACGATGGAATCCTTCTACAAGATCCTCGCAGGTTTTCAAACCCATTCCACCCTATACACGCGCCTGTCATTTTCTAAGTAAAAAAGAGTACCGCCTAGCATTGATATTTTCCTGGATCGGCGGCCAGTTTCGAGAGCAATTCCCAATATGGCCATGGGATCACCCGCACCCGGAAATTGGAAGAAACCCTGAAATGGATCGTTACCTTCCGTTTTCTACAGGCACTCTTAAGCTCTGCCAGGACGCTGGAATAGATCATGGCAATTTTATTGGAACAAACATTCCGTACGTGTGGACCATTGATTTTTGCATGCACCTTCCGTGGGTGCAGGACCCTACCAAAGCCACCACCCTGATTTCAGTCAAACCTTCGTATCAAATTAACCCTAATGCTTACGATCACAACCGCGTTCTTGAGAAGCTTGAGATTGAACGCAGATATAGCAAAACGATTGGAGTCTCATACTTCGTAGGTGATCACGATGCCTTTTCAACAAGACTGATGACAAACTTAGACGCAATCGTTTCCTGTGCATCTATCCCAAGGTGTCATTACGCTCACAAAATCAAATATTCATTTTTAGATAAACATGGCTATCGACTGCAGGACGAGCATTTCGGCTTTACCTACGAAGTGCTCAAACGAGAGTTCAGTTGCTCAGACAAAACCGCGGCCCTCATCCAAAACAATCTCATGTGGAATCAAGTCATCGATGTAGATTTATCTAAATCGGTCATTCCATCCAGAACTCCTATTCCCGGTGGGGTTGCCATGATTGCTGCTTACCGCAGAAATCTGGAGAACGGCCAATGAATTTAATTACTAATATGGCGCTATCTTCTGTCGACAACAGGAGTTTACTGATTAAGCGCACAGTCAGAATCTTGGGCCTTAGTCTTGCATCAGATTCAATTACTGTGATTGAGATCGAACCTAGAGATTCTAATGACCGGAAGTACTTTACCGCCCCTTTCCATTTGAAACTTTCCCATGTTGAAGCAGAGATTGAGGCCTTGGTCTTAGTTGCTCAACAAAGTATCAAAGCCCGCCCAGATGTATTGGCAACGGATGAGGCTCTTAACAAAAAGTATGGTAAATCACCTTGTTATGCTGTAACGATTAGAAACGAGCGGTTCTCATCTATTGAGGAAATTGCGCCAACCTCACATGATTATCATCTTTTTTTAGACGGGCAAACCAGATCCGAATTAATCGATCAGTATCTAATAAGCCAAGCCAAGCCAAGAAGTGATGCTCTTAAAAGGAGTGCACAGCAGATTATCTTTCAATTTCTGGCTGAAGGCTCAAATAAAAACTCCCTCACCCCTTTCTCTGCAGGAAAGGGGAAAAGGGGCGTAGAGCGTCAACAAGTTAAAAAGTTGGGTACAAAAAACGCTGTCACCCGCGCCGGAGAGGAAAATCTTGAAGGTTTTGTGATGACGGAGCTGGCCAAGCAACATTGTGCTTTTGCGTTCAGAAATTTCTTACTCCGTGGCAAAACCGTTCAACAAGCCTTGGATAAAATGTGGAGAGAATATTACTCGGAAGTGTCAATCGGAGAAGATGGTAAAACTTTTGTCAAACTATTCCCCAGGCACCAACGACCTACAAAGCGCCAATTCAAACGCTGGGGGCAAAAGTATGCTCAACAGGAAGTTTGGCAAAAAAATTACAACTCCCTCCAACTACAAAGACTAGATCGTCCAGTCCTTGGCAATCAAACCGACGAGATCATTTATGTAGGTCAACTAGCCGGCATTGACTCAACAAGTACAGACACTGAGTTTGTGTCGGTAACTAACCGACTAAAGAGGATTGGCCAAGCTCATCGCATACTACTCGTGGACTCTCTATTTGGATACATCCCTGGCTTTTACATGGGAATAAATTCTGCAAGCCATAAAACGGTTAAATTAGCGTGCCTGAATGCAGCTTCAGATAAAGTTGAATGGCTTGAAGCGCTGGGTCTTTCAGATGAAATAAGCCCTGATGATTGGATTCCCATTCAATTCGGTCATTTCAATGCGGACAATACTGATGCACGTAACTCCATGACAATGGATGAAATGGTAGCGCTCGGAGTTGGCGCTACTTTCCTGCCAGTTGCACGTTCCGACTTAAATGCACCCGTCGAAACTAGTCATAAAAGGCTTCATAGAACTGTTGATCATAAATTATTAGGGACTACTCAGGGTAAGCCACATGTAAGAGGAAATGAGAAAGCCGATCATTTGGCAAGATTGACCATCATTGAGGGCATTCGTGAAACAGTACGTGCAGTTCACTACCATAACACCAGACCTCGGGTTGATATTGAACTAACTCTTGAAATACGCAGAGAGCTCATGGATAAAGGGTTAACCGTCAATCTGCTAAACCTGACTCGATTGGCCATTAATAACGGAAGACTGCATTCCTCAATCCGTGACTTTGATGAACTGATGTGTATTTATGGCGTTAAGGTAAAAGGCACTTTTACAGCGAAGGGAGTTAAGTTGCACAAGTACGAAGATTCTAGGCGAGACTTCCTAGAGCCATTGCGCTACACCTCTAAATCGCCAGCAATGTTGAAAATCTTTCACGAGGCGAAAGTACATCGTGAGGGCCCCTATTTGCGATTTGATGCAGAGTTTTACTACAACCCTTATTTCCCCAGCAAAATTTATTATCCAGACCCTTACACGCAAGTGATTCATGCATTAGATCGTTATACAAAAGATGAAGAGTGTATGGAGTTCACAATCCCAGATTACGTGGCAGCCTCTATCAATGATGCTTTATACGACCACAAAACTGAGGAAGAGAATGATCAACTGCGTGCTCAGCTCGACATAGGGATTGAAAATACAAATAATTCTGCAGAGGCAGCCCACAAAAAAGCATTGGCTGAATCCTCCCCCATTCCAAAATCACGTATCACCAAAGATAAGAAACAAAATCGCAAGCAAGAAAAATCAATTTCCAAGTATGGGGTGCCCGAGTTAAAGACTGAGCCAGCTCCTGCCCCTGAGGTGAAAGTCGAATTTGAAATCATCAAGCCGCCCAAAAACAAAACTCGGAATGTAGTTCATGAGTTTCTTCTAAGGATAAATAGATGAACCTACACTCCATTCCAAACCCATTGCTCGAACAATTGCCCGATTACAAAGAAACGGCAGATGTATATCAGGCAATTAAATACGATCCGCTTGAAACCATTGACGTTAAAGCCTTGAGCTTCGTTGAACGTAGCGATTTACTGTCAGGTGAAAAGGTCATACTGAATCCGACGTTAAAGACAATCATGGCAGTGATGACCTGGAACGGAATGCTGAAAATCGGCCTGCAAAACAGAAACCCACTATTGAATGAAAACCGAAAAAGGTACTTTGAGTTAATTGATCCAAACTTAGATTTCAAGAATTTTAAACCACCTACCTCAGGAATTTCAGTAAATGTTCTCAAGGGACCGACTGGCACTGGAAAGACAATCACGATCAACAGATTTTGTGCATCACTTCCTATAATCATAGAACATAAAAACAATCAAGCGGCTGGATGGACTCATCACCGGCAACTGGTATATCTTAGAATCGACATGCCTCATGATGGAAGTCGTAGCGGCTTTCTGAAATCTATTTTGTTAAAAATTGATTCGATATTAGAAACAACTTACGCAGTGATTCTCCCAAGACAGCACAGAGGCGTCATAGATCTGGAGGTCGCCACTATCCAAAGGTTGGTTGCACATCACACAGGGATTATTTTTATAGATGAAGCGCAACTGAGGAATCTGGTCGAAAATGGCCAAGCAGTGGCGATGCAAATGTTTCTTTTGCAATTGATGAATACTGGAATTCCTATCGTCATTTCAGGTAACGAGCGTGCGCTGGATTGGCTTAAATACAGCCAAGATAAAACTAGGATGTCGCTCACAGAAATGGCACATTTCTACCCGATTGGGGCGCTTGATGAACAGGACTGGGAAATTGATTGGGAGTTATTATGTAACGATGGAATCATGAAATTTTATGTGCTTCCCGACCCGATTGAAGATAGGGCAGGTTGCTCCAAAATGCTATATGAGTGTAGCGGTGGTATCGCTAGGCTTGCCATCACTCTTTGGTCACTGGCTCAAAGACATTGTTTGTTTTACGGACGGAATAGTGTTGTCCCAAGTGACATTAAGAGAGCCTACCTCAGTCAGACATTCAAGGACTCAAGACCATTAGCAGATGGTTTCAGGTTTAAGAGTGCCAATACTTTGGCCATTTATCCAGACGTTGATGTGGATTTTTATAGGGTTTATTGGCAGAGTCAGTCACAGGATGAACATCAATTAAATGAGCCCAGTGACACAACTCCATCTCACAATAAAACTTCAAAGGTAAGCAGTGCGCACTCAGGGTTAAGCGAAAAATCAAAATTTAAATCCGAGCAAACCCGTCAGAAAAACAAACAGAAAAGAATACAAGAAACCCAAGCGGGATTATCTGAGGATGACATTCGCAAAAGTGGACACATTCACCATAACCTCGATCAACTTGCACAACTTCAAAACGAATTGGAGGAGAAATGATTAGACCTCTCAATTTACCAACGCTGTCCCATGAAATGACGTTCTTTTCATTGATCTCGCTAACTGGTATGTTGAATAGCCAATCCGGCTATCAGATTAGCAAAACATTGCTCGGAAATGGATCAGCAGGCACAAGACTAGACTTTCCATCGCACCTTAATAATTTTTGTTTTAACACCGCTCATGCATATGGCTTCCCAATCGACATTGCTCTGAACCACACAGTACTCCCATACTATGTTGCATTTCGTCCGCAGCAACTTGTACAAGAATGCATACAGATCATGTCGGGCAACAGTGTTGAAACGCTTAAATTTAAATTGGGTGTCCCGCCTGCCCACCTCCAAGATATTAGCTATCTGAAATACTGCCCTATTTGTCTTGAAGAAGATATCAACAGATTAGGAGTAGGATATTGGCATAGGTCGCATCAGTTACCTTCATCCATCGTTTGCGAAATACATTCATTACCACTTGAGAGACTATCTCTACGTGAAAATGGCGCTGATAAAAACACCATCCTCTTACCAACTAGGAGAGTGGGCAGCCTTTCAACTTGTTCCGGAAGATCAACTGAGCTTCTACATGCCATTTCTGTGATATCTGCGCAGGTTCTTCAACACGCATTACCCAATGGCTTTAATCCAAAGCAGCTACACAATGCTTATCTCCACGGACTCAATCAACAAGGTTTCCTGACTCCCAGAGGTCGAATACGAGCAAGCCAATTTACAACTAGTTTGGAAAAGTACTTTTTCGAGTTAAAAGAGATGCCCTCTTTTGAAAGGTTATTGCGCTCGGAAAATATCACTTATTTTCTGAAGTTAATGAGAAAACCTCGTGGTTATTACAATCCGGTAGCCCACATACTATTGATTCAATTTTTATTTGGAGGGTGGCAGTTATTCCAATCAGTGTATCGCTGGGAAAGCCAGTTTCAACTGCCCTTAGATATAGAACCATCACCCAGAATGGATCCTGTTACAGAAGACCTAGCTGAGATTGCCCGACGACATCACGCAGGCGAATCTCTTACTTATCTTGCAGGTGTCTTTGAGTACGACCTGGGAACATTGATCCGAAAACTAGGTAAAGCTGGCTTGGGAAATATCAAACGGCGACCTAAAAAGCTCACGGCGGATGTTTTAAATAAAATTATAGCTCTCCTGGAAGAAGGTCAGTCACTAAAGCATGTCGAGAAATTAACTAGCTTATCAAAAGCGACTATAGACAGAGTGCTGTGTAGTAATGTCAATCTCCGTAAAATTTGGGAAATAAAAAAAATGGAACGGATGAGGGATAGTAAAAGAAATGATCTTATCGTCCTCATTGCTACCCATCCTGAATACAGCAAGACAGATTTAAACCTACTTATCAAGACGACCATAACCTGGCTTTCAAAAAATGACTCCAATTGGCTCAATCAAACCTTCCAGTCAATCCAAACTGAAAGAACAGAGCGCCGAAACAATGCTAGAAAACAACGTATTGATTGGAGCAAGCGAGATACAGAATGTATTTCTGCATTACAAATGCTAGGTACATTTGAAATCGAAAATTGGGAACGATTAAAACCACCCATATTTTTACGCCGGTTGCCCTCTCTGTCATTCACCCCTCGTCTGGAGAGATTACCAAAGTCAAAAAAATGGGTAGATGAGCAACTACAGAGAATGGCACATCTACGATCCTGATACTTGTTTACAGATGATTTCATTCCTTTCGATTATGTTTGCCTTGAAGATACTTTCTGATTATCTAAGCTTTGAAAGACGTGCATGAAACTATATAACTCGAAACTAGCTCCTCAAGAAAAAATTATCAGACTCGACACAGCAATTGCTCTTGATTCCGACAAGTTTAATTTGACGATACCCTGTTTGATGCCTGACGAACTGTTATTAGGTTACTTTGGAAGACTAAGTAAACAGAATGGCTTTAATGATTATTTACTCGCAAAAAAGTTTATAAATAAAATTTATACTGACAGGGCTGTTGGATTCAAGCACTACCCCCTAGCACTTCAAATGTCAGACCTTCTAAATATAGAACCTGACAAGCTTGCGAGTAAACACACATTAACTCCAATACTCCGCTCAATAGACCATAAAAATAGATCAATATCGGATATAAAAATACTGCAATCTCAAGGGTGTTGCCTTGCTAAGGGCAATGTCTATCTGTGTGAAAAGTGCGTTGAAGAGGATATGGATTATCTTGGGTTTTCCTTTTGGAGAGTATCCCATCAAATTCATGGAGTAGATTTCTGCTTCAAACATCACTCACCGCTTCTAGTTGCAAACGACGACCAATCATCATTCAACACCCCCTACGATGTGTGGCGAAATAAAAAATTTGAAATAACTAATATCTCTGAAGATGAATTCAACAATCCAATCATTCAGAATTACATCCAATTAATTGAAGATCATATAAATCACCAAGCTAGTATTGATATCAAGTCTGTAATTAATTATTTAAGATTCAGATTTGATTTACAAAATATTGAAAAGAAAAATGGATGCGTTGAGACTATCAGTGACCTAATCTTAAAGAATGCTCCTCAGGATTGGTTATTGAAACACTTTCCCATATTTAGAAAAAAAACCATCGGCGATACTTTGAGATGCATTGATCTATCGCATCTCAAAGGTCGAACCAGCCTAATGCACCTACTTTTGATGTTAAGTTGTATAAGTCCAGAAATTGGATATTTTGAATTACGCAATTTGAAACCCAATATTAACAAACTCGATGCAAATACTTATGCAGCATTTACTGACTTTTTGACTGGAGGACGGTTAGAGGAAATTATGCATAGAGAGAGTATAACGAATTTGGGATTTGAAAATTTACTGAGAGGAATTTGTCAGAATTTCTCTCATTTAATCCTTAGGCCCGAGTAAGATTACAGCAAACTTAATTGGGGGTAGCTATTTGCTCTGCCAAATGACTATCTCGACTTTTATTCCGATGGATCCATACAGCTTAATATTGTCGTTTATAGCCCCGGCAATAAGCAGCACATTAATGTCGGAAATTCTTTTCAAAAATAAATGTGCTGGAGGCCAAAATTGAACGAGTACAAGAAAATCAAAGTCATGGATGGCAGTATCACTCCATCCACTTTATTGCTTAATCAATTGATTAATGACATACCTTCTGATGGCATGCTCACACCTGAGCAGATTACGCTCTTACGAAGAAGCAAAAAAGAAATTTCACAACAAGTGCAAATAACGCTTGCCCAGCTTAGATCCAAAGATTGAATGAAAATTTAGGCTAGTTGTGATTTTTAGGCGATCTATTCGGAATGCTGGACTCGAGGGGAAGTTAGCTAAAGGAAACGATGCTGGATAATTGGTGCCAGCCATCCCTTAGGTATCATTTGTATTACCAAACAAGCCCTCAATCTTCTCCAGCATTTAAGCTGCTAGTGGATGCGCTCAGATATCGGAAGTAGCAAACCATTCAGCCTATCTAAGACCAATTCAAGATATGCAGCTTATTCATTGTTTGGGATTACAACGCCCAAAACAGCAATCAACAAGCCAAGAAGAAACACACCAATTAATCCAATTGCTCCTAAACTCCCAGCTGCAAGGAAGTCGGTAAGCGTATTGGGTATTTGTTGTTCCTTAAACAATGTCACGCACACTATAACCGTAGGAAGGAATGGAATTACAAAACCAATAGCCCGAACAATCATTCTTTTCTGAAGAAGCAAGAAGCCTCCGCAAACAATTAGCAAGGCAGTTGAAATACTATATATTGCCCTCTCTATAACTGTTTGAACAAGCTGATCCTTTGCAAGATCAACAAAAAAAGCAACTAATGCCCCAAGTACAGGTAGAAGCCACTCATAAGGTTTCTCTTTTCCTTTTTCCACAATCTTGGCTAACACCAAATAGGTTGTTCCAATGCCTGCTGTAGCAATACCTGCCGTTGCGGCTTGTGGGAGCCATGTTACGAACACCCCTGCGGTTGCGAAACCTGTTGTAGAAACTGCTACTGCAATCCCAGCGGCTGCCCCAAACGCTTTTAGAATAATACTAATAGCATCAGCGAGTGCAGGAAGTAGTATGGCTAACCCCAAAAACGAACAACCAAAAGCAATACCAAGTGCTACGATAACTACGGGATCGGAAGTATCTGGACGACTCATTGCTGAATTTTCTTTTATGCCTAGGCACAACCTTTAGCAAATATATCCTTTAATTCCTTGATAACCCCGGGATGAGGAAGATAACCAACAACACCATGGCAGTTAAGTGTTCGATTGTCTACTTTGCCATCATTGACAATTCCCTCCCCAAAATTTTTTGCACTCAAAGGCTTACCGAGGGTGACAAAGTCTGACCGGTCATAAAAATTAACCCATCGTCTTACAGATGCTGGCTTTTCTCTAGGCAATCCAAGTTTTTTCTGAATTGCATCTAGGCCCAAAGGTGAACCCATTGTTATGAGAAGCGGAATATCAACTTTGATATTCTTTTCTTCCATTTCTCTTATAAGTTTAAATGCAATCACTGTTCCCAACGAGTGACTTATCACTACTTGTGGGCTCCGCTGCAATTGTGGAAAAACAATTGCATCCACCGCTGCTCGCGCGCCTGGAGAGTCAAGATAGATATAAGCCTGCTTGATTAGTCTTAATGCATAAGACCCTTTGGCTGGAGATACATCTTCAATTAATCTCAATAGTGCATTCAGACTGCGATAAAAAAAATTGTCCATAGTCGCATGGTTTTCACCCACCTGAGCTTCGGCATCTTCAATCTGTTTTTTAGAAATTTTATTTGCCTTAGCAACTTGAATCAATGAATCGTGAATGAATTGGAGTTCATCAGCATCTCCGCCATTAACCCCCACAGGGTTAGAGGTCGGACTCGCACTCATACTCACAACTTTGTCACCTCCGCCATTAGCCCACTTAGCCAAGATTTTTCCATAATATGGAAACTGTATATCTGTACCTGTTAACAGTTTTGCTGAGGCTCCAAGTAAGGTATCTTCCCACTTATCAAGAAGATCTTCACTCGTCGAATCCTCTTGCTTAATTCCATGGATCATTAGTACGTTCATACATTACCCTCCAGATTAAATTTTAGTTTTAGTATTTCCAGTCCTTTTGAATCAAATGAGGTGAATGCCGACTTGAGAAGATGTTCAGTGACTTCGTGGAGAGTGACTGCAGGGATTTCTTCAGCTCCCTGAGGATCATCCACAAATTGCCAGCCTTGTCGAAGCCATGGCCAATAACCAGCCACCCTAGCCGTAACTTCTTCTGTTTCTTTTCTTACCCAATTAGGGTAGTTTTTATTTGCAGGTGTAACTTCACTAGCTTGTACCTTGGGAACAACAGCAGAAAAATCAGGTTGCCCAAAAGATATCGTTTGCAAAAGTCCCATAAAGGCAATATCAAAAGGTATTGCTTGACGCGAATCTGAATAAAAATACGCCATTCTTCGAATGTTATCCAAGTCCCCCATGTAGTCATATAGATAACTTGCTACAGCGCCAAGAGTCGGATTTAAATGCTTACTTTCCCGTAAGCTTACAGCTACCTTTTCTAAATCATTAACAGATATGTTTCCATTTCGCAGTTCAGCGACTATCTCCAGGGCTTTATTTACGTCTAAACTTTGAACCATGCCTTTCTTAATGCAAGCCCAACCTTTAACTTCACTCTCATCCCTTAGCACGATGGTTAACAGTTCGTCATAAACAACAGCAGATCCAACAATATTATCGGCAAACTCAACCAATATTTGCGTAGAATCTCTAGGTAATGTTTCGACGTGGAATTCAGTCACATATTCAATTTGATCTGACAGCGCTTTAGATTTTGAATCAGCCCAAACCCGTATAGGTTTCTTGCCAAGCACGACGAGATTAGTATCTTCATGTAGATCTGTAATATGGTCTGACAAATTGTTTTGCAATGCTGTTATATCGAATCTATTTTGTAGATTCGATAGTTCGAAGTTACTTGCCGCGTCTCTGACTTGTTGTCTAATTCTCTTCAGATCCCCTTTCAGCTGAGCATTTAGTTGCTTTGTACGCTGAGCATTTAATGCAAAACCAATCGTATTCTCGACATTTAGATTTTTATCAACAGTTTTAGGAGTTTGAACTGGGTTGTTTTTTTGCAAGTTAGCGGGAGGTACAACAACCCCTTGCTGATTTAATCTGGGGCTTGGCCATATGGGCATTGGAATTTTTTTTGCATTCTGATGTTGCCTGTAAAAAATCACATGTTCCCTGGGATAGCCTGGAAAAAGTTCTGGAGTACATCTGAGGTTATATTGAATCCCAATTTGTTGTAATCGTTGCTTAGCATAATCGGCTAGTGAATCTGGAAGGATGCAATCATTCATATCAGATGCAAAAGAAGTCGTGAAGCGACCGCTCAAACCTTCAATTAAAACAGTCGAGAAAACGCAACGTGCTGGGCCAACGTCATCCCCATAAAGCATGAAAGCCTCTCTACCATCCGTTACCGCATTGAAACGATCTATGATTGGTGCACTGTCTCCTTCGGGACCTCTTCCTAAAATGGGATCAGGTGTTAAATTCGCAACATCTAAATTCGATGGAAGTGAACGGCATGCATCATTAAAAATGGATATGCTTTTGATACCATACCTGTAAAGTTTTTTTCTTAACCCTTCCACTGATATAATTCGGTCAGCAGAAAACCAATTGCTAGGCAGCCAACCATTTTGTTCTATATCAGTTCTGACTCCATGGCCTGCGAAATGCAGAATCAAGTGCTCAATTTCTTTTTTTTCGCTAAGCAAATTTTCGAGTGCTTTTTTAATTCGCTCAATTGTGACCGGCTTTGATTTGTCGGTCACAACCTCTGTTTTATAACCGGCAAGTAGAGCCCATTTACCCATTTCATCGGCCACTGTAATGGCACCTGGTAATGCCGAAAGTTTATCCGCGCTCGATACGCCAATAGTAAGGCACAATTTCACCATAGGTCCCCGTGTTTTTTAACATCGACTAAGGTTAATAATTCTCACTTTCATTATGCATGTTTCATTTGCGTGTAGGAATAATTAGGCACATTCCTACAATAATTTTTACAAATCTCATTCAATTGCGCTACTTTTGCAACAAATAATCAAAAATTGATAAAATTTGTCCTTTTTTGTAATAGAAAATTAGCTTAACCTCCAACTCGCCATTGCCGATATCAACAACCATATTGGACTTATTACAACTTACTATGCATAAATCCCTATTATGAATCAAGTATCCTTGCTGGAGACACTCTCCAGTAGTAAGATTCGAGGATGCTAAAAACTACAAAAGAATTCATGTTTTCTGGACATGAAACGTTCCCACTACGGCAGCTTTGGCTTCGCAAAGCCTACGACTCAATATCTTTATCGGATACACCCGCAGCTAAAAGCATTTTTACCGACCACGAATCGATCGTACGATTTGGCGTGGGTAAAAATATGGTTTCATCAATAAAACATTGGGCATTGGCCACCCATTTTATGGAAGAACAGGATGCGGGTTACAAACCTACAGCTCAAGCTGAATTACTATTTGGAAACAATGGGTTAGATTTATATTCGGAACACCCTGCAACAATTTGGTTAATTCATTGGAATTTGGCAGGTCGCGGCAGACGTTCTACAACATGGTTTTGGGTTTTTAATCATATTCAATCCCAAACCTTCACAAGGGATGATATTTTCCGCAGCCTAAAAGAGTTCACGCTTTCAAACAATATTCGTGCAACAGAAGTCACTTTAAAACGTGATATTGAATGCTTCATCAAAAGCTATGTACCTAATATTGGTGGAGACTCTGCTGAAGATATTGCCGAACCAATATTGGGTGAATTAGGTTTGATTCAACAATCTAGCAGAGGGTTATTTGAGTTTAGGCGCGGATCTAAACACACTTTGCCAGATGGTTTATTTGCCTATGCATTATTAGATTTTTGGTCAAGACGAGCCCCCGATCTATCCACCTTGTCATTCGACTCTGTAGCTCAAGATTTTGGGTCTCCAGGAAAGGTTTTTAAGTTAGACGAAAATGGTATTGCAGACCGCTTTATGAACATTGAAGACATAACCAAAGGGGCAGTGACATGGTCGGACACGGCTGGAATGCGCCAACTGATTAAAACCAAGCCCGTCGAATTAAATACTTTACTTAAAGCAGCATATGATTAACCCGAACGAAAATGCCATTAAAAGCGATGAAACTCTAGCAGATTACATAGAGATTTCTAGGCAATTCTTACGGTCGATCAGGTTAGACACTGACTTTGGCCGCGAAGATGCTTTGACAGGCTACATATGTCAAGGCACAGCGAAATCTGTCCTTGAAAATATGGCCAAGCAAATCGTTGGCACCAAACAACGTGCCTTTACTTGGACCGGTCCATATGGCGGCGGAAAATCCTCATTAGCTTTGGTTTTGTGCTCTCTTGTTAGTTCTAATCCAACCCTTCGGGAAAATGCACGCAATCTAATCAACTTCGCCCCAGACAGTGAAATTGGGAATGCATTTGGCACAACCAATGATGATTGGTTGATTCTTCCAGTCGTGGGTAGGCGGGAAGGTGTAGTCGGTGCAATTGACGCGGTATTAAATAATGCTTTAAACGAAGAAGCAGCAGTCAAAAAGCCTGGTCGCCCCAAATTAATCAAGAGTAATCAAGTCATCGAAAGATTGGTTGAAGAAGCAAACCTCCGGAAAGATGCTGGCATTTTGTTAGTGATTGATGAATTGGGGAAATTCTTTGAATCAGCGGCTCAGAATGGTGATGATATTTATTTTTACCAAGAGTTAGCCGAGGCCGCTAGTCGCTGTAATGGGAAGTTGGTGATTGTTGGAATTTTGCATCAGTCATTTGAACAGTATGCGATGCGCCTTGGCCGCGACATTCGTAATGAGTGGGCGAAGGTTCAAGGTCGTTTTATTGATATCCCATTAGTTGCAGGTAACGACGAAGTCATTGAGCTCGTATCTCGCGCCATCAAACATAAACAAAGCTACGCTCATGGCGAATCCAAGGCTATTGTGCATTCAGTTGCAGAGGTTATCTGTAAGCGTCGTCCCGGCGCACCATCTAACATCGAAGATGCATTGAACAGATGCTGGCCATTGCACCCTATCACTACGGCTTTATTAGGCCCAATATCTAAAAGGAGGTTTGGTCAGAACGAACGTAGTACATTTGGGTTTCTTTCCTCACATGAACCAATAGGTTTCAGCGAGTTTTTACGTTCAACGCATTTTGACCCAAATGAATTTTATGGTGCCGATCAATACTGGGATTATCTTAAAGCGAATTTGGAGCCGTCTATTCTTGCGTCTCCAGATGGGCATAGATGGTCTGTTGGGGTTGAAGCAGTTGACCGTACGGAATCCAAAGGTGCTGGATTACATATAAGCTTGGTTAAAGTAATCGCACTAATCGAAATGTTCAAGAACGGCTCTGGTCTTGCAGCAGAAGCTGAACTACTAATGCATTCGGTTAAATGCAAAAGTATCTACGACATAAAAACTGCGTTAGCTGAACTGGAGTCTTGGTCAATTATTATTTTCCGTAAGCATCTCAACGCTTGGGGGATTTATTCAGGTAGTGATTTTGATGTTGAGGCCGCAGTTCAAAAAGCCCACTCTGTGGTAGAAGGCTCAAACTTAACACGTGTCTCTGAGCTAAGCGATTTGTACCCAGTGATTGCGAAGCGTTTATATCGGGAAACCGGCACCATGCGTTGGTTCTCCAGAGCGATTATTTTTGCGGAGAATTTGGAATACTATACCAAGAGCTTTAAAGCTCAGAATGGATCGAGTGGTGAATTTTTATTGGTATTACCGTCTAGAGACATTTCTAAACAGAAGCTGGAAAGCTTAATACAATTAATTGCCACCCAACCAGAAGCATCAAAACTAATCATTGGTTTGCCAACCAATGCTGATAAAATCTCCGGCTTGGGGTCAGAGCTGTGCGCGCTTGAGCAGGTTAAATTCAGCAGACCTGAACTCGATGGCGATAATGTCGCCATGCGTGAAATTGACGCAAGAATTTCCTTCGTAAAGTCTGAGTTGGAAGAACAATTAAAAGATGCTTTCAACCTCGCTCATTGGTACTGGAAGTCAGAAAAACTCAAATTAGATGCCAAACGTGGCTTATCGAATATTGCATCGTTTATTGCCGACGAAATTTATCCAGATTCCCCATTTATTTCGAGCGAACTAATCAACAGAGACCAGATTTCCTCTAATGCCAAATCAGCATTACGAGAACTCTTACATCATATGGTTGATTATGAAGAAATTGAAAATCTTAGCTATGATGGCTACCCGGCAGATGCAGGTCTGTATTACACGGTGCTTAACTCAACCGGACTTCATCGCAAAGGACAGGATGGTTGGAGATTTTATGGCCCTGATGTTGAAGCCTCCCAAAGCTTCCGCAAACTCTGGAAAGCTACGACTGAGTTCATGTCTCAGAAGGATAAAATAACCCATCTGAATGAGTTGTTTGATTTCTGGGCAGAGCCGCCCTATGGCATTAAACGTGGCATCATGTCTATATTGTTCCTATCATATTACCTTGCAAACAAGCAGCATTTAGCGATGTATGTTGAGGGTACGTTTGTTCCGGAACTTGACACAAGATATGTGGATGAGTGGCTACAGGATGAGAGACGAATCTCATTCAGATATGTTGAGATTGAAGGCGATAGAAAAGACCTATTGAACGGCCTTGCCGCCTCACTTACCAAGAAATTTGGTAAACCAGTGACTGCTGAGCCATTAGACTCAGCACGTGGGTTAGTTACTGTCGTAAAAAAATTACCTGAATGGACACACAAAACCTCCAAGCTTTCTACCAAGGCAATAAAAGCTAGAAACTTACTGCTGAATGCGCGAGATCCGCACAAGGTTCTGTTTAATGATTTACCAGCTCTATTCACTAATGCCAGTGGTAATGAATTGGTCGAGATCGTTGTTGATCTTATTGAAGAATTGAATCTGGCTTATTCGGCAATGTTAAAGACAGTCACCGACGCATTATTCAAAGCTTTGGATCACAACGGCGACTTGAATAATCTGAGGAAGCGAGCTGAGGCCATTAAGGGAATTACAGGAGAATTTCTCCTTGAGTCATTTGCTAGTCGCTTGGAGTTATTTGAAGCAACGGATGCAGATGTAGAAGGATTGATCAGCCTGGCGATAAACAAAAGTGCTGCAGAGTGTACCGACATTGATATCGATTCTGCGATTAATAAACTATCTGAATGGGCAATTGAATTCCGTAAAGTTGAAACGATTTCTTTTGTAAGAGACCGTGAACCAACTCGTCACGCTATTGCAGTTGTATTTGGCACCAATCATGGCCACTCTATGACAAATTCATTCGAGGTAGCAGAGTCAGATATGCCTGCAGTTAATCATCTAGTTGAGCAATTCATGAGCTCCTTCAATGGTGAAATGAAGAAAGAAGTGTTTTTGGCAGCACTTGCTGAGACAGGTATTCGACTTGCCCAACCGACGTCTAGCCAGGAAAATCAATGACCGAGCGCCACGTACTTGGCCTCTCAGGAGGTAAAGATAGTGCAGCATTAGCCATATACATGCGGCAAAACTACCCGACGCTAAATATCGAGTATTTCTTCACAGATACTGGAAAAGAGCTCCCTGAGGTTTATGAGTTCCTTAGTCGACTCGAAGGCTTTTTAGGCAAGCCCATCCTAAGATTAAACCCTGACCGCGGATTTGAGTTTTGGTTACGAGAGTATGGTAACTTTCTTCCGTCTCCACAAACCAGATGGTGCACCAGGCAGTTGAAACTGCTACCTTTCAAAAATTGGATTAAGCCTTGGCTTGCTAGTGGCGTTAAAGTCACTTCATATGTTGCAATCCGGTCTGATGAAGAGTATCGGGAAGGCTATGTTTCAACGCACGAAAACTTATCTATTAAATTGCCATTTAGAGAAGATGGTGTAGATAAGTCTGGTGTTTTCGATATTCTAAATGCGTCTGGCTTAGGCCTTCCAAAATACTATGAATGGCGCTCTCGAAGTGGCTGTACCTTTTGCTTCTATCAACAAAAGATTGAATGGGTTGGTTTAATGGAAAATCACCCTGAGGCTTTTGAAGAAGCAAAGGCTATGGAAAAGACTGCCATGAATAGCGGCTCTCCATTCACCTGGGTAGACGGAGAACCACTGACAGACTTGGAAAAACCAGTTCGCATTATTCAGATAAAAAAAGACTTTGAAGAGCGTAAAAGAAAAGAGTTAAGTAGACGTATACCCAATCCTCTACAAGTTTCAGAAGATATGAATATTGATATAGATGATTTATTTTTGGATGATGAAGGCCGAGGCTCGTGTAATATTTGCCATAAATAAATTCATTAATGATTTAAAAACGTACCATCACGCACAATTGATCCACTACAACAGGGAGTTTCTGACAATGCGCGAGCATTGCGGAATAAAAAATGGCTTTCAAATTTGCCGCGCGAACATTACTAGAATTAGGTAAAGAGCTCATTAGTTCAGATGAAGTGGCTTTATATGAGCTCATTAAAAACTCTATAGACGCCAAAAGCTCAACAGTCGAAATTGAATTTAATATCTGCTTGCTCAAATCTGATTATGAAACGGCGTTGCAGAGTCTTGCTAGGGAACAAAATTTCGGAAGTGTTCGCAATTTCGTCATATCTCAACTCCAACCAGGGGCCAAAACGGTTGAGCTAGATAAATTCAAAAGTGATATTGAGCTTACAACAGACACGAAGACATTCAAAAGTGCACTTACCCAAGCATACAACACATACAACTGGATTGAAGTTAGGGATCTTGGCCGCGGAATGTCTGTCCTGGACTTAGATCAAATCTACCTAGTTGTAGGGACGCGTTCGAAAAGAAAAGAGAATTTGGAGGGGGCACAATACCTTGGTGATAAAGGCGTAGGCCGCCTGTCGGCAATGCGCTTAGGGGATAAGCTCAAGGTTATAACCACAACAAAAGACGACAGTAACCTAAATATTTTAGAAATAGATTGGTCTCGCTTTGGACATGACATAGAAGAAGAGGTTGGAGATATTGTCATAGATCCAATTGAGGGGCCTCCCAAATTGGATACTAATTATCACGGCACTATTGTCCACATTTCGGCACTTAATGCCGATTGGGGTGAACAGCGTTTAACGGATATGTTGGGTGGCGCGATCGCTCGAATGGTTGATCCATTTCAAGCTGGTCGAGGTGCCAAAATGCTTCAAGTAAGCCATAACTCAAAACGTTTATTAGTACCTTCTGTACCCTCTCTACTACTGAGATCTGCTCACGCTAAATGCTTGGCTACATTAAAGTTTGATGAGGAGGGTGAACCCGTCTTTTCAGGAACGATTGACTACAGTTATAAAAATACAAAGATCAACTTTGATCAAAAAGGCGTCGAGCTGTATTCACTCTCTCAACATAGTATTAAGAGAAGAGGAAAAAAAGGTGCGGCAGCATTTGAAACAGTACCAATCAGCCCGGAAGCCATCAAAAGTCTAGGTGAGTTTGAGGTCGAGGTTTACTGGTTTAATAGACAGCTTGTTGAGAAAATAAACGACTTAACCGGTAAAGCATCCGAAACCAAAGCATTGATTGCCAATTGGGCTGGAGGCATTATGCTTTATCGAAACGGATTTCGTGTCTTGCCCTATGGCGAGGCACATGACGACTGGTTGGAACTAGATAAGAAAGCATTTGGAGGGTCTGGATTTCTTCTGAACAGGCAACAAGTCTTAGGCAAGGTAACTGTACATTCCGGGCACACCGCATTGAGTGAGCAAACCAATCGCGAGGGCCTAATTAAATCCGATGCTTCAGATGCTCTCAAAAGAATCATGATGTGGTTAATGCACATTGAATTCCGAAGTTTCATTAAGCAAGTTAATCAGAGAGATAAAGAAATTGAGCTCGAACAAGAATTTGCTTCGATTGAAAATATAAGGTTTAAACAAGAGCAGTTGGAAAAGTATTTAAACGATTTGAATTCTTATATACCACCTACTGCTTACGATGTTTTCAATCGTGTTCGAACTACGGTTCAAGAGGTCATAATAGGTTGCAACGAAGCAATCGAGCTTGCAAAAGCTAAAGAAGAAAATGTAGTCAATGAGCGGGAGCAATTTGTTTACCTTGCTGGCGTAGGGCTGATGACTGAATTCATTTTCCATGAATTGGATCGGGCAATCCACCACACAACTGCAAGCTTGGTAACCTCAAGAATGCTTCATCCAGATGACTCCGCTCTTTCAACTTTGGAACAACAACTAATCACCCTCCAAAAACGAGTGTCCGCATTTGATGAAATTACGGGTGAGAAACGACAAACTAAAACTAAATTTGATGTAGCAGAAATTGTTAAAACGATCATGTCCAGCCATAAAAAACAGTTTGAACGGCATGAGATATGTTGCATTTTTGAAGAAAGCTCTTTAGAAATTAGAGCCGTTAAGGGAATGCTGATTCAAATCATCGAGAACCTTTTGGCAAACTCAACTTATTGGCTGAAACAACAAACTAAGTTAAGAGATGACTTTGACCCGACAATTATAATAAGCCTTAATCCTATAAACCAGACACTTGAGATTTCAGATAACGGGCCTGGTGTATCTCCTGATAGAAAAGAGAGAATTTTTGAAGCATTTGTAACATCGAAACCTGCCGGTCAAGGTCGAGGACTTGGTTTGTATATTTGTCGTGAAATGGCCGTCTACCACGATTGGACTTTAAAAATGGGGGACAACATCGGTGAATATCGTAATGGTAGGCTAAACACTTTCATACTTGATTTCAAAGGGGCTTGAAATGAGTGAATCCATTGAACTTCTTAAAAAAACCATAGCTTCAAGTGCTATCAAACGGGTGGCCTTAATTGACGATAGTTTCGATCAACCTACGGTTGATATGGGCGTTTTGAGCTCCTATTTGTTAGATACCAACAACAGAACAAAATGTGACTTTATTGATGAGGAATTGTGGGATGCTGCAATACAAGAGCTTACTGAGGGGGAAGATAGTTCTGCAACGGAAATAACGGAACAACTGTATGCGAAGTACGCTGCTACCCAAGACATCGCCTATGATCCATCCAATAGTTTCAAAACACATTTAGAGAACAAAGGTTTTGTTGATCCAATTTTAGAGTTACTTAAATCCTGTGAGTCGCTTGAGGTAGAGGTTTACGGTTCTGATGTCACGACCAAAATCCCAGAACATCTTCCGGACTTGATTTTAATCGATCTTTATTTCAACTCATCTCTTTCACCAACAGAAACTCCCACAGAGGCACAAGCTGTTGCTGCAGTAGATGCGTCCATTGAAAAAGTGAAGCATTTAATTAATCTTGAGAGTAACAATCCTGCTGTAATTCTGATGTCATCTCATGGAGCCTCGGCTGGCGATAGAGCTGCAAATTATCGTTCTAAAATCGAAAGTAAAGTGCACGCCAGTCGATTCGGGTTTGTAGACAAAAAACATGTGACCAAAGCTCGCAGAAACACATGGAAAGTTGAAGATGCAGCCAGAGATACGTTAATGGATATTTTTCAAACGTTCGAATTCGGCAAAGCCTTAGCTCAAGCATTGAATCGTTGGACTAGTAGCGCTTATTCCGCTGTGAAAAAGATTGAGGGTGACATCCAAAATCTCCAACTTAGAGAAATTGCTTACCTTGTCCAGTTCCGTCTGAATGAAGAAGGACAAGGATTAGAAGAGTATCTTGAATGGTTTTTCGGAGAGGCTCTTCAGAATCATATTGCTTGTGAAGTGGACACTCATCATGAAAATGGTTCGTTAGAAAAATCTTTAGATATCTCAGCAGTAAATACAATCGATGGAGCGTTTGAACCAACGGGAGCCGTTGCAAAAATGTACCATCGGGTACGAGTCGAAAGCAAAAGAACCAGAGCCCGAAAGAATTTTAGACTAGGCGATCTTTATTACAACAAAGTCAAGAATGAAGTCGTTGCAGTTATGAACCCTGACTGTGATCTTGTGCTTCGTAAAAACAAAAGAAATGCAGATCAACTTTTGTTAGTCCCCGGGAAAATATCAGATCTAGAGGGCATCTCTGTATCCGTTGGAGATTTTATTATGATCGGGGATAAGCATACAAATATTGAATGGAGTTATAAGCGGGTTTTTTCACGTCCTTTTACCGAATGTTTCGAAAACCCAGGTCTATCTGATGCCACTTATGATTATTTGGGCATGCTACGTCCACTCTATGCCCAAGAAATTCAGGCCCTTATGTTGAGCCATATCGGACGTGTTGGAGTGGCTGTGCCTCCCATAATTGGAATGCATGCAGTTGCTACTATTATGGTCAAAACAACCGCGGGGTTTGTTTCCCTAAGCGGGATTCATGGGCCAACTTTCAACTGTAGCGTGCTACATGGTCGCGATAGTAAGAAACAACCCAGGGTGATTTTTGGAGTAAACATAATCAGACAGATTAAAGATACACTTCTAAATATCTCACACGAGCAAGTGTTACCTGAGTCCATTCCCAAATTAACACAAGTTGTATCTCAGGACGCAAAAACGATTGTGAGTCGTCTTAAAGCTGGCTCAGAAATTGGTACGGCTTTGGGATATGATGTTTTATTGGCCGGTGGAACAAATTATGACAGATCTGCGCAAGGCCCCTGGGCTGTTATTTCAATTAGTGAAGTAAAGATGCCAACCGAGGTTGTTCTACCTGAAAATGAAGGAACTGAAGGTACAACCGAAGTAGCTCCTCCTACGGTTGGAATCTTAGAAATTGAGACAACTGAAGTTAGAGAAACCATTGTTGCTGAGCCTGTAGCTGCAGAGGTCCGAACCAAAAAACCAAAAAAAGGCGATTAATCATGTCATAGATCACATCCAACCTTGGATCAATTACATTTCGAATTTATTATAGCCGCTGCGAGTTTTAAATAAGCTAAATTATTTGTTAGTAGATGATCCAACTTCTCTACTTTGGGCTTATTGTTCTGCAAAGATAAGTAAGTCGAATGTGAATAGATAATTGATAGATGCCTATACTCCGAGTCATACAGGTCTTTAATCTCAGTTCCCTGAGCTGCATTGTAGAGACTATCTCCTAAGCTCTTGGTTGGATTTTTATTCATTTCATCAATCAAATTAGAAAATTCATTTTTGAGCTCTTCTGGCATAGATTCGTCATTATGTTTGCGAATATTTTTGTCTAATGCTATCGCGGCCTTTTCGAGATTACATTCCGAATTGTTCATAAATTTTTCTAAATATTTTTCATCATTTAGTAATGCGAAAATATTAATAAGATGTTCAAAAGATAAACGCAGAATCACTAATCCTTGATCTATCAAACTATGCCCAGCCAGTAAATTTATTGAAGCTGCATTACTAATTAATTTCGAACATAGCACCAAAGCCAACTGCTTACTTAAGGTTAAATCTAAGTCCTGTTTTTGATCGATACTTTGTACAAGAATAGCCAAAGTGCTCTGTGTTGCGTATTCCTGTTAAAAAAGCCACAGATTGCTGCCTGAAAAGTGCTACTCAATGTCGCGTAAAGTAGCCCCCCATTGCTATTCAGTGCATCCCAGCGATATCGAATATTCATTCCAGTCATTATGCTTAGTTCATTTATTAGCGCTTTGTTTCATATAGATATGCTAAATAGCTAAATTTAAACTGCAAAAACTGCATACAATACTTGAAGCTTATGCAAGTTTTGCAGGAAAATTCAACTTGCTATAGTATTAGCCATTAATAATCAATACCTTATAATTTGGAATAATTGTTGCTAGGCCTTCTTTCGAGAGGAAGACGTCAATGGCAAGCATAACAAAATCAAGTTTTTCAAATTTCACAGAGAAATCACAAATAAGAGCAATCAGTCTATGGGTTGTTTTTATAATGGTGAGTGCGAATTACTCACTGTTCCATGGCATCACCAACATATATCCGCTCACGATACACAACATCCCCTTTCTAGTTTCAATCTCCCTATTTTTCACATTCTTAACAGCGATCTTTTTTCTTTCTGTTTGCCTAGGGAAATATGCACGCTGGGTTCTAGGATTTTTTCTGATTGTTTCCTCTCAAGCTGCGTATTACATGGATCATCTGGGAGTAATCATTGACACGGTAATGATTGATAACATCATACAAACTGACCGAAATGAGATTTCTGGATTAATAACTAGCAGCTTAATTGTCAGGACATTTATTTTTGGTTTAATTCCGGCGTGGTTGGTGATTAAGTATTTCCCGAAGAATACCAACTTTAAAAAAGAATTTATTTCCAGACTTAAAACCATAAGCTTTCTGATTTTAGGCATAGTTGCTTTGGTGATTCCGTTTACAGCCGACTACGCGACATTCATCCGTGAGCACAAAATTGTTAGGTTTTATGCAAATCCAACTTATGCTACCTATTCATCGATTAAGTTTTTAACAAGTAAGTTGAGCGTCAAAGCAAACAATGGGCCTTTAATCAATGTTGCCGGCGATGCAAAAAACCTTGACCTCGCAGATAGCAAAAAAGAGCTGATCATTATGGTTGTCGGTGAAACGGCTAGGGCCGATCGTTTCTCACTCAATGGTTATAAGCGCGATACTAATCCTCGCCTATCGAAAGAAGATGTTGTTAGCTTCAGTAATGTATCTTCATGTGGGACCTCTACGTCCGTTTCTGTTCCCTGCATGTTTTCCTCTCTTGGAAGGGAAAACTATGACAAAGAAAAAGCATTAGCCCAGGAAAACCTTCTTGATGTATTGAATCATCATGGAATTGCCGTATTGTGGAGAGACAACAACTCTGACTCTAAGGGCGTGGCAACGCGTATACGTTATGAAGACTTCAAGTCTCCTACGCTTAACCCCGTCTGTCACGGAGAGTGTAGAGACATTGGAATGTTAAATAAGCTAGATGAATATATTAATCAAAATAAGGGTAAAGACATATTTATCGTATTACATCAGATGGGCAACCATGGTCCCGAGTATTATCGTCGCTATCCCAAAGAGTTCGAAAAATTTAAACCCGCTTGCCAAACAGGTGAGTTACGAGATTGCACCCAGCAGGAAATTGATAATGCCTACGATAACGCTATTTTATACACTGATTACTTTCTATCAGAGGTCATAAGTTTTCTTAAAAAGCATGACGATGGATTCGAGACTGCAATGCTGTACGTTGCGGACCACGGTGAGTCACTTGGTGAGCATGGGTTTTACTTGCATGCAGCGCCATACATGCTGGCCCCCAAAGAACAAAAGCATGTTCCAGCAATTTTATGGACAGGCAGCAACTTTGATTACAACATTGAGGATATCAAGCCATTTAAAAACCAAGCACTTTCACACGATGACTTGTTCTGTTCAGTCATGATTGCATATGAATTAGAGTCAGGTATGTGTGGTGGCAAGAATAAAATGCTAACCAAGAACAAAAACCTAAAGAACTATGCTATCTCTGATGAAAGCAACAGTATTCGCATAGATTGAAATTAGAGATCAAGGTTAGATTCGAGGGCTTTATTGAAAATCACTTTAACAATAAGCCCCGTCGATTCTGGTTGTTTATTAATTAAGATGATTTCAGCATTATGCTTTTGAGCAATTTCTTGAGCAATTGAAAGACCTAGCCCGGAACCTGACACCTTGTCACTTTGAGAGCGATAAAATCGCTCAAACACTTTGTTCATATCATCGGGATTGATGCCAGGTCCTGAATCTTCAATTTCTATTTCAACGGCATGATGATGTGATCTTATTTGAAGATTAATTAACCCACCCTCGGGGGAATAGTTGATTGCGTTCACTAGAAGATTATTCAATAGAATCTCAATTTCATCAGCTATTCCAGAGATATGTGCATCATCAGAATAGGTCATTCCAACATCTAGTCTTTTTTCCAAGTAGATAGAACGAAGATCATTTAACACCCTTACGATAAGCGCATTCAAGTCTACGTTGCTCATTGATTCTTGTCGCGCATCAGGTTCAACCTTTGACAGGGTCAATAATTGCGCTACCAAACGCTCCATTCGAGCGAGACTGTCAAAAACACGTGGCAGTCGATCCTGCAGCTCTTTTTGGTTAGCATTGCTTAATGAAGACAGTTGTAGCCTCAAAGCGGTGACTGGCGTTCTGAGCTCATGCGCTGCATCGCTGGTAAATCTTTTTCTGAGCGAAATGAATGCATTCACATTTCTCATCCAAACATTTAAAGATCGGATGATTGGAATCAATTCCTTTGGCTGATTATTTTCATTAAACAGATTCAGATCCTCCACATTTCGTCTGGCCATCTCTTCTGACATCACAGTAAGCGGCTTGAATGTTTTCTGAATAATCATTAACGTAACAATAATTAGAAAAGGCACCACCAGCAATTGGGGAATAATTAACTTGATGGCCACATCTCGGATTGTGTGTTGGCGAAGTTGATAATCTTGTGCCACCACACCCGTCAAGCCATCTTGTTTTAAAATAAAAATGCGCCAGCGCTTGTGCGCTACCCATTCTGTAAATAAACCAGATTTGTCGGTTTTGGCTGCAAAGTCTCCTTGATGCGATTGATAAATAAGCTGATTATTTTGTTTCACCTGGATAAGATAATCCTGCTCTCCATGCAGCTTAGATTTTCTAAGTCCAGAAATGAAGTTCTGCTCGGTTGCAGCATGTCCAGCATAATTCTCAATCATGGCCGCTGCCAAATGTTCCATATTCGCGTCATATAGCTCACCTAATTCGTCTTCTGCTGAGTGATAGGATAAAAAAGAGAGCAGCCCAATAATGAGAACAATACCCAAAGAAAGATAAATAGTCAGTTCAAACTTAATAGAGCGCATTTATTATTCCTTTTTGTCAGGAAAGGCATAGCCAATTCCTCTGATGGTCTGGATGATATCCTGCCCAAACTTTTTGCGAATATGATGCACATGCACTTCTACCGCATTGCTTTCAATCTCGTCACCCCAGCCATAGAGCTTTTCCTCCAATTGCGATTTAGAAAAAATCATGCCTGGCTGCGACATCAGGTGATACATGATTGCGAATGCTTTACTGGAGAGCCTGTGACTTAACGCACCAGCAGATAACGTGTAATTTGCGGTATTTAATACCACACCATTAATTTCAATCTGATTGGTGAGCCGTTCTTCTTTGCGCCTGAAAATAGCCCTCAGTCTGGCTTCCAGTTCTTCAATTGCAAATGGCTTGAGTACATAGTCATCTGCCCCGGCATCTAACCCCTCAATTCGGTGCTCTACTGCATCCCTGGCGGTAATGACGATCACAGGTGTTTGATTACCTGCCTTTCTGAATTCAGTAAGCCATTCAATCCCGTTTTTTTTGGGTAATCCAATGTCGAGCAAAATTGCATCGAATACCTCTTGCATGATTGCCTGTTCGGCCTGCATCGCATCCTTAGCCCAATATACGGCGTGCGCTCGCATAGCCTGTTGCAATCCTTCGCCTATCATCGCGTCGTCTTCCACCAGCAGAAGTTTCACTTTGCGTTTCTCCATGACATTTACGAGCAGATTAAACACTCAATCTTAAGGTTGCCTTAAGAAAAGCACTGCAAGATGCCGTCTAATATGATTAATTTCACACTCTTTATGAACCGAATAAACTGCACCAGGATTGCTTTGTCGTTCTTTGTAGCGCTGCTGACTGCCTGTCAGGGTCCACAGTCTATCAAACCTAAAGAACTCGTTGCTAATATCGTGTCCCAAGACCGGTCATTGCAATCAAAGCAACATGAGCAACTTAATGAAACAGATGAGTTTCTTTCTGAGTATGCTGCAGTCATACTCGCCTTGCGTAACAATCCTACTTTTCAAGCGCAATTAACAGAACTGGAGATTGCGCAGGCAGACTTGCAACTCGCCAGTCAAATCAGCAATCCTTCAGTATTTTATGCTTTTGGAGTAGCGAATAAACCTTATCGGTATGCCATAGAGTTTCCACTTGAGGCGTTATTGCTGAGGCCGTTACGACTTAAGCAAATGCAAGCTCAATCAAAACAGACGCAACTCCAATTAATGCAAACGGGATTTTCACTTGTGCGCGACGCGCGTGTGGCTTACGCACAAGCAGTTCTTAGCCAGGAAAAAGTTAAAAGACTGGAGGAGGCTTTAAGTGTTAACAACACGATCACCCGATTAGCTAAAACTCGTGAGAATTTAGGGGATACCAGCGCTCAAGATTCGCTGATTGCAGAAAACGAAATGTTATTAGTCGAGCGAGACTTGCAATCTGCAAGGATTGAAGCACGGATTGCTAATGCTCAACTCATGCATATGCTTAATCACGCCAATGAGACACGGAAGTTATCACTAAGCGATACACTGTTACCCTCCTGTTCTGCGGAAGACATTAGCCAATTAAAAACTGCTGCTATCTCTAGCAGAGCAGATGTCCTTGCTGCTGAAGCTGCGATCATGGCCGTGAAAGAGAAACGCCGTTTGAACGGGCTAAACTGGTTAGCGCCTGCTGCTATTGCAGATGCGACCAGTGGCCAAACTAATGGTCATGTTCTGGCCCCGGCTCTAAGATTCAATTTGCCAATCTTCAATCAAAATCAGGGGCAGGTCGAACGTATTGATGCTGAGCTACTAAAAACCATGCACGAGGCTGAGGCGACCAAACTAAAGGCCTCCCTTGATATTCAAGTCAGTCAATTCAAATACCAGCGTGATTGCCAAGAGTGGCAACAGTTGCAGACAGCGTTACTTCCCAACTCAGTGCAAGTCATTCATGACGCTGAAACCGCCTATCAGAACGGTGATATTGCCTATTTAAGTGTGCTGGAGAGCACCAGAAAATATCTCAATCTTAAACTGCGAGAGACCCAACTGAAAGCAGACATGATTCTGAGTTGGTCGGACCTCATGCGCAGCACCAGCACCTCCCAAAGTCTCACGATTAATCATCATTGAAAGAGAAGTCATGTCGATCAACCACCACATGATAGTCATTAAATCACATCGCTTTATAACATGCCTGTTAGGCATGTTGATGCTGTGCCCATTATTTGCTCTATCCGAAACAATCACTGCCAATGAAAATCAATTCAATCAGGTCGAATTATCAAACAATGCAATCAAGAAATTGGGATTGGAAGTAAAAGAAATACGCTTGGCAAAAGCACTTTCATCAAAGCTATTTCCAGCACAAATCGGCTATGCGCCTCAAGCGCTCACTAATTACATCACTCCTTTTAACGGGTATGTCGACTTGAATGCTCATTTGCATTTGGGAGATAAGGTCAAAGCAGGACAACCGCTTCTCAAAATCAAACCCGTGGTGACGCCAGAAACCAGACTGAGTTTGCTAACCAACCTTTCAGATACGGAAGGACAACTCAAATCTTCGCAGGAACAAGTAGAAGCGAGTCGCTTGGTATTTAACAGAGCTAGGCAGTTATTTATGCAGCACGTAGGCAGTCAAAAGAGTGTCGATGATGCACAAGCTAATTTAGCGATTGCAGAAACCAATCTCAATACCGTCAAGCAGAAAAACGCGCTGCTGAAACAAGCTGTCGCAGAGGGAGCAAGCGGCGTATATGAGATTAAAGCAGCGAGAGAAGGTGTCATTGCTAGTGTCAATTTTACTTCCGGCCAACTCTTGGCCGGAGGTAGTAAATTGCTGGATATCGTGAGTACCAATCAATTGCTGATCACCGTTTTCGTTCCACAAGAGCAGATTAAAAATTTGCAATTAAACGATGCTTGGATTTCAGATGATACGGTGAGCGATAAAGAAATTCATTTAAAGAAAGTGATGCTTCCCCTAGATGCAGACCCACAAACAGGGATGCGCAAGGTGATGTATATATCCTCGGATATAGAAGAGCTTGCCGTGATGCAAAAACTAAGTGTCAACATTTTTGAGCGAGCACCAAGACTGATGGCATTGGGCATACCCTGTTCGTCAATTGTGGTCGATATGTATGGAGGTGAATGGATTTACCTCAAAGAGGATGAAACGCATTTTCGGCGTGAACGAGTGTTTGTTTCAGACAAGACCTCAAACGCCTGTTTAGTTAAGAAGCCACATCTGACAGGACGATTTGTTGTGTCTCAGGGTGCTCAAGAATTATTTGCGCTTGAAACAGGCTACACGCATTAGGGTAGAACTGAATATGTTGAAAAAACTGACGATGCGGGCGATTCAGCTACGCCACCTTGTAATTGCCCTGGCAATCATGCTTATTTTGGCGGGATTGCGGTGGATTCCAGAAACGCCGATGGATGTCTTCCCTGAGTTTTCTCCAGTCAAAGTGGAGATTCAAACTGAAGCACCAGGGCTATCGAGTCTGGAAACCGAACAACTGATCTCCATTCCAGTTGAACATGCCATGAATGGAATTCCGCATCTTAAAACATTGCGTTCAAAGTCGGTGCTTGGCCTCTCATCTGTTGTCATGCTGTTTGAGCCCAACTCCCAGATTGACGTGGCCAGACAGGCTGTACAAGAGAGGCTATTGCTAGTTAGCCAACGCTTGCCTGTAACCGCTAAAACACCTGTGATGCTGCCGCCGTTATCTTCGCTTTCCAGGGTATTAAAAATTGGCTTAACTTCAGGTCAACTATCCATCCAACAGTTAAGCACGAAAGCATTGTGGACAATACGACCTCGTTTGATGTCTATTCCAGGCGTGGCCAATGTTGCGATCTGGGGATTACGCGAGCCTGAACTGCATATTCAATTTAAACCGCTTAAACTTTCACAATACCAACTCTCTGTTTCCCAAGTCGGTCAACAAGTCACGTCTGCAATCAGTTCCGAGGGATCAGGTTACCTCGATACGGATCAGCAAAGACTGGCTGTCACTTATGACCGGCCGACAATCTCAAAAGAAGATTTTATGGACATGGTCGTGGGGATTAATAATGGCATCCCCATTAAGCTTGGGCAAGTAGCTGAGGTTGAGTGGCATCATGCGATGCCTATTGGCGATGCTGTCATCAATCGCGGAGACGGTTTGTTGTTGATTGTCGAAAAACATCCTGATGCCAACACGCTGAAAGTGACCGCAGACATTGATCGGGCGCTTAAAGAATTAAAGCCTGGTTTAAAAGATGTCACATTGGATGCCACCATCTTCAGACCAGCATCGTTTATTGAGCAAGCCATCGACAACCTAAAACAAGCCATCCTGGTTGGGATTGCGTTAGTTGCAATCATTTTATTCTGGTTCTTACGCAGGCCAGGTCCAGCAGTGATTAGTCTGGTTGCCATTCCAGTATCTTTGGTCACCGCCATCTTAATTCTTACCTGGTTGGGAATATCAATTAATACCATGGTGCTTGCAGGGCTGGTGATTGCACTAGGTGAGGTCGTCGATGATTCGATTATTGATCTGGAGAATATACTGCGTGCGGTAGAAAAGAATCAAAATAGCCAGCATCCTAAATCTCTTCTGAAAGTGATTGTTCAAGCCTCCTATGAAGTGAGAGGTGCAGTGATTTATGCCACGCTTATTGTGATGTCAGTATTCATTCCGGTCTTTTTTCTTGAAGGCATTGCTGGTGCATTCTTTAAACCACTTGCATATGGCTATTTGTTAGCCATCTCAGCCTCACTGCTGGTTGCCCTTATATTGACACCCGCGCTGGCATATTGCTTATTGAAGAACACACGGCATATTCCTCACGCCAATTCACCAGAGTTTGCCGTTGTGAACAAATGGTTATCTCGCATGCTGGAACAACCAAAAAAAGTCGTGCTCGGTGCGATGATTGGATTGTGTTTGATCATGTGTAGTATCCCATTTCTTGGCTCCGAATTCATACCGGCTTTTAAAGAGCGAGATTTTTTGATGCACTTTGTTTCGCGCCCCACGACATCTGTTGAACAGATGAAAAAAATGACTGTTCGTGCCAGTGAGGAGTTGATGCAAATAGATGGCGTCAGAAACTTGGGGGCACATATCGGGCGCACTGAAGTCGCTGATGAAGTGGTCGGTCCGAATTTTGGTGAGCTCTGGGTAAGCATTGCTCCAAATGTGCCCTACGAAGAAACAGTGCAAAAAATCAATCAAACAATCTCTGGTTACACCGGCATTTTTACCGATGTGCAAACCTATCTTAAGGAGCGCACCAAGGAGGTCATGTCTGGTAACAGTGCTAGTATCGTGATCAGATTATTTGGCGATGACTTGGAGACACTTAGAAATAAAGCCGAAGAAATACGTCAAATAATAGCTACAGAGCCTGGCGTGATTGATCTGAAAGTTGAATCGCAAGTATTGGTGCCACAAATTCATGTGCGTATTAAAAATTCGCAGGCTGCCAAATATGGAATCAATGAAGCTGAGATCAAGCAGGCACTGACTTTGATGACGCAAGGCAAAGTTCAGGGCGAAATATTGATGGATCAGGCAAGATTTAATGTGCGTCTCATCAGCAATCACCCAGTACGTGATAACTTGATGTCACTTAGACAGTTGCAAATATTAAGCCCAACAGGGGCAGTTGTGCAGCTATCGGATGTTGCAGATATCTATATTCAACCAACACCAAACGAGGTGAAACGAGAATCTGCTTCTCGAAAAATTGACATCTCTGCCAATGTGGCTGGAAAAGATATAGGTGGCGTTGCCTCGTCTATTGAAAATAAGCTCTCGCATATCAAGTTGCCAGATGGCTACTACCTTAAATTCATGGGCGAGTACGCAGAGCAGAGAACTGCAACTAAAACGCTGATTGCATACACATGCTTGGCACTTCTGGTTGTTTTTATACTGATCAAAACATCGCTTAAATCAGTACGATTAACGCTGATGTTATTTGCAATGCTTCCGTTTGCGATTGCAGGTGGAGTGCTGGGAATATGGTTTTCCGGGGGAGTGACATCTCTCGGCGCCATGATCGGATTAATCGCCGTGATTGGGATTGCAGCTAGAAATGGCATTTTGATTATTTCAAATGTTCAGCAACAGTCCCAGAATTCCGCGATAACAAAGGAAATTCTAATATCTGCTATATCAAGCCGCACCAGAGCAATCGCCATGACAAGTTTAGCAACAACGATGGCATTAATGCCTATCATATTTAAAGGGCCAGTTTCAGGATATGAGATTGAGTACCCGTTGGCTTTGGTTGTTGTCAGTGGTTTGTTGTTTGCAGTGATGGCCAATATAGTGTTGTTGCCGTCTCTACTGTTGATTACGAAGAGCCGGAATGGGACATCTATTTATAATTAGTTGGAGATTAAGCTGTGTAGCTTAGTTACTAAGTCTTACTGAACCATAAGGAAAACGAGCAACAATTTCCCCATCGTCTGGATATAGGGCCGTAAAGTGGATAAATACATATCTACGTCTTTTTCTAATTGTGAAATTTATGGCTGTTTTACATCAAGTAGTTGAGCAAGCATCTGTTGTGAGAGCAGGCGTGCTTGCTTAAACTGATACGATGGCAATTCGCTCAAAAGCTGTTCTTTTATAGCTTGAGAGCGCAGTTGCGATTCAGGCCTCATTTTTAAAAGAAGTTTAGAGAATTCTTTAGTCATTATTCACATACCCCTTCATGGGTTAAAAAACATGTCTCCATAACATCTCAACCTTATTCCTTAATCTGCTTGAGGTTAAACCGCTCCGCCATAATTTATTGCACTTAGTATTTTCTGAACCTCAGCATATCCCGAAGATGATTTTGCAACAATGATGGGCGCAGCCCCTAGCAAGGCATGATGTTGATTGAGCCAAGATTCTGCAACCAATTCAGAACCGAATGTATCAATCGCTAAAGATCGAATTTTTGCCAAATTTTGTGTGGGATCAGATTCAATAGTCATGGAAATCTCAACGGTACAATGCGTAACCACTCCCCCAAGACTTCTTTAAGGCAATGCTGGCAGATGTCGACTGAAATTCGATTGCCATCACCAAAAACCGAGCAATACCCGCCCACTCGATCAATTGAAACGAGTTCCTCCGCCTCTCCTCCATGAGCTTCGGCTTCACGGCCACAACGATCACAAACGTAGCCAGATATTTCCGGAACCACTTTATCTCGTAATTTTTTCATCATGACGTTCCTTGGCTGATTTAGCGGCCTCCAGTAAGTCAACCGACAGATAGTCTGAATCTATTGGGCTGAATCATGCTCGATTAATAGAAGACTCCTGCCAGCAGTGTTAGTTAAATCCATGCTAACTAACCGATGAGTAGACTTTATTAATCTGTATGAGGCTTTCTTTCTTTGAAATACTGAACAGTCGTCCATCATTGAGTTCGATAGTGACCTTTTCTGTATCTTCGGCATCGTTTTGATAAACCGATTTAATTATTTCTTTTTGCCATGTCCTGGCACCGTTTAAATTTAAAGAACTCATTAGATAAATATGGTTGATCTTTAATTCTGTGTTTTTAATTAAACTCAGTAAATCATCATCGGCACCAATAATTATCTCAATTGATCTCCCAGTGCTTTCTTTAATGGGAGAGCAGTTAGCATGAAACCAGTAATCACAATCTACTAAATAGGCATACCGCCAGAAGTTCGTATGCAAGCCGTCCTCTTGGGGCTTCCTAAATGGAACACTATCTTCATGAAGCGTTACGAGCATTATTTCGGAAAATTTAGTCAATGTGTCCTTTAGATTATAGTCCTTTAGAGCACATTTTGGCTATATAAGCTCCTTTATAGGGGCTTGTTATGGAAATTCAAAAGGCGCTAGGTTTAGCAATTAAAGAAATTAGGCTGAGCAAACAACTAACGCAAGAGTTCTTTAGTGACGTATCAAGCAGAACATATATGTCAGTATTAGAGGGTGGTAAAAAAAGTCCGAGCGTTGAGAAAATTAATGACCTAGCAAATGCTATGGGGATTCATCCTCTAACGATCCTTACATTATCTTATTTAATTGTAAATGAAGGTTTAACTCTAGCCGAGCTTCAAAGAAAAGTATCTGATGAATTTAGAGAATTAAATCGCGCTTAGCACTACACATTCAATGAACAGTAAATTTACTCTGAGTCTTAAGTCATTAGATATGCCTTAAGCTCGAGGTCATACCAGGCCTTCAAGTTTAATGCTCATATCTACAAGGCATGAAATTGCTTTTTCACATGTTGCAGCATCATAGTTGCGATTGATATTAGTTGACCAACTACCATTTGCATATTGACTAGGATTGGGAATCTGACGTCTCAGAAAATTATAATCTTGTAAAGGTAGCCGAAGGAGGCTGGCAAGAGAAGTTTCGCGTAATGTATCCAGATATTCCGTAAGATATTGAAAGGTTCTCAACCCTCTAGTTTCAGCCTTATTATTTAGTACATCATCTAATCTCCGCAGATTCCTATCAACATGCGGAATATAGCTATCAAGTCGGTTAAATAATAACTTTTTCGCTATTCCAGCTTGAATTGCAGAAGCATTAAAATCATTTTCTATTAATAATACCTCTGCTTTTTTTAGTTGCTCTCTTACTTCAGGAAATGAAACTAAATCTACTAGAGATGTTTGATCAAAGTCTCGGGAGAAGTGGTTTTTGAATGACTCACGCAGAAAGTCTTCTACATAAGATTGAAACTTTACCGCTTCGTCAACTGCTGGAAGGTTTCCATAATGTTTGAACCCAACACGTGCTTTATTCAACTCTAAAAGCTTAGCTGTGTGGGGCAGAGTAATGCCTGTTTTAGTGAGAGTCTCAATATTGGCGGTGAACGAAGAGCCATCTTTTACTGTAATGCTTTTTTCTTTGATCAATGCCCAAATATACATTTCGACTGAATCTTGAAAGAATGAAATCGCCATGCCACTTGATACCGGATCCGATCTTCCGGCAAATGCGGCTCCTTCCACCATTAGTCTTTTGCATAAAAGCAATTGTTTAATCATTTTACATTCAATGCTAAAAATCCATATTGTAAAAGGTTTTCTCTGCGATCTGGTTTGACATTATTTAGTAAGCTCTGGAACCCTTCGCTTGCCACCCCAATTGGCTCTGAGTCTATTACGGGCATTAAACCAAGCTTCAGCACGTAATAGCATTAGCCAGATTAATTTAGGATGAGCTTTGATGTGTTGGTTTGTTTTTAAGTACGGCTGCAGCAATGTCTCAGTGAGATTAGAGGGAGAATGCAATAACAGCAGCAAGCTATCAATAATCAGATGATCAGCTATGGGTTGATTTGTATCGATCAATAACTTTGCTACCAGTGGCCTTCGCTCAATTAGCCATGGCCAGATATTGTTATCTGGTAAGAAAATGGGATCCGCAAAACTTGTATCGTGGAATGTAAGGGTTTCTCTGGTCAACATTTCATTGATCGTCTTGTCGTACTCTCTCTTTTGACGTCGGCCTTCCTTGTAGCTTGTAAAACCAGAGCCCGCATTGGGGACACTAATCTCGTTAAAATCAATTGCCATGTGCTTGTTACTTGCAGTATGTACTACACAAATATCGCGACCTGGTACAGGTTGTCGCCAGCAATATTTACAGGCTTTCAAGACATCAAATTGACCTGCATCTAGATACCTCAGGTGCGCGATTTTAATTCCTATAAAACCACAGTGCTGCAGAAAAATATTAGTTTCCAGATTATCGAAGACTGTAGGTTCTCTTGGAGGTAGCGTTGTGTAACGACAAATCCAGTCAATGCTAACGCCAATATCTTCCAGCAATCTTCTTAAGTCATTATCCAAAGAGGCGTTAGAGACTAAATCTGGGTATTTCCAACTCAATTTTTCCCAAGAAGTCTGTTTTAGGTTCTGAAGTGTCGCATGGTACTCAACTGGCAGGATAGGTAAAAAATACTTCTTGATAAGCGATAAAGCGAGGCTTGGGGTCACCGCATGCGCTTGCATTTCATATTTGATAGCCTTGACTGCTTGAGCAACAGGCGCGCACATTCTTTGATCAATGATCTCATCACTCACATAAAAAGGCATTAGTTCAAGTGTCCAAATAATCGAGCATTTTTTATTTTAGATGTTTTTTATCATGATGCATCGTGATATTGAGCACTGAATGAGAGAGCAGACATGGAAACTATGAGTCTCGAAGAGGTGAGCAAGGTGTTAAAAATTACTAAGGCCACAGCTAGAAACAGGCTTAGCTTAGGCTTGCCCATGCCACCTTCATTCAAAGTGGGGCGTAACCGTTTATTTTTGACAACCGAGTTTTACTTATGGATGGCACAACAGGCAAGTCCCATCACAAACATATCTCAACAACAAGAATGTGAAAGGAAGGAAAAGACAATAGCTTAATTAGTGAAGTAACAAAGCCGGGCCTTAAAAGCGCGAAAAGCTTGGGGTGGAGCCCAAGCCTTCGGCATTACGTTCAAGATTGCTACCTTGTTTCTGTATTGTCTACGCACTTTCATCGACTGTCAAGGTCGAGGCCTCTCCATACCTTTTAATAAGGTAATCATCCATTTTTACAGAAATAGGAGTCGACGTATTGTCGGTTCTTAGTGGGGAGCACTATGAATCTCAAAGCATTAGCTATTTTAGGTGTCTTAGATCGCCTTTTTTATTTAACGTCCAAACTCTCGTCTCAATTAGCGAGAAGCTGTGATGCCGAATAGGAGGCTGTCAATGAGAAAAGTCAGAGAAGTATTGCGGCTTACATTCGATAGCAATATGAGTCAGCGCATGATCGGCGAAGCCTTATCCATTTCCAGAAAAGCAGTCGCTGATTATTTAGTCCGAGCAAGCCAAGCCAATATCACATGGCCTCTGCCTCCCGATCTTGATGATTCAACGCTAGAAGAGCTGCTATATCCGGCAAGCGACAAGTTGATCGCCGCCAAGAAACCAGCACCTAATTGGTTTAAGGTTAATGAAGAACTCAAAGCCAAGGGCGCCACTTTGGCAGAACTTCATCTGGAATATCTTGTGGCGTATCCGGATGGAATGAGTTATAGCCGTTTTTGCACATGTTATCGGGAATACAAACAAACGTTGAAACGATCGCTTCGGCAGGTGCACACGGCTGGAGAGAAAGTCTTTGTGGACTATGCCGGGCCTACTGTATCGATAAAGAACCTACAAACAGGAGAGGTAAAAGAAGCACAGATATTTGTCGGAGTGTTAGGTGCTTCAAACTATATCTATGCAGATGCCGTATGGAATCAGCGTAAAGAAAATTGGATCGCTTCACATGTGCGTATGTTTGAACACTTTGGTGGCGTGCCGCAGATGGTGATATGCGACAACCTCAAATCTGCCGTTAAAAGGGCCAGTCGGACCGAGCCTGTGATTCAATCAGCTTACCTTGCGATGGCAACTTATTACGCTACTACAATCTTTCCGGCAAGAGCATACAAGCCTAAAGACAAATCTAAGGCAGAAGGTGGCGTGCTGATTGTAGAGCGCTGGATACTGTTTCGTCTCAGAAAACATATATTCACAAGCCTCGCCGAACTAAACGCAAAAATCAAGGAGTTGTTGGAAGATGTAAATAACCGGCCCTTCCAGAAAATGCCTGGCACGCGCGCAAGTGCATTTGCAGCGCTGGATAAACCTTCTTTAAAACCACTGGTTAGTCAGCCCTACGAATACAAGGAGTTTTATAAAGTACGTGCCGGATTTGACTACCATGTAGAAGTTGATGGGCATTTCTACAGCGTACCCAACGCTCTGGTACGTAAGCAGCTAGAGGCGATCGTGAGCGAAAGTACAATTGAGATTATGCATGGTGGCAAACGTGTTGCAAGCCACATTCGCAGTTATACGCCCAACGATAAAACCACCAACCCTGAACATATGAGTGACGCGCATCGTCACTACGCTAAATGGAATGCCGCACAAGAACTGCAATGGGCACTAACCGTAGGTAGTCATACGCATGCATTACTTAGCCTTATTCTTGACCAAGCACCGCAAAAGGATTTTGGATATCGGTGGAGCAACTCGATCAAATCGTTACACAGGAAATTTGGCGGTGAGCGATTGGAGGCTGCTTGTAAGCTTGCATTAGAGATCGGCGTTACCAGTACAGCCAGTCTGCAATCCATCCTCAAGAACAATATAGATCGACATAAACCGAGAGCTGAATCACTGCAGGAGGCTGATTTTGATCATGAAAACATTCGCGGCGCAAGCTATTACCAATAAACACCACAAAAAGGATTACATCATGTTATCGCAACAAACCATCGATAAACTATCTACAATGCACCTAAATGGCATGAGCAAAGGTTATCAAGAACAACTTTCTAGTACGGTTAGTCATGGCCTATCGTTTGATGATCGATTTGGTATGCTTGTAGATCAAGAACAGACTCACCGTGAAAATCAGCGCCTTACCAGGCTACTTAAAGCCGCTAAGCTGAGAGAAAATGCTTGTATGGAGGATATTGACTACGCCCATAGCCGAGGCCTCGATAAAGCACAAATTGCGAGCTTGAATCACACAGACTGGATTCAGCGTGGTTTTAACCTCATTATTACAGGCCCTACAGGCTGTGGAAAAACCTGGATTGCGTGTGCACTCGGTAATCAAGCATGTCGGGTTGGCTTATCTGTGAGTTTCCAAAGACTGCCACTGATGCTGGAAGAGTTACATTTAGCGCATGCGGATGGCAGTTTCCGTAAAAAACTGATGCAACTAGCCAAGGTGGATCTGCTTATTCTAGATGATTTTGGAATCGCTGCACTGAATCCTCAAAGCCGCGGAGACTTACTTGAGGTGATTGATAGCCGTTCAGGTGGAAAATCTACCACTATTACGAGCCAGATACCTGTGGAGCTGTGGCATGACTATCTCAAAGGCGGTAACTCTACTGTGGCAGATGCTATTTTAGATCGACTAGTCAGTGGAACCCTAAGGATACAGCTCAAAGGTGAATCTATGCGTAAATTACGTTCACCGAAAATATAAACTCTTAAGATAGTACATGATGCTAATCGTTTAGAAGAGTTTCTTGGAGATCAAAAAATTAGCCACTTTCTATTACTTTAGAAGGTGGCTTTTTTACATAGCAATTCGTGGCTATTTTACGCAATATTGAGTGGAACTTTTGGAGCAGTTTCGGCTGGCTACTATTAGGGATATTTTGTGGCTACCTTAGGCAGTAATACGCACTGTGTTTCATCTATTGTATTCTGCATAGAGTTGTCTTATATAAAATCATTCTTCTGAACTAAGTGAGTTTGCTAGAAAGCTGTTCTAATATTCTGCTTAAGAGCACATGTACAGGCATTTACTTTGGGACACACAGTTAAAAAACAAGGTCGAACCGTAAATTATTCAAAGTTACGGTCTTAATGTTTCACACCTTTCCAAAATTATTAAAACATATTGAAAGTTACGGTTTTAAAAATTACAGTCTAGTAAAAACTTTAAAAACGAGCCCATTAAAACCGTGGGATGACGTTACGGTCTTAATGTCGCTCACTAATAATTGTTTGATGATAATTAATACGTAATTTTAAGGCCCCAGATTTACTGGGGCCTTTCTTTTTAGGCGCCAATCAAAGCTTTTGAATGATAGTGTTGCCAAGAATACAATCACAACAATCATCTAAAATATGTTTAATCTACCAGTGAAATACACTGACTTTCATGTGCATCCAGTTGACAATTCCTTTAAAGTTTGATGAACTAGTTAACATTTGAAAAGGCAAACCTGTCGAAAGTCAGGGACGCAAAGTTTCCGGTCTAAGGGCGCATGCCTAAGGCAGCGGGGCTACCGTTTACCGCAAGGGTGAATGTATCCGCCGCTTTTCTTGAGTATTGTGATGTATATCGCAGTTGGTAGCCACTCAGCTCGTAGCCGTGCATGCTTTTTCGGAATCAACCATACCAACACGACAGCTATGCTATTGGCACATTTAACTTTTAATCGCTCACAATGCCTCATTTAAAAAACATCCCGATGCAGTTAAGGCTCATCTCCAAACTGTTCAAAAGTGAGCTTTTCCAGTACGCCCAAGACCCGCATAACCTGCGGGTGAAATTGCTGCTTGCGATTGGCGCCTGGTCCTCGATCATTCTTGGCAGCATCTGGAGTGCGTATTACCTGTGGCAGGGCAAATGGATTTTGTTGGCATGCCATCTCTGTCTGATTACATTGAGCTTATATATCGTTGCGTTAATCAATGCTGGCCGGGAACGATTTGCTGCCATCTACATGGCACATGGACTGATAATGATTATTGCTGTCATTTGTATACTCGATGTGCCTATCTCTGGTGTTGCCCGGTCAGCACATATGTACTTTCTCCCCGTGGCTGCAGGGGCCTCACTGGTATTCCGCAAAGAAAACCTTTACTTGCGCGTGATCTTACCGTTCATGATGCTGGCGGGATGTCTGGTATTCGGCTGTTCGGACATAGGCATTGTACAACCGGCTTTGGTCGCAGATCAGGATATACGCTTGATTGGCGCATGGATGAATAATCTGGCCGCCTTGTCGATTTTAGGGGTTGCGCTCACGGTCATGCAAACCGATATCACCGTCCATAACGCGCTGTATGCAGACATGCGGCATGCGCTCGCGAAAGGCCACTTCTGTTTGCACTATCAACCCCAGGTGGATGCACAAGGCAATATCTTTGGTGCAGAGGCGCTGCTTCGATGGCAACATCCGATACGCGGCATGATCTCCCCTGGCGTGTTTATATCCATCGCAGAAGAAACCGGCTTGATTTTACCGATAGGCACATGGGTGCTCAAGGAGGCCTGCGCAGTGTTGGTGAGGTGGTCAGAAAACCCGGCATTGAAGCATCTCAGCCTCTCCGTGAACGTCAGTGCCTCGCAACTCAGACAACCAGATTTTGTGCAGGAAGTCATTGAAATCGTGATGCGCAGCGGCGCAGAACCTACACACCTGAAACTTGAACTGACCGAGAGCATGCTGGCAAACGATGTTGAGGCTACCATCAAGAAAATGAGAACACTCCGCTCTTTCGGGATCAGCTGGTCACTGGACGACTTTGGTACCGGCTACTCCTCGCTCAACTATCTTAAGCACCTGCCATTCGAGCAATTAAAAATAGACCAGTCGTTTGTACGTGACCTGCTGACCAATGAAAGCGACAAGGCGATTGTTGAAACACTGGTCACTCTCAGCAAGAATATGAACATGATGCTGATTGCAGAGGGGGTCGAAACGACTGAGCAATTGCGCTACCTGTTAAGCAAGGGTTGCCTGCAATACCAGGGTTATTTTTTCAGCAAGCCTTTACCGATGGATGCTTTTGAAAGCTTTCTGACCTCTTTCCAATCCTCACACGCAAATATGCAGCTCAAAATCTTCAACGACACGCTTTAAAGTGCAGGCAGGGCAAGGATCGTTTTCAACGCTGCATTCTAAGTCTTCCATACTTCCGGCATCGTCTCTATCAGGTAATCCACAAACACTCTCAACTTGTGCGTCATCGCATGTTTATCCTGATAGCTGACATAAAAATCAAGCGGTTCAATATCGGCAGTCACGGCACCCTCCGTGCCTGGCTGCTCGGTAAACAGCGCTTCAAGCTGCCCGCTCTCAATCAGGGGTTGGGCAACAAAGGCACCGAGGCGGGCGATACCTGCACCACCGACTGCCAGCCGTGCCAGGGCATCAATATCATTGCTGGTGACAGTGGCCGTAATATCCGGCTCAAAGCGCAAGCCATCACGTATAAATCCCCAACCCAGTATCAGCCCGCTGGCGGGCACGCGAAACATCAGGCAGGCATGACTCGCAAGCTCTTCCGGCTGCGTTGGCCGTCCTGCACGATCGAGGTATTCGGGGGCGGCACAGAACAAAATCGGGACGCGGGCAATATGCCTTGCGATCATACCGGGCTCCAGCTGCTGTTTAAAACGGATACTGATATCGATGTTTTCACTGATGTGATCAATGGCATTGTCAGTGTTGATTAACTCTACCGAAATGCGCGGGTACTGGCGCATGAAAGGCGGAATCAGGTCCGCAATCACATTGCGGCCAAACGCCGCCGAGCAGGCAATACGCAGGCGGCCTTGGGGTTCGCCCTGAAACTCCGTGATACTGGACTTGGCAAGTTCGAGGTTGCGCAGAATATCCTTTACCCCGACATAGTAGATGCGCCCGGCATCCGTCAGCGCCATGCTGCGGGTGGAGCGGCTCAGCAGGCGTATTCCCAGCGTGGTTTCCAGGCGCTGGATATTCTGGCTTGCAGCAGCGGCAGTGATCCCCATCTGGCGAGCGCCCGCTGCAATGCTGCCGTTCTCGACAGCCCGCACAAAACTTTCAATGCTGCGCAAAGTATCCATAAGTAAAAACTCACTTTAATCAAAAGTATTCGATAGTTTATCTTTCCAATGTAAAAAGCTCCAGCTGTCTATTGCACCCGCCGATTTTGCGATACAGTCTTGCCAACTCACTGCATCCACACAAAGGAACATCATGCAAAGAACTGAACGTAACATACAGCGCCTGCCTAAAATCCCTGCACGCTATACCCCTCTGGCGTTTGCCTTTTATATGGCAGGCATCATGGCCTTGCTGATGTCGTTTGTAATCGTGGCGATCAATGGCGGTATTGGGCATCACTATATTGCCAGTGTGTTTCATGCGTATTCAATGGCCATGCCAGTGGCGTTTTTCTGTGTACTGATGGTGCGCCCGGTGGTGGTCAAACTGGTCTCACTGACGGTAGCTTCACCCACCTGATTAATACTGGGCAACATGCTCAACAGATACGGCATCCTGTGTATTCATTCATTCGTGCGTTATTGGCTGCAAGATTGACGGATGCGTTGACTGACAACATTGTGCGCTGATGCTCGCGAAATAATACATACCCAGGCAGACAGGCCATATGAAAGTCACATGGCCTGTCTGCCGTTATTTAGTGCAGCCATGCCTTGCCATATTTCTACAATTATGGAAATATAGTGCATGGACAAAAAAACAGCGGTTTCTCAACTTGGTGCCATCGCGCAGGAAGCGCGTCTGGACATTTTCAGGTTGCTGGTACAAGCAGGTGCGCCAGGCATGGCAGCAGGGGCCATTTCAGAACAACTCAGCATTCCCAACAGTACGCTGTCATTTCATTTAAAAGAATTGAGCCATGCGGGCTTGATTGCTGCGCGGCAGGAGAGCCGCTTTATTTATTACTCGGCGGATTATGCCGCGATGAATGGCTTGCTGGCCTACCTCACAGAAAACTGTTGTGCCGGACACCCCGCGTGTTGCCCGGACACCCATTGCACACCCCCAGAGAAAGGCTAACGGATGAAACGTATGCATTTACATATAGCGGTGGCGGATTTGCCGCAAAGCATCGCATTTTATTCCACCTTGTTTGGTGCGCAGCCTACCGTGGCCAAGCCGGATTATGCCAAGTGGATGCTGGATGACCCACGTGTGAACTTTGCCATCAGTGCGCGCGGCGCGGCGCCCGGCCTCGACCATATTGGCATTCAGGCCGAATCGGAAGCCGAGCTGTCAGAGATCAAGGCCAGGCTAGATCAGGCGGAGCTGGCGACACTGACCGAAGCAGGCACAGTGTGCTGCTATGCAAAGTCGGACAAGCACTGGGTGCAGGACCCTGCAGGGATTGCGTGGGAAACCTATCACACGTTGGAAAGTGCCCCTACTTTTAATGGTGGCCAGACCAGCAACGACGTCAGTCAGGCATGTTGTGCGCCAGCGCCGCAAAAAGTGGCGTTTATGACGCGTAGCAAACCTTAACACCTGCAGCTTTTACATCACATCAATTATGAGGGATTGAAAATGACCGCATCCAATACACAAGCAAGCCCTGTAAGCGCGGGCATAGGCACGTTTGAACGCAACCTGACCTGGTGGGTGCTGGCTTGCATTGTGGTCGGCATTGCTTTGGGTAAAATCGCCCCGGAGGCGTTTCATGCCATCGGCGCGTTAAACATAGCCGAAGTTAACTTGCCAGTGGCGGTGCTGATCTGGTTGATGATTATTCCCATGCTGGTCAAGGTGGATTTTGGCGCCATGGGTGAAGTGTTTGCGCATGCCAAAGGCATCGGCGTGACGCTCTTCATCAACTGGCTGGTCAAGCCGTTTTCCATGGCCTTGCTGGGCTGGATTTTTATCCGCCATCTGTTTGCGAACATGCTGCCTGCCGACCAGCTGGATAGCTATATTGCGGGCCTGATTTTACTGGCGGCAGCGCCTTGCACCGCGATGGTGTTTGTCTGGAGTAACTTGTGTCGCGGGGAACCCAAATTCACCCTGTCACAAGTGACCATCAACGACACGATCATGCTGTTTGCATTTGCGCCGATTGTGGCCTTGCTGCTCGGCTTATCCAGCATCGTCGTGCCCTGGCACACGCTGTTTGTCTCGGTCATGTTATTTATCGTGGTGCCTGTGATCCTGAGCCAGATACTCAGGAAATGGCTGCTTTCTCAAGGTGATCAGGTATTTACGGCGACTTTAAACACCATACAACCCTTTTCGCTCAGCGCCTTGTTACTGACACTGGTGCTGCTGTTTGCCTTTCAGGGCGAGCAGATTCTCGCGCAACCCACGGTGATTCTATTGTTGTCAGTGCCTATCCTGATTCAAGTCTACTTCAATGCACTGTTGGCATACTGGTTAAACAAGCAATTTAAAGTGGCGCACTGCGTGGCAGGCCCATCAGCCCTGATTGGGGCTTCCAACTTCTTTGAATTAGCGGTGGCCACCGCGATTGCCCTGTTCGGATTTAACTCCGGCGCTGCACTGGCCACCGTGGTTGGCGTGTTGATTGAGGTGCCGGTCATGCTCTCCATCGTGTCTATCGTCAATCGCAGCCGCCAGTGGTACGAAGCTTGATTACTTGCGATTGATTACTTGCGATTGATTACTTGCGCTTGATTATTTGAGAAAGTCATCCAATGCATATTTTGTTTTTATGTACAGGCAACTCCTGCCGCTCTATTCTGGGTGAAGCCACCTTTAACCACCTGGCCCCGCAAGGCTGGCGCGCCATGAGCGCAGGCAGCAAACCAACTGGCTATGTGCACCCGCGCTCACTGGCCCTGCTGGCCAAAGAAGGGATTGCCACCGAAGGCTATTGCAGCAAGTCGTGGGATTCTTTGCCCGTGACGCCGGATATTGTGATTACCGTGTGTGGCAGCGCGGCGGGGGAAACCTGCCCAGCCTATCTGGGGCCGGTGATTCGCACCCACTGGGGCGTGGATGACCCGGCACATGTCACCGGCACAGAGGCCGAGATCGAGGCCGCTTTTTACACGGCTTACCGAACTTTACGCGCGCGTATTGAAGCTTTTCTGGCCTTGCCGCTGGCACAACTGGCGACTGACAAAACCGCCTTAAAAGCGGCGATGGACAAGATTGGGCAGGAAATTGTGTAACGCTGAGTTATAGATGCCCAGCGCCAGTTTGCGCGTATCAAAAAGCCCCGACCGGGGCTTTTAATGTAGATTGCGTGAGCACACGACGCGGATCAACCCTTAAGCCAGTTTGTCATCCGACACCCGGTATTTCGGGTCTTCCAGCAGATTGACTTCTATCACGTCTTTTGCGTTTTCCAGCAGCTCCTGACAATCCTGACTCAGGTGCCTGAGCTGCAACTGCTTGCCTGCCGCGCGGTATCTGGCCGCCAGGTTATCCACCGCCACCAGCGCAGAATGGTCTACCACTCTGGCCTGTTTAAAATCAATCACCACCTGTTGCGGATCCTCAGCGATATTGAACAAGGCCTGAAAATTGGCCACCGAGGCAAAAAACAGCGTGCCATTCAGGGTATAGACTTTCTTGCCGCGAGCGTCTGTTTCGGCCTGCACTGTCATCTGCCTGGCGTGATTCCAGGCAAACACCAGCGCCGATACGATCACGCCGGCAATCACCGCAATCGCCAGGTCGGCGACGATGGTCACGCCCCCTACCAGCAAGCCGACAAACACATCCTGTCTGGGCACTTTGCCAAACAGGTTCAGCGTGCCCCATTCAAAGGTTTTTTCAGCCACCACAAACATGACGCCGATTAATGCAGCCAAGGGAATCATCTCGATCCATTTGGATGCAAACAGAATGAAAGAGAGCAGGAACAATGAAGTCGCAATGCCTGACAGCCGTTTTAACGCACCATTATTGATATTGATCATGCTCTGGCCGATCATGGCACAGCCGCCCATGCCGCCAAACAAGGCGGTGACCACATTGGCAGCGCCTTGCGCCATCGCCTCACGGTTTGGGCGGCCACGGGTTTCTGTCATTTCGTCAATCAGGTTCAGGGTCAGCAGAGTTTCAATCAGGCCAACGGCGGCCAGAATCAACGCATAGGGGAAGATGATGGTCAGCGTTTGCAGATTCCATGGCACGTCTGGCACATGAAAACGCGGTAGCCCGCCCGCAATAGAGCCCAGATCACCCACGGTTTTGGTCTCGAGCCCACCATAGACGACCCCGAAGGTGACCACCATGATGGCGGACAGGGTCGATGGAATCGCTTTGGTCAGCCTGGGCAACAGGTAAATGATCGCCATGGTCACCGCGATCAGGCCCAGCATGGTGTATAGCGGGGGCCCAGACATCCAGGTGACCGCACCATCTGCGGCAGTGGTTTTAAAATGGCCAAACTGCGCGAGAAAAATCACAATCGCCAAGCCATTGACAAAGCCCAGCATCACCGGATGCGGAACCATGCGGATAAACTTGCCCAGCCTGGCCACGGCAAACAGTATTTGCAGCAGGCCCATCAATACAATGGTAGCAAACAGATATTGCACACCATGCTGCACCACTAACGCCACCATCACCACCGCCAGCGCCCCGGCTGCACCGGAAATCATGCCGGGGCGGCCGCCAAACGTTGAAGTAATCAACGAAACAAGCACCGCAGCATATAGGCCGGTGAGTGGCGAAACATGCGCAATCAGGGCAAAAGCAATGGCTTCTGGCACCATGGCGAGGGCGACGGTCAAGCCGCTGAGCAGATTGACTTTGATCTCATCCAATCGAGACAGTGACTGGGGGGTGGTCAACATAAAAACTCCAAAAACGGGTTGCGGATGCCTGCTTGCCCGAGCAGGCAATGGCGCAGTCCAGTGCGTAAATATAATTAGAAAATAGGCGCAGAGGTCACAAGCATACGCTGCACGACCCGCGCCAAATGCTCATGCTGGATAAAAGAAAGGAACCATCGGAAACTACATGGGTATCAACATGTTACCTGGCTGAATTATATTTTCTTTTAAGCTGTAAGGCCAGACACAGCCATAGAGATGCGCAGGCCTAGCTATGACAATAGCCGAGGAGGATGCCAGCTCACCTCGCGCTATAGCTTCGCGGGAATGCCTTTTCAACAAAGGCTTCAAACTGCCCGATGGGCAGCGGCTTGGTGAAATAATAGCCCTGGAAAGCATGACAGCCTAGCCATTTGAGCCTATGCAATTGGGCTTCCGTTTCAACACCTTCAGCCAGCACCTCCAGCCGCAAACTTTGCCCCAGCGAGATGATGGCTTTTACAATACTTTCATGATCACTGCCTTGCAGCATATCCCGGATAAAAGACTGGTCAATTTTGAGTTGATCAAATGGCAATCGTTTCAGGTAAGACAGGGAAGAGTAGCCAGTGCCAAAGTCATCCAGTGAAAAACAAACGCCGGTCTGCTTGAGGGTCACCATTTTATCGATAATATCTTCAACATTTGCCACCAGCATGCTCTCGGTCAGTTCGAGTTTTAATTTGGATGGGTCTATGCCGGTCTCGGCAACCAATGCTTGTACCTGATCGACAAAATTGGGCTGCAAACACTGTTTAGGGCTGACATTCACCGAAAGCACCAGGTGTTGATATTGTGGCTGACGAGACCAGCGCAGCAATTGCTGACACGCCTCACGCATGACCCACTGGCCAATCTCCACAATCTGACCGGAGCTTTCGGCCTCCGGGACGAATTGCCCCGGCATGATCAATCCGAGCTCAGGATGTTGCCAGCGCACCAGTATTTCTGCACCCACAATGCCGTGATACTGATCGTACTGCGGCTGAAAATGCAGCAAGAATTCCGCATGCGCTATTGCTTGATGCAAGTCAGCTTCCAGCGCCACCCGTGCACGCAATTCGGTTTCCATGGAGGCATCAAAAAAACGAAAGGTGTTTCTGCCGGCTTCTTTTGCCTGATACATCGCCAGATCTGCACGACGCAGCTGTTCCTCAACGCTGGTCGCCACATGCGGGTCAACCATGGCAACCCCGATACTGGGCGTCGTGTAATGCTGATAATGCTCCAGATTAAATGGTCGCTTGAAGGCAGACAGGATTTTTTCGCATACTTGCGCGGTTGTGCGCGCGGCCTTTTCCGGATCCTTGCCCAGCTTATCAAGGACGACGACGAACTCGTCTCCACCGAGGCGGCTGACCGTATCGGTGCGCCGCACAGATTGCACAATCCGGTGGGCGACCTCGACCAGCAAAGCATCGCCTACATCGTGACCGTGGGTGTCATTAAGCGATTTAAAGTTATCAATATCTACAAATAACAAAGCCACGCCCGAGCGATTACGGGCGGCACTGTCCAGATGCATGGCCAGCTTTTCCTGTAGCAACAAGCGGTTGGGCAACCCGGTCATGGTATCGTAATAAGCCAGTTGTCGAATATGCGCATCGGCCCGCTTGCGCTCGGTGACATCACGCATCACGACCACCCAATGGGTATACCAGCCGCTTTTATCATGGAGGGGTAGCGCATCCATTTCCAGCCAGATTTGCTCACCCTGGTGATTGTGGGTGACGATATCCGCTTTGACCGGCTGCATGTTTCTCAGCGCAAACTCCACATTTTGCAGCGCTTCCTGCTGGGATTTGGTCCCCTGGAAAATTTCGAACGGAGACAACCCCATGACTTCTTTCAGGGGGGTGCCGGTAATTCGGTAAAATGCCTCATTCAAAAAAACCACCTTTTGATGCATGGGTGCGTTTAAAGGCGCCTCGGTAATCATGAAAATATCATTGAACCGGGAAATACCACTGTGCATCAAGTCCAGCTGCTCGTCCGCATGCTGACGCTCGATGGCCAGGCCAAGAATCTGCGCATAGCTCTCGACAAACTCGATTTCTGCCGCCGTTGGCACATGGGGCTCTCGACGGTAAATCGCCAACACCCCCAAATGATGCTGGCTATGTGAAACGATAGATGCCATCCAGTAGGCCTGCAAGCCATTGGCGAGGGCTGCACTTTGGCAGTGACTGGCCAGCGGGTGCGCACGGATATCCGCTACCACCAGGCGGCGCTGCTCGAATCCAACCGTATCGCATCCATCCACCGCAATCCCATCGATGGCACGCAGATAATCTTCAGGCAACTGTGTGGAGGCCGAATGCAGCAAGCGCTGACCATCTTTATCCAGCATAAAAGCCGCACAAATGGCATCAGACAATTGGGACTCGATCAACTGAACCACCGCATTCAGTACTTCGGACAAAGGAAGATTCGCCAGCATCATGGCCTGAATTCTGGCATGCCCCTGTTTAATCGCCTCCAGCTGCTTGCGCGCTGAAATATCCTGAAAAGAACCCTGTAAACGGACAATTTTTCCATCTGCATCCCTTACAGCCCGGCCCATGGTGCGTACCCAGATACGCCTGCCAGTGGCAGTCATTTTTTCCAGTTCAAGATCATAAGGCGTGCCGTCTTGCAGGCACTCGATCACTGCGCTCTTGATCAGCTCCCGATATTCAGGCACAAATAATGCAATCCCCTCATCGACGGTCGGCGAGTAGCCTGCCGGCATTTCATGAATGGCAGCCACTTCATCTGACCAGCTCACCAGCCCCGTCCTGACATCCATGATCCAGCCACCGATTTGCGCCACACTGCCCGCAATTTTAAGCAGACTCTCAGCCTGGGTGCGCCTGTCCACCTCGTTTTGCAAGGCGCGCGTGCGGTGTACCACCTGTCGACGAATTTGTATATTCCATAACACGCTCAGGCCTAGCACGATCAGCAGTGCCAGTGACCCGGCCAGCAGCCACTTCAAGTAGTATGTTCTGGCACCCTGATACATCAATCCGTCCAGATCATAATCGGCCGGAATCATGCCAAGCGCAGCATAAGCGCGGGCAATGGTTTCCCAACGCTCTGCATGCATGTGCCCGATAGTCACCACATCGGTAAGTACATAGGGCGCCATCAGCGCAGCCTCTTTTTGCAACAGTTGCTGATCAATGCCACGTTGAGCGACCCCCGGCATGGTCGCAATCTGTGCGGCCAGTTCCTCGCGATGATTGAGCGCATACATCCAGCCTCGTTTGGTGGCGCGCAAAAACTTTTCTACCCGTTCAGGGTGCTCCGCCAGTTCCCGGTCGGTGGTGAATAGTACATCGCCATAAAAATCCACACCAAACTTCTGGTAACTGATCATGGACGGGGAATAACCCATTTTTTCAAGATGGATGGGCTCATCCATGGCATAGGCAGATACCGCATCGACTTTGCCCTCAATCAGGTCCTGCAAGCGCCAGCTATGGGGCACAATAGTGGTATTTACCACATCGAGATGCTGATTTCTGAGCAGAGCCCTGAATTGGGTTGCGCCCTGATCGTTCGACAGCATAATCCGTTTGCCGATCAGATCAGCGGGATACTCGATATTGCGCTCTTTGAGACTCAGCAATACATAGGGGGAGTGTTGAAAAATAGCGGCTAACGCGACCACTGGTTTGCCGGATACACGAGACAGCAAAATATCTGAATCGCCAATGCCATAGTGGGCATGACCAGACAATACTTCACGCAGGGAAGGTTTGCTTGCGCTGCCTTCTACAATATGGACATCCAGCCCCTCATCCTTGTAGTAGCCATTGCGTTGGGCGGCGTAATAACCAGCAAACTGAAACTGATGGTGCCACTTTAATTGCAGGGTGATGCTTTCAGCCGCGAACACTGTCGAAACCGCAATACTAAATGCGATGCCTACCAGATAAATAAGGTAATGACAGAATTTGAATTTCATTGAAAACCAGCCAACACGAACCTTGGAAAGCCCGCACAACGATCAAGCACGGCACGCCATTTGGCGCAGACAAAATACATTTACCCTTATACAGCACGGTAGTGTATTCCAAAAGCAAAAACAGCCATGCATTTATGCCTGAACACCGGGGTTTGGCGGCAAAATTGAGTGGCTTATGTGCGTGAAAACAGTGGCCTAGTCTGTGACATGTGGCTTGAGAAAAGGCGCAATCAGCAACATGAGTAATGAGACACCTACCAGCATTTGATAGGCCCACGCAAAATTTCCGCTGTAGTCACGCATCACGCCCATCAGGAATGGTCCGCTTGCCGCAATCAAATACCCCACGGTGAGTACAAAGGCATTCCAGCGATTAGCCTCATCCGGTGAATGGGTGTAATCCAGCGGCAGTGTCATGGCCAGGGCAAACGCCCCACCAAGTCCGCATGCGCACAAGGGCACCCACAGCCATGGCCAGGCGCCAGGGGTCACTACCATGCCGACCAGACCAATCGTTGAAAGCATGGCACAGCCAAACAGCCAGCCGCGGCGATCCAGCGCTTTGCTTAACATGCCCACCAGCAAGCTGGCCAGCATAAAAAATACCGTGAAGGCGGCAAGTACCGCCCCAGCCGCAGCAGTGGACATCCCTGCCTCCTGATACATGGCTGCTGTCCAGGTCAGGATAGAATAAAACAGAAAATTGATGCAGGCAAAGTAGGCTGCCAGCAGCCAGGCTTTGGCATTATGGAGTGGCAAGCGCGTGTCGTTGTCATGCTGCGAAACAGCAGATGCGTGAGGCAGCACAGGCACAGACTGCCGCATCACCAGATACCAGGCCACCATGGCACTCAGGCCGAGTACCGCCCACAAGCCCACGGCCAAGCGCCAGCCGGCGATTTGCAGCACCCAGCCGGTCAGTCCTGCCGACAGCGTGCTACCCAATGAAAGCGCAGTCGCGTACAGACCCATCATCAGCGCAGCCTGCCCGGAAAAACTGGCTTTAACAATGCCAGCAAACATCGCCCCTGCAACGGCAATACCAGCGCCCACCCCTACGGTTGTCAGCAGCAGTTGCAGGCTGCTGGTGGCAAACGCACGCCAGGCGGTTGAGACGCATAACACCAGCAATGCGGTCATCAATACCCGGTGTACGCCAAACCTTCTGACCAGCCACGGCGTTGGTAAAGCCAGCGCACCCATCAGCAAATCGGGAATGGCGGTGAGCAATGAAGCCACTGTATGGCTCAAGTCAAAAGCATCAATCAGGCCGGGCAGGGCGGGTCCCATGGACACAATTCCCGGCCGCAAATCGATCGCTACCAGAATGATGGCCAGGATCACCATCCACTCACTGCTGGAAAATGTTGGAAAATACTGGCGCCTGGCAGTGCTTGTCGTACCCATCCGCTTACCCTGACTATGGATTCAAACCTCCACTTTACCCAGAGGTGGCCACGACTGAAATACGCTATTTGTCTGATACCCGATGCGCTGGTACTGATCTCCGCAAACGACCTTTCTCGACTCGTGTAAAATAGTGGCCACTCCCTGCTAACTGGAAAATATCATCGTGAGCACTGCGTTAAAACTGGCCACCTGGAATGTCAACTCGCTGACTGTGCGGTTACCGCATGTACTCGACTGGTTAAACAGCCAGCGGCCGGATGTGCTGTGCCTGCAAGAAACCAAGCAGGAGGACAGCAAGTTTCCGTATGCGGCACTGAAAGAAGCGGGGTTTAATGCGGTCCATAATGGCCAGAAGACCTATAACGGGGTCGCCATCATCAGCCCGCATCCAATCGAGCAAGTCCAATTTGACATGCCCGCTTTTGCCGATGTGCAAAAGCGTATTGTGGCGGCCACCATACAAGGTATTCGTGTGGTTTCCGCCTATGTAGTCAACGGCCAGTCCATAGATTCCGATAAATACCAGTACAAGCTGCAATGGCTGGATGCCCTGCAGGACTGGCTGACAGCCGAGTTAAAACAGCATGCCAAGCTGGTGGTGCTGGGCGATTACAATATTGCGCCGCATGACATTGACTGCCATGACCCGGCAGCCTGGGAAGGGCAGGTGCTGGTCAGTGCACCGGAGCGTGAGGCCTTTCAGCGTCTGCTGGCTTTGGGGTTGCATGACAGCTTCAGGTTATTCAACCAGGAAGCGGGGCAGTTCAGCTGGTGGGATTACCGCATGGCTGGGTTTAGACGCAACCTGGGCATGCGTATAGATCACATTCTGGTGAGTGATGCATTGAAGTCGCACTGTCTGGACTGCGTGATCGACAAACTGCCACGCAAACTGGAGCGCCCCAGCGACCACACTCCGGTCATGCTGACGCTTGGCGACTGATGGCAGCCGACTGTCATTCCTCAGTACCGTTGCTGCTTTAAGGTACTGGTTTGTCGTACTGAATTAGAGACCCACGCTACAGTGGGCCCTTATACATTCGGCATCACAAACTTGATGCCCTGCAAAACCTCGAGAATTTTCGACTTGAGTTGCGCCGTCAATTGCGCCTTGATTTCATCCATGTGCGCCGCCAACAGCGCGTTGACCCTTTCTTCCAGGGCCTGTTCCACGGCGGGCAGATCGGCAGTGAACTGATATTTGAACTCAGCGGTCTGCTTGGCAGCAAACTCGGAAAAAGCTTTTTCAAGCGACTGGCGATATTCCAGTGTCAGGTTAGACTCTACCACTTCATGCTCGGTCGCCAGTTTCTGCCGGCTTTCTTCGTGCAGTTGTTTGGCAAACACCTCCAGCGACTGCTGCAACTCTTCTGATAATTGCGCGCGTTTATCTGAAAAACCTGCCTGCTGTACCGCCAGCAATTCTGCCAGCGTTTCTTCTACTGACTGCACCTGCTGTTTGCCAACATTGGTCATCGCTTCACGGAAAGCCTGCTCAATCGACTGTATGCTATCGCCGACCTGGGCACGTGCTTCGCTGATTAATGATTGCTGAATCAATTGCGCGTAATCCGTGAAGGTGCGTTGTTCAGCCTCGGCATGCCTGGTCAGCATGGCTTCAAGCTGTTGCTGCACGGGCGGTTCTTGTGCCAGTGACTGTATGTGCGACTGCACCTGCGCATTGACATCGGTTTGCATGAGTTCGGCAAGTTCATTGCGCAACGCTGTGCTTAACTCTGGCAACAATGCCTGCTTGACCTGTGCCACCAGCTCAGCCATATCGACTGCTGCGGGCGCATTGCTTTTAGCTACTTTTTTGGTCAATACCGGAATGTCGGTGTTATCCACGCTGGGCTCTCCTTGTTGCATTATGCAGACGGTGCTTTGATATGCTGAATATCGTAGCCACGATCGCGATAGAACGCATAACGCTGTCTGCCTGCCGCTTTCTCGGCAGCCTCAGATCCAATGATCTCAAACAGATGGCGAAAACGGCTGAAAAAAGTCGGTTGCTCAGGCTGGCAGTTAAACAGCAAATCGTCCTGCTGAATCTGCCCGGCCTGCCATGCAAACAGCAGCGGCGTACACTCTGCATGGCTGTCATCCGCCAGTGCATTGGGCATAAATGCTGGGCCGGGCTGCTGCCATAAAGCATCCTCCAGCGTGCGTGCGTGCGCCTGATCTCGCACATAGACGGTTACCCGGCGCTGACGCGTCAGCGCCTGTTCAGCCAGATGCCGGATCAATCCAATCGGATCGGCGACATCCGTATAAAACCGAATCTTGGTCATCGCATGAGTCCAGTCAATTTAACGCACACATCTCGGAGCAGACCGGTTACTTACAGACCGGCTTCTTGCAGCAGATAGGTAACCAGCAAGGGTACCGGACGACCTGTGCCGCCTTTTTCCTTGCCGGATTTCCAGGCAGTCCCGGCAATATCCAGATGCGCCCAGTCATACTTTTTGGCAAAGCGTGACAGGAAGCAGGCCGCAGTAATGCTGCCGCCAGCACGGCCACCAATGTTGGCAATATCGGCAAAATTGCTATCCAGCTGACTTTGATAATCGTCCCACAATGGCATTTGCCATGCGCGGTCATGCGATGTTTCACCCGCAGCCAGCAAGGCTTTGGCTAATGCTTCATTGTTGGCAAACAAGCCGCTGGGATGATGACCCAAGGCAATCACACATGCTCCGGTCAGGGTCGCAATATCAATCACGGCAGCGGGTTCAAACCGCTCGGCGTAAGTGAGCGCATCGCACAAAATCAGACGACCTTCGGCATCGGTATTCAACACTTCTATGGTCTGGCCTGACATGCTGGTCAGCACATCCCCCGGCTTGGTAGCACGGCCACTCGGCATATTTTCGCAAGTCGGGATCAAGCCCACCACATTGAATGGTAAATCCAGCTCGCCAATTGCCTTGAACACACCGAGCACAGCCGCCGCACCACACATGTCATATTTCATCTCGTCCATGTCGGCACCCGGCTTGAGCGAGATACCACCAGTATCAAACGTAATGCCTTTACCCACCAGCACCACCGGCTTCTGCGATTTTTTGCCTTTAAGGTGTTGCAATACAATAAAGCGGGGTGGCTCTTCGCTGCCACGCGTCACACCGAGAAAAGAGCCCATTTTCAATTTTTCAATGTCCGGCTGCTCCAGCACTTCGACCTTGAAACCATATTCTTTGGCGAGCTTTTCGGCCTGCTTGCCCAGATAAACCGGTGTGCAAATATTTGGCGGTAAATTGCCCAAATCTTTGGCCAGCGCAACCCCCTTGCCCAAGCCCTCACCTTGCTTAAGCCCGGATTCGGCTGCAGCAACTTCTGCCTTTTCAACCAGTAAAATCACCTGCTTGAGTGGATGTGGGTCGGCCTTTTTTTCTTTGACTGCATTCACCTGATAAGTGGCATCCAGTGCCACCTCTGCCAATGCAGAGACTGTTTGCTGCACCGCAACTTTTTTGATGGCCAGGCTGGCCAAATCGGTCGCAACCGATTCCACTCCGGCAGGTAAAGCCTTGAGTGCAGCACGAAAAGCCTTGCGCAACACCGGCGCACTGAACGCGTCTGCTTTACCCAAGCCCACCAGCATGACACGTGGTGCACTCACACCTGCCAATTGCCGTAATAACAAAGTACCACCGGCCTTACCTTCCAGATCGCCAGACTTCAGCGCAGCAGACACCGCTTTTTCTGTGGCAGCATCAATCAATTTGGCGGCTTCAGTCAGCTTTTTGCCTTCAAACACACCAACAATCAAACAATCGGTACGCAATTTTTCCGGGCTACCGTTTTTTATGCTAAATTCCATCTTTGTCCTTTTATCTTCAGCGCTTGCAGGTTGAGCGATAATTCTATTATCTAGTGTTTTGAGCCGATTTCAAAGCGGTGCGTTCAAATTGAAAATTTTCAAACGTGCATTGTCCATGGAGCTGATGACCTCAGCTTCAGCCATTTTTCTGATTATCCTTGGTATCGTTGTCGCGCAACGTGCAGGCAATATCGTGCGTCAAGTTTCCAAGGGTATCCTGCCCAATGATGCGATCGGCACTATTCTCACGTTCAGCCTGATCAAGCTGATGCCGTTAATTTTGTCACTGGCCATTTTCTTGGCCGTATTGCTGACATTGACACGCTGGCATCGCGACTCTGAAATGGTAATCTGGTTTAGCGCAGGCCTGAGCCTCAAACAGTGGCTGTGGCCGATACTGCGTCTGGTGACGCCAGTGATTCTGATCATCACCCTGCTCAGCCTGTATGTCATGCCCTGGGCCACCGATAAAGCGGAAGCTTACCGGGAACAATTAAAAAAACGGGATGAGCTGGCATCGATCAGTCCGGGCACATTTAAAGAATCCAGCAATGGTGAACGCATTTACTTTGTCGAAAGCTTCGACAAGCTGGGTTACGAAGTGAAAAACATTTTTGCCCAAACCACGCAACATAATAAAACCGGCATTATTACGGCCAATCGCGGCAGTCGTTATCAGGCGGAAAACGGGGATAACTTTCTCGTGCTGCACCATGGGCACCGTTACGAAACCCAATCTAACGTGCTTGAGGTCTCCACGACCGAATTTGAACGTTACGAGATACGCATTGAAACCAAAGAGTCCGCACCCGAGCCCATTACCACGCAGGCAAAGTCCACGTATGACCTGTTAACCGATGCCTCGCAGGCCGACCATGCTGAGTTTCAATGGCGCCTGGCTATTCCGCTTTCGGCAACCATCCTGGTGCTGATGGCGATCCCGCTCAGCTTTGTTAATCCACGGGCAGGCCGCTCACTCAATGTCATGAGTGCTCTGCTTATATTTATCATTTACAACAACGTATTGAGTATTTTTCAAGCGTGGATTTCCCAGGGTAAAATCCACCCCTGGGTGGGCTTGTGGCCGGTGCATGGCTGCTTTGTCTTACTCACTGTTTATTTATATTACCGGCGGCAGCATTTGCAACCACTCATGCCGCAACTGTTTAACCGTTTCTTTCGCAAGTCTTAAGCACAGACCAAGAATCAAATCCAGACCGTGAACATTCTCAGAAAATATTTTTGGCGGGAAATCAGCTTTAACATCATGCTGGTGATGTTCGGCCTGCTTGCCATGTTCTCTTTTTTCGACTTGCTGCAGGAACTGGATAGCCTGGGCCGTGGACATTACGGCATCAACAACATGCTTATTTTCGTGCTACTGAGCGTTCCAGGGCATATCTATGAGGTCGCGCCGGTGGCCGTCCTACTGGGCGTGGTCTATAGCCTGGGGACATTTGGCGCCAACTCGGAACTGATTGTCATGCGCACCAGCGGCTTATCCTTGCTGGATATCAGCAAAATACTGCTGCGCATTGGCGCCTTGTTTGCCATTGTGACATTCCTGATCGGTGAGTCGATTGCACCTTTCACCGAAAAAATGGCGCAGCGTATCCGCATTCAGGCGACGGATTCCGTGATTGCCCAGGACTTTCAATCCGGCTTGTGGATTAAGGACGGGCGCAGTTTTGTCAATGTCAAAACGGTGATGCCGGACAGCAGTCTGGTGGATATTCATATCTACGAGTTTGATAAGCTGTTCCGCCTGCTTAAAATCAGTTCGGCAGAAGAGGGGCATTTTGAAGACGACCACTGGTCGCTCACCAATGTGACGCAAACCACCATTGAGCACACTCAGCAAGTGGAACACAATGCAGTTCTGTCAAAGCACCTGCAACAGGCCAACTGGGAGTCGCTGATTCGCCCGGAACTGCTGAATGTGTTGCTGGTGTTGCCAGAGAAAATGTCAGCCTGGAGCCTGTATCACTTTATTGAACACCTGCATCGCAATGCGCAAAAAAGCACACGTTATGAGGTGGCATTATGGTCCAAACTGATTTACCCCCTGGCCTGCCTGGTGATGGTGGTGCTGGCATTGCCATTCGGTTTCCTGCAGCAACGCGCCGGGGGCATCAGCGCCAAGATTTTTGCCGGTATTTTTCTGGGTGTGGTCTATCAGATCATGAACCGTGTATTTGTCCATCTGGGCGTACTCAATGACTGGTCACCGCTGCTCAGCGCCATCAGCCCGACCTTGCTGTTTTTAGTCACCGGGCTTGGCATGCTGTATGTGGTGGAGCGACGCTAGCTTCGCCTGGCTAGATACGTACGACGCGTGACCCCAGTAAGCGGTCATGCAGAAAGCAGTGCTCCCTGTCCAACAGTGCCCACCATAAAGTCAGCCCAGCTGGCAATAACAACACACTGGCCACCACATATCGCAGCGTAGCCTGTGGCACAGTCAACGCGCCGCCAGTGGCACTCACCACCTTTAATCGCCAGGTTTGACTGGCCAGAGTTTGGCCGCTGATTGCCCAGCAACGCACAAAATACGCGCCCATCGCCAGATACAGCAATACCTGCAATCCAAACCGCTTAACCCCGCTGCTGGCATCGCCAGACAACAGGTAGTAAAGCGCGGTCAGGCTGAGGGTCAACGCCAGCATCAGCAAGGTTTCATATACGACCGCCAGATAACGTCTGATCAATGCGCTCATCAACTTTCCCCATGGATAACAAAAACCCCGCAACAGCGGGGTTTGATTGCAAGCAGTCAGCTAAGCTCGACTGACTTTTGATGCCTGCTTACTTCTGATCCCAGCTATCTTCCCACATACAGTGTTTGATTTTGTGGCGGTTGGCAATCAGTTCATCAATACTAGGCTCGTCGTTCAACGCACGTTTCAACGCCAATTTGATCGCCTCGTAGTTGTTTTTGTACAAATCGGCCTTGTCGAGATTGGCTTCTTTGGCACAGCCCGGATCCACCCACAACAACGCGATAATGCACAAGTCATTCACCAGTTCTTTAGGGATAATGCCTTCGATTACCGCGTCGGTAATACCATCAGCCACGCCAGCCTGCACCACGCCACCAAACAGCTCAATATTCAGTGAATCTTTCAAAGTCACTTTAGGCACCATCATGGTCGCCGGACGCACCATCTGGTTGATATCACGCACCGCAAACATGGCAGTGTGGCCTTTGGTTTGCGCCATCATGTTGGCAAATGCCGTGCCTACCGGGCCATCAACAGCACCAATCACGATTTCAGGCATGGCGGCAGTCACATCTTTGCCTTCAGAAAACACGGTGGCTTCACCGGCTTTTAATACGATTTTTGACATGGATATTCCCTTAATATGTCTGGAGGTTAAACAAAATTTAAGCGCTAATTATACCAGCTTGAGCACCATATCGACATGCGCGATATTGGCATCCATATATGGCGCACCGCAAACCATAAACCCGGCACGCACATAAAAACCAATCGCATGGGTTTGTGCTGAGAGCTGTGCCTGTGCAACTGGCAGTTCCCGACATATGCTCACCGCACGCTGCAACAGTGCCGCGCCGACGCCCCGCCCACGCCACTCTTTTAACACTGCCATGCGGCCGATATGGCCGTCCGGAAGAACGCGTGCACATGCTACTGGCTGGCTATCAACGCGAACCAATAAATGAATGGCTGTGTCATCAGCGGCATCCCACTCCAATACATCAGGGACATGCTGCTCGACAATAAAAACGATCTTTCGGATTTTCTGGCAGTCCAGCCATGCCAACTGTTGGGAGCTACACTGTTCTATAGCTAGGGGTATCAATATCAGCCTTACTTAAATTTTTCGGTGAATATCCGCAATCAATATGACACTGGAGCAAAACGCAAGAACAGGAAACATCCAGATAAAACCGACGCTTTTCGGTGAGTGCTCAAAAATACTGAAAAGCGTCGAGTCATCGGATTTGACAGTAATTTACTCAGATTGAGATTGCAGGGCCGCTTTTGTCGGACTAAGCGCAATAGTGATTTCTTCAGGATAACGATACATCGCCCCTGTAATCATATCAGTGATACCAAAATCCAACAGCACACCTGTCACGCCTGCACCAGTTGCACCACTGACAACCTTGGTTGTCGACTGTTCATAGCCGGGGGCATTGCAGGTGACAATAATGTCATCCTTATCTTTGCCCACATAAATAGTATTTGAAGAGGCGCTTACCCGACCAAGTTTACCGTCTCCAACGCGACTAATTTCACATAAAGTGCTGGGTGGCTCAAGTTTAAAGCTAATGGCCTGTTGTGTACCTTGGGTAACAGTTGCACAGCCATTTAAAAGCAAATATACAAAGAAGGCAGGCAACACTATAAATTTATTATTTTTCATACATCCCTTTATTGATGAGTGATTATCTGATGAGTGGTTTAACAAAAAGTTGAATTTAAAAATTAAACTTTCCATTTTAAATTCTAAACGATTAAATGTGCTTCCAGACACCCCTGCCCATCAAATTCCACCAACACTGCAAATAATTTTCTAGCATGCGCGCTAAAGTTGCATTTGTGATGAGCGACAGGCATCATACTGCCTTCATTAAAATAAAACTTGAGGAAAAGTTATGTGTCGTTTTCAAACTGCAGCGGCCAGAATTTTGCTGGGGCTGGTGTTTTTCGGGGTGGTGATTTTTAAGCTGATGGCGATTTTAAATACGCCTGACGGCTATGTGCAATATCAGATGATGCTGGGGCACTTTGGCTTACCCGCTGTATTTGCGCCGCTGCTGATTTTGATTCAGTTTGTGTTCGGCTTAAGCTTGATATTGGGCTTTAAAACCAGAGCTTCTGCGATTGTACTGGGCGTGCTGGCTGCCTTCATGGCACTGGTACTGGGACAGGCCTCGCTGGATGCATTTTTTGCCTACATGGGCATTGCCGGTGGCATGTGGCTGCTGAGCATTTACCCACAGACTGCATGTAGTCTGGATAACCGCAATTAATGGCAGCCAAAAAAACAAAGCCGGGCTTGCCCGGCTTTTTTATTGCCAGATCAAACGATTTAACCTTTGATCTTGATCCCGAGTTGCTTGAGCTTGCGATATAAATGCGTGCGTTCAAGACCTGAAATTTCTGACAAGCGGCTCATATTGTTTTTGACCAGCCGCATATGGTATTGAAAATAATAACGCTCAAAATCGTCCCTGGCTTCTCGCAATGGCTGATCTAGGCTGAGCGGCATGTGCTGTTCAACGGTTTCTGCAGGCTGCCCATGAAAGTCGGCCAGCACCCGGGTCACATCGGCTTGCGTAATCGCATCGCCAAGGCTGGTCATCAGCAGATTCTGCACCACTGCCTCAAGTTCATCCAGATCACCTGGCCAATCGGCATTGCGCAAGGCATTCAGTGCGGCAATATCAAAAGGCTTGTAGTCGATTTTGCTGGCCTCGACCATCAGGGTAGCCATCGCATTGACCAGATCTGGAATGTCTTCCTTATGTTCATCAATACAGGGAACTTTGACAGCCGAGCCCGCCAGGGTTTGCAATAGCGACTGCTCGAGCAGTGATTTCTCTATCAGTTTTGGCAAGCCATGCTCACTGGCACAAATCACCCGCGCACCATATTTTTCGGCTTTGGCGATGATCAGGCTTAAGCCTTTTTGTTCGGTTTTACCCAGCCTGGTGACTTCATCCACAAACACCACGCCTTCGCGGGCCTGTTCCAGAATCTCCATCGGGGCAGACACCAGTTTGTCATACTCGGTGAGCGCCACCCACGGCGCGTTTTGCGGGCGCAGAAATTTGGCACACAAGGCCACACTGCCGCCTTTTTTACCAATCAGGAACAAGACGTTTTTATGGCGCGCCAGCTGCTCCAAACGCTGTTTGAGCTCTTGAATGACGGCACTTTTGCCAAAACTGGAAAGGTTGACCTCGGTATGCGCCAGATGCTCGGTATGCTTGATCGCCGCACCTACGGTTTTGAGCAGTTTTTGCAGGGCAATCGGTTTTTCAAGAAAGTCGAATGCGCCCAGCCGGGTGGCCTCAATGGCAGTATCTATCGTGCCATGGCCTGACATCATGATCACCGGCATGGTCAGCAGGCCAGCATTGGCCCACTCTTTGAGCAGGCTGATGCCATCGCAATCCGGCATCCAGATATCCAGCAGCACCAGATCGGGACGCAGTTTGAGACGCTCTTCTCTGGCCACTTGCGCATTTTCAGCCAGACGTACATGGTGGCCTTCATCGCGCAGAATGTCACTTAACAGCTCGCGAATGCCTATTTCGTCATCAACCACTAATATATTTCGTGATGCCATGTTGCTGCACTTCCTCACACGATGCGCTCTACGCGCCGACGTTGTTGTTTATCTACCGGCAGACTGATGGTGACGCTGGCGCCCCCTTGCGGCAAATTATCAATACGAATTTGCCCGCGCTGCTCTTCTATCATTTTTTTGACAATCGCCAACCCCAAGCCTGTGCCATGCGATTTGGTCGTCACATAGGGTTCAAACACTCTGGCCATGACCTCGGTTGGAAAGCCACTGCCATTATCCGTCACAGACAATTTTACACGCTCACCATCATAATCGGTCAAGATGACGATTTGTGGCTCGTCCACCTGCGTCAACGCGTCCTGCGCGTTCTGTAGCAGGTTATGCAAAATCTGTCGCATCATGGTGGCATCAATCTGTATTTCTGGCAGTTGATGATGCAAGGCCAGTACCAGTTTAACTGAAGAAGCATTGTACAAGCGGCTGACATCTTGAATTAAAGCATTTAAATCCAGTTTAACCAACTGCGCAGAAGGCGTGCGCGCATACTCGCTGAACTCGTTGACCATGTTTTTCATGGCCTGTACCTGATTGACGATGGTATCGGTGGACTTGAGCAGCATTTCGGCATCCCGACTATCCAGCTTGTCATGCAACTTGAGTTGCAGGCGCTCGGCTGACAGCTGAATCGGTGTCAGCGGATTTTTAATTTCATGCGCCAGGCGTCTGGCCACTTCTGCCCACGCCGCATCACGCTGCGCCTGGGCCATGGTGGTCACATCATCAAATACGACGACCAGGCCATGTCCCTCACCTTCAGGCAAACGGGTGACCCTGAGCATCAGGACCTGCTTGCCATGTACACCTTCAATTTCTATCTGCTGGGTCAGATGGCGCTCATCATCATCAAACTGCACGGTCGCCTGATAATGTTGCATCACCACTTCTACAAACTGATTGAGATACGGGTTTTCAACTGCAATTTCTGTAAATACCTTATTTTTGAATGACACCAGCGAAATACCCAGAATACCGGTGGCAGACAAATTGTATACGCGCAACTCTGCACGCTCGTTAATCGTCATCACACCCGAACTCAGGTGTGACAAGATGGTTTCGAGATAGGCACGTGCTGACTCCACATGTTGCCGGCTTTGTTCGGAAGCTTTCTTGGCCTCCTGCAACTGGCGGGTCATGCTGTTAAATGATTTCACCAGCACGCTCAACTCATCATTCCCAAACGAGGGCAATTGCTGGGAGTAATCCCCGGTCGCGATCAGGCGCGTACCTTCTGCCAGCACCGTCAGTGGCTGCGCCATCCGGCGGCTCAGTGCAAACGCAATCGCCAGCGCACCCAGCATAGCCAGCAACAGGATCATGGTCAGCGTGAGCATGAAAATATCTTTAAGCGACTGTCGGCTGTACGAGAGTGTTTGGTACTCACGGTACACCTCTTGTACTGACTCTGCCGTATTGGACAGGGCTTTGGGTACGGGCTGCATCAACTGCAGGATACGTATTTCACCCGTGATGCCAATGGCCTCCACCGGTGCCAGCACGCGCATATAGAGCCCTTTACCTGCCACCGGCTCAATCTTGCCGTACACGGCCAGACGCGCTTGCCGAAGTTGTGGCACCGAGGGTAAATCGGGCAGAAAGCTGCTGGGGTCTGCACTGCTGACAGCCAGAATGGCGCCTTGCGGACTCAGCAGCGCAGCATCCTGAATTCCGGCTTTTTCGCGTAAATCGTTGAGTTGGCTGTAATGCGAGCCAGAATTTTGCAATGCCAGCGATACGGCCATGCTTTGGGCTTTTTCTTCCACATCGGCTAGCATAATGTCGAGTGCCCGTTGGCCAAGCGTCAAGCCGCCATCCAGGGCGGATTCAACCTTCACGTTAAACCAGGATTCAATCGATCTGGAGAGAAAATTCACCGATACCAGATAGACGATCAAGCCCGGAATCAGCGCCATTAAGGCAAAAGTGACCAGCAACCTGAAGTTGAGACGGCTACCCACCTGCTTGGTTTTAGCAGCCAGATATAAATGGCGCAGCTGGTAGCCAATCACGCTCAGCATCAATAATGCGAGCGCTCCATTGACATAAAGCAGGGCAATATAATAATCACCGCTGATCGCCGTATTGGCACTGGCCAGCGACAGCAGATAAAGCAACACGGCCGCCAGCCCAATACATAAAAAGAGCACGTAACGCATAAGTTAGCGCACACTCTCCTTAAGCCACCAGCTGAAGGTAGGGCTCACCAGTTCCCACTCACTTTCGCCCAGCACATCGACCTGCAGGGCTTTGGGTAACTTGCTGCGATCCAGGTGCATCTTCAATGCCGCCTGATAGGCTTGATTTTTTTCCAGCACGGCGTGTGGTGCCAGGCGCCAGTCACGAATGGTGCCAAGCTCGCGCCTGGCATCTCCCAGCGTATCAAAGGCTTTCTGCGTCTTGTCAAATTGCAGCAGGTACTGCTTGGTCAGTGCATGATAGTTAAGGCTGATTGAGCGACGTTCGGTGACGACCTCGTCATCAAACCAGTATTTTAATGGCTTGGTAATCTGGAACTCATACAAAAAAGTCAGCGCGATCCCTTTGCTTAAAGCCTCTTCCAGCGCATGACCAAACTGCACATCCAGATCGGCGTCCAGCGTCCAGGTCTCGTCCCGCAACACCATTTCTGCACTCTTTACATGGGCGTGATTACCCGCCGCCTGTACCACCAGCGTAGTGACAGACAGCATAACGAGTAGCATCAGCCAGTGTTTAGTGTTTTTGTAATAACGCATAAAACAATCCGTCATGAGCAGACGTGGGAAGCAATTGCCCGCCTTGTGCCATCAGACATGGCAAATCCGATTCATTGAACAGTACTGGCAACCGGTGCGCATCGGCATGCTGACTTAAAAATTGCTGGATTTGCATTTCGTTTTCCTGGTGGAATACCGAGCAGGTCACGTAAAGCAATTTACCGTCTTTTGCCAGCATTTGCCACAAATTAGACAAAATTTGCTGCTGCTGTGTGGCAAAGCGTTCGATATCTTGTGGTCGGCGCAACCATTTCATGTCCACATGGCGGCGGACAATACCGGAAGCGCTGCAAGGGACGTCGGCCAGAATACGGTCAAACGGGCGCCCATCGTACCAGTCAGCGTTGCCCGCATCCCCTGGCTTGACATGGGCCAGCAATGACAGCCTGCGCAGGTTGTCTGACACACGTTGCAAGCGCACCGGCTCCAGATCAACCGCCGTTACTTCAGCTTCGACAATTTCAAGAATATGGCAGGTTTTGCCGCCGGGTGCGCTGCACGCATCCAGCACACGCATGCCGGCCTGTACGTCCAGCAATGGCGCAGCCCACTGTGCGCCGGCATCTTGCACACTGACCCAGCCTTCGGCAAATCCGGGTAATTGATAGACGGGGACAGGTTTTTCCAGTTGCACCGCAGACCCACCCAGAGGTTGCGCCGCCATGCCTACCTGCAACAATGCCTCCAGATATGCCTGCACCGACGTTTTACGTAAATTGACACGCAAGGTCATGGGGGGGTGCTGATTACCCTGCACCAGCATGGCTTGCCATTGCTCGGGATATTGCTGTTTCAGCAGGTCTATCCACCACTGTGGATAGTTGAAAGCCACCTCTTCCCGCGTAGCGAATCGCGATTGCAGCTCGGTACGCTGGCGCAAAAAATTACGCAGCACGGCATTGACCAATCCTTTAGCCCAGCGCAGCCTGGTCGCGCCGGCAGCCTCCACCGCCTGATTCACCACGGTAAAATGGTCGGCATCACTATGCAATAGCTGCGCCAGTGCCACCAGCAATAGCGCGTTTACCCGGTCATCACTGACCGGCTTCGGTGTGAGTGCTGCAAGATAGGCCGCAGCCTCGGCGTAAAACCGCAACGTGAGGTAACTTAAATCCTGGGCTGCCGCCTGCTGCTGTGGCGTCGCCTGCCGGATGCGACTCAGCGCCTTGGGCATGGAAACCGTTAAATTATGACCGGCCAACACCTCGGTCACCGCGTAGGCGGCAATCATCTGTGCAATCTGCAAGTGAGCACTCTTTCAGTAAAAGCGTTATTCTACTTGATGCGCAGCAAATACACAGTGTAATCATCGATGAAACTGTACCCAACAAAAAAGCCTGTTAAAACAGGCTTTTTTGTTGCACGCCATACACACAGCGAGAATTTAGTACTGGTGTGCCAGCGACAGCAAACGCCGGATGCGCTCCTCGGTTTGTGGATGGGTGCTGAACAAGCCCGCCAGATCGGCGCCTGAAAGCGGGTTAATAATCATCATTTGTCCGGTTTCTGGATGTGCCTCGGCCACCGGATTGGGAATGCGGTGCGCGTAGCTGTGAATTTTCTCCAACGCGGCGGCCAGCGCTTTGGGATCGCGGCTGATTTCGGCCCCCATGCGGTCCGCTTCGTATTCGCGTGAACGCGAAATCGCCATCTGGATCAGCGACGCGGCCAACGGCGCCAGCACCATAATCAAAATACCGATAATGGGGTTGGGCCTGTCATCCCCCTCACGATGGCCGCCGCCGAACATCATGCCAAACTGGGCAATGGAAGAAATCGCCCCGGCGACAGTCGCAGAGATGGTAGAAATCAGTGTATCCCGGTTTTTCACGTGCGCCAGCTCATGCGCCATCACGCCGCGCAACTCGCGCGCATCCAGAATCTGCATAATGCCAGTGGTGGCTGCCACCGCAGCATGCTCAGGATTGCGGCCGGTAGCAAATGCATTAGGCTGGCTTTCGTTGATCACAAATACGCGCGGCATCGGCAACTGGGCATTTTCGGCCAGTTCTTTCACCATGCTGTAATAGCCCTTGAAACGGCCTTCGCCAAAATTGTTTTCCGGGTTGATTTCGACGGCGCCATACATTTTCAGTACCGCCTGATCGCTAAACCAGTAGGCATAAAAGTTCATGCCCCCCGCCAGCAGCAATGCAATCAACATGCCGCCCTGACCACCCAATGCCCCGCCTACCGCCACAAACAGGGCGGTAATGGCTGCCATCAGCACGAAGGTCTTGGTCCAGTTTCCAAACATTAAAGTCTCCTAGAGTGCTTGCATACGTTCACAGTGCTATATGCGGTGATGGCAGCCGTTTTTCAATGCCCGCCATCAAAGAAACCTGTCGCCTGCCTGTACATGCTGCCCCTGCACAAACTGCTGGGCCGTTTGCCGCTTGCCACCGGGCATTTGCAACGCATGGATTTCCAGTAAACCGCTACCGCACGCCACTTGCAAGGGCTGGGTGTGAATGACCGTACCTGGCGTGCCCGTCCCTTCAACCGCCTGCGCAAACCACAATTTGCATACCTGATCTTTAAATTGGGCAGTGGCGACCGGAAACGGGTTAAACGCACGCACCTGTCGTGACAGTTGCAGGGCAGACTGTACCCAGTCAATCGCCGACTCAGATTTTTCCAGCTTGTGCGCATAAGTCACCAGCGATTCATCCTGCACTTCCGAAGGTAACTGGCCGGTAGTTTGCAAGGTATACATGGCTGCAACCATCAAGCGTGCGCCTTCACGGCTGATGGCATCATGCAGCGTTTGCGTGGTGTCGGCCTCGGTAATCGGCACCGCCCATTTGCTGACCATATTACCGGCATCCAGTTTGGGCACCACTTCCATGATGGTGACACCGGTTTCCGCATCCCCCGCCAGAATCGCGCGATGGATAGGCGCAGCCCCGCGCCAGCGTGGCAGCAGCGAGCCATGAATGTTATAGCAACCACGGCTGGGCAAATCGAGCACGGCAGTAGGAATAATCAGGCCATAGGCAGCTACTATCAGCACTTCGGCTTGCACAGCGGCAATCTCGGCTTGTACTTCAGCCGGTTTCAGGCTTTCCGGCTGATACACGCGCAAACCGTGTTGCAAGGCCAACTGCTTGACCGGGCTGGCTTTGAGTTGCATGCCGCGACCGGCTGGCCGATCCGGCTGGGTCAGTACCATGACGATCTCATGTCCGGCATCCATCAGCCCCTGTAAAGCAGGCACCGCAAATTTCGGCGTTCCGGCGTAAATCACACGCATGAAAAATCCTTTTGTTTAATAGCTGTTGCGGTCGATTTCACGCGCATGCTTGACCATTCTGGTGCGAATGCGGTTACGCTTGAGTGAAGAAAGATATTCCACAAACACTTTGCCTTTGAGATGATCCATCTCGTGCTGGATGCATACACTAAGCAAACCGTCAGCATCCAGCTTGAAGGACTTGCCTTGTGCATCTTGGGCTTCCACCGTAATAAACTCGGCACGGGTCACACTCTCATACACGCCGGGCACCGACAGGCAGCCTTCTTCGTAATCCTGACTGCCGGCCTGTGCGATGATTTTGGGGTTAATCAATACCAGTAAATCGCTTTTCTCTTTGCTCAAGTCGATCACGATCAACTGGATGTGCTGATCCACCTGGGTCGCCGCCAGCCCAATGCCGGGAGCATCGTACATGGTCTCTGCCATGTCTGCGACCAGCTGCCGCAAAGCGTCGTCAAAAATCTTGACCGGTTTGGCTACGGTGTGCAGTCGCGGGTCTGGATATTGCAAAATCGGAAGTAATGCCATGCTCTACGATTCTCTCAACTTAAATAGTCTTTTAAAAACAGGGCAAAACGCCTGTTTTTTCGCCTTGATTAGATATGAACTACCATGCTAGATTGGTCAAAGTTGCGCAACTGGCTTGCGCGGGTTCCAGGCTGTTCATTACAGAGACGCGTTCATGACCAAAATTGTTCAAATTATAACCTCGCTCGTGCTTGCGTGTGGCAGCTTGTTTGCGCAGGGTGAAGAAATTCTGCTGCGTCCTCAGCATCCCGACCGCCATGTCGTGGTCAAAGGCGATACGCTGTGGGATATTTCGGCAAAATTCCTGAAAAATCCATGGCAGTGGCCGCAAATCTGGCAACTCAACCGTGAGCACATTAAAAACCCGCACTGGATTTACCCGGGCGATGTGATTGTACTGGACACCAGTTCTGGCAAACCGGTACTGAGACTGATGCGCGAATCCATCACACTCGAGCCTGGCGTGATTGTGTCCCCCATCAAGGCGGAAGCCATTCCGACCATACAGCCGAATGTGATTCTGGCCTTTTTAAACAAGCCCATGCTGGTCACCACTGAAGAACTCAATGCGGCACCAAGGATTGTAGCAGCGCAGGAGGAACGGCAGATTCTGAGCCCTGGCACCCATATTTACGTAAAAAACCTGCCTGCAGCCGCGCACCAGTTCTGGGCCATTTACCGTGAAGGTGAGCCGGTCAAAGATCCCGAGACCAACGAAGTGCTGGGGCTGGAAGCACATTATCTGGGCGAGGCCAAGCTGTTGCGTGGCGGCGAAACTGCCACACTGAACATTATTCAGGCCAAAGAAGAAATTGCCGTCAGGGACAAGCTGGCCGAGATGACGGATGACCTGTCACAGACTTTCATACCGCATGCACCGGAAAAATTAATACGCGGCCAGATTGCGCGTATCAGTGACGGCATTGTGGAAACGGGGTCTGGCCGAGTGGTGGTATTAAACCGTGGCGAAAATGATGGTCTCGAAAATGGGCATGTACTGACCATTTTGCGCAAAGGCGCCAGCATGACGGACCCGGAGTCTGATCCCAAACACCCGCAAACCTTACAGCTACCGGATGAACCACTGGGACTGCTTATGGTGTTCAAAACGTTCCCGCGCCTGTCCTACGCGCTGGTCATGCAGGTTTCACAACCGGTGCATGTGGAGGATGTGGTACAAACTCCCTGAGTTATTTTGGCTATGCAGACCGAACAACAGACAAGTGACGCGCAACACTGGATAGCCCTGAGCCTAGTCAACGGCCTGGGCAGCGCGACGTTCTGCCAGTTGCTGCTCCACTTTAAAACGCCTGAGGCTATTTTGCAGGCGCCATATACGACGCTGCGAGATGTCGTCAGCAAAGAGGTGGCCGAGGCCATTCAACAAGCACCAGACGATCCCAAGCTGGCAGAAACTATCCGTTGGCTAAGCTTGCCAGATAACCACCTGATCACACTGGCGGACAGCACCTATCCCAAACGGCTGCTCGACATCGACCAGCCGCCGCCGGTGTTGTATGCCAAGGGCAACCTGCAGGTACTGAATCGCCCTGGCCTGGCCATTGTTGGCAGTCGCCACGCTACCCCGCAAGGCGAAGCCACTGCCGAGAACTTTGCCGAAAGCCTGTGCCGCGCCGGATTCAGCGTGGTGAGCGGCCTGGCGTTGGGGATTGACGGTGCCGCCCACCGCGGCGCACTCAAGGCAGACGGCGCAACCATTGCGGTCGTAGGCACCGGACTGGACATCGTCTACCCTGCACGACACAAAACACTGGCGCATGCGATCATACAAAACGGCTTAATCCTGTCAGAGTTTGCGTTGGGCACCCCGTCGATCTCTTATAACTTTCCTCGGCGTAACCGCATTATCAGTGGACTGTCTGAAGGCTGCCTGGTGGTAGAAGCCAATCTGGACAGTGGCTCGCTGATTACCGCCAGACAGGCCACCGAGCAAGGCAGGGAGGTGTTTGCCGTGCCCGGCTCCATTCACTCCCCGGTTTCCAAGGGTTGTCATGCGCTGATCAAACAGGGTGCAAAACTGGTGGAGTCTACCGAAGACATTTTGAGTGAAATACGCCATGCAGTATCGCCTGCCAGTGCATTTTCGATTAGCCCGAATGGGCTATTACCCGAACGGGCTATACTCCCCGATGAAGCCAGTACTGTATTGGCCTGCATGGGGTTTGACCCTATCTTTAGCGAGCAGATTGCCGCCCGCGCAGGCTTGACGTCCAGTCAAGTTTCAACCATGCTAACACTACTTGAGTTAGAGGGTGTGGTCGCTAATCTGGCCAGTGGTCAATTTCAGCGATTAGCGTAAGCCACCCCATCGTGCTGGTCACGGCAAGCGTAGTTAAAAATGCGCGAATGCCCGAGTAACCCTGTCAAGTACACTTATGGAGAGTGAGCATGTTGGAAGTATTGATATTTATCTATCAAAACTATTGGGACAAACACGAGGCGATTGACCTCAAAGAAACAGACGAAGCCATCATGGCTTACGAGCTCTCACAGGCCGGTTTTAATCACCAGGATATCCTGCATGCGGTTGACTGGGTGAAAGACCTGCGCAGATCAGTACAGCAGCCGCAATATCAGCATGATCCGGCGGCGCTGCGCATCTTCTGCGACATGGAGCGTAGCAAAATCAATGATGAAAGCCTCAACTTTCTGAGTCTGCTGTACAGAAGCGACATTATTTCTGCTTACGAACGTGATTTGATCATTGATCGCGCCATGGTGTTGCCGCAGGAAACGCTGAGTATGGAAGATATTCGCTGGATCACCATGATGGTGCTCTGGGATGATACCCGCAAGCAGGATTATCTGTTTGTGGAGGATGCCCTGTTTAACCCACAAGGGATCTCCTTGCAGTAACAGAGGTTGGCAGGTACAAAAAAAGCGCGATGGCCTCGCGCTTTTTTTATTGCCCGGTGTTTGCTTAAGCGGGCAGTTGCTCAATAATCTGCCGGATGGTGCCCGCCTGATTCAGCGTATAAAAATGCATTTTATTCACACCTGCCTGCGCCAGCTTGGCACAAATCTCGGTGACCACATCCACACCAAATGCACGCAGCGATGCCAGGTCATCCCCGTACGCTTCCAGGCGCATGCGTAACCAGCGCGGGATCTCTGCGCCACACACGCTGGAAAAACGTGCCAGCTGGGTGTAGTTGTAGATCGGCATAATGCCCGGAATAATCGGGGCTGTAATGCCCATCGTTTGCGCGGCTTCCACAAAACGGAAATACGCATCCACATTATAGAAATACTGCGTAATGGCAGAATCAGCACCTGCGTCTATTTTGCGCTTGAAGTTGTCCAGATCCTTTTGCGCCGAACCCGCTTCCGGATGAAACTCAGGATAAGCCGCCACCTCAAGATGAAACCAGTCACCGGTTTCGGCACGAATAAATTGCACCAGCTCATTGGCGTATTTGAAATCGCCGCTGCTGACTTCGCCTGAAGGAATATCGCCACGCAAGGTCACCAGTCGCTTGATGCCTTTGGCCTGATAAGCTTGCAACAACTCGCTGATTTCAGCCTTGCTCGAAGAAATACAGGAGATATGCGGCGCAGCGCCATAGCCCTCGGCCTGAATCTCCAGCACGCTCTCCATGGTGCGGTCACGGGTAGACCCACCTGCACCAAAGGTTACCGAGAAAAATTCCGGCTTGGACGGCGCCAGCTGTTTGCGCACCTCGCGCAGATTAGCCATGCCCTCCGCGGTTTTAGGGGGGAAAAACTCAAAACTGTAGTCGATTTTATTATTCACTTGTTTAATCTTTATCCAAGACAATGGCACTGAATATCCATGCAATCACACTGTATACCAGCGCACCGAGCACACCTGACATGAAAGAGCTGACCGAAAAACCCTGTAGCCAATCACCCGCCAGCCAGAAAATCAGTCCATTAATCACTAACAGAAACAGGCCGAGTGTCAGCAGGGTAATGGGCAGCGTCAGGATCACCAATACAGGCCTCACCAGCATATTGGCCAGGCCGATCACCACGGCAGCCAGCAAGGCTGCGCCAAAACTGGCGACATGAATACCGGGCACCAGATAAGCTACCGCCATCAGTGCCAATGCATTTAATACCCAGACAACCAATAGTTTAAACATGATACGCCCCTGTTCCGATGATGATACGACGCAGTGTATCACCTAAGCTTCGGCGCGACATCCGGTCGGCGATGACTGCACAGCACCATGCAGCGTGCAGGGTCACTGATTCACGCCAGCCAGGTTTGAACCGGGCGTACGTGCAGACATCAGCCACGGACTGTCAGGGGTATCATGCCCGTCTTGTGCTACTGGTAGCACAAGACGGGTCAGGCAACATTAATAACGCGCAAAATCAATAACGATAGTGCTCTGGCTTGAACGGGCCTTTTTTGCTGACGCCGATGTATTCTGCCTGCGCATCTGTCAGTGTGGTCAATTGCGCATTGAGTTTTTTCAACTGCAATACGGCCACTTTTTCATCCAGATGCTTGGGCAAGGTGTATACGCCTACCGGATACTTCTCGGCCTGGGTATACAGCTCGATTTGCGCAATCGTCTGGTTGGCAAAGCTGGAACTCATGACATAGCTTGGATGGCCGGTGCCACAGCCCAGGTTCACCAGGCGACCTTTGGCCAGCAGAATAATCCGTTTGCCATCCGGGAAAATAATGTGGTCCACTTGCGGCTTGATTTCTTCCCACTGGTATTTTTCTACGCTGGCAACATCGATTTCATTATCAAAATGGCCGATGTTGCAGACAATGGCCTGGTCTTTCATTTTAGCCATATGGTCATGGGTAATCACATGATAGTTACCGGTGGCCGTGACAAAAATATCGGCATGTTCGGCAGCATAGTCCATGGTCACCACGCGATAGCCTTCCATTGCAGCCTGCAAGGCACAAATCGGATCAATCTCGGTCACCCATACCTGTGCAGACAACGCACGCAAAGCCTGTGCCGAACCTTTACCCACGTCACCGTAACCAGCCACCACAGCCACCTTGCCGGCAATCATCACATCTGTGGCACGCTTGATGCCATCAACCAGCGATTCACGACAACCGTACAGGTTATCGAACTTGGATTTGGTCACGGAGTCATTGACGTTGATGGCAGGGAAAGCCAGCTTGCCTTCTTTATGCATCTGGTACAAACGGTGTACGCCAGTCGTAGTTTCTTCCGTCACGCCTTTGATTTGACTCAAACGGGTGGAGTACCAGTTTGGGGCCACTTTGAGTTTTTCTTTAATGGCATTAAATAAACAGACCTCTTCTTCTGAACCGGGGTTAGCCAGTACAGACAGGTCTTTTTCGGCACGTGTACCCAAATGCAGCAACAAGGTCGCATCGCCACCATCATCCAGGATCATGTTGGAGTAACCACCATCAGACCACTCGAAAATACGGTGGGTGTAATCCCAGTACTCTTCCAGCGTTTCACCTTTGACAGCAAACACGGGTGTGCCTGCCGCGGCAATCGCAGCAGCAGCATGGTCTTGCGTTGAGAAAATATTGCAGGAAGCCCAGCGCACATCGGCCCCCAGGTCTTTCAGCGTTTCAATCAGCACCGCTGTTTGAATGGTCATATGCAGAGAGCCGGTAATACGCGCCCCCTTCAATGGCTGGGCAGCCGCGTATTCTTCACGAATCGCCATCAAGCCCGGCATTTCAGTTTCAGCAATCGCGATTTCTTTACGGCCCCAGTCGGCCAGCGCGATGTCTGCAATGACATAATCTTTGATATCAGCCACAGTATTCATGTTTCAAATCCTTAAAAAAATGAAAACTGGGCAGGAAAAGCTTGATTGAACAATCGACTTAACAAAAGCTCGCCCACTTTTTTCCGTGCCCGCACAGTTAAAAGTGAACGCCGTTGGAATGCTATTGAGTAGCATACGCTCTGAGCCTGGGAGTCGGGAAACTCTCGCAGCGTTCCTCAGAAGTTGTGGATTATACCGTCAACCCTGCCATTTTACAAAAAACCGCAGCCGGCAAATCCCTGAATACACAGACCAAGCCCTGTCAAATCAATTCCCTGACGCTGCAAAAAAATCCTGCATGTCCAATTTTTAAAACTGAAATACCAAGTCAACCTTTATTGACAGAATCAATGCGGATGCCTGATGTCATGCTTGTCATACCTCGTCAACACACGCAAATCAGACCTCAGGAAAGGTGGCCATCATGACCCAATACCAAGTAATGGATGAAGAAAATCATTGTATTGCAACCTATCAGCATTTACAGGAAGCCATGTACACGGCGCAGGATTTTACGCTGTGGGATGAGGAACATTATTACCACGTGGAGGAACTGGACATAGAAGTGGTTTGATCCTGATCGCTGGTCCCGCGTATCTGCTGCCTTGCTACCTTCAGAAAACCATGCAAAAAACTTCCAAGCGGCAAGCAATAGAATCCAAGCAATAAAAAAGAGCGCCCGCATGCGGGCGCTCTTTTTATTCAAGTCAGATTAAGGCAGGGTTTTCATGGCCACCTTCAGCTCTTCAGCTTTGTCCACATCCAGATGGCTAAGGAGATCTACATTGGCCATGGCTTCACGATGCTGGCCATTACTTTCTGCAATCATCCCCAGATAATAAAAAGCCTGGGCATGCTGATCATTCATACTGACTACCCGATGCAAGTGCTGTTCAGCCATATTGAGGTCTTTGGTTTCGTACTCGGCAGCAGCCAGATAAAACCATGCTTCAGTATTGCCGGGCTCTTGACTGGCCCACTCCTGCGCCACGGTTTTCAAGCCGTTCCAGTCTTTGTGCAAGTAGGGATAAACCACTTTCATAAAGTAAGGCCACTGTGCAGCAGGTTTGCCCCAGAATGGCAGTTCGCTTTTCACGACAATCGGGCCGGCTGGCTTGTTGATCAGTGCCTGTACCCAATCGATGGACATATAGTAATAGTAGGCATCCTTGCCAGGGCTTTTGAGGGTAATCAAGCCGACCAGCGCGCCTGACTCATCGAACAGGCCACCACCACTCGCACCTTGTCTAAAGCTACTGGTTGCGCGCACGATGACAGAATCATCCATGTTGAACAGACCTTTAACGACGCCTTGTGTGCTCACCGGAGCAGGCACAAAACTGGGGTAGCCAATCGTGAATACCGGTTGTTCATATTTCAACTCGCTACTCGATTTCATGGTCACAGGCGTCAATGGCAAGTCGTCCATCTGCAGCATGCAGACATCATGCTTCCAATCGGGCTTCACCCCCACGGCATGGTAGGCGGCGCCACCACTGATGACGCTGATACTGCTGGCATTGGCCACCACATGGCAGTTAGTCACTACCTGATTCTCGGCCACAACGACACCTGAGCCTAGCCCGTATTGTCCGTTAGTTAACCCCACCTGAATCCGTAACACACGGCTGTTAAGCGCCTGCATCAACTCGGGAGAGGTTTCTGCCATTAATGGTGCACTTAAGCACCACATTAATAAACCAGTTAATAACTTCGACATACGGTACTCCAATCTGTGACTACATCTTGATTGTTATCCTCACTGCCAGCGATTGCCCGAAGGCTTTCAGTAATGATTCAGCAAGATGCATTCCAACTTGAGCGACCCGCATACGGTCGATTTTTACAGCCGAAGAGTCTCCGTCAAAAATCACGGGGGCCAAACCAATATATTAAATAAATTCTTTTATAATCATGGTGATATGTAAATAAACACAAAGAAGCCAGAGGACAATCACCTAAAAAGAAACACAACGTAGAGAAGCAAACCCGGCGATGACGCGCGCGTGGAAGTTCACTCACCGATGAAGAAACGCACCACAACAGTGCATCAAAGACGTGTATGCACACTTAATTACCACGCCATCTATTCTGACGAGAAAATTCTGCTGATAGCGGGATCTATATACTCAGAACGGAAGAGAGGCTTGCACAGGCGCCTCGGCAGGCTGGCCTGGCGCGTTGACTGGCATTGCGTGCGCTTGCCCGACTGAAGCTTGCCGTGGCGGAAAGTGCGCGGACTTGCGAGAAGCATGCTGGTGCAGGATATGCCGGATTGCACCATTTTGTTGGAGCTCGGCACGGACCACGCCAAGCTGCTGCCTGGCGTGGCGGATGGCTGTTGGAATTTCTACCAGCGGCGCCGGGTAATGTTGGCCGATGATGCACCCATACTTTCGCTGCAAATTGGCAGGCATGCGCCAGGGTTCAAAAATCCAGCTATTTGGCACAGATCGCAGGGCAGGTAACCACTGGCGGACAAAATCGCCCTGCGGGTCTTGTTCGAGGGCCTGTTTGACCGGGTCATAAATACGCAAGGTGTTAATGCCTGTCGTGCCGGACTGCATCTGCACCTGTGACCAGTGGATGCCCGGCTCATAATCGACAAACTCGCGCGCCAGATGCAAACCAGTTGACCGCCATGGCAGCCATAACAAATAACTGGCGGTACTCATCAGCATCGCGCGCATGCGAAAGTTGAGCCAGCCAGTGTGGCGCAACATGGCCATACAGGCATCCACCAGCGGCCAGCCTGTTTCGCCAGCCTGCCACGCCATTAAGCGCACTGATGTGTTGCTTTCCGCCAGACGCAAACGATCAAACCCCGGGTAGAAGCTCTCAAACTCGATACGCGGCTCGGTTTCCAGCTTTTGTATGAAATGACAATGCCAATGCAGGCGGCTTTCAAACGCATGCAAATGCCTGCGCAAAGGCGGCGCTGACTGGCTGACTGCACGGGTGGCATGCACCAGTGTCCGCAGGCTGACTGCCCCCCATGCAAGATAGGAAGACAAACGGCTGCAGGCACTGACCGCCTTTAACGGACTGGAAATGCCTCCGCGATACATGGCCACCCGGTGCCGTAAGAAATCCTGCATGGTGGCCTCGGCAAGCGCAATTCCACCATACTGGCGCGCGGGCTTGTCCTCGCCCGCGGTGACCGGCAATCGGGCCAGGCCATGATGGTTAATCTGGATACCCTGCGCATGCCGCGGCCGGGAAAGGCAGGGTTGCTGCATGCGCTGCTGCCAGTGTGCGTGCCACTGATCACGACTGGACAAGCGCCTGACGACGCCATGCTGCGGCCACTCCTGCCAAGCCACCCCATGCTGCCTGCACCACGCCTGTACCGCCAAGTCTTGCTGGTAGGTCAAAGCATTACCGGTTTCTTCATGGCTGTACAGCGCAGCCACACCATACTTTTCGTGCAGACGCTGAAACAACCTCAGCGGATCAAGATGATAGACATGCAAATGCAGGCCCATGCCATGCAAAGCTTCTGCCAACGATTGCACACACTCCCTGACAAAGCCAGCTTGCGCCGCGCTTGCATCTTCCGCGTGCCAGACAGCAGGCGACCAGATAAACACCGGCAACACGATACCCGCCGCACAGGCGGCCACCAGAGGCGCATGGTCTTCGATGCGTAAATCGCGTTTAAACCACACCACCTGCAAGGGTGCATTAGCCATACTGCTGCATCCACTGCACAATATCGCCGAGCAAAGAGCTTTGCCCACGCAACGGCTTGGCAAGCCTGGCAACCATGTCGATATGATCATAGGCGGCATAATCAATCACTTGCACGGGTCCGCCATGGGCCTTGATGGCGCTGGCCAGATTGAATGTATTGCGTGGCCAAACCACTTTGTCACGCAAGCCCACCAGTAACAGCATGGGCGGGTTGCGGCCATCCACAAAACGAATCGGCTGCGAGGTCCACTCGCTGGCCTCAGGGGCAAAAATCGCCTTCAGCCGCGCCGACGTCAGGGGCAGAAAATCATAGGGGCCCGCCAGGCCTATCATGCCCGCAATCTGCTGTGGTTGCAGATTCACCGCTGCCAGATACTCTGCATTGAGTGACAGCATGGCTGCCAGCTGTGCCCCGGCCGAGTGCCCCATCAGAAACACCCTGTCCGGGTTGCCTGAATATTCGGCAATATGCTGCTTGACCCAGCTGAATGCCAGTGCCGGATCCTGCATCAGTTGTGGAAACTTGACCTCCGGATACAATCGATAGTCGGCAATGACGACGATATAGCCGCGGCTCACCAGTGCTTCGGCGACAAACAGGTAATCCGCCTTATTGCCTGAGTCCCAACTGCCTCCATAGAAGAACAGGATCACAGGCAGAGGCTTTGCGGATAATGACTGTGGCCGGTATACATCGAGGCACTGCCTGGGCGACATGCCATAGGCGATATTATTGAAACACTGTAACTGCCGGGTAGGAATCATGGCGTTGAGCAAGGTGGCTGGTTTGCATGCCGAGAGCATCAGGGCAATCAAACCAGCCAACGTTCGCCGCCGGAGAGGCAGGGGTAAATGATTTTTCATGGTCAGGCAGACCGGCAAACGCGCTGAAAATTCCGCGACAGCGAGAAAAGAATGTGGCTATCCCTTGCCTGCGACCACCAGTGCGCCATACTCTTCCGGACTGATCAGGCCTTTGGCAGCCGCCTGTGCCTGTGTATCCGCATCGAATACTGGCTGCAACGGCTCTATGCGCTTCCACTGCGCCAGTGGTGTTTCACAGTGGGCCTGCGGCACATACTGACTGCTCTGCGCGCGCACATAGCGATGGATATAGCGCGGACAATTGATAAACATCTCTTCCAGCGTCACGCGCACAATCAGTTCGGCCTCTTTGTACTCAGCCAGCAGCGGGTCATCGCGACTGACACTGGCGGTGCCATGCACGCGTACGCGGTGCGGCGTTTCAAAGTCGATAAACAGCATGCCCATCTTTTGATTGGCTGCCATATTGCCCATGGACAGGAACATGCCGTTGCCATCGTAACTGGGGAAAGCAATGGTGTGCGCATCCAGCACTTTGACGAAGCCCGGCGCACCGCCTTTGTACGAACACGTCGGGAAACCGCGATGATCGATCGTGGAAAGAAAAAACATATCCCGGCTTTCGATGAAAGCCTGATGTTCCGGCGGAATTTCGTTGACCACGATGAAGTTGTTGACCGCATCTGCCAGGGCTGTTGTCTCGAACTCGGACTGCATGGCACGATGTTGTGGACCATATAAAGATTGACTCACAAGCTTCTCCATTTTTGTTAAATTCAGTATGTATTAAATCTATAGTGAACCATTCGCAATATACACGCGATTACGTCCCTGTTGCTTGGCGTTGTAAAGCGCTGCGTCGGCCGACTTCATCATCTGCGCCAGGCTGAGGTCGAGATGATGATGAGAGGATGCCACTAGCCCGAATGAAGCCGTGTAGTGAATTTGCTGCCCGTTTTCGGTGACTACACTATGGTCAATTTCCGAACGTAGCCGCTCAATCACACGGGCTGCTTCATGCAAATCGGTCATCGGCATTAATATCCCGAACTCCTCACCGCCCAAACGACCAACCATATCGCTGGTGCGCAATGCGCTCACGCATTTGAGGCAAAAATTCTGTAGCACGAGATCGCCCACCAGATGACCATAGCGGTCATTGATTTTCTTGAAGTGGTCGATATCCACCATCGCGAATGAAAAAGGCGATCCATAGCGCTGACTGCGGCGGATTTCGGATTCAAGCTCAAACATAAAACGGCGTCGATTGGCAATGCCGGTCAGAAAATCCGTAAATGCAAACTTGTCGACCTCGGCATGCAGGCGATACATGCGCCATACCAGCACTACACTCACAATCAAAAACAGAGTGAGCAGTAAAGTCGCATACATCAAGCCTTTTCTGGTGTGCCCTTCGAGTTGTTTCTGACTCTCACTGACATAGGCATTGGCCCGCTGCTGGGCAAACGCCAGCACTGACTCGGTAAGCTTGGCAATCTCGATAAACTTTGGACTGCCGCTGATTTCAATCATACGATCCGCCTCAGCATAATGTCCGGTTTGCAGTTTTTCCAAAATCGCAGCCCGTATCTGATACAAGGCCTGCAATTCGGCTTGAAGCTTAGAGATTTGCTGCCTGTCCCCTGAATAGCTGCTCGCGATTATCCGAATATTTTTTTCGAGCAAGGTCTCCTGATCACGAATAAACTGGATCGTCTCTTGCAGCGTCTGCCCTTTGGATTGCGCCAGGGTAGCGAACAGCAGGCTACTGCGAATCTGGTATAAGCTTGTTTTAAGCTGGAGGGCCGCATTGGTCACGGCATAAGGATGTTCATAAAGATCGCGCGTGGTTTGATGCATGGCACGCATGCTGGAAAAGAATATCCACAAAAAGAGCAATGCGCCGACAAAAGCGATCATAAATCCTGAAATCAGGATATAAAGTATTCCATTCGGCCGCTGTGTTTTCACCGTGGCGTCAATCAGAAATACAGCGCATCAACAAAAGCATATCGTCCTCGACAAGAAATGCACTACGTATTTAACAGCGTGTGAATAAATGCCCACTCTCTGGGATCGACCGGTGTAATCGATAGTCGGTTCCCTTTTTGCAATACCCGCATATTAGCCAGTGCAGGCGTATCACGCATTTCTTTCAGGCTCAGCAAGCGGGTTTTACGCACCAGTTTGACATCGACATTGACCCAGCGCGGATTTTCCGGCGTGGATTTCGGATCATAATACTTGTGGCCCTGCACAAACTGGAAGCGGTCAGGATAAGCCAGCGCACTCACTTCACATAAGCCGACAATGCCGGGGGTCTCACAATTGGAATGGTAAAACAGTACGCCATCGCCTACCTGCATCTGATCACGCATAAAATTGCGTGCCTGATAATTTCGAATGCCATACCAGTCCACCGTCTGGTTGGCAAACCCGGCCAGATCATCAATTGAAACATCAGCGGGTTCAGACTTCATCAGCCAATAACGTGCCATGCGAGAAAACCTTCTTCTATATCGTGAATCTGCGTATCATAAACGAAGTCACATCACTCTTAAAAAAACATGGCAAAAAACGTCCTCGGCACCCCTCTTATTCCTTGCAGCGCCAGTCCGGTTACCGGCTTTATGCGCGACGGTTGCTGCAGCTTTCATCCCGAAGACCGTGGGCGTCATACGGTATGCGCAGAAATGACGGATGAATTTCTGGTATTTTCGCAGGCGCAAGGCAATGATTTATCCACGCCGCGACCAGAATTTGACTTTCCGGGGCTCAAAGCGGGAGACAGATGGTGTTTGTGTGCGGCGCGCTGGCTGGAAGCAAGTGAAGCAGGGTACGCACCTCCGATTGTGCTGGAGGCTTGCCATGAAAGCTGCCTGGAAGTGGTAACGCTGGCAGACCTGATGTACCACAGCCTGCGTTGATTGGCTTGAAATGCATGCACTGAGGATGCGCTAAGGGGTTACCTGAGCCATTAATCCTGAACCAAAAAAGTTCAGGTGGTAACAGCCTAAGGTACATTAGGTTCACACGCCAGGGGAGCCTTAAAAGGACCCCCAACTTAGTGCGATCTCACAGCACCTGATGAGCCGAAACCTATAACAGAGACTAGTTCAAGGAATTTAGACTCAGGCAACGCCTTAACACACCCCAGCTTATCGCGAGAATGTTGGATAATGATACGTCATTCACTATCAATAACGGTGAAAATTTTGTGAAATGAAGAGGGTTATAACAATTTATGCTGACCAGACAGCACATCATCAATCTGCTGCTGCATGGTAGAAATGCTTTTTTTCACCTGACCCACATCTACACCACCACTACGCGTATTTAACAACTCGTGCGTAATATTCAATGCCGCCATAATGGCGATGCGCTCAACACTGACCATTTTACCCGCGTCACGAATTTCGCGCATTTTACCATCGAGATAGCCCACCGCCTGTAACAGGCTGTCACGCTCCTCATCAGTGCACGTCACACTGAATGCGCGCCCCATGATCTCGATATCGATTGGATTACTGGCCATACTCAAGCTTCCTCATCGGGCAATGCAATGAGCAGACGCTCAAGCTGGACACTGGCTTGCGTCATGTTCAGCTTGAGAGATTGCGACTCCTGATGCAAGCGCGTCACTTCCTGCCGCATCTGCACATTTTCCTCACGCAGAGTCTGGCACAAGGCAATTAACTTTGCCACACGCTCTTCAAGACTTTTAAAATCAGCATCCATCGTCGCACTATAATTTAAAAAATCCATTAAAGTCAACAGCTAAGCGCAGTTTTTAAAAGTGACTTAATAATTTCGAACCCTTGACACACCTCAGCTCAGGCTAGGATAAACCTGCATTCTGGGCTACAATCCGGCCAAGTTGTCAGGTGTCTTGCGCCGTATTCGCGGCAAAAGATGAAACTGGGAAACAGGTGCGTAACCATACGCGTTATTAATCCTGTGCTGCCCCCGCAACGGTAAGCAAGTGCGGATGTATCAATAGGCCACTGGATAAAACCGGGAAGGCGATACATCAAGACTTGCAAGCCCGGAGACCGGCCTAACAACGATTAAGTGTTGAAACACCGCGGGGTGACGGGGTTTGAATCAGGAGATCATCTAGTAGCCTGAATATCTCCTGCCATTCTTGTATTCCCATTTCCGCCATGCTTTCAACGTATCCATTACGGCATGCGGGGTCGCATGCGCTCAGGGAATATCATGTATAAAAATATCTTTTCGGCACTCATCGCCGCTTATCCAGCACTCGTACTTGCTGAAAACAATGTTCAAGAACACTCTTCGCAGTTGGCAGCACTGATGCTCGATGACATCACGGTCACAGCAACCAGAACGCCTATTTCAACCAAAACCGCAACAGGTGATATTACGATTATTGATCGCCAGGAAATTGAACGTGTTTCTGGCGGGGGATTGGTTGACTTGCTCAAGCTTCAGCCCGGCATTCAGATTCTGACCAATGGCGGCATGGGAAATGCAGCAAGCGTATATCTGCGAGGAACCAATGCCGACCAACTGGTGGTGCTGGTGGATGGCATCCGCATCAACTCCGCCACAACAGGGACCACGGCCTTTGAAAATTTGCCCCTCTCACTCATTGACCGTATTGAAATACTGCGAGGTCCCGCTTCAAGCTTGTACGGTGCAGATGCCATTGGCGGTGTCATTCAGATATTCACGCGCAGAAGCCAACAGAACAAAACCCTTTTTTACGGAAATGTTGGCGCGGGCAGTTACGATACTTATACTGGAAATGCAGGTTTTGACACGCATTACAAAGCACTGCAATTCGGTGCTCAAATGACCAGCTACGATACCAGAGGGATTTCTGCAAAAAAACACCCGCCTAGTGCAATAGACAAAGACCGTGATGGATACAACAATCAGGGCGGTTCTGCTTACGCCACCCTTAACATTGCTGACGGGCACAGTTTGAGTGTCAATTTTTTTGAATCCGACGGCAAGAATCATTACGACAGTGGCTTTGAAAATTACTCTACGATGCACCAGCAAGCTTATAGTGCAACCTTAAAAGACCGTGTGACAGAATTCTGGAACAGCACCCTGAAATTTGGCATTGGGAAAGACCGCTCATTCAACTTTGACAGACCAACGCGTCAAAGCAAATTCGAAACAGAACAAGCGCAATTAACATGGCAACACGACGTTAAGCTCCCGGTTGGGGTACTCACTTTTGCCTATGACAGACTCGAGCAGGATATCCTAACCTCCACCAATAACACGCGCAATATTGATCGCACCAGGAACAATGATAGCTTCACACTTGGATACACTGCGCAACATGAAGCACACAGTGCACAACTCTCATTGCGTGAGGATCACAACACCCAGTATGGTAACTTTGTGACCGGCGGGGTTGGCTACGGCTACGCACTGTCCCCCCAGTGGCAAATCACGGCACAATACGGATCCGCATTCAGGGCGCCGACATTCAACCAGCTATACTTTCCCAACTTTGGCGACCCGACACTAAAACCGGAGAAGTCAGATAATTTTGAAGCAAGTCTGCGTTATCAAGATGCAAGAGTGCAAGCCAAACTGACAGTGTTTGACAATCACATTCGTGACCTCATTCAAAATGCTGGGCCAGTCACTGCAACCTGCGGCGCCAGCTTTGCGGGATTCTGCCCCATAAATGCGGGTAAAGTGGAGATACAAGGCGTCACTGCAGAAGGTGCCTATACATTCAATCAGCAGTGGCAACTGACAGGCAACTTCACAATACAATCACCGCGCAACGAAGATACTGACAATTTATTAGCGAGACGTAGTCAGCGCTACAGTAATCTTGTATTGCAATATAAGTCCGGCGACTGGGACTGGAGCACTGAAGTCACGAGTGCGTCAAAACGTTATGACAATGCTGCCAACACCAAAGTGTTGGCTGGTTACTCTTTACTTAACTCAACACTGAGCTATAAGCTAAATGAGGACTGGCGCCTGCAAGCCCGTGCCAATAATATTCTGGATAAAGATTACGTATTGGCAGCATCCTCATCAACCGTGGATTACAACACCATGGGGACCAATGTATTTATCAGTCTGAATTACGCCATGAAGTAAGCTGGCAGGCGCTGGATTTTGCCCAACCCAGACTGAATTGGGCTAAAATCCACCTCTTGCAATTTATTACAATATATTTTTAGGGAGACGCTGGCATGCCACGTAATATTTCAACTCAATCTCTGGCAATCGCGCTGGTCATTGCACTGATGGTCATTGTGACGCGCGGCCATCATTTCGCTTCAATCGATTTTTTGCCTAGCGCGTCTTACGCTGCGTTCTTTATCGCCGGTTACTACCTGCGCTCTACCATCATGTTTGTAGCCCTGCTGGCCTTGTGTGCTGGTCTGGATATGGCCGCAGTGACCTGGGGCGGCGTGAGTAATTTCTGCGTCACGCCTGCTTACGGTTTCCTGTTACCAGCCTATGGCACCATGTGGCTGGCAGGTCGCTGGACAGCAGACAACACAAAATGGGCATTCAGCAGCCTGTTTAAACTGACTGGCATAGTCGTTGTTGCATCAGCCATTGCTGAATTGTTCTCAAGCGGTGGCTTCTACTTCTTTGGCGGTCGCTACACTGACCCAACCATAGCCGAGTTTTTGCCACGCCTGGTGAAGTATTTCCCCAAACAGCTGGAAGCGATTGCGTTCTGGGTGTTGGTCGCACTGATTGTGCATGTGGCGTTTGGGTTGACCAAGCGTTCAGTGCGCGAAAACGCCTGATTTCAGCATCACATCATGATGGAAAATAATGATCGCGACAGCCGCCACAAGGCGCGCATGGTCCGCAAAAAAGCGGTCATCGATGAAAAAATTGAGCAGGCCAACCAGGAAAAAGGCCTGCTGTTAATTCTCACCGGCAACGGCAAAGGCAAAAGCTCCTCCGCCTTTGGCATGGTTGCCCGCTCCCTTGGGCATGGCATGCGCGTGGGTGTCGCCCAGTTTATCAAGGGCCGTTCAGATACTGGCGAAGAGGCCTTTTTCCGGCAACACCCTGCTGTCAGCTGGCACGTGCTGGGCGAAGGCTTTACCTGGAACACCCAGGACCGTCAGCGCGATACCGAAACTGCCATGCGTGGCTGGCAAATCGTGGCACAGATGCTGCAAGATCCAGCTATCCAGTTGGTCGTGCTGGATGAACTCACTTACACCTTCAAATACGGCTATCTGGACGAAGCCATGGTACTGGAAGCCATCGCCAAACGTCCGCCCATGCAGCATGTGGTGATCACCGGCCGCGGTGCTTCAGAGGTACTCAAAGACGCCGCGGATACGGTGACTGAACTGATGGACGTTAAACATGCCTGGCGCGCAGGCATTAAAGCGCAAGCAGGAATCGATTTGTAATGCAATCCAACGCTGCGACCTGCCACGCCATGCTGATGGCAGCCCCGGCTTCCGGGCAAGGCAAAACGATGACCACGGCTGCACTGGCACGCAGTTACCGCAACCGTGGCCTGCGCGTACAGGCGTTCAAATGCGGGCCGGACTTTATTGATGGCATGATTCTGCAAGTCGCCACTGGCAAGCCGGTGTACAACCTGGATCTCGGCATGTGTGGCGAAGCCGATGCGCAACGCCTGCTCCATCAGGCCGCACAGGAAAATGACGTGATTCTGCTGGAAGGCGTCATGGGGCTCTATGATGGCACGCCCTCGTGCGCGGATATCGCCGAGCGCTTTGGCATCCCGGTCGCCCTGGTAATCAATGCCAAAGCCATGGCGCAGACCTTTGCAGCGATTGCTTATGGTTTATATGGCTTCAGGCCAGCGCTACAGCGCGCTGGCGTGATTGCCAACCAGGTCGGCAGCGAAGGGCATGCCAGCATGATTAAAGCCGCCTTGCCTGCGGAGATTCCATGGCTGGGTGCCATGAAACATGACCCGCAACTCAGCTTGCCAGAACGCCATCTGGGCTTGCATCTGGCACAAGAAATTGCGGATATTGAGCAGCGCATAGAAGCGGCCGCACAATGTCTGGGGCCAGACGTTCCGTTGCCGCCAACCGTGCAGTTTGCAGCGCCCGAACAGCAGGCGATAACACCATTATTAGAAGGCAAAACCATCGCCGTGGCCAAAGATGCCGCGTTCTGTTTTACCTATCAGGCCAATCTGGACCTGCTACAGACACTGGGCGCACAGATTGCATTTTTTTCGCCCTTGCACGATACGCAATTACCGGCTGCGGATGCTTACTGGCTACCGGGTGGCTACCCGGAATTACATCTGGAGCAACTGCAACACAACCACAGCATGCGTGAAGGCTTACGCGCAGCGGCCGAATCAGGCATACCCATATTGGCCGAATGTGGCGGCATGCTGGCACTGGGTGAAACACTGAATGGACACCCCACCTTCGGCCTGCTCCCTGGCAGCGCAGAGATGCAACCCAAACTTCAGGGCCTGGGTACCCAGCACGCCACGTTTGTCCAAGCCGATGAAACAGCAAGCATAGGCGCGCATACCTTTCACTATGCCCGCTTTGAAACCAGCCTGCCGGTAATTGCACAGGGCAAAGGCAAATATGGCGCAGGCGAAGCGGTGTATCGTCACCAGAGCATCACCGCCAGCTTTCTGCACTTTTACTTCCCGTCCAATCCGGCGTTGGCCGCCCAGTTTTTCCTGTCATGAGTTTTGCTTACCCTGACGCCGATAAAGCGGCGATTTACAAAGTCATTGCCGAGCGCCGCGATATGCGGCATTTTCTGCCGACGCCGATTGCACCCGAGTTATTGCAGAAACTGCTGCAAGCTGCCCACCATGCTCCCAGCGTGGGCCTGATGCAGCCGTGGCGCTTTATCCGTATCAGTGACGTGGCGTTGCGCAAACGCATACACGTGTTGGTAGATGCAGAGCGCAAACAGACTGCCGAAGCGATTGGTGAAGTTGAAAATACCGCACGCATGGCGGAGTTCATGCGGCTTAAGGTCGAAGGCATTCTGGATTGCGGCGAAGTACTGGTCGCCACCTTGTGCGACCAGCGTGAACAACATATTTTTGGCCGCCGCACGCTGCCTGAAATGGACCTCGCCTCGGTCAGCTGCGCCATCCAGAACTTGTGGCTAGCGGCGCGCGCCGAAGGCATCGGCATGGGCTGGGTCAGCCTGTTTGATCCGCAGGCGCTGGCCGCACTGCTGGGCATGCCCGCAGGTGCCAAGCCAGTGGCGATTTTATGTCTGGGCTATGTGAATACCTTTTACAAATCTCCCATGCTGGTGGAAGAAGGCTGGACCACGGAAAAACCACTCTCAGAGATGCTGATGGAAAATGGCTGGCAACATGCAAGCGAGGCCCAGCCATGAAGCGCTGGCCGCAACGCATCGTCTGCCTGACCACCGAAACGGTGGAAGTGCTTTACCTACTGGGTGAGCAGGACCGTATTGTCGGTATTTCCGGCTTTACCACACGCCCCGCCATTGCCCGCAAAGAGAAGCCAAAAATCTCGGCGTTTACCAGCGCCAATATTGAAAAAATCCTGGCGCTGCAACCCGACCTCGTACTGTGCTTTTCCAACTTGCAGGCCGAAATTGCCGCGTCACTGATTAAAGCGGGTTGCCAGGTACATGTGTTTAACCAGCGCAGCCTGGATGCCACCCTGCAAATGATACTCACGGTAGGCGATTTGGTGGGCGCCAGTGAAAAAGCCCAAGCGCTGATGCAAGGCTATCTAGCGCAATTGGCTCAGGCACGCGAACAAGCGGCAGACTGGACGCGCATACCCAAGGTCTATTTTGAAGAATGGGATGACCCCATGATGTGCAGCATCCGCTGGGCGGCCGAGTTGATTGAGGCCGCTGGCGGGCAAGACTGCTTTCCACACCTGAGCCAGTTTCACAGTGCCAGAGACCGCCAGGTGACCCCTGCCGAGGTACTGGCGGCAGCACCCGATATTATCATCGGCTCATGGTGCGGTAAAAAATTCCAGCCCGAAAAAGTCAAGGCACGCGAAGGTTGGCACGCGCTGCCAGCCGTGCGCGACGGCCATGTGTATGAAATCAAGTCGGTTGATATTTTGCAGCCTGGCCCCGCCTTATTCAGCGAAGGCTTGCCGCAATTGCAGGCCATTATCCAACGCTGGCAAGAGTCACAAGGGAATACTTTATGAGCAGCCATTTGATTTTAGGCGGTGCGCGCAGTGGCAAAAGTGTCTATGCAGAGCGGCTCGCCTCCGCACTTGAATTACCCGTCACGTATATCGCCACCGCACAAGTGTATGACGATGAGTTTGCCAAACGCGTGGAACACCACAAAACCCGCCGCCCACCTTACTGGGGGCTGGTGGAGGCTCCGTTCAACCTTGGTCAAACCTTGCTGGACAACGACGCCCCAGAGACATGCCTGATTGTCGACTGTTTGACTTTGTGGCTGGCACAATGCATCTGCCCCGATTGCGATAAACCTGAACGGCTGGATTGGCAGGCAGAAAAGCAGGCCTTGCTGAGCGCACTGCCGCAATTGCAGGCGACTGTATTTTTAGTCAGCAACGAAGTCGGCATGGGCATTGTGCCGCTCGGTGAAATCAACCGCCAGTTTCAGGATGAGCAAGGCCGTTTAAACCAGCACGTGGCCGCCATAGCCAATCAGGTCAGTTTTATTGCGGCAGGATTGCCGTTAAAGCTTAAATAAATAGAAAGAAACCGAATGAACAAGCTATTGTTAACGCTTATTGCCTGCGTGGCTTCGCTATCTGCGCAAGCGCATGTGCCATTTTTAAAGCCGAATCAGTTTAATGTCACGCATCATCGCCTGACGATTGAATCGGCGTTTACCGAGTTTCCGTTTCAGGCAGACTTTGCCATGGACTCGCCTAACTTTACGATCACCGCGCCCAACGGCACGGTCTCTGCCATTCGCCCTGTCGCAAAAACAAAAGCGGCGGTATACCTGGAACCGCAACTGACCGAGGAAGGCACCTACCGGATTAGCACCGGTCAACGCGTTGGGCCAGTCTATAAAGCGGTCGAAACGGCCGATAAAAAGCTGTACTTTGCAGATGACATGAAACGGGTGACGGGCAAGGCCACCACCATGAATTACTACAGCTATGCCGACACTTATATTTTCAAGGGTCAACAAAAATATACGCCCAAGCCGTTTAACAAAGGCCTGGAAATTATCCCGCTGGCTTCACCTAATGGCCTGCTGTTAGGCAGTGAGCTGGCCTTCCAGGTACTGGAAAACGGCAAACCGGTGCCCAATGCACGGATTATCGTGGTGACAGACAACGAGCATTTTACCAAGCGCCGGATTGAAGATTTGTACGACATTGACAACGTCAGGGCATCCAACATTCATGCGAATGCGCAAGGTGAATTTACCTTCCATCCGCAAAAAGCCGGACTGAATTTTTTGTTTGTCACCGTCCATCACCAGCTGAATGCGCTGCTGTGGGAAAGCCAGAATGCTTCCCTCACGCTGGAAGTGAATTTACCCGCAGAGACACCGGGCAAGCCATAAGTGCTCGCTTAATTAGAAAGGACTTCTTGATGGCCACTTCAACATTTCAACTCAAAGGCGAATATATCGCCCTGTGCGACCTGCTTAAACTGGAAGGGGTGGCCGACAGCGGCGGCCAGGGAAAATCCATGGTAGCCGAAGGATTGATCAGGGTCGATGGCGAAATTGAGCGCCGAAAAACCGCCAAAATCCGCGCCGGGCAAGTGGTTGAGGCGTTCGAGCAGACCATCAAGGTGGTGGCTGGTTAATCTGGCTTAAAGCCTTGCGGCAGATAGGCGGCAAGCGCTGCCCAATTAAAGTGCTGTTGCACACTGTCAGCCAGCTGTTCCAAACTTTTTTCACGCAATTGCGTGTAGTCATAAGCCACTTGGTCAGACATGCCAGCCCATTGCAACCAGGCTGCGCACGCTTGCGGATGATCAAACAGACCATGCACATAACTGCCAGCGATCTGACCATCTTCAGAACATGCACCTTCGGCAAGCCCATCGATGACATGCACCGGGTGTTGCAACGCCGGACCCTCGCTGACACCCATATGGATTTCATAGCCTTGCACCTGTGCATTCGCAAACGCCAGCTTGCCTGATATTTGTTTGAGTTGTTTGTGCGCTGCCAGTGTGGTTTCCATTTGCAGCCAGCCCAAGCCGGCACTACTGCCCATTTCGCCCTCCAGCCCCAATGGGTCATGCAATTGCTGGCCCAGCATCTGAAAGCCGCCGCAAATCCCCAGTACTTTGCCGCCATACCGTAAATGACGGGCTATCCGGGGCGCCCAGCCATGCTCACGCAAGGCAGCCAGGTCACCGCGTACATTTTTGCTGCCAGGCAGGATGATGAGATCAGCCGCCGGCATTTCTTCACTCAAACGCACAAACTTGAGGTCGACCTGCGGGTGCAAACGCAGGGCATCAAAATCAGTATGGTTGGCGATATGCGGCAATACCGGCACGACGATGGTCAACTGTATGTCTGATTTGCGTGCGCTTGTGGTGGCAACCGCATCTTCGGCTTCCAGATGCAAGTCATGCAGATACGGCAACACGCCAATCACAGGTTTGCCGGTGCGTTCTTCCAGCCAGTCCAGCCCCGGTTGCAGCAAGGCAATATCGCCGCGGAATTTGTTAATGACAAACCCGACCACTCTGGCCTGTTCGCTTTCAGATAACAACGCCAGCGTGCCAACCAGGTGGGCAAATACGCCCCCCTTATCAATATCAGCCACCAGAATGACGGGGCAATCCACGGCCTCAGCAAAGCCCATATTGGCAATATCGTTAGCGCGCAGATTGATTTCAGCCGGGCTGCCCGCCCCTTCTACCACGATGCAGCCATATTGCTGCTGCAAGCGCTGGTAGGATTGCAGCACGGCTTGCATGGCGGTCTTTTTGTAGTCGTGGTAAGTACTCGCTTCCTGGTTACCCACCACCCGGCCATGAATGATCACCTGGCAGCCGGTATCCGAGTTAGGCTTGAGCAAGACCGGGTTCATATCGGTATGTGGCGGCAATCCGCAGGCCATGGCCTGCACCGCTTGCGCACGGCCAATCTCGCCGCCGTCTTCAGTCACCGCCGCATTGAGCGCCATGTTTTGCGGCTTGAATGGCGCCACCGCCACCCCGCTGCGGTACAATACGCGGCACAATCCGGCCACCAGCGTACTTTTACCGGCATCCGACGTGGTGCCTTGAACCATTAATGTTTTCACTGCCTGTTTATTCATCACTAGATTATCTCACACTCGCCCTGCTTGCCTGCGGTGCGGTGCTGCTCGATTTCTGGCTGGGCGAACCCAGGCGCTGGCACCCATTGGTCGGTTTTGGCTGCTTAGCGTCCACACTAGAAAAACGGTTGAATCGTTTATCCAGGCAACCGTTACGCAGCCAATATATCAGTGGTATCGTTGGTGTGCTCCTGCTGGTGTTGCCGCCCATCCTTGCGATTGTTTTACTCATGAAGTTATCGGTGTGGCTGGCACTCGCACTGCATGTCTATTTACTCTACTTTGCCATTGGTCACCGCAGCCTGCGCCAGCATGGCATGGTCGTTTATCACGCCTTGCAGGCAGGTCAATTTCAGCAGGCGCAACGTGCGACCTCGTATATGGTGAGCCGGGATGTAGAAGCGATTGAACCGGTGAGCGCCACCATTGAGTCATTACTGGAAAACGGCAATGACAGCGTATTTGGCACCTTATTCTGGTTTTTTGTCGCGGGCGGCCCAGGCGCGCTGGCTTATCGTTTGGTGAATACGCTGGACGCCATGTGGGGCTATAAAACACCGCGTTATTTTTACTTTGGCTGGGCCGCCGCCCGGCTGGATGATGTATTGAATTATATTCCGGCGCGGCTGACAGCCATCACCTATGCCTTGCTAGGACACACCCGTCTCGCCTGGCAAGCCTGGCGAACACAGGCGCCGTTGTGGGATAGCCCGAATGCAGGCCCGGTGATGGCTGCGGGTGCAGGTGCCCTGAATGTACAGCTGGGCGGGCGGGCCCGCTATCATGGTGAATGGCATGAGCGGCCACGCCTTGGCACCGAAGTGACGCCCACTGCTGAAGATATTCCCAGAGCCTTGCAACTGGTACGCAATGGCATGTTGAGCTGGCTGATAGTTGCCGTAGTGATTGGAGTATTGACCTATGCTTGAGCACGGCGGTAATTTGCAGCAAGCCGCGCAACGCTACGGCATCCCGTTAGCAGAATGGCTGGATTTATCGACGGGGATCAACCCGCAACACTACCCGATTCCGGCATTGGCGCCTGCCCTGTTTCAACGCTTGCCCGCCGAAAGCGATGGCCTGCTGGATGCAGCCGCTGACTATTACGGCTGCCAGCATGTGCTGGCGACTGGCGGTTCGCAAGCGGCCTTACAAGTACTGCCACGCCTGCGTGCACCGTGCCGGGTAGCGATTCCGCGCACCATGTATCAAGAACACGCCCATGCCTGGCAATCTGCAGGACATGCCTTAACACTACTGGATACACCGCCAACCGACGAAGTGATTGCCCACTGTGATGTGCTGGTCTTATGTAATCCCAATAACCCCACAGGGCATCGCTATGCGCCGGAACAATTACTAAGCTGGCACCACACCCTGCAACAGCGGGGTGGGTGGCTGGTGGTAGATGAAGCATTTATGGATTGCACACCTGAACACAGCATTGCCAGCCACTGTGGACAACCCGGTTTATGGGTACTGCGCTCACTAGGCAAGTTTTTTGGCCTGGCAGGGCTTAGAGTGGGCTTTTTATTGGGCGAACCCGCGGCTTTGGCGCAAGTGGAGGCCTTACTGGGCCCATGGACTGTCGCCGGCCCCAGCCAATTTATCGCTACCCTGGCACTGGCAGACCGTGGCTGGCAACAGCATATACGTGAGCAACTGGAGGCACAATCAGCACAACTTTCACAGCTATTGAGCCAATATGGTCTGACACCTTGTGGCGGCACTGCCCTGTTTCAATATGTGCAACATGCTGCCAGCCACCAGCTACAACAGGCCTTTGCACAAGAGGGCGTATGGGTGCGTTATTTTGCATCCCCGCAAGCCCTGCGGTTTGGTTTGCCACCCGAGGCCGACTGGCCCCGGTTGGCGCAGGTGCTGCACTCACTGACTGCATAATTGCCATAAAGCCACTTAATCACGTGTTTCGTAAAACCTGATTGAAATGGCTGCAACTATTGGCCTGTAAATCCCATTACTCATCACAATCGGCTAAATTTCAAACAATGCACAAGTGACTTTCAATGATGGTATCAGAGCGCAATCGTTCCCTTTACAATGTTCCGCAGCTTTGAATTACGATTGTTTATTCTTTCGAAGTAAGTTTCTCTGCCCTAGCGATTCACAAACTCAATCTTGGGAATGCTGCCCGAGAAATCCAGCCGCGTCAGGCTGGCGTAATCGACATGAAACCTGAACAGACCCTTGAGTTGCATATTGAGCGCATGCGCAATCAGGGCGCGGATCATGCCGCCGTGGGTGACCACCAGTACATGCTGGTCAGCATGGCGGGCAAGTACCTCCTGAAGAAAGTCCACGCCACGTTGCTGCAAACCGGCAAAGGTTTCGCCATTGGGCGGTGCCATTTCGGCATAATTCTGCGCCCAGACATCAAACAAATCGCGGGGAATATCGTTCCAGGACTGCATTTCCCAATCGCCGAAATGCAGTTCTTTCAGGCGCTCATCGTGCAAAATACCGTCAAAGCCCAAGGCGTGCGCCAGTTTGCTGCAGCGCTGCAAGGGGCTGGCATAGACGGCATCAATCTGCTCGTGCATCAGTTTTTGCTTGAGTTGCGAGAGCTCACTGGCAAAATTGATGGAGACGTCGATATCACTCTGGCCATAGCAGATGCCTTCAGCGATTTGTAAACTGGTGTGCCGGACCAAGGTGAGTTTCATGCAAGATGTTCCCAGGCCAGCAGGCCCAAATAAAAAGCGAGTTCGGTGAGTTGCTGCGTGGCGCCCAGCGTATCGCCGGTGTAGCCCTGCAAATTGCGCAGCAGCAATTGACGCCACCACCACCAGATGGCCACTACGGGCAAGCCGGTGATCAATACAAATCGCATGGCCGCAAGCGGGGAGTGGTTGACACCCAGCATCAGGCTGAATCCCAGCCAGCAGAGCAGGCCAAATACACTGGCGCAGACGATATCTGGTCGCGCCAATGCAGTCGCCATCGGTTTGGATTTACCGGCATAGCGCACGTAGCTGGTCGTGGCCATGATGACCACTGCCATCAGTCGGCTCAAGGCATGGGCGGCGATCATGGCAAACGGCAAGATGGCGGAAGTGAGCGCAGACAAGGCCTGAAACTTGAATAACAACATACCCACCAGCGCAATGGCGCCATAGCTGCCCAGCCGCGAGTCCTGCATGATTTCCAGTTTACGTGCGCGGTCCATGCCGCCGCCCAGGCCATCCGCACTGTCGGCCAGGCCATCTTCATGAAAGGCGCCCGTCAGGTAAATGGTGGCTGCCATGCTACATAAAACCGCCAGGGGTGGGGGAAACAACCAGCTCGCCAGCCACCAGACGATGGCTGCCAGTAGGCCGATCAGCACACCGACCAGCGGAAAATATCTGGCGGCATGCTGCAGCTCAGTTTCCTGAAAATCAGGCAGTGACGGCACCGGCAGGCGTGTGAAGAAACCAAGCGCCAGCAACAAATAGCGCCACTGTTGTGACAGGCTTGCGCACAGTGATTGGAGGCGGTTTTGCACAGGGTTCATCAGTGGTTCATGCGGACGCACTGCTTTGACTGACGCCAGCACTTTCAAAGCTGGCCATTTCATTTAAAAAGGCCAGTGACGATTGTAGTAAGGGGTAAGCCAGCACCGCACCCGTGCCCTCACCCAGCCGTAATGACAAATGCAGCAAGGGCTGTGCTTTTAAATGGCTGAGCATGGCACTGTGGCCGCTCTCGTCAGAGCAATGCGCAAATACGCAGTAGTCCATCACACTGGGGTAAAGTTTGGCCGCCACCAGCAATGCTGAAGTAGCGATAAAGCCGTCTATCAGCAATACCGTGCGCGCCTCGGCGGCAGCCAGCAACGCACCCACCATCATTGCCACTTCAAAGCCTCCAAAGGTAGTGAGCACTTGCAACGGATTTTGCGCATCGACATGATGGGTTTGCAAGGCGGTGGTCAATACACTGAGTTTCCGCTGCAATCCGGCATCATTCAAGCCGGTGCCCCGCCCTACACACTGGTGCAAGGGCAAACCGCAGAGCAGGCTCATCATGCAACTGGCGCTGGAGGTGTTACCGATACCCATCTCGCCTAGTGCCAATACATTGCAGCCCTGACTGATCACATCACGGGCAATTTGCGCACCGCGTTGAATGGCTTGCGCACACTGGTCATCGGTCATGGCGGGCTGATGCAGGAAGTTGGCCGTACCCATCGCAATCTTGGCATCAATCAATTGCGGATGTGGCTCAAAGATGGCGTTGACGCCACTGTCGACCACGCTCAGCGAAAACCCATGCTGACGCGCGAACACGTTGATGGCCGCACCACCGTTCAGAAAATTCAAGACCATTTGCGAGGTGACCGCTTGTGGGTAAGGGCTCACACCCTCCTCAACCACGCCGTGGTCTGCGGCAAACACCAGCATGCCGGGCTGCCTGAGGGCCGGGTGCTCGGCCTGCTGCACCAGTCCGATCTGCAAGGCCAGGGTTTCGAGACGGCCAAGCGCGCCCAGCGGTTTTGTTTTTTGGTTGATCTGATGCAGCAATGCTGCATGGCGTGCTTCATCCGCGATGGGGGCAATATTAAATGTATGCATGTCTGCATTCTACCTGAGCAACAGTCGTTGCCAAACCATCGCCACCAGTGACGATAAAAAAGCCCCGCTCACGCGGGGCAACAGGGAATCTCATCCACAACATGCAGTGCTGTTGACTCACTGATTTTCGCTAACTGATTTTCACGGGCACATAAATTTTGGTCTCACCGCGCATGACCAGCAATGCCACATTTTTGGCGTTTTGATCCAGCCCTTTTCGCAGGTCATTCACATTGCTGACCTTGTCACCATTCACCGCCAGAATCACATCGCCCGGCTGTATGCCAGCCAGGGCTGCCGGGCCATGACCGACCTGCTCCACCAGCAAGCCCTGCTTCACTTGCGTCTGCGCCAGCTCTTGTGCAGAAAGCGGGCGCACACTCAGACCTAGCCTGGCCTGCTGATCTTCGGCGGGGACTGCGGCTACGGGACCGACCGCCTGCATTTCATCCACTTTAACAGTCAGTGTTTTGAGCTGCTTGTTACGCCAGACTTCCATCTTGGCTGAACTTCCAGGCGCCATATTGGCAACCAGCGGCGGCAAATCACTGGAGCGGTCTATGCTTTGGCCATTAAATTTCAATATGACATCGCCTGGTTCAAGACCAGCCTTGTCCGCTGGACCATTTTTTTCCACATTGCTGACCAGTGCGCCATCCGGTCTGGTCAGCCCGAACGAACTGGCCAGATCCTGATTGATGGACTGGATACCCACACCCAGGCGACCGCGGCTGACCTTGCCTTTTTCAACCAGCTGCTGTTCGATCCCCATGGCCACATCAATCGGGATGGCAAACGACAGCCCCTGATAGCCACCGCTGCGGCTGTAAATCTGCGAGTTGATACCAATGACTTCACCATTTAAATTAAACAGCGGTCCGCCAGAGTTGCCGGGGTTAATCGCCACATCGGTTTGCAGAAAAGGCACATAGCCTTCATCTGGCAGCGCACGCGACTTGGCGGAGATAATGCCGGCAGTCACCGTATTTTCAAAGCCGAAAGGTGCACCAATCGCCACCACCCAGTCGCCGACGTGACTGTTCTGGATGTTACCGATTTTAACTGTGGGCAAGTCTTTGGCCTCAATTTTAAGTACAGCCACATCGGTCAGCTTGTCCACGCCGATCACCTTGGCTTTAAACTCGCGCTTGTCAGTCAGTTTGACGGTGACTTCGTCGGCTTTATCCACCACATGGGCATTGGTCAGAATCACCCCGTCAGACTTGACGATAAAACCGGAGCCCATGCCGCTCACCGGCGTTTCTGATTGCGGCATATTGGGCTGAAAGCGGCGGAAAAACTCGAACATCGGGTCATTCGGGTCAACACCGGGGATGGCAGCTGTTTTCACGGTGCCTGTCACACTGATGTTGACCACTGCCGCGCCCTGACTGTCCGCAATGCTGGCGAAATTGGGCAAGGTGATATAGGCGCTTGGCGCAGTCATGCGTTGCGCGGTGACCGGCGCAGTTGCCTGGGCCTGTGTCATCAATGGCGATTCCTTGACCCAGTAGCCGGCACCAAACAAGGCTGCCACGGCCAAAGGGACTGTAATCCAGTGCTTGGCTTTAGATTGAAATATTTCTTGCATGAGAGATTCCTTTCCTGCGAATGAATGACATTACTTTTTAAAGCAAATTCACTTGATTAGAATCGGCCGACGCCCTGAAGTTTCGTGGCTTTTGTATCAAAATGTGTCGGGTTTGTCAGGCTGACAACGCACGCACTTTCGGGCAAGATGCGCGCATGTATACAGACTCTTTGCGCCAACTGACCCTGCAATTCGGTCAACCCGGTCTCTTGCAGGCCATTTATTTGCGACCACAACGCGGACAACCCTGTGTTTCGGTGCCGCAGGCCGAGGCATTAGCAAGACAAGACCTGCGCGGAGACTACACCGGAGACCGGGGTTCTTCCCAGCCTCTGGGCAGCAAGCGTCAGGTCACACTGCTCCAGGCTGAGCACCTGCCGGTCATTGCTGCGCTCACAGGAGAATGCAGCCTGGATGCGGCTGCATTACGCAGAAATCTGGTCATTTCCGGACTCAATCTGCTGGCAGCCAAGAGCCTGTTTAAAGACCAGCCGCTGGTGTTAACGATAGGGGAGGTGATCCTGCAAGTCACCGGCCCTTGCGAACCCTGTTCAAAAATGGAAACGGTGCTGGGCAGAGGTGGCTACAATGCCATGCGCGGCCATGGCGGTATCACCGCCAGGGTGATTCAGGGCGGCCTGTTGCAGGCTGGCGCAGCCGTGCATTGCCAGCCAGCGCAACATGCACCATGACAGTGCATGACTGAAGTAGCCATGCTACACTGCTTTTTTTAAAAATTGCTGTCAATATATGTCTGAATTTCCCGCATGGTTGAAACAACTGTGGCCTGCGCCTCTCAATGGCGCCCTGCGTGACCATGCACGGGCCTCACTGGGCGCCGGGCTGGGTATTCTAGGGACAGGCATGCTGGCGCAGCATTTTCTGGCCACAGAGGTCGCCACCACCGTGTTCCTGATTGCACCGATGGGCGCTTCGGCAGTGATATTGTTCTGCCTGCCTTCCAGCCCGCTGGCACAGCCCTGGGCCATGCTGATGGGTAATCTGGTTGCGGCGGTGTGCGGTGTAGTGTGTAGCCAGGCCCTGCCAGACCAAATGGCCATGGCTGCCGCACTGGCCATGCTGTCGGCCATTGCAGGCATGTTTGCATTGCGTTGCCTGCACCCGCCCAGTGGTGCAGTGGCGCTGACGGCAGTATTGGGCGGCCCGGCCGTGCACGCCCTTGGCTTCAGTTTTGTCTGGTGGCCGGTGCTGGCAAACAGCCTGTTACTGGTAGTCGCCGCCATGATTTACCATCGACTGACCGGACATGACTACCCTGCGATCAGCGCCAAATCAGCACCGCAGGCACCGGCACATTTGCATTACCAGTTTGGGTTCAGGCGGGAAGACCTGCAGGCAGCCTTGCGACAATTTAATGAGGTGATTGATATCAGCCCGGACAAGCTGCAAAGTCTGCTACAGGAAACCGAGCTGATTGCCTACCGGCGCAAGCTGGAGCAAATCGAATGCCGCCACATTATGCGCCCGGTGACGACGACACTGGAGTATGGGGATAGCCTGGAAGATGCCTGGCGCCTGCTATTACAGCACACAGATCCGGCGATTGCGGTGGTCAACAAGGCCAGACTGGTGACTGGCCTGTTGCGGCAGGCAGACTTTATGCGTCATGCCCAACCCGAGAGTTTTGCGCAAGTGGCCCCCAGGTTCAAACGCCTGATCAAACGCAGCCACACCACCCACAGCAACAAACCGGAGGTCGTGGGACAGATCATGTCGACGCCCGTCATCACCGTGCCTGAAAACGCACATCTGGTCCACATGGTGCCGCTGATGACCACCCATGACTTGCAGGTGGTGCCGGTGATTAATGCACAGAATCAGCTGGTGGGCATGCTGTCGCAGACCGACGTGATCCGGGCGCTCTACCGCTAATCAGGCGGCTGGTCGATCTGCTTAAATGGCACAATCACTTCCCGCGAAGCCAGCACAATTTCGCGCAAGAAACTGAGCAGGGCCAGAATCAGCGAAGCCATGGAAATAATAAAGGACACCATGACCAGATGTGGCATGCGAAACCCCGTTTCCACCGAAATAAACATACTGGCAATGGATACGCAAATACACAAGGCCGCAAACGTGGCCAGGCCAATTGCACGCCGCAGCCATTTGGTACGCCGGACAATGATCCTCAGTTCATCTTTAAAGCGCTCCCTTTTTTCTGCCGGGGAGTCCGTCAAAAAGCGCGCACGGTCTATCGAACGCCCCAAACGGCCAATCAGCACCCCTAGCACAGAGCCTATGCCTGTCAATAAAAAAACCGGGGCAACCGCATCGCGAATCGCCTCGGAAACACTGTGAATTTCAAATGCACTGTTAATCATTCCTGCTCCTTCATGCCTTTACAAGCAGTTCTTGTGCCCGTTTAAAAAGATTCATTACACCAAAGAATTGCACAAAAAACTGGCAGTCTCGCTGCACCAATCTGGTGAAATCCGCTCCATCACAGTGCAAAGCAGCCTTTTTCATGGCATTTTTATGGCGAACAAATTGGGATAAACATACTTTTACACGCAGTGTACACGGCGCTGGCGGTTCAATTCAGAAGAAAGAAGCCATTTCACGTTGTTTATCCAATCCCACGCGTGCAGTTTCAGGAACCGTTTTTGCTGTAAGAGACCCGATGTAGACTCGAATAGCCTGGTTTTTGAAAGTAAAAGATGTACAAACAGCCCCTGACAGAAGAACTCGCCAATCACTTCAAAAAAGTGAATGACTTTCGTTCACGCATTTATCAGTTACAAAATGCCTGGGACAGCCTGGCATTGCTCGCACAACTGTCAGGCACCGGTTCCGAGATGGAACATACCCGCAGTGCATTCAACACGATTTCAAATGATGTATTGCATCATCTATCCAATGAAACCTTGCACAAAACAGCAGCACAACTTTCATCCAAAGCTTTTGTGATCATCAACCTGCTGGTACGCAACCTGTTTGAACGCACCGCTGACATTGGGTTTTTTGCCACCGATGATGATGTGCGGGATTTTCTGCACCGGCATGCCGCAGGGTCGCTGGAAGCCACCGATATCAGCAACATCGCCTTCCGCTTTCAGGAATACCAGAAGAAGTATACGGTATACGAAAATATTGTACTGTTCGATACGCAGGGAACACTGATTCATCAGCTGGACGCCAGCCAGACCACGCTGATGGATCATCACCCGATCGTCAAGCTGGCGCAACAGTCTGACGCGCCTTACATAGAACGGTTTTATGAAACCGAAGTCAATGGCCGCACCTACAAATCACTGGTGTATGCCCACGAGGTACGCAGCAAGGACGGACGCACGGCATTGGGTGTGCTGTGCTTGTGCTTCAAATTTGTGAACGAACTGGATACCATTTTTCGCAATTTGATCGGCCACAATGATTGGGCGATCGGCGTGTTACTGGATGAACAGCGCCACGTCATTGCATCCAGTGACCCGTACCAGATTCCCATGGGTGCGACCTTGTGCGCAGAGCCTGATCAGGACTGGTTTATCTGCCGCTTCTCCGGACGCGAGTACCTGTGCGTGACCAAACAGTCTGAAGGCTACCAAGGCTATTTAGGCCCTGGCTGGCTGGGGCAGGCCATGATCCCGCTCGAACAGGCCTTTAATCAAACCATGCGTGAGGTCGTCGAGCATATTGATCCGGATGTGCTACGCAAAGTCATGCGCAGCCCGCTGATCTTTTCTGACAGCCTGCTCAACATCCCCAAACAGGCCGCCAGTATCCAGAGCAAGCTCAACCAGTCGGTATGGAACGGCAATATCTGGCAAAGCAATTACGTGGATACCCAGCAAAAAAACTTCTCGAAAACCCTGTTGTGCGAAATCAGCAATACCGGGCATAAAACCCAGCAGATTATTGAACAGATGGTTTCCGAGCTTTACCAGACGGTGGTCTCGGTAATGCTGGAGAACTCCAGTTTTTACGCACAACTGGCCGTCGACATCATGGACCGAAACCTGTACGAGCGTGCCAATGATGTCCGCTGGTGGGCACTCACACACAGCTTTCGTGAGCTGCTAGGCCAAAGCAATCCATCGACAGATGACAAAAAGAAGATCAGCAACATACTGGGCTACATCAATAGTTTGTACACGGTGTATGACAACCTGATTGTGTTTGACCGCAAAGGTGAGGTGGTGGCGGTTTCCAACAAGCGTGATGAAGCACTGGTTGGCACGCAACTGCAGGAGGAATGGGTGGGCCGCACACGCAGTTGCCAGTCCACCCAGGATTACGTGGTTTCACGCTTTGAGAAAACGGCGTTGTATGCGGACAAACACACTTACATTTATGCCGCCCCGATTCGCCATCTGGATGGCACCAGCATTGTGGGCGGCATTGCCATTGTGTTTGACAGCGCCCCCCAGTTTGAGGCCATGTTGCAAGAAGTGATTCCGCGGGATGGAGACGATCTGCCGGTCGCGGGCAGTTTCACGGTATTTGTCAGCGAACAACTGCAAGTGATCGCCAGTAGTCGACGCGACATCATGACTGGCGAAAACTTCGAGTTGATGCCCGCCATTGGCAAGCTGAAAGAGGGGCAACAATTATTTGATATCGCCATTCACCAGAACACCTACTATGCGGTGGGTGCCCATGCCGCGTATGGCTATCGCGAATTCAAGGGACCGCAAGACAGTTATCGCAACAAAGTAGTGGCGATGATTTTCACGCCGCTGGGTAAAGTGGATGGCATTAACCAGCGTATCCAGGCAGAAGCGCAAATCATTCATAACAAATTCAACCCGAATCTTTTCCTGCAATACGGCCAGGATACGCAGGAGTATGCAACGTTTTACGTAGGCAGCACCTGGATGGGCATTGAAACGCGGCATGTGCTGGAAGCCTGCGATGAGGGGCAGTTGCGCACCTTGCCTGCTGCTGCGCCGTTTATTGCAGGCATGCATGCCTATCGTGACGAGGTGATTCCGGTCATTGATCTGGCACGCATGCTGGGACACGCGCATTTCTTTACTGACTACAGGCAAATGATTGTGATTGAAGACAAAGCGCTCAAACTCAAATTCGGACTGTTTGTCTCGGCGCTGGGCGAGATCCCCTATTTATCCCCGTCACAAATTCAGCCCATGCAAAGTTTATTCAAAGGGAGCAGCCATAACCCCGGCATTGCCATCGCCAATATTGTGCAGATAAATGCGCACAACAGCATGCTGACACTGGTCACACCACACAGCCTCTGGCAGAAAGCGGTTGCTCAGCAACCGTTACAGGCAGGCGAGGCAGTGGTAGCCTGAATGAAACATCCGAACATTTCTGATTTCTTGAAAAACGAACTCATGGATCCAGCACTCACTTCAAACCAGCAGCGACTTCTGGATACCCTCCTGGATAATCTGGACGGCATGGTCTATCGCTGTTTGTATGACTTGAACTGGACCATGACTTATATCAGCAAGGGATGTGAAGCGTTGACTGGCTACCCGGCGCATGCGTTGCTCAATAACCAGCACGTTTCGTATGAAAACATCACGTACCCCGAGGACCGTGCACGGGCCAGAGAAGTCATTGCACATGCGGTTGCGCAGGGGCAGCGCTTTCAGCTGGAGTATCGCATCATGCGCGCCAATGGCGACATTATCTGGGTGGCCGAGCGTGGCAGCGCCATTTTCGACCCCTCAGGCCAGGCAGTGGCACTGGAGGGCATTATCCAGGACATCAGCAACCGCAAACGGATCGAGCAGGACCTGTTCAGTGCCGAACAGAAATACCGCTCGATGTTTGAGAACTCCACGCTGGGCATGTTCCAAACCACCGCATCTGGCATGTACCTGAATGCCAACCAGGCACTGGCAGATTTATATGGCTATGCCTCACCGCAGGCGCTGATTGGCTACCTGAACAATATCAGCACGCAACTGTATGTTTCTGACAGCCGTCGTGCCGAGTTTACAGAAGCGGTGCGTGCGCATGGCCGTGTGCAGAACTTTGAGTCAGAGGTCTATAAACATGATGGACAGCAAATCTGGATTTCAGAGAATGCACATGCCGTGCATGATGCAGAGGGCGAAATTCTCTACTATGAAGGTACGGTGGAGGACATCACCGAGCGCAAGAACAATGAACACATCATCCGTCAGCAAGCGGTCACTGACAACCTGACCGGCTTGCTGAATCGCCATGCGTTCAGTGGCAAGCTGGCCAGTCTGATTGCAGAAGCAGGCAAGGCGCAACGCAAAATCGCCATCGCCTTTATCGACCTCGACCATTTCAAGCTGATCAATGACACGCTGGGACACCGTGCCGGTGACAAACTGCTGGAAAAAATAGCACAGCGCCTGATCCAGTGTACCCGCCCGACCGATGCGATTGTGCGCTTTGGCGGCGACGAGTTTGTCATGCTGTATCCGGGGCTGCGCTCGGCTGACGATGCCGAGCCGCTGCTGGCAAGGGTGATGGAAACCATCTCGCAACCGATAGAAATTAATGATTATGTGTTTAACATGACCTGCAGTGTTGGGGTCAGCATTTATCCCGACCATGCCACCGAGAGCGATACCCTGCTCAGTTGTGCCGATTCCGCTTTGTACAGTGCAAAAAATGCAGGTAAAAACAAGGTGCAGTTGTTTAGTGGCCTATTGGCCAAACAACTGGGGGAGCGCAACGAAATTGAATATGGCCTCGGGCATGCCCTGCAGCGGCAGGAGCTCATGCTGTACTATCAACCGAAAATTGATATGAAACACGGCGGCGTCAGCGCGCTGGAAGCCTTGATCCGCTGGCAGCATCCTGACCGCGGACTGGTGCCGCCAGACCAGTTTATCCCTGTGGCCGAAGAAACCGGCCACATTTTTGCCATTGGTGAATGGGTATTGCAAACCGCCTGCCGCAAAGTCAAATCCATGCAGCAGGAGTTTGGTTACCTGATTCCGGTGTCGGTCAATGTTTCCCCGATTCAGTTTTTACGCGGCAACCTGGTTGAAACCGTGCAAAGAGTGCTGCGGCAAGAGCGGATTCCACCCTATCTGATCACGCTGGAAGTGACCGAAAACGCGCGCTTCAAAGATGAAGTGATGTTTACGCGCACGCTGGAACAACTCAAACGCCTGGGGGTATGCATCGCGATTGATGACTTCGGTATCGGCTATTCCAACATGGCCTACCTGAAAAACTACCCGATTGATGAACTCAAAATTGACAAGGCCTTTGTCTGCGACCTGGAACAAAGCGTGACCAATGGCAACATCCTGCTGGCCTTGATTAATCTGGGTAAAAGCCTGCACAAGTCTGTCACTGCCGAAGGCATTGAAACCGAATATCAGCATACCTTCCTGCTGCATAGTGGCTGCGATCTCGGACAAGGTTTTTATTACAGTAAACCCCTGTCGGAGCAGGCGCTTTCGGCGTTTATGCTGGAACAGCAAGCCCGGCTGGCCCATCTGGACCGCATCCCGGAAGAAAACACCATCGGCCTACCTGAGCAGCCTTTCTGAGCGCTGTTCGGCGGCAACCGGCGCCGGCGGTTCCATGTGCAGGGTTTGCGCGGGCAAGGCGAGTTGCGCCCCGTGTGCCAGAATAATCTCGGCAATTTTCAGCAACACATCCTGTTTGACGGCATGGTATTCCACCCATATGCAAGTACGCGTAAAGGCATACACCATAAAATCAAGTGAGGCACTGTTGAAGGTGACAAAATTCACGATCAGCGTTTGTGTCGCGTCTATTTCAGGGTGCTGTTCCAACATGTGTTTGACTGCACTGACGATGCCCGCCATTTTGTCGAGGTCGGCAAATCGGATACCGATCACCTCATTAATGCGGCGATGGCTCATGCGGGACGGGTTTTCGACGGTAATGGTGGTAAACAGCATATTGGGCACATAAATCGGGTTTTTATTAAACCGCCGGATCCGGGTATGCCGCCAGCTGATCATTTCCACCGTGCCTTCGATGTCCTTGTCGGGCGAGCGTATCCAGTCGCCCACGCTGAACGGCCGGTCCAGATAGATGGTCAGCCCGCCAAAAAAATTGGCCAGAATATCCTTGGCGGCAAAACCAATGGCAATGCCGCCGATGCCGCCGGCAGCCAGCAATCCCGAAACGCTGACCCCCAGAGTTTGCAACAGCGTGATCAGCGTAATCACAAACACCACCAGATGCCCCAGCTTGCACAATGCGTCTACCGTGGTCTGATCAACGTCGACCTCAGTACGCATATTGCGCACCAGATACACCTGGCGAAATTCATCAATCGCCCGCCAGAAAAACCAAGCCACGCTGAACAACAGGCCGATATTGCGGGTTGGGGTCAAGACTTCCAGCACCTCATCCCACTGTTGGGTTTTGGCGTAGATGCGCACCACATAGCTCACCCCAAGTAGCCACAGCGCCAGCGGTACAGGCTTGATAGCTGCATACGTCACAATATCGTCCAGCGTGCTTTTGGTGCTGGCGGCGGCCCTGCGCCATCGCCGCAGTAAAAAAGTCGCCAGGCCATGCAGCAACAGTGTCAGTACAAACACCAGCAGCATGCGGGTAAATACCGGCTCTTTAAACAAGGGTACATGCCAACCCTCTATCCATGCTTGTAACATCACACTCCTGACAATCACATCAAAAAATTAATTTTATATCAATACAATAGAATGGCCGAATAGTTTCATGAAAGAAGACGGCCATGCCAGGTAGCCATCTTCCGAGATCCCTGCAGCGACCTGCCTCTGCCATCCGGCTTGTGGATTGCGTATACTTGGCAGCAGGTAACACAATTACCCACTTTTTTAATCGCCAGGATGCTGGCAATATGACTGATAGGTAGTGACCCACTCATGACAGCCTTTACTCCCTGGCAATCCCTGATCGGCGGACTGCTGATTGGACTCTCCACCACCCTGATGATTCGTTATCTCGGCAAAATTGCCGGAATCAGTGGCATCGTCGGCCAGCTTTGGCAGGGCGCCAAACCAGACCGGCAATGGCGCCTGGCCTTTACCCTCGGCCTGTTACTGTCGCCACTGGTTTACCGCCTAGCCGCGCCATTACCCGCAGCCCTCATTGCTGCCGATTGGCCGCAACTGGTGATGGCAGGCCTACTGGTCGGGTTTGGCACACGCCTCGGTTCAGGATGCACCAGTGGTCATGGCGTATGCGGCCTGTCACGCTTGTCCATACGTTCCCTGGTGGCCACCCTCATTTTCATGGCAATAGCCATCGCTGTGGTCTGGCTGACCAGACACGTGCTGGCGTAAACGGAGTGCACAACATGCGTAATATTTCCCTGATTGCCTTTTTCTCCGGCCTGATATTTGGCACAGGCCTGATCATCGGTGGCATGACCAATCCGGCAAAGGTGCTGGAATTTCTCGACATCACCGGCGACTGGGATCCTTCGCTGATGTTTGTGATGCTGGGGGCCATTGCCGTCAGTTTTTTTGCCTTCAGGCAGGCCACCAGACAACCCACCAGCCTGCTCGGCTTGCCGGTCCATCTGCCGGACACCACCCGGATAGACCGCAAGCTGGTGATGGGCGCAGTCTTGTTTGGCGCTGGCTGGGGCCTGGCTGGATTTTGTCCAGGGCCTGCCATCGTCGCCTTGCTGTTCGGCAGTGCCAAGCCATGGATTTTTGTGGCCAGCATGCTGGCTGGCATGTGGCTGCACAGCTGCCTTTTCAGCAAAGGCTAACAGTCAGCCTCTGTCACGCTGGCAAGCCAGTCTGGCTGTGGCTAAGCACCACGCCATAGCCCAGTCATCCAAAAAATGCTATCTTCAGGCCATTACTATCCCTTTTTCTGGAATAGATCGGTGTTGGAAAACCAGTCGTCATGCTAAACAAAGTCGAAATGCTGAGAATTTTCTGCGCAGCTGCAGAAACCAGCAGTTTTAAAGAGGCCGCTATCCGGCTGGGCGTTTCGCCACAAGCGGTCAGCCGTGCCATCAGCGCACTGGAAACCCAACTGGGCGAAGTACTATTTTTCCGCAATACGCGCCATAGCCAGATCACGCCGTTTGGTATTTCACTGGCGCAACGTGCCAGGCTCAGCCTGCATCAACTGGATGATATTTTTACGCCTGCCGAGCGCGCCGACAATGGCCTCGGCGGAGTGGTACGGATTGCCGCGCCCAATGCCCTCACCCATTCCCGCCTGCCCGCCCTGATCAGTGCACTACTGGCGCAGCATCCACAATTACAGATCGAACTCTGTTTTTCAGATGATCACAGCGATGTGGTGGCGGAGCAGATTGATATCGGCATACGCGTCGGCATCATGCGTGACAGCCAGCTGATTGCCAAGGTGGTGGCACAATGCCATTTTTGCATGGTGGCCGCGCCCGCGCTGATTGCACGTTATGGCATGCCCCAAACGCTGGAAGCGCTGGGCGAAATGCCAGCCATTGTCATGCTGGACCCGAAAACAGGCCGTCCCTGGCCGTGGTTTTTAAATGAGGGGGCGACCTGGCACCCCAAACAGCCCGTGATCGCCAGCAACGATGCCATTTATGAATATCAGGCCGTATTGGCGGGCAGCGGCATTGGCCAGTTAGCCAGTTTTCTGGCGGCGCCGCATATTCAGGCGGGCACGCTGGTGCAAGTCCTGCCAGAAATCACGCCTACGCCTTGGAATGTATATGTGTATCGTGCCAACAAATCCCCCGTACCCGCCAGAATACGCCTGGTGTATGACTGGCTGGCAAAAGGCCTGGCCGACACCCTGCACAAGCCATAGGCAGCCATGGCTCAGCCCTTGATGGCGGACTGTTTGCGATAGCGCCACAATGTGGTGCGGCCCACCCCCAGGCGCTTGGCCGCCAGTGTCAGGTTGCCATCACAGGCTGCAATTTCGGCTTCTATGCCTTGGGCCGACAAGGCCTGACGGGGGGATTTAACGGTGTCTTGTGTTGTCGCTACGCTTCCCTGAATCTCCGGCGGTAAATCAGCCATCTGAATCTGCTGGCCATCACTCATCACCAGCGCATAATGCACGGCATTGCGTAACTCGCGCACATTCCCCGGCCAGTCATAGGCCAGCAATTGCTGCATGGCCGCTTCAGTCACCTGTGGCAATGCACCCTGTGTAAACTGCTGTTTCAACAACTGGCGCACAATCAGCGGGATATCCTGTTTACGCGCCTGCAGATCTGGCAGAAAGATGGGAATGACACGTAAACGGAACAGCAAATCCTGCCGGAACCTGCCCGCCTTGACCTCTTCACGCAAGGCCTTGTGGGTCGCCGTAACAATACGCACATCCGCCTGCAACGGCTTCTCGGCACCCACCGGTAAATATTCACCGGTTTCCAGCACCCTGAGCAATTTGGCTTGCAACTCAAATGGCAACTCTGCAATTTCATCCAGAAACAAAGTGCCGCCATGCGCGCGCTCAAACAGCCCGGCATGGTCGCGCACCGCACCGCTGAATGCCCCTTTCACATGACCAAACAATTCGCTTTCGAGCACGCCGGCGTTTAAAGTCGCGCAGTTAATCGCAACAAAAGGGGCATGACTGCGTGCACTCTCGCCATGAATCGCTCTGGCCACCAACTCTTTACCCGTCCCTGACGCGCCGCGAATCAGTACCGGCATGTCGGTCACAGCCACCCGGCGTATCATTTCCAGCACTTTAAGCATTTCCGGCGAGTGGCTGATCAGGCCATACTTTTCGCTCAACTGGTGTAAAGGCAACTCTGTGGCCACCGCTGCACGCTGCGGAATCAACACCTCCAGCCCCCCGTCAAAACCACCGTCCTCCCCGACATAGGCCATGGCATATTTAAGCACCGCCTGTGTTTTGCCATCGGTACGGTGCAACAGCAATGGCGCGGCTTCCACTTTGCCAGACTCGGTCAGGCCACAGCCGCGCATGCACTGCACACAGCGATTGGCGGTCAGGCAACTTTCCCCTTTGAGTTCTGCCTCACGAAAGCCCAGCAACTTCTCGGCGCCGGGGCTCCAGTAACTGATTTTCTTCTGCTGGTCGACGGTAAACACGGCCGCATCCGGCATGATCAGTGAAATCATGCGTGCCAGCGACTCGCCTTGGGCACGACTCAATCCACGCGCAGTTGCGAAAAATTCAGGGGTGATTTGTTTCATATATCAATTATGAAACATTTAAATGAAACATATCAAGCGTTTCAATGAAACAAATCACCCCAGACACTTCTAAAAAAAGAAAGACATAAGCCTCTGAAATATATTGGATAGAGACTTTTGTACGCATCAAAGTAAATCCTGAAAACGCATCACTTCGTCATCCTCGCGAACGCGGGGATCCATGTAAGTAATTGATTAAAATGGATTCCCGCTTTCGCGGGAATGACGGGCGATTGATTCTCTTGTTAAACATTGTCTCTTTTTTAGTGCGTGCAAAAGTCCTGGACAATGATTTAACTGAAACAATGGCACCGGTTTTGCTATATTAAACCCAGATTTTCCATCTGGCGATTTCAGGAGAAACGCGCATGATTTTCCAACAGTTTTTTGAACCTGACAGCAGCACATTTACCTACCTGCTCGGCTGCGAGCACACCCGACAGGCGGTATTGATTGACACTGTGGAGTGCGATGTCGACAAATATATGCAGGCATTGGCCTCACATGGACTGTCCCTGCGCTATACCCTGGAAACCCATGTGCACGCTGACCATGTCACTGGCGCGGACACCTTGCGTAAAAAACTGGGCAGCAAGAGTGTGGTGCACCGAGATGCAGGCGCCATGTGCGGCGACCTGCTGGTAACGGACGGCATCCATTTGACTGTCGGCAATATGGATATTGAAGTACGTTACACACCAGGCCATACCAATGGCTGCGTCAGTTATTACGTGGGAGACCGGATATTCACAGGGGATGCATTACTGATTGGCGGGTGTGGCCGGACTGACTTTCAGCAGGGCAATGCCGGGCAGCTCTATGACAGCATACACAGCAAAATTTTCAGCTTGCCGGACAGCACACTGGTGTATCCCGGCCATGACTACAACGGCAATACCGTCTCCACCGTAGGCCGGGAAAAGCTTGAAAACAGGCGACTGGGGGGCCAGAAATCGCGCGATGAATTTGTCGAAATCATGGCCAACTTAAAGCTGGACTACCCAAAACATATTGATGTCGCACTGCCCGCCAACCAGGCATGTGGCAATGTCACCGTCAAACAGTCTGCCTGAAGGCAAGGCAGGGGAGAATACACCTTGAAAACAGCGAAAATCACTCAGGTAACTTCCGTGGCTTGCCCGCGCAATGTTCGCGTGATTGACGCCGTCACCAGAGCACGAGGCATGCATGGCTGCGCACACCACAAGAGATGATGCGTCAGGAGCAGGCATGAGCGGATCCCCCCTTACCAGCACTGGCTGGCGAAAATACCTGCCGATCACGCAATGGGGCGCGCAATATCATCGGCAACTGGCTTTCAGTGACCTGACTGCAGCTGTCATTGTGACGCTGATGCTGGTGCCGCAGGCGCTGGCCTATGCCATGTTATCTGGCCTGCCACCAGAAGTGGGCTTATATGCCAGCATGTTGCCGCTGGTGGCGTATGCACTGCTGGGCACCAGCGCCACACTGGCTGTCGGTCCAGTGGCCGTCGCAGCACTGATGACGGCCAGTGCCATTGCGCCTTTTTCGGCACAAGCACCCGCGCTAGGCCTGCAAGCGGCAGTGATTCTAGCTTGCATTTCAGGACTTTTTTTATTGCTTGCCGGGCTGTTCAAGCTCGGATTTCTGGCCAACTTTCTGTCGCACCCGGTGATTGCCGGATTTATTGCAGCGGCCAGTGTGTTAATCGCCACCAGCCAGTTACCCACCCTGCTGGGAATAGACGCACATGGCGACAATCTCACCAGCCTTTGGCTGGGCATCTCCGCACACCCCCACCTATGGCATCCGGCAACCGCTCTACTGTCGGCAGGCACTATTGCACTGCTGGTACTCACCCGATTTTACGGTTCACGCTGCCTGCATCAGTGGGGGTTCAGTCTTTTCTGGGCGCAGACCCTCGCGCGCGCCGTGCCCGCCATGCTGGTGATTGCAGGCACCCTGGCCATGCATGCCCATTTACCAGGGTGGGATGGCATTAAGACCGTGGGCCATATCCCGGCAGGCTTGCCCGATTTAGCGTTGCCCGCAATGTCACCCTCGCTGTGGCAAGCATTGCTGATGCCCGCCATCATGATTTCGATTGTAGGCTATGTCGAATCGATTTCAGTCGCACAAAACCTGGCGATGAAACGCCGAGAGCGTATCCGGCCAGACCAGGAACTCATTGCATTGGGCGTGGCCAACCTCGCCGCCAGTATCAGTGCCGGGCAACCGGTCACCGGCGGAGTTTCACGTTCGGTGGTCAATATGGATGCAGGTGCGCAAACGCCTGCTGCCGGACTGATGACCGCTATCGGCATGCTGCTGGCCACGGTGTTTCTGGCGGGCTGGCTCAGCGAACTGCCGCGACTGATACTGGCGGCAACCATCGTGGTGGCGGTGCTCAGCCTGTTTGACCTGTCGGTTTTCTTTCACACCTGGCAACGTAACCGCAGTGACTTTGTTGCACTGTTGATGACGTTTGCCATCACCCTGTTTATCAATGTCGAAACCGGCATCAGCGCCGGGGTACTGCTGTCGATTGGCCTGCACGTATACCGCAGCAGTCGTCCGCATATGGCGATTGTCGGACAGGTGCCGGGCACCGAGCACTTTCGTAATGTTGACCGTCATCAGGTGGCGCTGTGCCCGGATGTGGTGACCTTGCGCATAGACGAAAGCCTGTACTTTGCCAATGCGCGCTATCTGGAGCAGAAAGTATTGGAAATTGTCGCGGAGACGCCCGGACTCAAGCATCTGGTATTGATGTGTTCTGCCGTCAATGCGATTGATGGTAGCGCCGTGGAGGTACTGGAGATGATGAATGCCCATTTGCAATCATTGGGCATCGGGTTCCACCTCTCCGAGGTCAAAGGGCCGGTGATGGATATTTTGCAACGCAGCCATTTACCTGAAAAGCTGAACGGCCAGATTTATTTGACGCAATTTAAAGCCTACGAGGCCTTGGCATGCTTCCAGCCAACATAAGCTATCCCGGCCAGCGGACCGAGGCATGCCCGCTGCGACAATTTGCCCTGTCGCCAGGCCACGGCATCCGCGATACCATCCCCTCGGGAGCTTACCGGATACAAGGCAGTGAACCAGACAAGTTTAAACACCCCATCCCCACAGGAGCACACCATGCACACAAACATCGGCAATATTGACCGCGCAACAGTAGCATTCGCTTGGATGCGTGAGCGCAAAGCGCCCTGAAAGAGCCAGCAGGGCACTTGAGGATCGTTCAGCACTACTTTGTTTCCAACAGTAGTTTGGCGACTAAAGCCAGTCATTATTGGTTCGACTGTGAGTGAAGACTCGCTGTCTTATATGCTGCATTTGCCTTTATGAAAAATACGTTGAAGGCACTCGGTTTGATGATGCTTTTCTCGCAAAGCACATGAAATCATTCATCGTCGATTAACCCAAATATTTGGTGATATATCGCCGCGCTGATATGTACAGCCAATAATGGGTAAATCATGATGGAAATGAAATGGTGGATGTTTAAAAAAACATGATGCAACAGCACGTACTCTTTCATATGTGGCATGAGTTGAAAGAGGTTAAATAGCCTAATCGGTTTTTCCGACGTGACCACACTAGCAAGGCCGACCGCACTTTGCGAGATCAATACGATATAAATACACTTATGCAAAGAGATCGCGGTGAGCTTTTGCCAGTTTTTTAGACTGTAAGAATGTATCGGGTTAGGGTTGACTTGACGCCAGGTTAGACGTGCTAGCATGATCAAAAAAAACAGCAGACCTATCGAGGCATGCAGCGCAATCAGCCTTGATTTTTCTGCGCTTGCCAGCAAGCCTTCGAACTGACTTGAAAGCACAACCAGCGTCAGCAAGAGTGTCACACTGGTCCAGTGTAAAGCTCTTGCCACTAAGCCGTACTGTGTTGTTGTGTTTTTAATATGCATACACTGGATTGCTTAAGCCATCAGGTAATCAAGATCACAGAGTGCGTTACGCCTTATTTTAGTGAATACCTGAATACTTTGATTGCGGCCAAACCATAGCCTATGGTGGTTAAGGTAATGGTTGTGAAAATAAAGATGCCGATGATGGGGGAGGTTGAGTCAGGAAATACCGAGTTAAGTATAAATGCGGTTGGGTTGCCAATGGAGCCAATCGCCATTGGCCATATCACATATTTGGGCAATGTGATTTTAGACGCATAAAAGCCAAGCAATAGCATGGTCATCATCAAAAAGTCTAAATGCGCGGACAACAACTTGTCGGTTTTCTTAAATACATCCAGAAAAAAAGGAATTTTCATCGGGATGGAAAAGACCAAGCACCAGGCCAATACTAATGCAATTAACAAGGTAATGCAGGCGACTCTCAGTAGAATGACATTCCCTGCGTGTTTATCTTCAATCATCGAACTCCCCCTAATCGTTATTGGCTAATGAATGACACTGAATATTGTCGCGCACTCAGCATGTGACGACAGGATAACGGGGCAGAGCGCTATTTTCTTGTTTACGGCGGCACAGAAACTTGACTTAAACGGCAACAGCATCAGAACGCATTGATTTTATTCAGATATAATGAAATCTTGTGGGGACAGGATGGATGCCATGCAAGATCAATTAACGCGAACGATAGGGGATGGTCTCCCTGGCAAACCATCAAAGATGGTATTAACGACAGCCAGTGTCCATGCCTCTGGCAGGCGTGAGTGGTTGCAAGACACCATCAGCCGTGAATATACCAAGGTGGAGGTTACTCCGCAGGCGAACGTCAATATCTTTAACGAAATGTCTCTTTATGAGTTAGGCCGTCTGCGCTTGTCATTCGTCAGGTCAAGTGCGCTAACAATTGAACGCAAGAAAACCGAACCACATCATGTCAGTCAGGATAACTACCTGGGTGTGGTGCTGATGTCCGGACATTACCATTTGAAACAGGCTGGTCGTGAAGTCTCATTAAAACCAGGGGATATGGCGATCTATGATGCCACACGCCCACATCAGATTACTTGCTCGCAAGGGCTTTCAAAACTCATCCTGACCATTCCAAGAACAGACATGCATGCAAGACTCTCCAGCGTGGATCAATGCATGGCTCTGCGTATTCCGGGTCAGCAAGGCATCGGCTTGATCGCTGGTAGTTTTATTCGACAGGTGGTGCAACAGGTCGAGCATCTTGATGGGTATGCCTTGTCAGCATTATCCGAACAGGCCTTGGATATGTTCACGTTATCGCTTACCTCCATTACTCCGCAAAGCTATACCTTGTCTCGAAGCCGCTCGGTGGCATTGCAAACAGTAAAATCGTTTGTCGAGCAGCATTTTAAATCGCCTACGATAGACACCGCGACTGTTGCCGCCAGGACTGGATTTTCCGCGCGCTACATAAATACCTTGTTCAGTGAGGAGGACACCTCACTCATGCGCTATATTCAACACAGACGCTTGTATCAATGCAGCAAAGACCTGCGCAGTGTGACGCGCAAAGGAGTGAGTATTTCCGAGATTGCTTTTAATTGCGGCTTCAATGATTTCTCTCATTTTAGCCGCGCTTTCAAACAGCAGTTTGGTTGCTCGCCGCGGGCCTACCGGCAACAGTGCGGCGAGCCCCGTTAAATCTGCAGACAAATTTTGCCAAAGTGCTGATTGGTCTCCTGATACTGGAAGGCCTGCACCATTTCCTCCAGCGCAAACACCTTATCCACCACAGGCTTCAAGCCATTGGCATCAATGGCCTTGACCATGGCTTGTTGCATGCTACGGCTACCCACCAGCACGCCTTGCAGGCGCAGTTGCTTGATCAGGGCCGTGACCAGAGGAAAGTTGCCCGCCAACCCGGTTAATATGCCGATGACAGAGACATGGCCGCCGACGCGCGCCGCCAGCATGGACTGATCCAGAGTGGCCGGACCGCCCACTTCCACCACGTGGTCGACGCCACGGCCGCCCGTAAGTTCGCGCGCCAGCGCGCCCCATGCCGGGGTGGTTTTGTAATTGATCAGGTGGTCTGCGCCCAGTGCCTTGAGTTTTTCCAGCTTGGCTTCGCTGGACGAGGTGGCAATGACGGTCGCGCCTGCCAGCTTGGCAAACTGCAAGGCAAAAATAGAAACGCCGCCTGTGCCTTGCACCAGCACCGTGTCACCGGGCTTTAAGTGGTCATCCGACATGAGTGCCCGCCATGCTGTGAGTGCGGCGGTGGTCAGGGTAGAGGCTTCGATATGGGTCCAGCCTTTGGGGGCCAGCGTGAATGACTCTACCGTGGCGGTGACGATTTCACGCGCGTAGCCATCCACACCATCGCCTGGCACGGTGGCAAAGCCCTCAACCAGCGGTTCACCCGCTTGCCAAGAGGGGAAAAAAGTACTGACCACGGCATCCCCCACTTTGAATTCGGTGACGCCTGCGCCAACCGCGACCACTTCACCAGCACCATCCGCCATCGGAATACGCGGTTCGCTCGGCCCCCACATGCCGCTGACGACGGCAAAATCATGATAGTTCAGGGAGTTGGCATACAGGCGTACGGTGATTTCTCCGGCCTGAGGCAAAGGGGCTTCGCGCGAGCCCACGGTGACGTTGGCGTAACCGCCACCCGTTTGCAAAATAATCGCTTTTGTCATGTCTGCTCCAATCTCGCTTGTAACAAAAAGTATGCTCAATCCTGTTGAGCGCCTTATATAAGGTTTATGCGGGCATTACTGCGCTTGCTGATGTCGCGCCGATGCGCATCATAGTCTGCATGATTGTGGCCTAAACTGCCACAGCCTATTGCACCAGAAAATGGAATTATCAATTCCTCTTGCATTCATACAATCATGCATGTTCTTATGCCATGATATGCAAAAAATCCGTGCTTACAACGGGTCCTCCATACCTCCACATTTGATGATCAGGGAATCGCCTTATGAAATTGAATATCAATGGTCAAGACACCGAACTCAATGTCAGTGACGACATGCCTATTTTATGGGCGATTCGTGATATTGCTGGCTTAACCGGCACCAAATTCGGCTGTGGCATGGCGCAATGCGGGGCCTGTACCATCCACCTGGATGGGCAGGCGATTCGTTCCTGTGTGACGCCCGTCAGCGCGGCGGCTGGCAAAAAAATTACCACGATTGAAGCCATGCAGGATGACAAAGTCGGGCAAGTGGTACAGGCTGCCTGGCAAGAGATAGACGTTGTCCAGTGTGGCTACTGCCAGTCTGGTCAGATCATGTCGGCAACCTCCTTACTCAGGCAAAACCCCAAACCCACAGATGCGGATATTGATGCCGCGATGAGTGGCAATATTTGCCGGTGTGGCACCTACCAGCGCATACGCGCAGCCATCCACGAAGCCGCCGAGAAACTGGCTTAAGGAGCGAGACCATGTCAACCAATATCAATCTTTCCCGCCGCACCTTTATTAAAGCCACTGCCTTTGTTGCAGGCGGTTTGGTGATTGCGTTTTCCATCCCGTATGCCAAGCGTTTCATGCAAAAAGAGCAGGCAGCTGCACCGGGGCAGGATAAACCCTTGCCCGTTCCCAATGCTTTTCTGCGCATTGGCACTGACGATTCGATTACCGTCATGCTGGCCCACAGTGAAATGGGGCAAGGCATCTGGACCACCCTGCCCATGCTGATTGCAGATGAGCTGGATGCTGACTGGAGCAAGATCAAGGTGGAACATGCGCCTGCAGCGCCGGACTACATTCACACGGCTTACGGCATTCAAATCACGGGTGGCTCATCAACCACCTGGTCAGAATTTGACCGTTATCGCCAGGCGGGTGCATTAACCCGCGCACTGCTGATACAGGCTGCGGCAAACACCTGGGGCGTTGCTGTGGATGGCCTGCGTACCGAGAACGGCTTTGCTCGCAATGGTGAACAAAAACTCAGCTTCGGCCAGCTGGCTGAAACCGCTGCCGGCCTCGAAACACCCACCCATGTCACCCTCAAAACCCCTGATCAATGGAAGTTTATTGGCAAACCCACCCGTCGCCTGGACAGTGCAGAGAAAATCAATGGCACGGCCAAATTTGGCCAGGATATCCAGTTTGAAGGACTTAAAATTGCGATGGTGGCACGTTCACCGGTCTTTGGTACCACGCTGGCATCCGTCGATGACAGTGCTGCCCTCAAAGTGCCGGGTGTGATTAAAGTCGTGAAGGTGCCGACCGGTGTGGCGGTAATTGCCGATCATTACTGGGCCGCTAAACAGGGCCGCGATGCACTGAAACTGACTTGGCAAACCGAAGGCAAGGAAAAACCCGATTCGGCTGCCCTGCTGAAACAGTATTCAGCACAGGCACAACAGCCCGGCATCAGTGCCGCCAAAGCCGGTGATACGGCACAGGCGCTCAAGCAGGCCGCGCATACCGTGACTGCCGAGTATGTCCTGCCTTACCTGTCGCATGCACCGATGGAGCCGCTTAACTGTGCCGTTAAAATCACGGAGGATGGCTGCGAAATCTGGACCGGCACACAAATGCAAACCACCGATCAGGCAGCGGCGGCCAAAATACTGGGCGTGCCTCCGGAAAAAGTGATCATCCATACCCAGTTTCTGGGAGGCGGCTTTGGCCGTCGCGCCAACCCGCGTGCCGACTTTGTCTCGGAAGCCGTAGAGGTCGCCAAAGCGGCAGACATGCCGGTGAAAACCGTATGGAGTCGTGAAGATGACATCAAAGGAGGCTTTTACCGCCCCATGTTTGTCCATCGTGCCAGCATTGGTATGGATGCTGACGGCAAGCCACAGGCCTGGCAACATACGCTGGTCGGGCAATCGATTATTCTGGGCACGCCATTCGAAAAAGTCATGATTAAAGACGGCATTGATGCCACTTCGGTAGAGGGCGTGGCTGATTCCCCTTATGTCAAAGGCCTCCCCAATCACCAGGTGGAACTGCACACCATGCCTTCCACCGTACCGGTCTTATGGTGGCGTTCGGTCGGACATAGCCACTCTGCATTTGTGATGGAAAGCCTGATTGATGAACTGGCCCATGCCGCCAAGCAGGACCCCCTCGCCTATCGCCGCCAGTTGCTTAAAGACCATCCGCGCCATCTGGCGACACTGAATCTGGCCGCCGAGAAAGCCGGTTGGGACAAGCCACTGCCGGAAGGCGTATTCAGGGGCGTTGCCGTACACGAATCATTCGGTAGCTATGTCACACAAATCGCCGAGGTTTCGGTCAAGGAAGGCCAGGTCAAGGTGCACCGCATGGTGACGGCGATTGACTGCGGCCTGGCTGTGAATCCGGATGGGGTCAAGGCACAAATGGAGTCGTCTGTTGCTTATGGACTGGGCGCGGCCCTCAGCAGCGAGATCAGCTTTAAGGACGGTGAGGTCGTACAGTCCAACTTCCATGACTATCAGGTATTGCGCATGAAGGACATGCCCAAGGTCGAAGTGTACATTGTGCAGAGCAGTGAAAAAATGGGCGGTGTCGGTGAACCCGGCCTGCCACCGGTTGCACCGGCAGTCACCAATGCAATTTTTGCAGCGACAGGCAAACGCCTGCGCTCCCTGCCCATTGCCAGCCAGTTGGCCTAAATCTGCGGGACGCGGCATCATATGCAATCGTCAGATCTGAATGTACTGCAACGCGCGAATGACTGGCTGCGGCAAGGCCATCGTGCGCACCTGTTCACGGTCATTCAGACCTGGGGCTCCGCCCCGCGACTGCCTGGTGCCATTCTGGTAGTACGCGATGACGGACATCTGGTAGGCTCGGTGTCAGGCGGATGTATTGAGGATGACTTGGCAGACCATGCCCGCAACGGCACGCTGCCCGAGCAGCCAGCCATTATTGAGTACGGCGTTAATCAAGCAGAAGCGCAACGTTTTGGGATTCCCTGCGGCGGGCAATTGAAAATTTTTGCTGAGCCCTTGCATGATGCCGAACAGTTGGCGCCGATGCTGCAAAGCCTGACCGAGCGTCGGCTGCTCAAGCGCTCCATCCACCTGCACACAGGCGAAGTGATATTGCGCCATGTCAGGCCAGAAGGCCAGCCCAATCTCGACGGTGACTGGTTTCACACTTACTACGGCCCGCAATGGCGACTGCTGGTGATTGGTGCCAATCAGCTGGGTTCAATTTTGGCGGCCATGGCACAGGCGCTGGACTTTCATGTGCTGATCTGTGACCCACGCGAGGAAATGCGCGCCGAATGGCATGTGGACGGCGCAGACTGGCTGAGCGGCATGCCGGATGATGTGGTACTGGAGATACAGCCGGACCACCACACCGCCATTGTGGCGGTCACCCATGACCCGAAACTGGATGACATGGCTTTGCTGGAAGCGCTGAAATCGGACGCGTTTTATGTCGGGGCGCTGGGCGCAGTCAAAAACCAGGAAAAGCGCAAACAGCGTCTGCGCAGCTTTGATTTAAATGAGCACGAAATCAACCGGCTGCATGGTCCGGTGGGCTTGCGTATTGGCAGCCGTACCCCGGCTGAAATTGCCATCTCCATTCTCGCCGAACTGATCCAGGTCAGGGCACAGCTGCAAGTCAATGGCCTCTCACCGTCAGCCCGCCTCGCCGCGGCTTGAGCCCGCAAGGCGTAAATCTTCAGGCGTATCAATATCCTGCACAATACCGCTGTCAGCACACGGCAACAGCGTCACTGAGGCAGCATGCCGTTTCAAAACCGCACGTGCGCCCTGGTCGCCACTGACTGCCAGCAGTTCAGACCTGTAAGTACTGGAGAAACCCACAGGATGCCCGCGTTGCCCCGCAAACACCGGCTGCACAATCTGCGCACCCGCCAGCAACTGCCCCGCCACAGCAGCCATGGTGGCTGGCGCGATAAACGGCATATCCGCCAGGGCAAGCACATATCCTGACAGTGCGGGAAACTGCGCATGGGCAGCCTGAATGCCCAGTTTAAGGCTGTCAGCCATCTCTGGCGCATCGGCATCACATACGGCGATATGTGCCCCCAGCGACAATAGTGCAGTGTGCAATACCGTATTTTCGGGACGGATGACCGCCACCACCCGCGGCAATGCCTGCAATAAATTTCTCGCCGAGGCCATCGCCACCGGCGTGCCATCGTGCAGAGGTTGCATCAGTTTATCCGCCTGGCCAAACCGGCGTGAGAACCCTGCTGCCAGTAAAATCCCGACGACAAAGGGCGGCTGCGTTTGTGGGCTGTGTGCATTTTGCATATCCAGACAGCGTATGCGATGAGGCTGACTAAAGTCAACACGCCGCATACCAGACGCGAGACGTGTGACCGACAAGCCTAAATGATACTTTTGATGTACACTAAAGTTCGTTGCGATAACAAAGACGACCCGTATGTCTGTCACCCATCACGCAAACACCGAAGCCATTATTCAAACAGCGTCAGAAATGCATGACTTACAGGCATGTTTACCTGCCATCGCTGCACTGTTTGACCTCATGCCTGACAATGTCATTTTGCATGATGCACATGGCGCGCCCGTCTATGTCAGCCATGCCCTCATGCAATATCTGGAGATCAGCAGCCTCTCCGAACTTTCAGCCTGCTTCAGCCCGGCCCAGCGCGAAGAATATTACCAGCAGTTGAAACTGACGATGGAAACACGTCAGGCAAGCCAGCTGGTCTGTCACTTTGACCATGGAAAATTCAGCCTCGATATCAACAGCCTCGTCACGTTTTACCCCATCATCAACCAGCATTCAGCATTGATCGGTGTACTTGGCCATAGTTACCATCATGGCCTGCAACAACAGGTGCAAGAGATTTCGTCACATACACAAAAAGCCTATATGCGCTCGCTGCTGGACGGGTTCCCTTTTCCGATCTGGATGAAAAACCGTTCCGGCATGTTTGTCAGCGTCAATCGGCAGTTCTGCAAAGAGTTTGGGTTTGATCATCCACGCGATGTGCTGGGTAAAAATGATTTCGACCTGTTTGATACAGACATGGCGCAACAATTCAGGGCCGATGATGAGGACATCCTGCACACCGGCCTGGAAAAACGTGTGGTGGAAAAACTCCGCAAAGCGGATGGCACCCTGTATTGGGGCTACACCCATAAAACGGCCGCGCGCACCAGTGAGCGTGTAATAGGCACGGTAGGATTTACACGGGATGTTTCCGAGGAACGCCGGCTGCAGGTCGAAATTGCCGAACTCGAAAATGAATATGCCCTGCTGATGAACAACATACCAATTGCGATCATGGTGTATGACATGTCACTCCGTCGCATTCTGGTCAATGACTATTACTCGAAACTGATCCGTACCGACGGCCGTGCATTTCTTGGCAAGACCCCGGCAGAGACATGGAGCCCGTATGTGGTCAACCTGACCGCCGATGAGTATATGCAACATATGCACACCGTCATTGCGACCGGAGAACCTGTATTTTTTGATATGGTACATACCCGCGATGCCAGCGGCCACAGTACCCATGATGTCAGGCTGATCCCGCGACGGAACAAAGATAATGAGATCTGCGGCGTCATCGCCGTTGTGCAGGATGTCTCCATGGTGCATGAATCGCGCTTGCGCAACGAACACCAGGCGCACCATGATGCGCTGACTGGACTGCCCAACCGAGTTTTGCTGGCCCAAAAGCTGGAAGAAGCGACCACCCATGCACGGCGGGCAAACGAAAAATTTGCATTCCTGATGCTGGATCTGGATGGGTTTAAATCGGTCAACGACTCGATGGGCCATGATATTGGAGACAAACTATTGCAGGAAGTCGCGCAGCGCCTGCAAGCACTGACACCGGAAGACGGATTTTGCTGCCGACTGGGCGGCGACGAATTTGCCATGATACTGCGCCCCATGCACGACCTGAACCAGGCCCAAACTCTTGCCATCCATTGTTTACAATCCCTGCACCAGAGCTACCAGATTGATCAGGTTGAATACTATATTTCTGCCAGTATCGGCATTGCGGTGTACCCGGACCATACCGCCAACAGTGAGGATCTGGTCCGCTTTGCCGATACCGCATTGTATGGGGCGAAGGATGGCGGGCGCAACACGTGGTGCTGCTATGACGTCAGCTTTACTCACCAGGCTGAACGACGATTTCATGTGGCGAACGCCTTGCGCACTGCCATCAGGCAACAAGAACTGTCGCTGGTATTTCAACCGATTGTCAGCATGACAGACCGGCGCATTCATGGGGTTGAAGCGCTGTGTCGCTGGCGATCAAAAACACTGGGCATGGTCAGCCCGGCAGAATTTATTCCGATTGCCGAGCATACCGGCCTGATGCTGGTGCTGGGCAAAACCATCATGGCTTACGCATTCGATGCTGCCTACCAGATCAACCACCGGTCCAATCCGGGCATACGCGTGTCGGTGAATGTATCGGCCCGGCAGTTCAACGACCCCAAGTTTGTGGAGCAAGTCAGTCAATTGCTGTTGCAGCACCAATGCCAGCCACAATGGATTAAACTGGAAATCACCGAGAGCCTGCTGCTGGAGTACTCGCACGATGTATTGATCAAACTCAATCAACTCACCGGCATGGGCATCCTGATTGCACTCGATGACTTTGGTACCGGGCACTCGGCCCTCAGCTACCTGTTCAAGTTTCCCTTGCAACAGATAAAAATTGACCGCTCCTTTATTCAAGATATCGAACTAAACCCCACCAGTGCCAAGTTGATCAAGGCCATCATTGCCATGGTTGGCAGTATGGAAAAAGAACTGGTGGCAGAAGGCGTTGAAACGGAAAAACAGGCCGAACTGCTGCAGCAGTTCGGCTGCCATATGGCCCAGGGCTTTTTGTACTCAACACCGCTCGCACTGGAGTCATTGCTCAGCCTCGCACATAAACAATATACGCTCTGATCCGGTGCACTCCCCGGCAAGTCAACCAGCTTGCATCAAGCAGCGTTAGCCAATCTTCATTACCCGCCTTTTCAGGGAGTCTGTCATGCCTCTATCACGCACCGTCTGCTTCTGTCTGCTATTTTATTGTATGCAATTCAATGCCTTATGCATGGCTGCTATACAGCCAGGAGACAGCGAATTTGAAACGCTGGCCGCAGGCGAAAAGCGCGCCTATCTGGTGCATATCCCGCCACACTATGATGGCATCACACCGATGGCATTGGTACTGGCGCTGCATGGCGGGGGTGGCAATATGCACATTCAGGCCAATGAATCTTACTACCACCAGCTTTCGGCGGCTGACCAGCATGGCTACATTGTGGTGTTTCCGAATGGTTACAGCCGGTTGCCCGGAGGCCGTCTGGCGACCTGGAATGCAGGCAACTGCTGTGGCGCGGCGCAAAAAAAGAACATCAACGATGTCGCCTTCATACGGCAAATCATTCACGATATGCAAGAACGTGCCAATATTGATCCTCAACGCATCTATGCACAAGGCATGTCGAATGGCGGCATGATGGCCTATCGGCTAGCCTGCGAGCTTTCGGAGCTGATCACTGCAGTCGCTTCGGTTGCGGGAACAGACGGCACGACAGACTGTCAGCCATCGCAAACGGTCTCTATCTTGCATATCCATGCGCAGGATGACGACCACGTACCCTTTCAAGGAGGGTTTGGCGAGAAATCGCCAGCCCATGTGGCATTTACCTCTGTCCCGGCGACCATCCAGAAATGGACCCGCTTACTGCAAACCACATCGACGGCGGAGCGGGTACTTACTGTCCCCGGGGCCTATTGCGATCTGTACAGCGGAGGCAAACAACATAGCGAAGTCAAACTGTGTGTCACCGCCAGCGGCGGTCACTCCTGGCCCGGTGGTAATAAAGTGCGTGGTAGCGCTGCTGGCAGCACAGCCATTTCTGCCAACGACCTGATCTGGCAATTTTTTAACACGCACGCCCGACAATGACTGGCAGCCTTAAAACGGGATACTGTAGCCAATATATGCCAATGGCTGCAAGCGGGTTTCGGTGATCGGGCTGTCATACTGGGCATGGCTCAGGCGCGTGACAAAAGCACCAAACAAAAAAGAGTGGGTTTGCATGACCGGCACCACCCCATTCACGCCCACCTGTAACTCCACGCCGGAGTCGGCACGATACTGCGGACGCGTAGCACTGGTTTCACTGGCGGCGACGCCAAAATAATAGTCATTGAATTTCTGATTATTCCAGGTCACGCCCAATAGTCCGTTTAATCGTAATTCTGGGCTGCGGATCAGGCTTTTGATGTACTGTAACTGCACCTGCTGACCATTGCTGTTGCCACTGGCATCAGCGGTCCATTGTGCGTTAAAGGTGCCCAGGTCGGTTTGCCAGCGCAGATTGGGGCCGATAAAAATCGAAAAATCACGGTCTTCCATCCCGCGCGTACGTCTGCCATCTTTAGCATCCCAGCCAAACCTTGCCTCGGCAGCAAGTCCAAAACGCAGGCGCTTGTCCTCGCTATCCAGCAACCACACCCCTGCCTGCAGGGCATTAATATAAAAACGGTCACCATAGTTGGCATTGATAATCGGCAACACCAATGCCCGGTATTCCTCAGAGCCAGACGTTTTAGGTAGCACCCCGAGCCCAATACCATACAAGTTCCTGGCGCGAGGCACTGCGGTTTCAGTCTCCCGGTCTATGCCGGATTCGGCTTGTGCCGACGCGGACAAAATAACCATGGAAAAGACAGCGATGCGGAAAAGCATGCGTGGAAGTTTTATCATCTGTAAACTCTCGATAAATGGCAAATAAAAAGCGTGTGACATTCTGGGTGCAACGCTGACTCCCAGTCATAGATTGCCGACAATACCACAAGTTCATGTCGGTTTTACCCTATAAAAAAACTGGCAAAAAACCAAACACCGAAATAATGGTCAGAGCCCTGACACCCAAGGAGAAAAGCCGTGAACAAACAACAGGTAAAACTTGCCAGCATCCTCACCATACTAGGTGCATTGCCATTCGTCGCCACCGTCGCCGCGCAACTGGCAGGCGTCAGCGCTTATCACACCAGCTACTTCAGCCTGACCTATGGCGCAGTCATACTGTCTTTTCTGGGGGGCATGCATTGGGGCGTATTTTTGTCGCAAGCACACGTTGCACGCATCAATTTACTGGTGAGTAGCAATCTGTTTGCTTTGCTGGCCTGGCTCTCGTTATTGATGCTGGTACCGTTAACGCAATATTTGATTCAAATCACCTGTTTTCTGGCATTGCTGCTGATTGATCGCAAACTGGCGGCAGATGGCATGATTGAACGCTGGTTTTATAATCTGCGCAAACACGTCACGCTAGTGGTTGTGGTGTGCCTGGCGACACTCGCGGTATTAACGGCCAGACACGTACTCTAGCCGCCACTTTTTAATTGCTGGATTTTCTGCGTAATCTGGGCACCCTGCTCTTTATCCAGCGCACTGACAGGCAGTTGCAGTGCCTCCAGTGCAGTCACATCTTTTTGCGCAAAGGCCACGCGTGATAAAGCCAGCATAGCATCCAGGTCGCGTGGACTCAATAGGCAGGCTTGCTGCAGGTCATCCCTGGCTTGCGACAGCAGATGCAACCCTTCTTCCGCCACCCCAAGAAAATACCAGGCATCGGCTGACCCTGGCTCCTCTTTAATCCATTGGCGCGCAATCTCTTGCAGTGCCTGCCACTCCTCATTCTGGTAAGGAATCACCACCTGCATAAAGTATGGCCGCTGCGCCATCGGCAACGCCCAGAAAGGCAGCTCTTCGGTTTTAAGCGAAGTCGTTTCCGGTGAAGCCATCAACTCTTTAATCCACTCCACCGGCAGGCTGTAATAAAATGCACGATGTCCGGGACTCTTGAAAGTCGTCAATCCGATCAGATTAAAATCCTGATCGAACAGTGCGCCACCGCTGGAGCCCATGGAAAAGGAAGCATTGGAACGCACAATCAGGCCGCCATCGTACTGGTGTATGCCTTTGATATTGCCATACGAAGGTTGAGGCACCGGGGCCGCCGCCGGAAAACTCAGGCTGAACACTTCCTCTTCATACTTGAGCGTAGTACTGTCACGCATTGGAATCGGCTTGAAGGGCAGCGGATCAAACTTCAGCAGACAAATATCTCTTTTCCAGTTGGCTTTCAATGCGATTGGCCGATAGCCATCGCGAAACTTGGCAATATTTGCGCCATTACTATTGGCAATCACATGGCAATTGGTCGCCACATATTCCGGACTCACCACCACGCCAGACCCTCTGCCATTCGAGCCCCCGGGTATATCAGTGGTCACCATGACAATCGAGTGGCTGAGCTCCAGCGTGTCCACCATACTGGGTTGCGCCTGACTCTCGGCCAAAGGGAACAGGATACAAACGGTCATGATGAATGGCTTCATATAAATCCCAGGGTGACGCTGACTGATTGATGAATAAGGTTGAAGCTAAGACCGTCAAGCGCCGCAATTGTTTTCGCGCAATGAAAAATATTTGTGTCGGTAAGGGATGTCTGACAGACAAATCAGAGATGGCCTACTTATTGCCACGCCATCACGTCTTTATCATGGGGCACTATTATGACGGCTCGGGTATGACGACTCTGGGATGAATCCAGTGCCAGTGATCACTCTGGTCAATGCGATGAGCGCGCGCATGGTTAGCAAACCTTACAGCAAAATCCTGTCATGCGTATGACAAGCGCGCAAGCAATGACATTCGCGTCGCAGACATGCTGTTAAACCCTGGCACTATTAAATAGATCTATTAAATTCTGGATAAATGAGTATTAAAATGCACCATCCAAAATCATACATGGTTCCCAAGATGGTCTTCGTCAATGTATTGGCATTGATCATGATTACATTTGAACAACTCGCGCCCGCTGAAGTTAACACCAAACCTCAGGAAGCACTTGTGGATGCGCACAGCCAGCCGCCGCAATTAAGGCCAGTGTCTGCCACAAAAGATGCAGCCGAACCGCTCAAAAAAGCCTCTGCCAAAAGAGCGGTGTTACATACGCACAAAAGCAACAGGCATCGGGATCCGCACCTGATTAAAGTCAGCGCCACGCCGGTGAATTGCTGCTTCAGGGGAAACCTCTAATACCTAAAAGCCTCCATTCGGAGGCTTTTTTGTTGCAGGTCTTTGTCGGAGCCAATACACTGGCGAAAACATCATTAAGAAACCCCTTATGTTCAAGTCCTTTTTTCCTGATTCCCGCTGGTTCTGGCCTTCTGTCATTGTCTGGTCCGTCATTTGTTGTGGTGTGTGGTTTGAGTTTAGTGCTGCATTGGGGGCTATGCTAGGCCTTTCTATTGCTGAAAGCGAACCGGTCATCGGATTGGGGCATTTTGTCACCGATGCGTTCAAACTGTTTTACCTCTATTACGCCGTAAGCGTGGCGCTGTTTGCCGCCTTCTGGTTTAAATATCAGCCAAGCCGCTGGCAATGGTGGTCCATCGTAGGCTCAGCCTTTATTCTGTTTTCGACTTATTACTCAGTTCAGGTATCAGTGGCTATCAATAACTGGCGCCGTCCGTTTTTTGATGCCGTGCAGGCCGCGCTGTCACCCAACTCAAAAGTCACCACAGATGAACTCTATACGCTGATGCTGCAATTTGCCGAAATCGCGTTTGTGGCGATTTTTATTTATGTGATTACCCGCTTTTTTGTCAGCCACTATATTTTCCGCTGGCGCACGGCCATGAACAGTTTTTACACCAGCCAGTGGCCACAAGTGCGTAGCATTGAAGGCGCTTCGCAACGGGTACAGGAAGACACCATGCGTTTCGCCACCATTATGGAAGGCCTGGGCGTCTCCATGGTCGAAGCCATCATGACGCTGTTCGCCTTTTTGCCAGTGCTATGGAGCCTGTCTTCGTATGTCAGCGAGCTGCCGGTATTCGGGCAGATTCCTGCGCCTTTGTTCTCCGCGGCCATTGCCTGGTCAGTCTTTGGCACGCTGATACTGGCCGCAGTAGGCATCAAACTGCCAGGGCTGGAGTTCAGAAACCAGCGCGTAGAAGCGGCCTACCGCAAAGAACTGGTCTACGGTGAAGATGATGCAGCGCGCGCGCAACCGGCGACATTGGTGGCATTGTTTGCCGATGTCCGCAAAAACTACTTCCGCCTGTATTTTCACTATATGTATTTCAACGTGGCACGCAGCCTGTATTTACAAGCAGACAATATCTTTGCCTACCTGATTCTGGTGCCAACCATCGCCGCAGGCAAAATCACTTTTGGCCTGCTGCAACAAATCCTGACGGCGTTCTCCCAAGTCAGTAACGCGTTCCAGTATCTGGTCAACTCCTGGACAACCATCGTCGAGTTGCTATCGGTCTACAAGCGGTTAACGGCGTTTGAAGCAGCCATACAGCATGAGGCACTGCCCGAGATCGAGCGGATAACGCATTAATTACTGACCTATCAAAGGGCCGATCAGGCCCTTTTTTATTGTACAGCAGTATCTGGGCCATCATCCCGAATTACACCATTCTGAATTCCATTTAAATGTCTGTATTGCAACGAACAAGCTTTATAAAATGCATGCATTAAGCTGTATGCGATCTATCCTTGCTGCAGCAAAATCCTGTGATGACATCTGGACTCGGAGAATACAATGAAAACAGCCGCTTATGGCGTACAAACCGCGACGACGCCTGTCGCACCCATGCAGATAGACCGTCGTGCGCCTGGCCCACATGATGTACTGATAGATATTGAATACTGTGGCATTTGCCACTCTGATATTCATCAGGCCAGGAATGAATGGGGTGGAGGCTCCCTTTACCCGATGGTGCCGGGGCACGAAATTGTCGGCCGCGTCAGCAAGGTTGGCCAACACGTGACAAAATTCAAGCTGGGGCAACTGGTCGGCGTCGGCTGTATGGTCGACGCCTGCCGCCACTGCGAAGAATGCCATGCCGGTGAAGAACAATACTGCGACAACACAGTGTTTACTTATAACGCCAAAGATCCAAAACACGGCGGGCTGACCTTTGGCGGCTACTCAGAGCGCATTACCGTGGATGAAAACTTTGTGCTCAGCGTGCCAGAGAATCTGGATACCAAAGCGGTGGCGCCATTATTGTGTGCGGGCATTACCCTGTATTCCCCACTGCGCCACTGGGATGTGCAGCCAGGGCAGAAAGTCGGCATTATCGGCCTCGGCGGCCTCGGCCATATGGGGGTAAAACTGGCCGCAGCCATGGGTGCACATGTGGTGATGATTACCACCTCTGCCAGCAAAGCTGCGGATGCCACCCGGCTGGGCGCGCACGAAGTACTGATCTCGAAAAGTGCTGACGACATGGCCAAACATGCAGCCAGTTTCGACCTGATTATCGATACCGTCCCGGTTGCACATGACCTCAATCCCTATATTGGCTTGCTCAAACGCGACAAAACCATCGTCCTGGTCGGTCCGCTGGACCCGCTGGAAGTGCATGGCGCCAACCTGATCACCAAGCGTCGCCAGGTGGCGGGCTCGTTGATTGGCGGCATTGCCGAAACCCAGGAGATGCTCGATTTCTGCGGCAAACACAATATTGTGAGTGATGTGGAAATGATACGCGCCGATGACATCAACGAAGCCTATGAGCGCATGCTGAAAAGCGATGTCAAATATCGCTTTGTGATTGATATTGCCTCGCTCAAACAATAAGTAGCCTCCCTCCGGTATGCTGCAGGTTTGCAGCGTACCGCCTCATTGCTAGGCAATACCGAGTTTACCTACCCAATCAACGACTTCCGTCACTCACCAACAAACACTCCAGAGAGTTATCCACAATAAATGTGGAGAGAATCCCATGTAAGTGGCTGACTGGCACCAGCACACCCATTGCCTTAGCCCCAGCCTTAACCTCTGGTATGCAATGCCGAAATTTCCTGCAGATCCAGATCACGCTCCATCATATGCAGTAATTCGTCATGGATCTGCCCTGAACGGTGCAATTTAAGTAATTCTTCGCGCCCGGCAGCCACCGCCGCGAGCACCACATTAAAATGCGCCTTACGGATATCGTCAGGCAGTGCAGCCTCATTTTTGAGTTTGTCAGAGAGACTTGCACGGTAACCATACTGCTCCAGCAGACGCGGATGTAGCAGATGACCCTCGGCATCGTAAGCCAGCTGGCTGACGACGGCATATTGTGCGGTTTCGAGCTGTGCCCAGACTTGCGGCTCATTCAAATACGGGTGATCATGCGCGGCATGCTTTACTTTGAGCCATCGAATCATCCAGCCGATGGTGGTGCCCTGAAACAACACGGTCACCAGAATCACGGCAAATGCACACAGCAACATCAGGTCTCTCCCCGGGACACTGGCCGGGATGGCCAGCGCAGCAGCCAGGGTGACCACACCACGCATGCCAGCCCAGCTTTTGATAAACGATTCGCGCCAACTGGTGGGCAAATACAGTGTGTGCGATGATCGCTTGTAGAGACTGGCAATGCCATCCACGACAAACACCCACACAAACCGCGACACAATCACCACCGCCAGCACCAGCAATACCTCATCGCCGTAATCCATCAGCGATTTACCCGAGTGGGAGATTCTTTCAATCACGCCGCGCAACGACAGGCCAATCAGGATAAATACCAGGGACTCAAAGATGAAAATCATGGTTTCCCAGAAGGCACTGCCTCGCCTGCGCACAATCGCAGGCATGATTTCATGCTGATACCAGCCCAGCATCATGCCGTAAGTGACGGTCGCAATCACCCCAGATACGCCGATATGCTCACCCACCACATAACACAGCCAGCCCGGCAAGGCCGAGGCCAGAATCATCAGCGAGGTCTCTTGCAGATAACGCACCGTTTTGTACACCACATACCCAAACGCAGCGCCCAGCAGCACGCCTCCCACGCTTAACAACACAAAACTGCCGATTGCCGCTTGCATGGAGAACACGCCGGTGAGCACCGCCGCAATCGAAAACTTGTATAACACCAGGCCTGTGGCATCATTCAGCAGGCTTTCGCCTTCAAGCAGCACCATCAGCTTGCGTGGCAAGGCCACGCGCTGCAACACAGCCTTGGCGGCGATGGCATCCGGTGGTGAGACAATGGCCCCGAGTGCAAAACAGGCGGCCCAGGGCAAGGCAGGACTCACCAGATGCAAGGCGACACCCACCGCCAGCGTGGTAAAAATCACGGCACCCACCGCCAGCATCAGCACACCGGTGAGGTGCCGCCTGAACTCATGCCACACCGTAAAGTAAGCGCCCGCCATCAACAAAGGCGGCAAAAACACCACCATTACCAATGCCGGGTCAATTTCAAATGCGGGCAATCCGGGCAGGAAAGCAATAGCAGCCCCACCAGAGAGCTGCGCGACTGCAGGCGGCAAACGCAATTTTTTGGCCAGGAATTCCAGGCAGATAATGGCGACTAAGAAAAATAAAATGAGGTTGAAGTAAAATTCGTTTGTCATGAGGCTGGCGTGTGGCTTAAAAAAATCAACCCGCAGTGACGATGCAACCGCGGGCAAGGAAAGTGTATTGTGTGCGATGGCGTCGCTGCTGGTCAACGGATTGTCATACAGAGTACAGTCTACGAGACTCCATGACTAATCTTCTTCATCTGTCGTATCCAGACTGGGCCTGGGCTTGTTGGCATTACATTCAAAGCCGGCCTTTTCAAGCGCAATGCGATATTCGCATGTTGGCAAATGGCCTTCCAGCAAGCCATTGATTTTAGTGGTCTCCTGCTTGCAGAAGAGGCAGCGATATCGGTGCGCCTGCCCTTCATAATGTTCTTGCGGATAGTCGATATAAAATAATTTTTTCATAGCTCTCTCCTTGAGACGAGTTTATCGTACGCCGAGTAGGCGTCAGAGGCAAGGCTCGAAAAGGCAATAAAAAAGACCTGGCCACAGCCAGGTCTTTTGAGTACGGCCAATGGACGAAATCAGGCCACTTGCTGTATCCCTGCCAGCAACCAGGGCGACTCGCTACGCTGCAAGGCTTTCTGCAGATGCCAGATTTCATCAATGGTTTCAATCGCGCCATCATTCTCACGCAACTGGCCGGTATAACGGACGCTGGCGATGGTGTAATCGCCCTCAGTCACCACTTCAAGCAGCTCTGCATCGATGCTCACCACTTCTGTCACCTGGGTGGCATTGCCGCGCTCCTGCATTTGCAGGCTGATCTCGGCATAGACTTCCGGGGTTGTATATTCACGCACATCATTCAGGTCTTTGCGATCATTGGCAGCCTGCAGACGGATAAACCAAGCCTTGGCACTGCGCAAAAAAGCCTCCATCGGAAAATCATTGGGAATCGTCAATGCCTGTGGTGTGCCTGCGCCAGTGTTGATACCACTGGTGATACCGCTATTGTAGGTATTTTCACTGCGAAACCCGGCGGGCGGATAAGCACTGCCCGTACCCGCGTATTGCATTTTTGCAGGCTGCGGTTTGCGTAATCGGTTGACCAGAAATACCAGCAAGGCTGCGCCTGCCACCACCATGAGTATCATGCTCAGGTTATTGGCAAAATCGCCTAATCCACCATGGGAGAACATGGTGGCTAATCCCGCACCGATTGCCAGCCCGGCCAAAGGCCCCAACCATCGGTTGGCTCCGCCTGGTTGCGCCGGCGCTGCGGGTTGCGGCGCAGGTTCAGGGGCGCGCTGCATTTGCTTGGTGGGCGCAGGCCGGTTTTTACCAAAACTGCTGCCACCGCCGAATCGCTTGGCTTCTGCCACGCCACTCAATAAACTCAAACAGGTCAGTGCAACCACCCATACCATCCAAAAACGTTTCATGTGTTCCTTTAACATCAAAATTAAAAAACAGACCATACGATCATGACCATTCCGCCATTGTACGCAGTAAACTGAATGCCGTGATACTTGTCTGACTGATATGGGCATGACAAGGTTGCATTGCAATACCCAAGGCACGATTAGGCATGAAATGCCTTGGTCAAGCCAGCCATGCTGTCGCATAATAAGCAAGTACAGGCATTGAAAGGAAACATATGTTTAAATCAACACTGTTCAAAGTAAAACAATGGTTGTGGACCCGATGGCAATCCCTGCTGGGGACAGACCGTGCCTATGCCAGATACCTCAAGCATTTTGAGCACTACCAAACGCAGGTGGTCGATGGCGCATTGCAACAATCACTGAATATCCAGCCGATGAGCAAGGCCGCTTTTTTGAATGCCTGGCAGAAAAAACCGCTTAACCAAGACGGAAAATCCTGTGGCTGCAAATCTGGCGGCTGTCATTAGCGCGTGATCCCATCATAGACGTGATCCCATCATGGAAATGACCCGTGTTCATGCTGGCAAGCTGCGCGCCATCGGCTACGATGCATCCAAACGCATATTAAGGGTGGAACTGGAGGATGGCAGCGCCTGGGAATATGACAATGTCGGTGCAAATGTGTGGCGCACGCTGCATGGCGCTGGCGCGCAATGGAGTTATTACCGCGATCATATTGAAGAAGAATTTACGGCCAGGCGCGTTTCGACCCAAGCGGCCACGCAGGGTAAAAACCCTCTGGATGATTTGTTTGGATAAGCTGATTTAAACCTGGATACCGTGTGTTCATCGCCGGCGACAAACCGCCGCATTTGCCCTGTGCATGATCCACAGTCGTTCAAGGCTTGGATGGCGCATCCATACAGGCCTTGAAATAGCGCGTGGCGCACAAACCAATCGGTGTGTGATGTTTGGCTGGTGACAGCCAGCCCACCAGAAAATCCATCATTTCCTGGTTGCTCCCCAGGCTGTTGACATAGCGATCAAACGACAACTGGTCTTCATTAAAATCATTGCGGGCAGTGACGGGTCTGACCGTACGGCTAGCCCGCAAGGCATATACATTTTTGTACGCATCGCTGTCGCTACTGGCCTCGACCGCGGCCTTTTCCGCCACCATACGCCATGGCTTGCCGAGGCGGGCTATTTTTGGCAATCGTTCAATTGCATCCCCGGCAATCCAGTCATAAATCACCTGTTTTTCATAGGCCGTAAATACGCCGAACATTGGGGCCTTTTCTCCGGAAATAATTTTCCAGAAATGACTGTCTTCCGGATCATGGTGACGCTTGATCCAGCCCTTGTTTTGCAAGACGGCGAGAAACGTCGTGATCTGGCCTGCATCGCATAACCATTCGTTGATGGTTTTGCCCATCAGCAAACAACGGTCGGAGTGCATATGCTGGCCAATCACGGCCTTACTGCACAAAATGCGCACCACTTCACTTTCCATATCGAACTGCTGGATGATGTCCAAAGTACTCAAACCTGCATGATTCAGCTTGACGCCGGAAATGACGCGCGCCATGTATTGCTGCGCATCGCCAAACAATGGCATGGCATTCTGCACAGCTTCGATTGCTTTCTGTGCATGCCCACTCTGCGCATTGTCTATTGTAATGTGCAAGGTGAAATAATAAGGGTCAATGTTGAGCTCTTTCAGCTCGTAGGCGGTAATCAAGAGGTGCAGCGGTAATTGTTCATAGCCCAGATTGAAGCCGATGGCTTCTGGCAGATGCGTCTCTATATTGGCCGCCAGCGCCATTTGCACTGCGCCTTGCGTGAAAAATTGATCATGCAGCCCCCGCCAGTCATCACAGGCATGTGCTTTCAGCAGTTTTCGGTACAGGACGACATGATTCATCGCCTCGGCACCATCACCCAACTCTTCGAGATAAATATTGATCAGCGCAGCAAATCGGGCATCCTGCCAGTGTTGCATAAAGCCATACAGCCAGGCGCCATCCACCATTTTTGTCGGTGCCACCGCTCGCAGAAAATACAAGGCATGCGATTTGGTGTTGAAATAGCGCCTTGGCTGCCCGGCCTGACGGCCTGCCAGATAGTCACGATATTGCAGGCCAACGGACCGCGCGCTTTCAGCCAGCCAGGCCTCAAGCTGCCCAACATTGGCGGGCACATCCGTGTAGTGATGCTGGGTCTGGGCTAGCTGATGCTGAAGAAAACCCAGACTATCTGGCTGGAAGCGCTTTGACTTTAACGCCTCAAGCAGAGAGAAATACATGGATTTGGGGAACACACCGGGGGAAGGATGAAAAGGTTTTTCCAACAGCACTTCAGATTGCTTGTTTATACCAGACATACGCTCCGCACCCTTTCTAATGAGATCCCAAGCATACGCATACGGCCTGACGCTGCCTATCAGACAAACGGCAGGCTTGCTGTCAGAATGCGCTTATAAGAAGAATAGAAGAGTTCTGTTAAGCTAATAAGTCTCTCCAGAAAACGTCACAAAGGACGCCAAAATGGAACAAGACCTCCATGCTTCGCCACCCATCCATGATGCCTTAGAGAATCTGCTGCGAGCCTTGTATGCACTTGACTATACCTTCGTCACGGTCACGCCGGCCACGCACCGCCTGGTGAACCAGCGCGCGGGCAACGCCTGGTCAAACAGTCTTCAGGATGTGTTCGGATGGAACCGCCCGTTCGAAATGGAAACGATAGGCACAGCGCTGTTCGAACTGATGCTGGCAGCATCCATTCTGCGGCCGGTGCAACATGGCTGGCAGTCACTGGTGCGCGTCTCCAGCATTGCGGGCAAACTGTTTGTGCACTCCGGGTTTCCGACAGAGGCGCAGGATGCAGTGTTTTTCGGCCCGGATACTTACCGCTTCATGAACGCGGTCTATGCTTCGCTCTCCACCCTGCAAGGGTACATCCATCGTGGGGTAGATATTGGCAGCGGCGCTGGGGTCGGTGCCATTTTGCTGGCCGAGGCACTGCCGGATGCCGAAATATGGGGGGTGGATATCAATACGCAGGCACTGGCGTATGCTGCAAGCAATGCCAAGACCAGCGGCATCACCAACGTCTCCTTTAAATACAGCAACCTTCTTAATGCCCTGTCAGGAACATTCGACCTGATCATCGCCAATCCTCCATATCTGGTTGACCCTGCTGAAAGAGCCTACCGGCATGGCAATGGGCCGCTTGGCGCGCAACTTTCGCTGGATATTGTAGATACCGCTCTCACAAGGCTGGCGCCAGGCGGAACACTGATGCTGTATACGGGGGTCGCCATCATCAACGGCCATGACCCGTTTATCGAAGCAGTCAAACACAAAGTCAGAGAAAGCGGATGTACATACCAATACCGGGAAATTGACCCCGATATTTTCGGCGAGGAACTGGCTACTGCCCCTTACCATGAGGCAGACCGTATTGCCGCTATCTGGCTCATAGTTAATCGTCCCAGCCTTGAAAGCGAACAATTAATACAAATGGTCAGTACAACAATATCCGTATAGAAAGACAAACCAAGAGAGGATTACAGACATGCAGCACTCTCAATATTACTCAGGTCGCACAAGCTGGTATCACAGAATGCCTCACAGTGACCGTAAGCCAGCTGTAATGCAGTTTTGTGAGTCTTTTGCACCTGTTAACTGCATGCATCTTTCTCACTTTATGTCAGGACTTTACATATGTTGAGTGAAGAATACCTTGTCTATCAACGCTTTGGGCTGGGCGCACGCGCCGATGCACAGGCAATTTCAGTCAGCGCCTCACGCGCGCTGCTTGACGAGCTGGGCCGCTACCAGCCGATACCCCCACCCTGGCAACAATACCAGCAGACCCTGCCCTCGGTTGCGCAAGAAATGCAGGAAATGCGCATGATCAACCAGGCCGATACGGCCGAGGACAAAATGCAGTTGCGCCGCCAGATGCGTAACGAAGCGCGCGACAGTTATACCGACGCTGTCCAGGTGCGTGCGCAAGTCGCACAGCAAACAGACACCCCGTTTGTTGAGAGACTGGTGCATTTCTGGGCCAACCATTTTGCGATCTCGGCACAGAAACCCCTGGTCACGCAATCGGCCGGGCTGTTTGAGTTGCAGGCCATCCGGCCACATGTGCTGGGGTCGTTCAAAGACATGCTGTTTGCGGTGGAAAAACACCCGGCCATGCTGATCTACCTCGACCAGCAGCAATCGCGCGGCCCACAAAGCGAGGCAGTACAACGACAGATGCGTCGCCAGCCGGACAAGAAAACCGGGCTCAATGAAAATCTTGCGCGTGAAATTCTGGAGCTGCACACCTTGGGGGTACGCAGTGGCTACAGCCAGCAGGATGTTACCGAATTTGCGCGTGCGCTCACCGGCTGGACCGTGCAGGCCCCCAAACAGACGGGAGAAACCGATGCGCGTTATCCAGGCTTTGTCTTTAATCCGCGTGTGCATGAACCAGGCAACCGACAGCTGCTGGGCAAGACCTATGCACCCTCTGGCGTGCAGCAGGCCGAGGCCATCCTCAACGATCTGGCCGCCTCGCCCGCCACGGCTACCCACCTGGCGACCAAGCTGGCCTGCCATTTCGCCGGGGACCAGCCACCACCTGCACTGATCAGCAAGCTGCGTGACACTTATGTGCAAAGTGGCGGACAACTGCAGGCGCTGTATCGGGTATTGATTGAGGCCCCGGAGTGCCGGGTGCCCGCGCCAGTCAAATTCAAAACGCCGTGGGAATGGCTGATCAGCAGTGTGCGGGCGCTCGACATAGACCTCACGCATGTGCGTGTATCGCAGGTCATGACCCAGCTGGGCCAACCCATCTGGAAACCCGGTTCACCCGCAGGCTATGACGATATCGCCGAAAGCTGGCTGGCCTCCAACGCCCTGTTGCGACGGGTGGAGTATGCACAGCGGCTGGCTGCGTTGACCAGGCTCAGCATACCGCCCGCCACTCTTGCCAATACCGTGCTGCGTGGCACGGTCAGCCAGGAAACTCTGCAGCAGATCAGCCGCGCCGAGTCTGCACACACCGGCTTTGCCCTGTTACTCGTCAGTCCTGAATTTTTAAGGAGATAAGCACATGCAACGCAGAAGCTTTTTAAAACTGGGGACGGCAGGACTCCTGACATGCTGGATGCCGGGACTGGCATTGGCTGCGGCCAATACCGAGCAGCGATTTGTGTTTATTATCCAGCGGGGCGCGGCAGATGGCCTGAATACCATTATCCCCTATGCAGACCCGGACTATGCCAGGCTGCGCGGTGCACTGGCCATAGAAGCGTCGCAGGCCCAGCGTCTGGACAGCCTGTTTGCCCTGCATCCGTCACTGGTAAACGCACGTGCCCTCTATCAACAGCAACAGGCCCTGTTTGTGCATGCGGTCGCCTCGCCCTACCGTGAACGCTCGCATTTTGACGGGCAGAATGTGCTGGAAAGCGGGGGCAGCCGTGCCTACCAACTCAAGGACGGCTGGCTCAATCGCCTGCTTGGCCTACTGCCCGCCAGCCAGAATGAGGCGATTGCACTCTCCCCCACGATTCCGCTTGCCTTGCGCGGCGATCGACAAGTCGATGCCTACGCCGCCTCGAGACTGCCGCAGCCTTCAGACGACCTGCTGATCCGTGTCAGCCAGCTGTACGCGGCAGATGCCCAGTTGCACCGGGCCTGGGAAAGCGCCATGCAAACTGAAAACATGGCTGGTAGCGGGCAAAATAGCCAGCAGCCCGAGGCACTGGGCAAACTGGTAGGCGATTTCCTGAACCAGCCGCAAGGCCCGCGCATTGCCATGCTGGAAACCGGCGGCTGGGATACGCACAGCGCGCAAACCACGCGGCTGGCCAAACAGCTCGGCGAGCTGGACACACTGATCGCCAGCCTGCAAGCAACCCTGGGACCACGATGGCAACAGACCCTGGTGGTGGTAGCGACCGAATTTGGTCGCACTGCGGCGGCCAATGGCACCGGGGGTACCGACCACGGCACGGGAGCGGCCATGCTGGCATTTGGTGGCGCACTACCCGCGATTACGGCGAGGAACAATCGCTGGGCAGCGGGAAAAGTCATTGCTGACTGGCCTGGACTAAAAGCCAGCCAGCTTTACCAGGGACGCGACCTGCAACCCACGATCGCACTAGATACGGCCATCACGGCACTGGTGAGCGCACACTACGGATTAGAAATCGATAGAGTCAAACGCACATTGTTTCCCGCACTGGCCTGACGCGCATCACCCGTCAGCCGGATCAGCCCTATGCCAGCGGCCCAATACCCCGGCAGACACCGTGCACATTCACATCGAAAAATCCGAGGATATATCCATGGTACTGGGGCCCTCGGAAACTGGCTCAGCGGCTGGCTGCACGCTGAGCCACTCGGCATAAGCGCGCTGCTCGGCAGCAGACAAGGCCAACACCTCATGTTGGCTCAGGCTTTGAAATGGCCGGCCATCCTCAGTCAAGCCTTCGCCTGCCTGCACACACTGGCTGCCCAACCATACAAGCATTGCCAACAATATCCAACCCCTGAACTCAAACCGCATGCTACAAGCCCCACAAGATGATCACCTCATGATGGTATGCCGGCACGCCGCATCATTTCAATGGGAAAACGTCATGCATTTGTCGTTTTAGCCAATGCCTGCCATAGCAAATATACCCGGCAGTCAAACTCGTACTGAGGATAATTGGGCTCCATATGCATGCAGAGCTGGTAAAACGCCTTGTCGTGATCGCGCTCCTTCAAATGCGCCAGCTCATGCACGACAATCATTTTGAGAAACTCCAGTGGTGCAGTTTTAAAGAATGCCGAAATACGAATTTCTTTCTTGGCCTTGAGCTTGCCGCCCTGTACCCGCGAAATAGCAGTATTCAAGCCCAGCGTTTGCTTTTCAATCGTCAGGCGATTATCAAAGGAGACCCTGTCCAGCAAGGGGGCATTTTTCAGGTAGCGTTGCTTGAGGTCTATGCAATAGTCGTACAAGGCCTTGTCGTTCTGAATGCTGTGCGGCTGCGGGTAGCGCTGCTGCAAATAGGCACCCAACTGGCCTTGCGCATGCAACTGCCCGATCTGGGCATGCAAATGGGCGGGGTAATTCGGCAGGTATTGTTGAATCAAGGCAGCAGACATCCCGACATTCTAGAGAGCCAGCGAGATCAAAACAACCGTCAGCGCTGTTGTATTCAAAGGGTTATTGCATGCAAACATTGATCCTGGCGCGTGACGCAAATAAATGTGTACTTGATATAGGCTAAATGCACTGGGCAAAAGCCTGTTAAAGTGGGAAACCCCTGTGAGGAAAAACACCATGACCCAAGCACTCAAACAAGCCAAACTTGACACACATTTGGAAGCCATTGAAAAACACAAAGCGCTCCTGGAAAAATTGCATCTGAACGGCAACACGCATCTGGATGAAGTGAACAGTTCGCTAGAGCAACTCACACTGACACTTGAGGAATATCTGAAAATACTCGGAATTCCTTAAGTAGCAGAGTCAAGCCGCAGCCTTAAAGACCATCCAATATACATTCGCCATTGGCAACAGCGTTGCGATCACGCCCCATACATACCAGCGGCGACACAACACCCAATAGCGATCAGGAATCTGCGACTCCGGCTGAAAGCGATGTGCCATCCGCGCCTGTTCGATTTGCGTCGGAATCAGCACCACGGCCCAAATCAGCCCTGACAATACAAACAAGCCCATGCCCCAGTGCAACCATGGTTGCGACAGATCAACCCCATGCAGCATGACGTTAGCCAGCGCAGCCACCAGCAATAGCAAGGCCCCACCTGCAGTAAATACATAATCAGTCAGCGTCACCTGACGTTGTGCAAACCCAATAATGACCGGATTTCTGCTTACATCCGCCATGGCCTTCCACCAACCAGTCACGATGATATTACCCAAAAACAACACCACGCCCAGTATATGCAAGGACTTTAACCATAAATAGCCATCTGCCATAGTGCCTCCTATTCCACCCTTTCCCAAACCTGGGTGCGTCCAAACAGGCTCAGCCCGACAAAGCCTCTCACGTCCATCTTTTGCCCGTGCTCTTTCAAGGTCAGCTTTACGCGATAAGTGTTCCCTGAAAAAGGATCAAGAATCTCCGTCCCTTCAACGACCTCACCTTTGGCTTGCACCCCCTTCAAGACGGCCATGCCTTCGCCGGCAACCGCATCGTATGCCATGCAAGACAACAATACCGCGCTGATAGCGATTGCCAGCCATGTATGTCGAGGACGTCTCATACAGGAACCCCTTGAAATAGATAACCCAATAAAAAAATTAACAACGTTAACTTAACATTGTTAATTTTAATAATCAACCCTGCTGCACAAAAAATAAGAGGCATGCTGTTTCAACAAAAATACAGACCCATGCTGTCTTCAGCCTTCAGTCATCCTGAAACCTACCGAAATAACTGTATTCTAAAAATTTGCTGTTTCTGTATCTGGTTTGCTTGCATGGACTACCTTACGATCTTGATTATGGATTTATCTAGTTTCTTCTGACCGCCCTTGACGCCAGTCATCCAACCTTAATTTAACCACCAGGACCTATGTCGCAATCCAAAGCCACCATCAAGCCTTACCATCACCCTGCCGCTGGCTGGGGCGCCTTGAAGCAAGTGGCCGCGCAACTTGCGCTGCAAAAAATCCCGGTCAAAGGGGTGATGACCTTGCTGGCGCAGAACCAGCCAGACGGCTTTGACTGCCCCGGCTGTGCGTGGCCAGACAAAGAACATACCTCTACCTTCGAATTTTGCGAAAACGGCGTGAAAGCGGTGGCTGCAGAGGCAACCGCCAAACGCGTGCCCCCTGCCTTTTTTGCCAGACATACAGTAACCGAACTGATGGGCTGGAGCGATTTTGACCTGGAAAATGAAGGCCGCCTGACCCACCCGATGCGCTACAACCCGGCCACCGACAAGTACGAAGAAGTGTCGTGGGACGATGCTTTTTCGATGATGGCAGACCATCTGAACGCATTGGCCGACCCGAATGAAGCCATTTTCTATACCTCTGGTCGCGCCAGCAATGAAGCGGCGTTTCTTTACCAGCTGTTCGTGCGTGAATTCGGCACCAATAACTTCCCGGACTGTTCCAACCTCTGCCACGAATCCACCAGCATCGCCTTGCCTGCGACAGTCGGCATCGGCAAGGGATCAGTTACTTTGCATGACTTTGAGCATGCCGATACCCTGCTGATTTTCGGCCAGAACCCGGCCACCAACCACCCGCGCATGCTGGGTGAATTACGCGAGGCCGCCAAGCGTGGCGCGCGTATCGTCGCCATCAACCCCCTGAAAGAGCGCGGCCTGGAACGTTTTGCCGACCCGCAAAGCCCGTTCGACATGCTGTCATTCAAGGGCAGCCAGATCAGCAGCCTGTTTATCCAGCCCAAACTGGGCGGCGACCTTGCCCTGATCAAAGGCATGATCAAGTTTGTCATCCAGTGGGATGACAAAGCGATCCAGCACGGCACCGAGCGGGTGGTGGATGCTGACTTCATCGCGCAGCATACCAACAACTTCGAAGCGATCGCCGCCGATGCCCGCCAGGAAAACTGGGCCGTGATTGTCGAAGAATCCGGCGTGCCACTGGCACAGATTGAGGAAATCGCCCGCATCTACGCCACCGGTGACCGCGTGATCTCCACCTGGGGCATGGGCATCACCCAGCACAAGCATGGCGTTGCTACCATCAAGACCCTGGTCAATTTAATGCTGTTGCGCGGCAATATCGGCAAAGAGGGTGCAGGCCTATGCCCGGTACGCGGCCACAGCAATGTGCAGGGCAACCGCACGGTAGGCATTTATGAAAAGATGCCGGTTGAATTTCTCGAAAGCCTGGAACGCGTGTTTGACATCAGCGTGCCGAAAACACCGGGCTACGATGCCGTCGGCGCAATTGAAGCGATGATCGCAGGCAAGGTTAAATTCTTCTTTGGTCTGGGCGGTAATTTCTCCATTTCCACCCCGGATACCGACCGCACCTGGCAAGGCATGCGCAATTGCGAGATGACTGCGCATGTCACCACCAAGCTGAACCGCAGCCATCTGGTGCATGGACAACAGGCGCTGATCCTGCCCTGCCTGGGCCGTACCGAGATTGACACCCAGGAAACCGGCCCGCAGGGCGTGACGGTCGAAGACTCGATGAGCATGGTGCATGTCTCCTACGGCATGAACAAACCGGCTTCACCACAGTTGCTCTCTGAACCCGCCATCGTCGCCCGCCTGGCACAGGCCACGCTCAGGCACAGCAAAACCCCGTGGCTGGCACTGATCAGGGATTACAGCCAGATTCGCGACCTGATTGAGCGGACCATGCCGGTCGCGTTTAAAGACTATAACGAGCGCATCAAGCGTCCGGGCGGTTTCCGCATGCCGGTGCCGTCCAGCGAGCGTATCTGGAACACGCCGTCGGGCAAGGCGGAGTTCACCGTACAGGCGATTCCGAGCAACTCGCCTATCCACCAGGCCCGCGCGCAGTATGGCGACCGGTTGTTTGTGCTGATGACCACCCGCTCGCATGACCAGTACAACACCACCATTTATGGGATGGATGACCGCTATCGCGGCGTGTTTGGCCAGCGCCGCGTCATTTTCATGAACCCTGACGATATCGCGCGCCAGGGTCTTCAAGCGGGTGACTGGATCAACCTGGTCAGCGTCTGGCAGGATGGCGTCACCCGCCGTGCCGACAAGTTTCTGGTGGTGTCTTACGATATTCCGCAGGGCTGCCTGAGCGGCTACTACCCCGAAACCAACAACCTGGTACCCCTGCAAAGCGTGGCCGATGATTCGCGCACACCGACTTCGAAGTCAATTCCGGTAATCATTGAAAAAACCACTGCACCCGAGGTGGCCCATGCTGCTTGAGCGCGATGAGACACTGAACAGCCTGTTCACTCCAGCGCCTGCGCTGGCCCCCACTGAACCGGGGGCGTCTGGCCTGGCATCGGCCGAATTGCTATCAACCGAATTGGTATCTGCTGAATGCATGCCGCTTGACCCCGGCGCAGTCATGCTGCTGAGCATTCTGGAATGCCTGAACGCAGAGCACGCACAGGGCCGCGCCCAGGTGTCACTGGCCGCCCTGTGCAAACGGCTGGAACTGCGCATGAGCACCCTGCAACGACTGATGACAGCACTGAGCGAGCAGGCGCTGGTACACGTGGAGATGCAAAAAGAACGTCTGGTCGCCAACCTGACCGCCGAAGGCGCGGAAATCGCGCAGGCCTTGCAGGTGGCCTGAACACGCACTACCTCTGGCAACGCGCGCCAGCCCCCAGTCAACATTCCACCAGCGCAGACTGCACGCACGTACAGGCATGGCTATCGTATAATGGCAGGTATCTAAGACTCACTCCCCGCCTGGCCACCCATGAAGCTTTATGTCTCGTTTGCCGCCCGCATCCGCGCAATGATTGATGAAGGCGTATTACGGCCGGGAGAAAAAATTTTCTCGGTGCGGCAGGCCAGCCAGAAATACGGGCTCAGCATCAGCACGGTCTTGCGCAGCTACCTGTTGCTGGAGCAGGAAGGCGTAATCAGCAGCCATCCGCAATCCGGCTATTACGTCACCCCGCGCAAGCGCCTGCAACAAAAGCCCACCTCGCCACTGGCCAAAGATATCAACCTGTCAGAAGTGGATGCCAGCAAGTTAGTCCTCACTACGCTCAAATCCATCCGCGAGTTTGGCACCGTACCGCTAGGCTCACCATTCCCCGACCCGCAGCTGTTCCCGCTACGCAAAATTCACCAGTATGAAAAAGCCCTGACTGACGACGAAGGCGAATGGGGCGTACTCAGCGACCTGCCGCCCGGCAACGAAATGTTGCGCCAGCAGATTGCACGCCGCTACCTGGCCAATGGCATGGATGTGTCGCCGGATGAGATTGTGATCACCCACGGTGCCACCGAAGCCATTACCCTCTGCCTGCAGGCGGTGGCCAAAGCAGGCGATACCATTGCACTGGAATCCCCCGGCTATTACGCGCTGGCGCATACTGTAGAACGCCTGGGCATGAAAGTGGCTGAACTGCGCACACATCCCAATACCGGCATCGAGCTCGATGCCTTGCGCGCGATGACTGACAATGTGCGCATCGCTGCCGTCATCCTCACCACCAATTTCCAGAACCCGCTGGGCTTTGTCATGCCCGACTCCAAAAAACAGGCCCTGGTGGCTTTTCTTGCCGAGCAGAATATCCCGTTGATTGAAGACGATGTCTACAGCGAGCTCTACTTCAGCGAACACCCGCCGCTACCTGCCAAAGCCTACGACCGCACGGGCATGGTGCTGCATTGCGCGTCGTTTTCCAAATCGCTGGCCCCGGGTTACCGTGTGGGCTGGACCAGCGCCGGGCGTTACCGCCAGGAAGTCGAGCGCCTGATGTTCCTCAACAGCCTCTCGCTCACTTCGGCGCCACAAATTGCCATTGCCAAGTTTATGCAGCGCGACAGCTTCGAGCAGCACCTCAAGCAATTACGCCACACACTGCGTTCCAATTACGTGCTGATGCGCAATGTGATCGAGCAAAGCTTTCCGGCAGGGTCACAGCTCTCGGTGCCACAAGGCGGCTACGTGATCTGGGTCAAACTGCCGCCCAGCATTGATGCCCTCGCACTCTATCGCGCCGCGATTGACAACGGCATCACGGTCGCCCCCGGCACCATCTTCTCGCGCAAAAAAGAATTCACCCACTACATCCGCCTCAACTTCAGCCACTTGTGGACGCTTGCGATTGAACAGGCCGTGCGTGAGGTGGGCGCGCTGGCCTGCGCCATGCTGGCTGCAAACCCATCCCCGCAGGAAACCACCCCGGACGCGTGAGGGCAGTGCCCAGATGGCTTTATTTGTTTGCGTACATCCGCTCCAGCAGATCATCCAGCGAAGCCTTGCCGGCACCGCAGATGGCCAGCCAGGTAAACACGGCAAAGTAAGTGGCCTCTTCAAACCCGAGCAGGGTTTCCAGCGAATCAATATCCGACAGTTTTGCCGAAATAATCGCCACCACCATCACCACGGCCAGTGCGCCCCCGCAAATTCGGGTCATCAGCCCCAGTATCAGGCCAAGCCCGCCCAGGAACTCCCAACCCGCAACAAACGGCGTCATGAATTCTGGAAAGGGAATGCCCCAACTCTCAAAATTTTCAATCATCGCCGGCAGATTATTCAGCTTGCCCCAGCCGGTGAGCATAAACGTATACCCCACCACCACACGGGCCACCAATGGGCCCAGCCATTCAAAATGTGAGGCCACTTGTTTGGGCCAGGCAATCAATCCATCAAATAAAACACGCATCTTGTTCCTCCTGTTGTTTATGGGGGGTGTCTGCCGCATCCGTTGCGGCCAGTAACCCGTTTCTCATCCACTTCGAAAAATACGCCATCACTTTCGGGCCATCCGCCGCATCCAGTACCGAAAGCGCCTCGCCCACTGTGGCACCATTAAACAATGCCGTTAACAGCGCGAACTCCTGCGCATCCAGCGTCATGCGCCACACCACATCTTCATGCCGAAACACCACCAGATACTCATCAGCATGCTCGACTGTCACTGCTTGCACCTCATCCATCACCGCCTGGTAATAGGCATTGACCGCGTGCGCAAACCGAACCAGCGCCAGGGCAGCCCTTGGATAAAGTTTCAAATCCATCAGGCTTTCCGCAGTGAGTCCCTGTAACTGGGAGACCTCGAGCACCGCGGTTTCCGGCGGGTCTGTCATTTGCGTCACCAGGGTTTCCAACTGGCATAGCCCGTGAGCAAAATGGTTATCCGGTAATGCGGTTTGTATGAACGCAGGCAGCTTGAGGGCAAAGCGGCCAATATTGAAATGGTCCGGTTGCACCGCTGCAATAAATTTCTGTAGCAGTTGCGTAAACACCGGCTGCGTCAGGTAATGCGCCAGCACCGGATAATCTTCCGCCACCACGTCAAACAGGCGGTAACGGTAGGCATCGGTATATACCAACAGCTGCGCCTGTGGTGCAAAATCCGCCTTGTCACGTATCCAGGTTGCCGGCAGGCTGTCAAAGCGGTCGCCCAGCACAATGGCCTGCTGCAATCGGGTCTGCGCATCCATCAGGGGCATATCCATTGGCAAAGCCATGTCCACAACGGGCCGCTCTGTTTGCGGCAGCACATAGTCAGCCGCGTGAAGGGCAGCCAGCCGCGCTTTGTCCAGTTCCGCCGCCAGCACCGGAAATTCCGGGATATGGTCATCCCACTCAATCATGGTGTTGGGCACTCGTCCGGCACGGTGCACCACATATTTGTACAGCGCCCACACGGCATCGGTGACATGGTCATCATGCGTATCCACGATATGGGTTTCCTTATTGCTATGCCCGGAAAGGTGAATCTGAATCACGCGCTCCAGAGGCAAGGCATCGAGGTATTTCTGGGCATCCAGCCGGTGGTTGTAACAGCTCACATACACATTGTTCACGTCGAGCAGCAGATGGCAGTCAGCCGCCTGTGCCATCGCCGCGATAAATTCAGCTTCCGGAATCGTCGAGTGGCTGAATTCCATGTAGGTGGATGGGTTTTCAAGGGCAATTCTGCGTCCCAGCCTGTCCTGCACCTGGGTGATACGCTGCACGATATACTTGAGCGATTCTTCCGTATAAGGCAGTGGCAGCAAATCATGGGTATTCTTGTGGGCCACACCTGTCCAGCACAGATGGTCTGACACCCAGGCCGGTTGCATCCAGTCTATCAGTGCTTTCAGCTTGGTCAGATATTCGGAATTAAGCGGGTCTACACTGCCAATCGACAGTGACACCCCATGCATCACAATCGGATACAGCTCTTTGATACGCGCCAGATTGCGTTTCGGCTTGCCGTCGGTATCCATAAAGTTTTCCGAAATAATCTCAAACCAGTCCACCTGCGGCTGGTGTTCAAAAATGTGCGGATAATGCGTGGGCCTGAGGCCCAGTCCAAAGCCCAAAGCGGGCAGAGGGTTTGTCTGTTGCATGACAGCCAGCTCCTTTCAAAACAGCAGGGCCACTGCCCCACCGTTTTGATGCGATTCAATAAAATGACCAGATTATTTGCTGCCGTCCGTTGCGCATGAACCATGACCTTTACACGCATTTTTGCCATCGCCGCCCTGGCCTTTGCAGGCATTTTTGCCTTTGCAAGCGTGCTTCTCTTTACCATCCGCCGTTTTGCAATTGGCTTTCTCCATTTTGGCATTGTCCTTACCGCTACAGCCAGACTTGCCTTCATCACCAGCAAAGGCCGGGGCAGCGCTCATTACCGTCGCGGTGAACAGACCTAACAATGCTGCGGTCGCTAATTTTTGAGTGTTTTTCATACGATCTCCTAAGGGAATAAATTTAAAAAATTAAACAGAAAACTTGTCCTGCACCCCTTAGTCGAGGCAAGCAACGTGGCCTTACAGATTTTTTGAAAATCATTTAAAAATAGTCGAGTGACTGGAAAAGGCCGCAACAGCGGCTCGGTTTTACTGAATGATCGACTACCTGACGCTTAATGTCGTACTTTTCCAGACAGGGTCCTGCCAGCGTTGAAACGGGCCAAGTATTGTTGGGTCTGATGCCTGACGCTCAATGTTTAAAACATCAAGATTCACTACTTCAAAATTGTGCTTATATTTACCTTCGCTCCTACTCTCACGAGCAACCAGCATTTGTTTGCCACCGGGGACCCAGCCTGCAAATTCTATATAGCCTAATAGAGGACTGGTTGCCGCAGGCGGCAGCACACTCACTACCCAGCCATGGTTTTCTTTGCGAAATACCCACATTTCGCGCCACCCTTGCATAGGTTGCACTGCAACAACGAGTGCATTTCGTTCGCGATTGATTGATACCGAGTTTTCCCATACCAATCCGTAAGTGCACTTTGCCGCCAGCGGCGTCTTAAGATCATGTTGGCCATCTGTAAGTGACACACAGGTTTCGCCGGGTTGTCCGCCAGAGGTCAAGAGTGCCAGCGTGTTATGGTCATGCTTATCAGCAGCACTAAGAGGCTGGGCTGCCAGGCGGTTGGCATTGACCAGTATTGCCGTATCGTTATACAAAGGCAAATCATCATCCGGCAGTTCACTTTTATTCACACTGGCGAACGCACGGATGGATTGTTGTGCCAACTCTGCCGCAGCTGTATTAATACCTGAGAGTTTTAAGGCTTCCGGCGCAATCTGCATACGGCTACGCGCATACGCCAAATTGCTCAGTATCATTGCCCGACGCATTTCTACCCGATTCCTCAGAAACACGGGAAAATCTGTAGTCTTGACATGAGCCAATACATCCAGTCGCCACAGATCCGTCTGAGTGCGTGCAATCGGTTGCAGATTGGGATCCATGCATTCAGGCTTGGTCAAGCTCAAGGCCGCGTGTGCAATCTGTACCGATGTTGCCTTCATGGCAAGCACTTGCCGATATGCTTCGCCGTCATAACAAATCTGTATCCCGTTTGCCAATTCGTAACTCTTAAACTTGATGCCATACTGCGCAGCGACATCCAGTTGGGCAGATAACGTCGTCGCGGCAGATTTGCTCAATGTGGCCGCCGATGAAGCCCGACGGGCAAGCTTATCTGCAAAATATCCAATCGACTCCAGTACTTCCGCACCATGACTGCCATTCACTTCCTCAGCTGGCGCAGCCTTGATATATGCTGCAGCAAGAGCAATACCCAACGTTTCTGCGCCAGACACGTCATGAACATAACGGATCACGGATAGGAGTTCTGGCGCTTCAGCACTTTCAAACTTGGTCACTCTCACCTGATCAGCACGGATATAGCCTGCGCGCTCACGTTTGTAATCATAGACTTGCAGGTAATCCATGCGCGTTCCTCGCACTTCCACGACCTCACCCTGCCACAAAGTTGCCTGTTGATTTGCAGAATCACGTGGTGCAGAGCGCAGTGCTACCGGATTCTGGGTAATAATCGCGCTGGAAAGTGCTGTCGCGGTTGCCAGTGCGGCCAGAGTGGTGATTGCCATGATTATTCCGCCTCATTCTCAGACTGCATGTTTGCGCCGACGGTTTGTGAGAGTTGTGTACCTGTGTTTTGATGATTTCCACCAATCAACGCGCTACCGATAAAACCACCATCGACTGGGGGTGGCGCAATAATCACCTGTATTTTGTCAGACAACTTGTCTGCCAGCACCTTCTGAATCAGTAGTGGATGCTTGGTTACCAATGCGCCTTCACGCTCCATTTGCTCGGCATTCACCTTGCCTAATCGCTCCATGCGATAAGCCTCTGCATCTGCCAGCTTCTCACGTGAATTCGCCTCACCAACCGCCTCAATTTCGCGGGATTTGGCGTTCCCTTCAGCGAGTCGAATGCGACTCTGTTTATCGGCTTCTGCCTCCAACTGCCTTTGTTCGATTTGGCGCTGTTTGAACGGAAGAATATGCTTCATCGCATCTTCCTGCGCTTTTGCAGCAATAATTTGCTCGTTGGCAGCGGCCTCGGCAGATTTTTCACGGCGTACTTTTTCTGCGCTCGCTTCGAGCTCGGCCTCTTTCACACGCTTGTCTTTAAGCTCTAACGTATAGCGCATTTTTTCACTAGCCAACTCTTCAGCCAACAGAGACTCCATGCCACGCCGATAATCGGCTGGAAGGTCTATCTTGCCGATTTGAACTGACTTGAGCACGATGCCATCTGCAGCCAATTTTGGCTTGAGTTCGGCTTCAATGATTTTTTGAATCATCTGTCGTTTGCTGGAAAAAATCTCTTTTACGGTGTATCCAGAAAATGTTTTATAGACGATGCCTTGAACCGCAGGCTCTACGATTTCCTGGCCAATGTTATCTGGTAACTTTTTAGCCATAGCATCAACCTTACCTGCATCCACGGCATAACGCACAGCGAGTTCTACGCCCAAAGAAAGTCCTTCTAATGATTGTAACGGTGAAGGGCCGTCGGCATGACTCATGTCTTTAGGTCGATAAGTTTTGTCGCGTAGGGAAAACACCCTCAAGTCATGAATCATCGGCAGTACAATCACGCCTCCGCTGCGAAAAACAGTGTCTTCGCCAGTTAAGCGATTGGTACGCACGCCAACCCCGCCTGTTGGCAGCCCTTGCACCAGTGGATGGGTGTAAAGCAGAAACCCCACAGCACCAGTTGCAGCAAGCACAAGCAGGGTGCCTCTGGTTTCCGAGAAAAAGTTTTCTGTAGATTTAAAAACAGTCCAGCCAGAACCCGCCAAAGCGGCCCCTGAGTCTTGAGATGACTGACTGAAAGCTTGGCGAATAGTATTTGTCATTTGTTTAATGCGATTCAACATGATGTCTCCCTTATGTGAAAATGGCTTTTTTAGAATCTCGTCGGTGTTTTGATGACGAATCCATGGCTGCTATTTTTCACATTTCTCGCGGAAGACTCTATGCGTGCGCATGCCCAATCTACTCACAAAAACGTGGTAAATCTTCATGTCGCGGAAGAAAAACTCACACCACTTTTATCGTGTAGCACGGATAATACCCAGCAATAGATGCGGATACCGTTATCCCTTCACTGTGATACCCCTTGGGAGCTGTCAATGACCAAAGTTGCTGTAATTGAAGACGATGTACCCACGAGCAATCAGCTGGTGGGCTGGATCAAAGCAACAAAACCAGATATCCAGATTGACCAATGGTTTAATCGCGATGATGCTGAGGCTGCACTGGCCAAAGAGCACTATGACGTCGTACTTCTTGATATTGAGCTTGGACGTGAGCGTAATGCGGGGGTTGCCATTATTAACTCCATCAATAAGCAATATCAGGGTACACCGGTACTTGTCGTCTCTGCGATGCCCGCCGCGATTTACCGCAGCATAATGAAAGCGCTGGACGCATGGGATTACCTACAAAAAACCACGTTCGAAGAATCCGATTTCGTCGAAACTTTTCTGGATATTTTACGCGTGGCCAAAAGTCAGAAGGAAAGCGTTGAAAAACAAGTTGCCCTGGCGCCAGACGAATTGATCCTGGATCCACTTTGGCAACGCACGCCTATTTGGCGTGGAGAACGCATCAATCTACCGCTGACTGCACAACGCATTTTGGCAACGCTGTATCAACATCGTGGACAGGTGGTATCCTACGACCAGCTATTCGATGTAGTAAAGAGTGGCCGTAACCGCGACAATGTCCGCAAACACGTAAGCACTATCCGCGATGCTTTCCGGGATCTAGACCCTGACTTCAACGCTATTGAAAACATCCCCATGCGCGGATTCCGTTGGGTCAGCTAGCCATATGATCCTGAATATCATCCGGGCCTAAAAGTCGATATGCGATTAGACTTAAACAGCCTGTCAGTCCCCAAGTTAGGTGTCTCGTCCCTGCGTGGTCGCTTGCTACTACGAGGTGCATTTCTGTTCCTGATTATCGCCACCTTGGCCTTGGCGCTCGTGTTAATCAAAGAAGAGAAGCTGCGTAGCCACCAAACCTATGCACAAGGTATGGAAAAAACCTTGTCCGAAATCATCGCTCGCCTCCGCCACCCTTCTGGTCAGCTAGCATTGCTAAATCCAGGCAAGCAAAACAGAACCCTTACCCCGCTAAGCCCATTGTTACTGCCTTATGCAGCACTTGATTTTGATGATCAGAATAAGGCGCAACAAGCAGTGGAAATTGCAGGCTGTCTGACACACTATCCCAATCAGGGCGATGTCTGTGTCGCCATCGGTAACAACCCCTATGCTGGCGGCTTTATCTATATTGTTGGTAATTTCATAAGCGGTGAGCTGGTCGGGCATGAGCGCGGTGTGCTAAACCTTTCCTATGTACACAGGGCAAGAGTGACACTCACCATGCGAGGTGAAACTATGAGATGGATTGCGCCATATGAGGCCATTCAGCCAACAGATGCAAACCTAGTCAGAGGACGGTTGACCGGATTTGTTGATCATGGTGACTTGCTGACACCAAACGCAAAACCTGTTCGTGACTTTCGAGGCTGGCTGTGGCAGGGCAAACAATGCATCCAGGAATCAAGTGATCATTGTCCCAAAGCCTCCTTTTTCTCCATCCGTTTACCAGTAGAGTCATTTAGAAGAGGCCTATTCGAAAAATCTCTACCTATCTGGCCTCCCAAAGATCTTGAACAAATACTGGTAAGGGTGGAGATTTTACCGCCCGAATCTGAGCAACCACTATTTGATAGCAATCGGGCTGGCGCAATTCCTCCCTTTGCATTAAATGATCTTGAAGACACACTGCATGCTGGCGAAACACTGCGCATACGCAGGCCAGGCGAGGCCAATGACATTATTCATATACGCGCAAAACTGGATCGAATGGAACAGTCATCTCACTGGATCACGCGCCTCATTCAACACTTGCCAATGAATAGAGCAGCGGGAGGGGAATCTGAAACTCCACCCGTCCTCACCGAAACCATATACACTTCAAGAGGAAGCTATGAAATTGTCCTCTCTGGTGACACCAGATTTATTGACCGCAGCCTCAGCGCTGTTGTTAGCAGACTTTCATGGTATGTAGGTGCTATGTTGAGTGCAATAGCCCTCGCATGGCTATTAATTGAAGTCAGTTTTTTACGGCGCATAGCCACCCTGACTAAACGTGCAGCAACAGTGTCCCATAACGTTCAGGATCATCAGGATGCAAGAGTTGAGCAGCGTATTAGCATGCTCGACGTATCAGACCTACGCGGCTCTGATGAGCTGGGCATTCTAGCCGGTGGTCTGTCAGATCTGTTGCAACGCGTCAAAGACGATGTACAGCGTGAACACATACGTGCACAGCAGGAACGCGACATGTGGCATGCCGTCGGCCATGAAATCATGTCGCCGTTGCAATCATTAATGGTGCTACACCAAAATGCAGAGGATACCAGCCATCGCTACATACAACGAATGCAACAGGCAATTCGTGTATTGTATGGTAGCGCCTCACCTAGCGAGGCTCTGGAAATCGCAAACCTGCACCTTGATGTCATAGACCTCAACGAATTTCTGACAAAAATTGCTGCTAATGCACATTTTGTCGGAGTGGCAGACGTTGTCTTCACGTCATTATCAGAAAGCATTTTAGTTAGAGCCGACGAATTCTCACTGGAAGATGTTGTAACCCATATTCTTACCAACGCCAATCGCTACCGCAAAGCAGGCAGTCCTATTACCATCAGTCTGGAGTTGACCGACACCAACGCCATTGTGAGTATTTTGAATCAAGGGAGCCATATTGCCCCCGAGATGCTGGATCGCATCTTTGAATACGGTGTTTCTGATGCCTTATTAACTGAGCAAAATGAGCATCGTGGTCAAGGGCTGTTTGTTGTTAAAACGTATATGGCAAAAATGGGCGGCACGGTAATTGCAACCAACCATCCTGAAGGTGTCAGCTTCAAATTGAGCCTGCAGCGTGTCAACAGCTGAACAGATAACTTTCGGAAACCAACACACACTCATTTAGCGCACTTATGATTCAATACAACCCCAAAGACTGGATAATTTTCATCTTCCGTTTTCATGAGTCGGATACCTTCCGGCGACTCATCCCCATGATGATTTTCATCGGGCTGTACGCGGGTGGTATTGCCTATCTCGAAATAGAATATTGGAAACTGGCGGACAGCAGCCATGTGAAAAACCTGTCACTCATCCATACTACCGTCGGCTTTGTTTTGTCATTATTGCTGGCCTACCGGACCAACACCGCTTATGACCGCTGGTGGGAGGGTCGCAAAGCCTGGGGCGGTCTGGTCAACAACAGTCGCAACCTCGCGCTCAAACTGTCCGCTTACCTGACTGACGACAATGACCGCGCATTTTTCAGAAAAATCATCCCGGCCTATGCCGCTGTACTGTCGAAACATCTGCTGAATGAAGATGTCAGCAAAATGCTGTTCGAAGGCCTGGATCTCGAAATTGATCACCATAAACACCACCCCAACCAGGTGGCCAAACGCCTGTTTCAAAAAGCCAATACACTCTACACCGCAGGCAATATCAGCGGCGAGCAGTTTTTTATGATTAACGCAGAACTGCAATCATTCACTGAGATTTGCGGGATTTGCGAGCGCATTAAAAACACCCCGATTCCCTACTCCTACAGCGCATTTATCAAAAAATTCATTTTCTTCTACATCATGACGCTGCCATTTGGCTTTGTATTTAGCCTGGGCTATTACGTGATTCCGGTGGTGGTGTTTATTTTTTATGTGCTGGCCAGCCTGGAACTCATCGCCGAGGAAATTGAAGACCCGTTTGGCAGTGATTTGAATGATTTGCCCACGCCGAAAATGGCGGCCAATATCAAAAAACATGTTGAAGAATTGCTTTGAAAGAGACCGGGCGACATGGCAAAAAAGCCGCATATAGCGGCTTTGGCTTAATTTAAATAGTCATCAGCAACACGCGAAACGTGCAGCCCTGATTGACTAGCGACCCACCAGTTTTGCCACAAACTCCTGTGCATCCAGTTGTTTATCACCCGTCGTATCCAGCTTCACAAACACATTGCCCTGAAACTTCAAAAACTCCTCCTGGGTCACCAGATGGTCGTGATTGGCATCGGCAGCATCCATCATCGCCACATTGCCCAATTCGCGCAGATAGCCGCCGGTACTCATCATCGCCAGCTTCTCAGACCTGGTGCCAGTCCATTCTGATTTGTCCAGGCTACCATCATGATTCTTGTCCAACTCGTTAAACACTGCCGTGTGATACTGATTAAACTCCATCAAGCTCACCATATGGTTACCATCCGCATCCAGCATTTTCATCATGCCCATTTGCTGAAACTCGCGGGCGTAACCGCCAGTCACCAACTCTGCGGCATTGGCCACATTGATAGAAACCACACCCAACAACAGTGCCACCCATACATTTAATTTCACGTTCATTTTACCGACTCCAATAAAGTTTTAGAAAAGTTGTTAGCTAACACCACTTCGTCGGCAGAAAAACAAAAGCCTTACAGCCTTTTTTAAAAAAGCCTATGAACCGCATGCGTCAAAAAGCACAAAAGCCGCAATTTGCGGCTTTTGGTGGTTTGAAACAGGACGTTGCAAATGCAAAGCCCCATCCCTTTATTTTTAAACTATTTAAGCGTACTCGATGAAAGTTGTTGAATAAACGCCTTAATGTTTTCCTGAATGGACTTTTCATTCGCAATTTTCAATCGTGTAATGGCGACAAAAGCATCAGAGGTGGTAGCTGTACCAGTGGCGACGACAGGAAACACCTTCTCCACGCCTTCCCCGGCCACTTTGTAGTTCACCGTAGAAACCACATCAAAGGTCAACCCAAACACCGGCTGCTTTAATGAAACCAGTTCGGCATCAATTTTATACTTCCCCGCAGAACCCTCAGGCCCGGATAACCCGGACAACGCTAGAGACTCTTTTAATGCAGCCTCAAAACTTTCATTACTCACCTGTGAAGTCCAAAATGGATTGGTCGCTTTTCCGCCAGCCACCGAATTCACCACAAACTTACCCTTTTGCTCAGCACTCACCTGGCTCACGGGGCTCACAATCATTGCCTGCTTGTTTGCAGGCGCGGCAGCACAACCACTCAATACAGCTAGTACTAACAGTGCAGAAACTCGTTTTATTATTTTAGACATGCAATATCCTGATTATTTAATGTAAAGTCAAAGCTTCGAAAAGCCACCAAAACTGCGTTAAGGATTATACATATATTTACAACACTGACCGAGGTCAGACTGACCCGCGCTGGATTACTTCGTATTAACGACCAAGGAGTCAGCATCATGGAAGCTTCATTACACTCCCTTAACAACCTGTTCGCCCAACTCGGCTTGCCCGCCAGTGATGCAGAGATCGAACGCTTTATTAAAACGCACAGCCATTTGGCGAGTTATATTTCACTAGCCGATGCGCCCTACTGGACACCCGCACAAGCCACTTTTTTACGTGAAGAGATTTTGAAGGACGCCGACTGGGCGGAGGTGATCGATCAGTTGAATGCCAGGTTGCATGCGAAATAAATTGAAGCCCTGTCCCATCAAAAAAGCCGCTATTTGCGGCTTTTGTTATTTTGAAATGTGGCTTTTCAAGAACGGTTCGAATCAAGCCTCACGTATCGTGAGGCTTGAATTTTCACTGAATGTATTTATAGTTGTTTAAAAATATATAAGGCTTTAAAAAATGAAAGCTATTTTAGTGGGGTGTCTTCTTGGTTTAACCACGCTTCTCTCAGGCTGCGTCACCAACAACATGACAGGCAGGTCTCAATTGATGATTGTTTCCGAAGATGCGGCCATCAATAAAAGCTCCTCACTGTACAGCTCGATGATCAGCGCGTATGACAAAGAGAACAAGATCAGTTCAGATGCTGTCGCGAATGAACGTGTGCAAAAAATCACCAACCGGCTGGTTGAACGGGCCGTTTTGTATAAGCCGGAATCGCAAAAATGGAAGTGGCAAGTGAATGTGATTGAATCGGAAGAGATCAATGCCTTTTGCATGGCCGGTGGAAAAATGGCGGTATATACCGGCCTGCTGGAAAAAGTGCAACCAACCGATGATGAGCTGGCGCAAGTCATGGGCCACGAAATTGCGCACGCACTGGCCAACCACACCGCAGAAAAAATGTCGGTGGACATCCTGACCAAAATCGCCGTCGCGACTGCCACGGTTGCCGTTGCCGCCGCGAGTAACGGTTCTCAACAACAAAATAATAACAATGTGCAAACAGCCAACCAGTTAGCCATTCTTGCCGGGGGTGCCTTTGTTACGCTACCAAACAGCCGGGGCGCAGAAACTGAAGCCGACAAACTCGGTATCGAAATTGCAGCACAGGCAGGTTACCACCCGGCCGCCTCAGTGACCTTGTGGGAAAAAATGATGGAAGCCACCGGCAACAAAAGCAAAGGTGATTTTTTAAGCACACACCCTTCCCCGCCCAACCGCATCGAAGCACTCAAAGCCCTGCAAGCGCCCATGCTGAAGATTTATGAAACAAGATTGCCGGTGTATGCCGATTACAAACCTGAGTATATTTATGTGCGCACCGCCAAAAATGACTGGCTGGAAAACTCCTCCAATGTCAGGGTGATTGAAGAAGGCAAATCCAGCCTGATAGACCCACCAGCGATAGACGCCAGCAATGCTATCGCTTTTTATTCCAGAGACTTTGAAGCCTTTAAGGCAGGCACGCTAGAAATGCAATGTGAATCCTGTGGGCTTAAGTTTTATATGAATCAAAGTGACTTAAAAGGGCTGCATAGCAAACAGGACTGGCGAGGCTTGGTACATAAAGTCATCAACATCAACTACATGTTTGACCTCTCCTATTACTACCTGGCTCAGGCCGCATATGGCATGCAGAATAATGCGGCCGGTGATATGTACATGGCAAAAGCGCGCGCATTGGCAAAAACCGATAAATACGCATGTGCCACTGCCAAGATGAATAAATGCGGTGCAATTAAAATCAGCGAAGAATCTGAAGTGTCAGCGGTCGCGCATTAATTTAATCCAATCATGAACCTGCTCAATCGCCAGGGCAGATCGCGTTCCAATGATTCAATGTGAGTGATCAAACATGACCTACGATTTCACCCTGCCGCCAGCCTACACCATACTCCGGCTGCAAAACCTGAGCGTGGCCGAACAAACCCGGCTGCTGCCGCAGGTATTTGTGCTTGTCAGTGACCAGTACCCGGAATGGCCTGCCGAGCAATTGCCAAACTGGCTGGCAGCCTTGGCAGGTGGCAATGCAAACGGTACCCAAATGGCGGTCTCAGTGGTGCTGGATGCACAGGGTGAAGTGGCCGCCACCAGCGCAATGGAGCTGTATTGCAATGGCACGGCCATGATCAATTACAGTCTTGCCCGAAAAAGCGCCGATCAAGCCGCTGCGCTGATTTACGCCGCGACCAAAGACATGGCGGCGGGCATCAAAGCGCTGCAAGCACGCGGCGAAACCATCCACTTTGTCGGCAAAGAGCACCATTTGCAAAGCCTGCGCGCCATTGCAGGCTATTATGCGGTGGGCAACGTGCCGATTGATGGCCCGACGTCATTGCTCACGCGTGCAGTGAAATATTATGAAGTGGCCTATGGCGACCCGGCAGAGGTAGAAAACCAGTTCAGAATTGCCCATGCCTTGATGCTGGCCGACCCCAAAGCGGGCTATACCCAGGAGGAAGATGTGCACCTGTGGCTGCTGGGCGACTTTACCCCGAGCGAGCCGAACAAACCACTGGCCGAATCGCTCAGGGCACTGGCAGAAACCTACGCCAAAGAACACAGCATCTTCCGCGAAAAAGATGTTCGCCTGGATCCTGGATATATTTCGCTACACCAGCTGGCTGACCATTTGCCAGCGACGGTCACCTATCAGCAAGCCGTACAAGCCTCGGCACGAGGTACAGCGCAATGGATGGGCTTGACTGAATAAGCGCTCAGCCGCAATGCGCGACTGACTCTGTGTGCAGAGCAGGCAAACGCACCCGGATCAACGCCGGGCTTGCTGCGCTCGATGTCAGCTTTCACCGAACAGTCGCTTGCACAGTATTGATCCCTCTGCCTTCCTCAGGCACAAACGGACATCGTGCATTCAAATTGAACCAATCTTTTCCAAGGCTATTCAATAGACAAACACTTCCAGGAACTTTACCCTGTCCCTTTGTGCGATTTTTCCCAACAGCCCAAGATGCGCTTGATAAACAGGCCACGAAACCGATCACTACACACATGAACAAGCCTCCCCATCGCAGCATACTACTCAGCCAAGACCACACGTCGCTCACCCGTGAGCAGATACGGGCGTACTTTCATGAGACCTCAGAGGTCTACGAAGCCCTATTTACCGTTCTCAACAGTGACCAGGCGTACTGGGTAAAACCGATTGCACTGAGACACCCGCTGATTTTTTACTACGGCCATACCCATACTTTTTTTATCAACAAGCTGATTCTGGCGGGCTTAATCACAGAGCGTATCAACCCGCAGTTTGAGTCCATGTTTGCCGTCGGTGTCGATGAGATGGGGTGGGATGATGTGAACGAGGCCCACTACCAATGGCCGACGCCAGCGGAGGTGAAGGCCTACCGTGCTCAGGTGCGCGATGTGGTGGATCAACTGATCACACGCCTGCCCTTTGACTTGCCCATAGACTGGGAGAGCCCGTGGTGGCCGATTTTGATGGGCATTGAGCATGAGCGCATCCATCTGGAAACCAGCTCGGTGCTGATCCGGCAACACGCCTTGGAGTATGTACAATCGGCGTCCGCCTGGGCGCCTTGCACTGCGTTGCAAGTGGCCGCGCCTGATAACAGTGTGGTGAAAATCCCTGCCCGCGAAATCGTGTTGCGCAAGTCCGCAGCGTATTACGGTTGGGATAACGAATATGGCCAATTCCAAACGCACTGCCCGGCCTTTCAAGCAGCAAAGTACCTCACCTCCAATGCGGAATTTTTAACATTTGTGGAAGCGGGTGGTTACCAGACGGACGCATACTGGCAAGAGGAAGGCTTGGCTTGGCGAAAATACACACACGCCGCGCATCCAAGCTTTTGGATTAAACAAGCAGCGGGCTGGAAACTGCGCCTGATGACCGAAGAGGTCGACATGCCCTGGAGCTGGCCGGTAGAAGTCAATTACCATGAGGCCAAAGCGTTTTGCAATTGGTTGTGTGTACAAATGGGCCAACCGGTCCGCCTGCCCACCGAGCAGGAGTGGTATAGTCTCTATGAGCATGCCGGATTATCAGACGAGAGGGTCGCGAATGACCATCATGCGAATCTGTTTTTGGACCATGGTGCCTCGTCCTGCCCAGTCAATCAGTTTGCGCATGGCGAGCTCTATGATGTGGTGGGCAACGTTTGGCAATGGACAGAAACGCCGATTTTTCCTTTTGATGGCTTTAAAGTGCATCCCTTGTACGATGACTTTACGACCCCGACTTATGATGGCCGCCATAATTTAATCAAAGGCGGCTCCTGGATTTCGACAGGCAACGAGGCGATTAAAAGTGCACGCTACGCCTTTCGCCGACACTTTTTTCAACATGCAGGATTCCGCTATATTGTGAGTGATACCCCCGTAGAAAATAACGCCTCGCATTACGAGTCGGACAAGCAGTTGTCCGAGTATGCCGAATTTCATTATGGCGACAGTTATTATGGGGTGCCCAACTTCCCCCAAGCGCTGAGCGACTATGCCTTGCAGCATTTGCAATCCAAGCCTAAACGCACTGCGCTGGATTTAGGCTGTGCCACCGGCCGCGCTACGTTTGAGTTAGCCAAACAGTTTGAGCACGTGACCGGCATTGATTTTTCGGCCCGCTTTATTGGGTTGGCGCTCAATCTTGTCCAGCAAGGCGTGTTGCGTTACACCATGGTGAACGAGGGCGATTTAGTCAGCTATCAAGAACGTACGCTGAGCGCCCTCGGTTTAGATACGGTCGCCCACAAAGTGGAATTCTGGCAAGGCGATGCGTGTAACCTCAAACCACAATTTACAGGCTACGACTTTATTCTGGCCGCCAATTTAATCGACCGGCTCTACAGCCCACGCCAATTTTTAAACACCATTCATACACGTTTAAACATCGGTGGCGTGCTGATGATCGCCTCACCCTATACCTGGCTAGAAGAACACACCCCGCGCGAAGAGTGGATAGGCGGCTACAAGCAGGATGGCGAAAATGTGAGCACGCTGGATGGCCTCAAAGCCCTGCTGAGCCCCCACTTTACACTTATGCAAGCCCCGGTAGAGATTCCGTTTGTGATTCGTGAAACCCGCCACAAATTTCAGCATACACTGTCAGAAGTGACGCTATGGGAGCGCGTGCGTTGACCCACCGCTTCGACCAGCCCATCGTGCGTGAAGGCAGCCAATCATTAAAATACGATGGCAGAGCGGCAACGTTTGGCACCGAAGAGGTCATGCCGATGTGGGTGGCCGATATGGATTTTGCCGTGCCCGCAGCCGTGACTGAGGCCCTGCACGCGCGTATAGCCCATCCGGTGTTTGGTTATTCCATCGCCCCCGACAGCCTGTATCAAGCCATTATTGACTGGCTGCAGATCAAGCACGGTTGGCAAGTGCCCCGCGAGTGGATTGTGCTGACGCCGGGCGTGGTGCCCTCGCTCAATCTGGTGGTCGCGGCCCTTACCAGCCCAAACGACGGGGTGATTGTGCAGCCGCCGGTGTATTTTCCGTTTTTTTCGGCAGTCACCGGGCAGCAGCGTCAATTGCTTGAAAACCCGCTACGCCTGACCAATGATCACGCAAACCAGCCGCAATACCAGATGGATATGGACCACCTGACGGCGTGCGCCCAACAGGCGCGCATGCTATTGCTGTGCTCACCGCATAATCCGGTAGGCCGGGTGTGGCAACGGTCAGCGCTCGAGACCATATTAACCATCGCGCAACAGCACGATTTAATAGTGCTCTCTGATGAAATTCATGCCGATTTAGTCTATGCAGAGGCGCAACACCAGCCCCTGAGCCGCCTGGCGATGCAAGCCGAAACCGCCGAACAAACCGCCTTGTCACACCGCGTGATTACCGCCGTCTCGCCCAGCAAAACCTTTAACATCCCCGGCCTGGGCCTCTCTGCCTTGATTGTGCCGAATGCAAGCCATCGGCAGGCAATTCAAACCCGCCTCAATACGCTAGGCATCTCGGTGACCAATCCACTCAATATGGCCGCTTTTGAAGCGGCCTATCGTGGTGGCAATGATTGGCTGCTTGCGTTGATGCCCTATTTGCAAGCCACGCGCGATGCTGCCATAGCATTTATTCAGGCAGAACTACCCAGCATCCGGGTGATTGCCCCGCAAGCCACCTATTTGCTGTGGCTGGATTGCCGCGCACTCCAACTGGATGACGCCGCCTTAAAACGCTTTTTTATTGAAGAAGCACAACTCGGCCTCTCCCCCGGTGCGATGTTTGGACATGGCGGCGAGGGCTTTATGCGCATGAACATAGGCACCGCCCAAGCCAACGTGCTGGAGGCGCTCACGCGATTAAAAGCCGCCATCGCCCGCCATGCGCTTTAACGAGACGACATTCACCACATTCAAGGAACATGCATCATGCAGATTGAAATAAAGCGCCTGACCAGACTGTGCTCTAAACACGTGTGCACTACAGTGATGCTATTTTCGCTGTGTGCAGCCAGCCTCACGCAGGCAAACACGCTAGAAGAAGCCAAACAAAAGCTGTTGCAAAAGGACTATGCTGGCGCGCATGCCATTTATCTGTCACTTGCCAATCAAAACGATGCCAAAGCCTGCTACAACCTGGGCATGATGTCCCAGAACGGCGATGGTGTACCCAAAAGCATGGACGAAGCAGTCAAGTGGTACACAAAATCGGCAGAGTTAAACTATAAAGAGGCGCAGTACACACTGGGCTCACTGGTGTTTCAGCGCCTGACTCAAAGCATCACTTACCCGCAAGCGGTGGCCTATTACGCGCAAGCAGCCCAGCAAGGGCATGTGAAATCGCAGCTTAATTTAGGCATGCTGTATTTGCGGGGCGAGGTCATTGCGCAAGACATGGCTGCCGCAGTGAAATGGTTAAGCCTGGCCGCCAGCAACAACAATAGTGAGGCCCAAGGCTACTTGGCAGAACTCTACCAGCAAGGGGCTGGTGTTGAACAAGATACCGTCAAAGCCGCCATGTGGTTGATGCTGGCGACGCAAAACGAAGACAAGCGCTTTATTAATCGTCACACCAAAATGCTCAGTTATCTTTCCGCACAAATGACCGATGAACAAAAGACTGCAGCCGAGCAACTGGTCGCGCAATGTAAAAGCCGGCAACTGCAAGGGTGCTAAGCGAGGAGAGCACCATGTTCATCACCACCCTTCAACGCGCTGACCGAATGCGCGGCGCACTCTGGGGCATGTTTGTTGGCGATGCCCTGGCCATGCCCGTGCACTGGTATTACAACATCGCCGCCCTCTGGCAAGACTTTGGTCAAATCCGCGACTATCAAGCGCCCAAAGCCAGCCACCCCAGCTCGATCATGCCCCTGGCCAGCACAGGCAAGGCAGGCCGTGGCACGCAAGCGGGCAATATAGTAGGCAGTGTGATTTTAAAAGGCAAAAAACAGTTTTGGGGGCTGCCCAACGGGCATTATCATCAGGGCATGCAAGCTGGGGATAACACGCTCAACCTGCTGTGCGCCCGTGTGTTGCTGCGCTCACTCATCGCCCAAGGCCACCATGACCCCGCAGACTTTTTGCAGGCGTATGTCCGCTTTATGACCGAGCCCGATCAGCACAACGACACTTATGCTGAGTCCTACCACCGTGATTTTTTTGCCAACTATGCCAAAGGCGTGGCCCCGGAAAAATGCGCGGGCGACGAAGGTCACGATACCGCCTCCATCGGCGGCCTGGTCAATATTCCCTTAGTGGTGATGGCCAGCCTCAAGGCCAACGATGTGGCCGCGTGCAATCAAGCCGCGCTGACCCAGCAGCGCCTTACGCACCGCTCATCCGAGTTAGAACGCCATACACGCGTACTCAGCGAACTCCTGTTTCAACTGTTTAACTCGCCGCAGCCAGACAACGCACAACTTGCCAGCGCGGCCGCCAGTCAATTGGGATTCCCGGCCGCCAAAGTTGTGGAGCAAGTACGCGCCACACAAAAATCTGACCTCGATGTGATTGGCGGCCTATTAAGCCCGGCCTGCTACATAGACCAATCATTTCCATCTGTGCTCTACCTCGCCACCCGCTACCATGATGACTTTGAAAGCGCCTTGATTGCCAACACCAATGTCGGCGGTGACAACTGCCACCGCGGTGCAGTACTGGGTGCGGTTTTGGGTGCCTCGTTAGGGGTTGGTGCGATCCCGCAACGCTGGATCAAAGGCCTGACCGCGCATGATGCCATCCATCAGGAAATCGAGCAGTTTGTGGCGCAGTTTGCGTAAAGCACCGATCCAAGCAATCGCATTTAACTTTTGATGAAAGGCTCATAAAAAGCCATGAATAAACCTATGCTTGCAAACATGTTAGTAACCATCCTTCTGATGGCATGCAGCGCTGCATTTGCTGCCAATGACCTAAGCTTTATTCAGGCAGGGCAACCATACAATCAGGTGAAGCAAACCCTTATTGATCAAGGCTGGGCGCCGATTAAAAATGCAAAGATTGATCGGTCGAGTCTATACGCGCAAGAAGTCTACGCCATGGGCATGACAGAGGTTACCGACTGCATCTCGATGGAAATTGACGGCTGCACATTCCTGTATCAAAAAGGCAAGCAGACACTTGAAATCAAAACCATCACCAGGCAATTGAGTGTCGAGTCTTTTCGTCTGTATAAAAAAAATATACGCTAAAGCAGCGATCAAATTCGCATGCCTCGTGTTTTGGGTAATAAAAAAGCCGCGATTAGCGGCTTTAGTTTATTTTGAAATGTGGTTTTGCAAGACCTGATCCCAATTGTGCAAGTGCATGTAAAAAGCGAACACCATCAACTGTAAATTTCAATCACAATCAGCTAGCTATTTAACCGATATTGAGGCTTGTGCTTGAAGTTGATTTAAGAGTATGAGTTTAGTGGTTTCAAGCGAATTTAATTGATTTTTCAAATTGCTTTTTTGGTCAGCGGCTGCCGCTTGCAGACTTGTATTGGTAGCAGCTATTTGATTTTCTATATCTGCTAGCCTTGCTTTAACCTCCTCATAGCTGAGTGACTTGGTGGCTTTATCCTCAGTTACAAGTAGTAGTCCATTATAGAAAGAGCACGAATAATGGTAGTCAAGCACCTCTGATAGGGCCTCTTGAATTGGGTATTGATCATAGGCATTACCAAGCTTGCCTTTAATTTTTAAATATCTTTTAGTACGCTCTTTTGAAATTTCTCGCACAATAGCCGGAACAATAATGCCGTAATAAATATTGCTATTATATTCAGCAGTGCTACCAGTGACGATTGCAGATGCAGCAGCCAGATTGCGTGCAGCCACCCCTGTTGCAATGGCAGAAAGTCCGGATAAAGAAAGTGCACTTGATGAGGCTAAAAAGTTAGTTGTACTACCGTTGGAAATTATTTTTGATTTATGCACCTCACAAGCTTCATCAGATAATTTAATAAGCGCATATACCTCTGCATTTCTTTTGACTTTATCTTGGGCAACCCTAGCAATGACATCATCAAGGTTTACAAGGTTTTTTGTATCTTGCTGCTTATTAATATCATCAACGCGCCACAAAGTGCTGATATGGGTACAACCAGAAACAAGACTTGCAATTAGTAGAATTAAAAGCATTTTTTTCATGATTTACCTTCCCTTATTTATGTTGATAATTTATTAATGCGCTACTAGCTAAGGCCTTGACGTTGAGCTTGCCTAAAAAATTTGATAACTCAGTCCCTCTGGTTGAGAACCAGTGTGTCCATCCTGCATCTATCGTTATCAAATAATTTACATTCATAATTTGATGTACGGTGGCTCAAAAATTAAAAACAATCTGATTAAGATAAAAATATTTATTTCTGTTTAAAAACTACAACAAAAAAGCCGCAATTAGCGGCTTTGTTTATTTTGAAATGTAACCTACAGGACCCACCCATCCATTGTTATTAATTACCTCCGCGTTCAGGAAAAACGCCCGAGACGCAAAGACAGTAAACCATATTGGGCATTGGCGCCTTGTCACGCAAATCAGGCAATGCAAAACTCATTTTGCCATCGCCGCCATACTTGGTACCTAGTAAGGCGAACAGGACCATATACTGGGTTATTGCAAGCTGCCTTCCATCACAAATTAACCAACCAACAGGTGCAAAATCCAGTGCAAATAGTTGAATCTGGCTGAGAATTGGGTCGTTTGACTGCACTACCACCTGCCCGGCTTCTGGCTTTTCAGCAAGGTTTTCCATTGGCTGTGTCACTGGTTTGGCAGACCCAAATAAACAGCAAAATATTTTTCTGAGCATTTTCTTTTCCCCTAGTCTGTTAAATTCATTATTGGAATTGACGGCATCTAAATGCCAAAAAAAATCATACACACCCTTGAGAGCGTTTGAAATACATTTAGAGATTGAAATGCTATAAAGCTAGACCCGACCCCTGGCACTGCAAGAAAAATGCGCGGTGAATGATGGCTTTTGCTTGTATCGAGATGCGATTTTGCAAGATCCGTCCTCGTAGATTCTGGCTTGTTGCACAGGACTGATGCCATAATATCCCATGGTTTCTGTTCATCATCCAATCTCTGCTTTACTCGCCTCAAATGCAGGCGATGTTTCTACATGGCTGGAAGCGGCAGCGCAGCGATTCTCGCCTTCCGAAGTTGAGTTGATCAGTCGCGCCTATGCGTTGGCAGTGCCGCTCTATTCTGGGCACTCAGCACTGACTGGCACGCCACTGCTGTTACATGCATTAGGTGCGGCGACTATCCTCATTGACATGAACATGGATGTCGAAACAATCGCTGCCACGATATTGCATGCAGTGCCTGAATATCTAGCCGATTGGCGGGCAACGCTGGAAACCCGTTTGGGCGCCAATATTGCGGACCTAGTGGAAGGCATTTCACGCATGGAGCAAATCCAGGCACTCAGCGAGACCGAGCGCCTGCATGGCGCGGACCGGAAAAACGAATACCACGCGCAACAAATAGAAAGTCTGCGCAAAATGCTGCTGGCCATGGTGCAGGACATCCGCGTGGTATTGATCAAACTGGCAGAACGTACGCAAACCCTGCGCCATTTGTCTGGGGCTAGCACTAGCCTGCAGAAACAGATTGCACAGGAAAGCCAGAGCCTCTTTGCGCCACTCGCCAACCGCCTTGGCGTGTGGCAACTCAAGTGGGAGCTGGAAGACCTCTCTCTGCGCTATCTGGAACCTCAGATCTACAAGGAAATCGCACATAAGCTGGATGAGCGCCGCGTCGACAGGGAGCAATATATTATTGACGTCGTGGCAGAGCTGCAAAAAGAATTACTTGAAGCGGGCATCAAAGGGGAAGTCGCTGGGCGTCCCAAGCACATTTACAGCATCATCAAGAAGATGAAAAGCAAGCATCTGGATTTTACCCAGCTCTATGATGTCCGTGCTGTGCGCGTGCTGGTTAACGATATCAAGGATTGCTATGCCGTGCTCGGGCTCATCCACAACCTATGGCAGCCCATCCCCGGTGAATTTGACGACTATATCGCGCGCCCCAAGAGCAACAATTATCGTTCGCTACATACCGCGGTCAGTGGGCCGCGTGGCCTGGCACTTGAGGTGCAGATCCGCACTTTCGAAATGCATCAGCACTCTGAATTGGGCGTCGCGGCACATTGGCGCTACAAGGAGGGAGGGAAATCCGACGCCAAATTTGACGAAAAGATCGCATGGCTACGCCAGATCCTGGCCTGGAAGGATGACGTCTCTGAGAGTGGCGACCTGTTGGAACAATTCAAGAGTGAACTGTTTCAGGATCGCGTCTATGTGCTGACGCCACTGGGTAAAGTCATCGACTTGCCAAAAGGGTCTACCCCGATCGATTTTGCTTATACGCTACACACCGATCTGGGGCACCGTACGCGTGGCGCCAAGATCAATGGCAGCATCGTGCCGCTCAACACCAAATTACAAAATGGCCAGCGCGTAGAAATCCTGACTTCAAAACTTGGTTCGCCTAGCCGGGACTGGTTGAATGCTTCACTGGGTTATCTCCAAAGCCCTAGCGCCCGCGCCAAGGTCAGGCAATGGTTTAAATACCAGCATTTTGATGAAAATGTGGCCCAGGGTCGGGTGAAGCTAGATCGTGAGCTACATCGGGCCGGCATCGGTGCCATCAATCATGAAAAGATCGCACAGAAACTGCACTTCCAGAAACTTGAAGATTTTCTGGCCGCCATTGGGCGCGGGGATGTCAGTGAACATCAACTCTCGCTTGCGATCCAGGAAGATGCTGCGCCCAAACCAGAAACAGTCACGAAAACACGCGCGCCCAGACGCAACACCGCGCTGCACTCCCACGCCGGTATCGTGATTGAAGGCGTTGGCAACTTGCAGACGGGGTTTGCCAAATGCTGCAAACCATTACCGCCGGATACGATTGTTGGCTACCTGACGCGCGATCACGGGGTTACTATCCATCGCAGCACCTGTGGCTTCATAGCACGGTTACCAGAGGAGAGGCGCGACCGTGTACTTGCTGCGCAATGGGGCAGCTACGAGAACTTCGGCGCAACTGTGGATATTGAAGTGGAAGCCCATGATCGCCAAGGCTTGCTGCGGGATATTAGTGATCTATTTGCACGGGAAAAAATCAACGCCACCAAGGCTAACACCATCAGCAGGCACAATCTGGCGCTGATGCAGTTTTCGATTGAGGTGACAAACCTTGAGCACCTCAGCCACTTACTAACGCTGATTCAGCAGGTGCCGAACGTCATTTCGGCACAGAGACGCTACTAGTAGACTCCTCACGATGGTAGTCACCAATATCGTTTAATTAAACTGAAGGCCATCAGAGTCAGGTCCTGAATAGCAGCAAACCATCATCACGCATCTCAGCCCATGAATATGCTACATAGCTAGAGCCGACCCCTGGCACTGTTGGGGTTGTGTGAAGATTAATTTACTCTGTGGCAACTTTGTCTAACAATGCTAAGCCACGCTCAACATTATCTGCACCGCGCATCGCCCTTAGCCTAAAGTGCGTTTCCGCATCAAACTCCGCCAGCATGAGCGTCGTCATTTCATCCATCAGGCGATTCACGGTCGTACCGCGTGATTTTGCTAAAGCGCGCAAACGTTGATGTTTGTCATCGGGTAAACGTAAGGTTAAAGCACTCATTTCAATTACTCCTTTAACAAATCTTCTGGGCTGATAATACGCAAATTTGGAAAGCGCAACTCCATCCGTGCCACATCTTTTAAATTGCGTGTGACTACAAACTGCGCATCGCCTGCCACTGCCAACTCTATCAAATGATTATCTGCCTCATCTGGTAAATTTGGCCGCCAAGTGTAATAAATCCGCGTCCACTCGCATCGGGCTAAAAAGATGTCTAACAATTCATTGCGTTCATCAAGGTTTAAGCGACAACCTTCAAACAAATCCTGACGTGCAATCACATCTTCATACTCTGCCAAAAGTGCGGCACCCATTAATGGCGTCAATTCGCCACGCAAGCAACGCGCTACTACTTGATTAGCCGCACCCTTGCTTAAACAAGCACCGACAAAAATATTAGTGTCTAATACAATGCGAATAGTCATGAATTATGGTAGCAAAATTGCCACCAACGTGCAAATTTTAAAAAATGAATGAGTGATGTCGGATTTTCTAGCATCAGGCGGATTGAAACAAATGAAGGTATGAAGATGCTACAAAGCTAGACCCTACCCCTTGCATGCGTTTTCAAGCCTATTGTTTTATGTCGGGCGCACCCGTTGACGGTGCGCCGGATTGAAGAGGTTAAGCTACGGACTGTGGCCGAGTTTACCCTACCTCAACGCATCAATGGATAGCGCATTAAACTGTGCAGCGGTCAAAATAGAAACACCTTGAAATGGGTGCAACACCAACAAATCCGCATCGCCAGTGATGATGATGGATGCCTCACCATTGACCGCCACTTCTAAAAATTGATTATCTTTGGGGTCACGGCAGGCGTTGACAGGGTAGACAATATTCACACGTTCATACATGCGACTAAACAGTCTAAAAAAAGCTTGTCTGTCTTCAATTGAAATATAGCGGTCAAACTTTGGGCGCGATAACACATCTGCCAGTTCGCTTAAGGTAGATTCAGAAACCAACAATACGCCTTGCTCAAGTGCTTTACGCACTGCAAGCGCAGGTGCACTCTGTGGCAAAAGCAGATAACTGATGAGGGTGTTGGTGTCACAGACAACCCTCAAACCCTCACTCATCCGCAAGCAACTCGGCTAATTTGTCCTCGGTTAATCCGTTTGCAACCGCCGTTTGCCCCACACGGTCACAAAATGATTGAAACTCCGCTAAATTCAGCCCGCGCAAACGTTGATACTCTGTAGGCGAAAGCACAATCGCCACATCACGGTTTTGGCGACGAATCGTCACTGGCTCACGCTGTGCCGTATCAATTAAAGCCGCCATGTTTTGTTTAGCATCTGTTGCAGAAACATATTGCATCATCCACCCTCCTATTGACGCAATAATAGTGCAAATTGTCTATTTTGTACAAAATAATGATTTGAATAATAAAAAAGCCGCTACTTGCGGCTTGGTTTTATCGGGGAGGAAAATCAAAGGCGTCTGACACTTTGATTTCTGATTTGGCCTTAATTGTTGTTGATATGCTACAAGGCTAGACCCGACCCCGCGCACTTCCTGCATGCGTGCAGAAATTTAAATAAAGACTACAAAGTATATTCAGTTTCAACAGTAATAGAACCAACGTATCTAGCATCGGCGATATCATCTAATCCTTCATCGACTAATGCTTCATTTGTATAAGTATCATCAGAAACATAAAAATGAACCTTGTCATCAACTATGTTCATAGTAATGTTCCCAGCTCTATTTTGAGTGATTTTACTGTACCCAGTATAGTAATGTAGATGTCTTGACGGTGCTTCCCCAATCACAACTATCTGTGGATCTAGTTTCTCCAACCAACTATCGGGGATTTTTCCAGACTTTCTGCCATGATGAGCAGCAAATACTATTGTAGTTTTAGTTAGTTCAATATCGTCGACAATACTTTCCATAAAGTCGGTTTCAAGATCACCCAACCATAAAACACTTGCTCCATCTTCTACAGCATATCTAATGACAGCGGAGGTATTGTTGTAAGAAATACCAGCATTGCAATTGGCTAAAGCAGCTTTGAAGTGTGGATTTGATAAATTAGGCCACAAGATACTGATACCAGATGAGCCGCGCTCATCATCACTTAAATTCATCCATTTTCTGCGACACCCTTGCGATATGTAATATGCTTTATCCCCGTCTCTCAATTGACAATACCGCTTGAAAGATTCGGTTACCTCATCTTTTATTGCATTATTATTAACAACATAAAAGTTAGAAATTGAGATTGCATCATCTAGAAGATGAATGCCGCCAAAGTGGTCTTCATCAGGATGAGTACAAATGAACCTCTCTATATCCTTACCTAGTTTAGCAATCACAATATCTAAAATAATGTCGTTAGCGTTCTCTTTAGTCAGATCACAATCAATGATAGTAAAGTTATCGCTGTTATGCTTTATATAAAACATATCACCCGAACCGACAGAATAGCTTTTTACAATCGACATAGAATTTATTTTGAGATGGGTTAACTATTAAAAATAAAATAAATTAATTTTCCTGTTCATCTGGATAGTCTGTTTGTGGAACAGGATACCAACCCGGCCTTGTTATTCCCTCAGCGAATCCAATGGTCTTACCCTCTGTAGCCGCAAAATGAGCTCCACGGTGTAGCATCGCTCGTATTACTGACTTCCTTGGATGATCTTCATCTGCTTTAGCAGAGCTACAAATTGCATTCCAAGTATATTGGCTTGGCTTTTGAGCCAAGCGTGGGCCAACAATTTGATCTAATATGTCGGTAGAAACATTATGGCGACCACCATGATGGGGTACTTGAAAGTAATTGATCCCTGGAAGAGCCAATCCCACACTGGGTGCATAATCTATTACCTCTTGCAATGCCTCACGACCCGCATCACCGGTAAGCAAAATAGATTTCTCATTTAAGATGGCTGCTTGTACTACACTCATTTCATTCTCGCGACTAGTTGGTTCAGGAGGAAAGTACTCATCCCCCCAAAAAGATGTTATGTAAGTAGCGGCAGCTTTCAAAGCCCCTATTAAGCCTTTCATAGCATTATCTAATACACTCTCCTCAACCGCCTCTGGAGTTTTATCCGAATCAACGATTAAATCCAGATACCTATCTAGCTTAGGAGCCATCACTAAAAAAGGCCCAATATTTTGGCCTTGAATTGGCGCATGAATTGGAATGCCTTTTGCAAAGGCAATATCCTCAAGCATGGCCGTCGCATCATAGACTGACCGCAACTTTCTTCTTAAAGCCTCAACTGATTCATAATTCTCAAACCGATTAATTAACTGATCTGCATATATCCATGGTCGGTTCATCCATAAATTTTTTACAGTACATTGCTCCAAAACCTTTCTTAATCCATTGGCATGATCTCGATCAGGATGTGTGAGAATTACGTTATCAATAACGAGAGTTGAATAAAACTTATGGATATGCTCGATGATTTGATCACCAGTATCGATATAGCCCCCGTCGATTACATGAACTCCCGTTACTCCATTAACTGAATAGCGCAACGTAATTGCATCACCGCTTTTTGCCGTTTCAACTCCAAGGAAATCAATCTCAAAGTAATCCGCCATAATTCCTCCCCCCTATTTAGTAGTAGCAACTCTTTTATTTATATATGCAGTTTGTTTACGATAAGAGAATAGAAATAATAATAAAATGGCAACGGAAAAAATAATTAACCTATGCTCATACAACCAAACACACTCATTTGCTAATTTCTCATACCCAATTGCTGCAAGGATTAAGACAAAGGTGGCAATTATTACTCTATAAATATTGTTTGATTCAGAAAGAATTTCGATCTTAGGATCGTTCTTAGACGCTTCAACAAAGCTCTCATAAGAGCCAAATTTTATAAAACCTATCTTTTTTAAAATAGGTTCAATTATTAAAGAGCCTACTCGTCCAATTATTAGCCCAGTAAAATAACTAATAAAAAAAGCTTTTGCGAGGTTATCTCCCAGCAAATCAATTTTCAGCAACTCATTTATAAAGGTTAAAAAAATGACACCTGGCAATAAGTTGTTGAATAGATTATACGATGTCAGCTTGTCTAGAAAATCTTGCATTAGCTCCTCCTTTAGTACTTAATATTTATCCGTCTCTAGCTTAACTCACTTTAACTTCAATCTTATTTGCTCTGGCAAATTTTCCAGCTTGGAAACGATGACAGCTTTCAAAGGCATTTTTGCTTTGGTTATAGCAGAAGAAATTGCTCCATCAGCCCTAAAGAAATCAACATATGGTATGAATGAAGTGTGATAGACATCGCCAAAATCGCTTCCTCTTGGTTTCTGACCACTCTGCACAATTGATTTAATTAAACTTAGATAGGTATAAGTCATCGATAACAATGACGGCGTTAGCTCCCAATTAGGGGCTGTCGATAATTTTACTTGCTCATCTTTCGCCATTTTCTCCGCAATACTCAAAGGTAAACTCTTTGATAGCTTAGAAAAGTTTTCCTCTGCCATTCGAAATATTTCACTATCATTTAAGGCTAATTTTTTCAGGCTTTCATTTGAAGATTTAAGATTTTCAGTAAACTCAGAGAGCTGCTCCTTTAAGTTCATTCCAATCTCTCTGAGATACGCTGAGTTCGGTATTAGTAAATCCCATTGTTTCGCGTACCAATCGCCAATAAATTCCATATCAGCTAACGATTTCTTTACCTCATCAAATAAATATTTCATTGAGCCAGTTTCTAGAAAGACTTTATTCGCCAGCTCAATATTTTCCGGTAGCAAAGGATATTTAGAACAAAGCCCTTTTACAAACTCTGGTGCTGCATCTCTAATAACTTTCCTTGCAATCGCAGTAAAATCACCATTTTTCTCGAAAAGCGTCCTCTCCAACTTTCTTCGATCCTTGCGATCAAGTTCAGATGCAATTCTTTGTCTAAACTCGCTTGCAAAATCTATAAACCCTTCCTCAATATCAATTGGAGGAAACCAAATGCCCTCATCATTTAATACTTCAATGAAGGATTCATGAGCCTCACCTAATCTCTGAACTTCTGTTCTTATAATTTCTATTGGAGTAACAAAACATTTGTACCCACATAGTTTTTTGATATAAGAAAATCTCTTATGTGCCAAGTCTACATACTGAGGTTCTGTTGGTGCTGCTTCAATAACATGCACATGGCTAAATCTGAACTCTATTAAGCCTTCTTCTTTTAGAGAAAAAAGCTCTCTCTCAATTTGTACCAACTTTTCAGTACGTTTCGTCTCATCTGATAAATTGGAAATATCACAACTATCTAAATAAACTATTAACGGTTTATGCATAGGTAATAAAAAAGGAGCCGAAGCTCCTTTCATTTAATCAATAATTAACCGCACTTACTATCACCACAATTCAAGCAGGTCATACATCCATCCATCAATATGCTTGCTTTGGTATTACACTTTTTGCAAAGCTGCGCGCCTTTGGGGAAGCCTTCGTCGTTGTTTTCATCACCTGATTTGGCGTGTTTTTCTAGGTATTCGGCTTTTTTCTCTTCTACCAGTTTTTGCTGGTGTTCGTCTAACCCTGGCTTTTTCAGCATGCCGATTTCTTGCAGGTGTTTTTCTACCACTTCACCAATCTCGGCAACCAGGCTGGGCACAAATTTGCCGCCTTTTTTAAAGTAGCCACCGCTAGGCTCAAACACGCTTTTGAGTTCTTCAACCAAAAAGGTGACATCGCCACCTTTACGGAACACGGCGGACATGACGCGGGTCAGCGCGACAATCCACTGGAAGTGTTCCATGTTTTTGGAGTTGATGAATATCTCGAACGGGCGGCGGTGCTCTTGTGGCGTGCCTTCGTTCATGATGACGTCGTTGATGGTGATGTAGAGCGCGTGCTCGGTCACAGGGGTTTTGATTTTGTAGGTGTTGCCTACCAGCATATCCGGGCGGCCCAGTGGCTCACCCATTTGAATCACGTTGCTGGGGGCTTGTGCAGCGGCTTCGGCTGCTTTTTTGTCTTCGTCTGTCACCAGCTTGTAGGCGGTGATTTTTTTGTCGATTTTAATTGCCATGGTGTTCTCCTATTGGAGTGCTTAAATTTTAATGTTCTTTACTTGCCAAAATTCTATGGGATGACCGTAGCGAGCGACTCGGGGGCTAGGCGCAAAGTGATTTTTAACCGGAGTGTACAAACAGTACATGAGGATTAAAAACCGCTTTGCAACACCGCACCCGTGAGCGCAGTAGGTCAGGCCTTAGAATTTTCCGTAGTAGCCTTCTTTAAACGCGTCGAATAAATTCGCCGCCGAGTGAATCTCGCCATCGTACTCAATCTCTTCGTTGCCTTTGGCTTCAATCTCGGTGCCATCTTCCAGCGTAAACTTGTAGGTGGTGCTTTCCAGATCTTTCTCGGTCACCAGCACACCCTGGAACGCCTCAGGGTTGAAACGGAAGGTCGTGCAACCTTTCAGGCCTTTGTCATACGCATAGAGGTAGATGTTTTTGAAATCCTCAAAGTCGTAATCGGTGGGCACGTTGATGGTTTTGGAAATCGAGCTATCAATCCATTTTTGCGCAGCGGCCTGAATATCCACGTGGGCCTTGGCCATGATGGTGGATGAATCTAAAAAGTAATCCGGCAGCTTTTCTTCCTCTGAGGTGCCAAACGGCATGGCTTTCGGGTTAATCAACTCGCGGTAGGCCAGCAGCTCGTAGCTGAATACGTCTACTTTCTCTTTGGACTTTTTGCCTTCACGGATCACGTTACGGGCATAGTGGTGGGCAAAGCTCGGCTCGATACCGTTGCTGGCGTTGTTGGCCAGGCTTAAGCTGATCGTGCCGGTTGGCGCGATGGAGCTGTGGTGGGTAAAGCGCGCGCCTTTGGTGGCGATCTGGTTGCGCAGGCCTTCGGGGAACTGCTGCATGTAGCGGCTGTATTTACCCAGCAAGATTTTGCCTGCCAGTTTTTGGCCGACTTTAATGCCATCGGCAGCCATTTCAGGACGGTGACGCAGCATATCGGCGGTCACTTCAAATTTCTCGTCCATGATCGGTGCAGCACCTTTTTCTTCAGCCAGTTGCACGCCGATTTCCCAGCCCACTTCGGCCATGACACGGGTCACTTCTTCGGTGAATTTGATGGAGTCTTCATCGCCGTATTTCATGGTCAGCATGGTGAGTGTGGAACCCAGGCCCAGATAGCCCATGCCGTGACGGCGTTTGCGGGCGATTTCCTGGCGTTGCTGTTCCAGCGGCAGGCCGTTGATTTCCACCACGTTATCCAGCATGCGGGTAAACACGGCGACCACGTTGCGGTATTCTTCCCAGTCAAAATAGGCTTCACCGGTGAATGGCTGGCGCACAAACTTGGTCAGATTGACCGAACCCAGCAGGCAGGCGCCATATGGTGGCAGTGGTTGCTCACCACAGGGGTTGGTGGCGCGGATGTTTTCGCAAAACCAGTTGTTGTTCATCTCGTTGACGCGGTCAATCAGGATAAAGCCTGGCTCGGCAAAGTCGTAGGTGGATGACATAATCACATCCCACAGACGGCGTGCCTTGATGATTTTATACACGCGGCAAGCCACTTTACCGGCTTCCGGGCCTTCCAGTTTGGTCAGGTATTTGCCTTTGATCGGCCACTCGCGCCACACCACCTGGCTGTCGTCGTTGATATTGAGGCCATCGATAATGGCTTCTTTTTCGGTGACAGGGAAAGCCAGTTTCCACTCGGCATCGGCTTTCACCGCTTCCATGAATTCTTTGGTAATCAGGCAGCTCAGGTTGAACTGGCGCAGACGGCCGTTTTCACGCTTGGCTTTAATAAAGTCAGTCACGTCCGGGTGGCTGATATCAAAAGTGGCCATTTGTGCACCGCGGCGACCACCGGCAGACGAGACGGTGAAACACATCTTGTCGTAGATATCCATAAAGCTCAATGGGCCGGAAGTGTAAGCACCGGCACCGGCCACAAACGCGCCTTTTGGACGCAGGGTGGAGAACTCGTAACCAATGCCGCAACCGGCTTTCAGGGTCAGGCCCGCTTCATGCACTTTACCCAGAATGTCGTCCATACTGTCTTCAACCACGCCAGACACGGTGCAGTTAATGGTCGAAGTGGCGGGTTTGTGCTCTTGCGCACCAGCGTTGGAGGTAATACGGCCAGCGGGGATGGCTCCGCGGCGCAAGGCCCACAGGAATTTTTCGTGCCATTCGGCTTTTTTCTCTTCGGTGGTTTCTACATCAGCCAAAGCACGGGCTACGCGAGCATAAGAATCGTCCATATCCAAGTCAACATGCTCGCCAGATTTGGTTTTCAGGCGATATTTTTTATCCCAGATATCCAGTGAGACCGGTTGCACCGGAATATCCACGGCGACGCCCTCTGAATGGACTTTCTTTTGTTCAACTGCTTTCAGCATCAATTTCTCCCACACCTTGGTGATTCTGTTTTATTTGGAAAAACTAAAACCAGCATGCAAGCATCACGCTTTTACAGGGCTGGTCAAGTTTTGGAACGGGTTGGTGGGTGCATGTGGCATAGGGTTTTTTGCTGCAAAAAGCAGAAATATCCATTTGGGGTTGCCGCACCGATCAAACACAACATCTTGTGTTGACCTCGATAATTTATGCCTTTATGTTGTGTGCGTCAACCACTTTTTTCGGGTATTTTTTTGTGCCTGCATCTTGCATTTTTGTCAGCATAGTCAGGACGTGGCCTGACGTAGTGGTGAGTCATCACTCACCTTGCAACACACAGATTTGCATCAAAGCCACAACACAAATATGCGAGAATATCGGCATGCCGCGTTTGCTCTATACCTTACTTATGTTTTTGGTGGCTTTACTGCTGCCCCTCAAGCTGCTTTGGCGCAGCCTGAAACAACCGGAATATCGCCAGCACTGGGTGGAGCGGTACGGTTTTTACACCCCCATCTCTTCTGCGCCGGTGATCTGGATACATTGCGTCTCGGTGGGCGAAACCCGCGCGACGCAACCACTGATACAGGCCCTGTTAGCAGCTTATCCGCAACACACACTCTTGATCACGCATGGCACCCCCACCGGCCGCGACACCAGCAGCCAGCTGTTTGCCCGTGAAATTGCTGCACAGCGCATGGTGCAAGCCTACTTACCGGTAGATACGCCGGGCGCCGCCAAGCGCTTTTTGCAGCATTTCAAGCCGGTCATCGGCTTGTTAATGGAGACCGAGCTATGGTTCCATTTAATCGATCAGGCCAGTACACGGCAGATCCCGATGGCCCTGCTCAGCGCGCGCCTGTCTGAGAAATCGGCACGCGGCTATGCCAGGCTGGGCCAGCTCACGCGTACCGGCCTGCAACAACTGGCGCTGGTCGCCGCACAAACAGAGGCCGATGCGCAGCGCCTGCAAACCCTGGGCGCGCAACACAGCCTTGTCTGCGGCAACCTGAAATTTGACGTGACCCCGCCCGCTGACAGTGCAGAAAAAGGCAAAGGCTTGAGACAGCTACTGGGCACGCAAAGGACGGTATGCATGGCGGCCAGCACACGTGAAGGCGAAGAGCGCCTGATCCTGGATGCCGTGCAGGGCAGTCATGTACTCACACTATTGGTGCCGCGCCATCCGCAACGCTTTGCCGAAGTAGAAGCCCTGCTCAAAGCACGCGGCATACGCTATGTATTGCGTACGGAATTGGCGCAGCCCCTGCATGACGATGTGCAGGTGGTGCTGGGTAACAGCATGGGCGAGATGTATACCTATTATGCGGCGAGTGACTTTGCCGTGATGGGCGGTAGTTTGCAGCCACTGGGCGGGCAAAATCTGATTGAAGCAGCGGCGATGGGCGTGCCGACCATTCTGGGGCCACATATGTTTAATTTTGCGCAGGTGACACAAGCGGCAGTCGCGGCCGATGCGGCGGTGCAATTAAGTGATGTCACTGAGCTGCGTGGCATGATTGCCGCATGGGCGGCAGATAAAGCGAGAGTGCAAAAGATGTCGCAAGCGGCGAAAGGGTTTACTTTGCAACATAGAGGGACCACACAGAGGTTGATGGCGGCGATAGCACCATTATTAGAAAAGTAATTTTTCGAGCACAAAATGGCTGGGGCACTCGAAAAATTTTGCGCTCAATTGCTGCATTCTTTTTCGCCTTTAGGCGACCGTTCTTTCTTATGCTTGTCCATAAGAAAGAAGGCAAAGAACAAGACACCCCAGCTTACGCTTGTATCCTGTGCTACTCGGTTTGCCGGGCGCCCATCGAAACTCGCCCTAGCAGCTTGCACACTGCACAAGCTACCGCGGAACTCGGACAGCCGATGGCCGAATTCTCCCGGCAACCCTGCGTTGCTCGGCGCGTCAGATGGGGACCCCGAACACCAGTTGGGCGCAACGGTCAGTGGATTGAAAAAGAATTGCTGTTTTTCAACGATCCGAACTGCAACGGTGCGAGTTTGGCGAGATAAATCCCATCCCATCACGCTGAGTAGCGGAAACAAAGCAAGGAAGAAGGGAGCGACTGTCTGAGTTCCGCAGCAGCTCACGATGTGTGTGAGCTGCCAGGGCGAGTTTCGTGACCGCTTACTTTGTTGAGCAACGCAAGGGAGCCGAAGGCCGTGATGGCTGGGGGCCCTCTTCTTTGGTTACTTTCTGTGGGGCAAGCAACAGAAAGTAACTCGCCTAGAGGCGAAACACCAAGCAACAAACAACCGCCAATATTCCGCGTGGGCATACATGCCCACCCTACACCACTACAAACCATTTTGTTTTTCACGGTGATCGAGCGGAATGCAATGCAAAGAATATCAACAAAGTGAAGGCGTGTGGTTTTATGGGTCCCCATCTGCCGCGCCGAGTAGCGCAGCCAAAACAAGAATAAAGGGAGCGACTGTTCGAGTCCCGCAGCAGCTCACGTATTTTGTGAGTTGCCAGGTCGAGTTTCGTGACCGCTTGTTTTGGCGAGCAACGCAGGATAAAAGCGGAAGCTAGGGTGCATTTCTTTTGGTGACTTTATCTTTGTGCAAGCAAAGAAAAGTCACTCGCCGAGGGGCGAAACACTAAGCAACAAACAACCGCAAATATTCCGCGTGGGCATCAATGCCCACCCATAACTAAATAACTCTCAAAGAATGACACTTTTGAGTCATCCCAATAAAAAAGCGCACTTTTCAGTACGCCTTTCTCGCTTCCCAATCACCCTAACCTAGGTTCGGTGCTAACCATCTCTCCAGATACGCTTTTTCCAAGCCGCGCCGCACCGCCATATCGTCCAGCTGGTCCGTGCCAATTTTATCCACACTGAAATACTTCGCCTCCGGGTGCGCCAGGTAGAACCCACTCACCGCGGCCGCCGGGATCATGGCAAAGCTGTCGGTCAGTTGCATGTCGATTTCTTCCGCCTGCAACACCCTGAACATATCGGCTTTGACCGTATGGTCCGGGCAGGCCGGGTAGCCTGGCGCTGGTCGGATGCCCTGGTATTGCTCTTTAATCAGCGCGTCTTTATCCAGCGCCTCGCTGGCGGCATAGCCCCAGAAATCGGTACGCACGCGTTCGTGCATATATTCAGCAAACGCTTCGGCCAGACGATCAGCCAGTGACTTGAACATAATGGCGTTGTAGTCATCATGGTTTTTCTCAAATTCGGCCAGGCGTTTTTCCATACCCAGGCCTGCGGTCACTGCAAACAGGCCGATATAGTCGTCTATGGTTTCATTTCTAGATGGCCCTTTAGGCGCAATAAAATCAGCCAGACACTGGTTGGGGCGGGCCACGCCATCAATCACCGGTTTTTGTGTTTGCTGGCGCATGCCGTACCAGGTGAGTGCGACCTGGCTGCGGGTTTCGTCAGTGTAAATTTCAATGTCGTCGCCATTCACCTGATTGGCCGGGAACAGGGCAATCACACCGTTGGCACTGAGCCAGCGACCATCGATGATTTTTTGCAGCATGACCTTGGCTTCGGCAAACACCTTGCTCGCGGCTTCGCCGACCACTTCGTCCTTGAGAATCGCCGGGTAAAAACCGGCCAGGTCCCAGGTCTGGAAGAACGGGCCCCAGTCGATGTATTGGGCGACCAAGCTTAAATCGATATTTTTAAATACACGGCGACCGATAAATTTCGGCTTGACCGGAGCGGCGGCACCGGTAAATGCCAGCTTGGCGGCATTGGCGCGGGCTTCCACCAGACTCAGCATCGGCACGCCTTTTTTGTTGGCGTGCTGGTGACGCGCTTTATCGTAATCGGCCTGGATTTCGGCCAGATAGGCGCCACGTGTTTCCGGCGTCAGCAGGTTTTGCATCACGCTGACCGAGCGCGAAGCATCCGGCACATAGATGACCGGGCCGGTGTAATTGGGCGCAATTTTCACGGCAGTATGTGCACGTGAGGTGGTCGCGCCGCCAATCAACAGGGGCGTTTGCAGCGCGACAAAATGCGGATCGCGCTGCATTTCTTTAGCGATATAGGCCATCTCTTCGAGGGATGGCGTAATCAGGCCGCTGAGGCCGATAATATCGGCATTTTCGGCTTTGGCCATGGCCAGAATTTCGGCGGCAGGCACCATCACGCCCATATTGACCACTTCGAAGTTGTTGCACTGCAACACCACCGAAACGATATTTTTGCCGATATCGTGCACATCGCCCTTGACCGTGGCGATCACCACTTTGCCTTTGGGCTTGGCCACCACGCCGGTGCGTTTTTCTTCCAGGGCTTTTTCTTCTTCAATAAACGGGATCAAGTGTGCCACGGCGGATTTCATCACGCGGGCAGATTTCACCACTTGCGGCAGGAACATTTTGCCCTGGCCGAACAGGTCACCGACCACGTTCATGCCATCCATCAGCGGGCCTTCAATCACATGAATCGGGCGGCCGCCATGATGCATAATTTCCTGACGGACTTCTTCGGTATCGGCCACGATAAAGTCGGTAATACCATGCACCAGCGCATATTCCAGCCGTTTGCTGGCAGACACTGGCTGCTCAGGCGTCCCGCGCCAGGCCAAGGTGGCTTCTGCTTTTTTGCCACCAGCCACTAGCGTGCCAGCAATTTCGATCATGCGTTCGGTGGCGGCCAGCGGATTGGCTGGGTCGATTGGGCGATTAAGTACCACGTCTTCGACGCGCTCGCGCAACTCGGGGTCGATATCGTCATACACACCGACCATGCCGGCGTTGACGATGCCCATGGTCATCCCCGCTTTAATCGCGTGGTAGAGGAACACGGTATGAATCGCTTCACGTGCGGGCTCATTGCCGCGGAAGCTGAAACTGACGTTGGACACACCACCGGAAATGCGGGCGTAAGGTAAATTCTGCTTGATCCAGCGTGTGGCTTCGATAAAGTCGACCGCGTAGTTGTTGTGTTCTTCGATGCCGGTGGCAATGGCGAAAATGTTCGGGTCGAAGATAATGTCTTCTGGCGGAAAGCCAGTGCTCACTAACAAGTCATACGCCCGTTTGCAAATTTCTGTTTTGCGGGCAAAGGTATCGGCCTGGCCTTTTTCATCAAAGGCCATGACGATAACCGAGGCGCCATAACGGTGACACAGTTTGGCCTGACGCAAAAACTCGGCCTCGCCTTCTTTCATCGAAATCGAGTTAACGATGGCTTTGCCCTGCACGCATTTCAGGCCTGCCTCAATCACGCTCCACTTGGAGGAGTCGATCATGACAGGCACACGTGCAATGTCCGGCTCGGAGGCGACCAGATTGAGGAAGTGCGTCATGGCCTTAACCGCATCCAGCATGCCTTCATCCATGTTGATGTCAATGACCTGCGCACCGTTTTCCACCTGCTGGCGCGCTACACTCAGGGCTTCTTCGTACTGCTCGTTGATGATCATGCGCGCAAACGCCTTGGAGCCGGTGACGTTGGTACGCTCACCGACGTTGACGAACAAGGATTGTTCATCAATCACAAACGGTTCAAGCCCTGACAGTTTGGTGGTGACTGGCAAGGTTGGCACTTGCCGTGGTGGCAAGTCTTTGATCGCAGTATAAATAGCATTGATATGCGGTGGCGTAGTCCCGCAGCAACCGCCCGCAATATTGATAAAACCACTCTGGGCAAACTCTTTGACCAGGCTGGAGGTGATGTCCGGCGTTTCATCAAAGCCGGTGTCGCTCATCGGGTTGGGCAGCCCGGCGTTGGGGTAGATACAGACAAAAGTATCGGCCACTTTGCTCAGCTCTTCGGCATAAGGGCGCATCAGGGTGGCGCCCAGTGCACAGTTCAGGCCAACAGTCAGCGGTCTGGCATGGCGTACCGAGTGCCAGAAGGCAGTCACGGTCTGACCGGACAGGATACGGCCGGACGCGTCGGTGACCGTACCGGAAATCATGATCGGCCAGGTCTTGCCCTGTTCTTCAAAAAACGCATCAATCGCAAACAGCGCCGCTTTACAGTTGAGCGTATCAAAAATGGTTTCCACCATCAGGATATCGGCGCCACCTTCCACCAGTCCGCGGATTTGCTCGAGGTAAGAAGTTACCAGCTGGTCAAAACTGACATTACGCGCGGCAGGGTCATTCACATCGGGGGAAATGGACGCGGTTTTAGGCGTAGGCCCTAAGGCGCCAGCCACAAAACGCGGCTTGTCAGGCGTGCTGTATTTGACACAGGCGGCCTTGGCCAGTTTGGCGGCCTGCACGTTCATTTCATAGACCAGCTGCGCCATGTGGTAATCGTCCTGCGCAACGCTGGTGGCCCCAAAGGTGTTGGTTTCAATGATGTCGGCACCGGCAGCCAGGTATTGCTCGTGGATTTCCTGAATCACCTGCGGCTGGGTCAGCGTCAGCAGCTCGTTGTTGCCTTTGACAAACAGTTCGCGTTCACCGGCCGGCCCTTGAAAATCCTTGAAGCGTTCGCCACGATAGTCGGCCTCGGTCAGCTTGTAACGCTGGATCATGGTGCCCATGGCACCATCCAGAATCAGGATGCGTTTTGAGAGTGCTTCACGGAGCCATTGTTCAGTCGCGGAAACCGGCAGTTGCGTCATGCGTATCAACTTGAAAACAAAAGCGCTATTCTAGCATAAGCCAATACAGGCTTAGCGGGGCTTGCCGCGATGATCGCGGCCTAAAAATTGAAACGCAAGGTGGTGGAAAGTACGTGATTTTCACGGTCGGTTGTACGGCTATTGACGAGCTGGTTCAAATAGCCGATATCCACATTCGAAACGGCATTGAATTTCCAGTTGATGCCCAGAAACAGGCGATTCTGGTCCAGACCGCGACGGACGCCCCACTCGGTCTGGTTGAGGTTGATAAACACCTCATCAAACACCACCAGCGACAAGCTGGGGTGCAGGTTCAGAGGTGTCGTCGCTCTGAACATCTGGCGCAGGCGATGGCCGACATCCTGAAAGTCCTCGCGCCGGCGCTGCTCAAAGCGGGTACGGCTCATCAGCGTGACATCGGCCACTGCGTCAAACTGATGCTGAAACTGCTCCCACAACCGGTTTTCACGAAACGACGACTGTCCTGAGGGGTGGTTGATGATGGTGTCATAGCCCAGCCAGACGCTGGTGTTGGTATTCAGCTTGTAAAACACTGACGGCCGCAGAATCAGCTGGTCGAAATGCTGGCCCTCTTCCCGCCAGCGCGGGTGGGTATCCATGCTCCAGTAAACATTCTCTGCAGGCAATTTGCCTTGCGTATAAATGCTAAACCAATAGCGTCCATCCTCTTCCGTCTCGGCACAGGCGAGCGTTACTCCGCCCAAACTCAGGGATAAAAACAGGTAGGCGAATCGAAAAAATGACATTAACATTGTGCTGGACATATTTTTAAACAACGCAAAATAATAGTACGGTGAGTGCATGATATCCGGTTTGGTTCAACTGTTTTTATGGCAAGGCCTGGGCGAAATGCTCAGTAAATTCTTTCTACCCAGCATTCCCGGCCCGGTGCTGGGTTTGCTGCTGCTGGTGGCGTTTTTATGTGTGAAAGGACAGGTCAATACCGACCTGGCTGAAGTATCCGATGGCTTTCGCCAGCACCTGGGCCTGCTGTTTGTGCCCGCTTCGGTAGGCGTAGTGCTGTTTTTGCCAGACCTGAAAACGCATGCATTGGCAGTCTCTACCGCGCTCATCGTCAGCGTCATTCTGACGATTGGCGTCACAGCGATTGTGCTAAAAGTGTTCTGGTATTTTTCACTCAAACGCAGCAAAGGCACTGCCATGAGCAAAGGCCATCGCCATGAATAAACGCCTGCCGATTTCCGAAGTGTGGGTCTATCTTTCTGGTGACCCGCTGTTTGCGCTGATTATCACCCTGGCTACCTACCAGTTTGGCTATCTGCTCTATGTACGCGCCAAGCGTCATCCGCTGGTCAATCCGGTAGCCATCTCGGTGATTCTAACCTGTGTGATTATTGACCTGCTAGAGATGCCCTACGAAAAGTATTTTGAAGGCGCACAGTTCGTGCACTTTCTGCTGGGGACGGCAACGGTGGCACTGGCTGTGCCGATTTACAATGGCTTTAAACGCATGCAGGGCAAAATTCTGCATATCTGGGTGGCGCTTACGGCGGGCAGTACCGTCTCCATTGTCAGCGCAGTGCTGATCGCCAAACTGATGGGCGCGGGCGATAACATCGTCGGCAGCATGTATGCCAAATCAGTGACCGCGCCGATTGCGATGGGCATTGCCGAACGCCTGAATGTTTCGCCCACGCTCACCGCGGTGTTTACCGTGATCACCGGCATGCTGGGGGCGATTTTGGCGCCTTACATCATGAACGCGCTGAAAATTCACCAATGGTGGATACGCGGCACCGCCATTGGCGTCGGCGCCCACGGCCTGGGCATTACGCGTGCATTTAGCGTGAATGAAGAGGCCGGAATTTATGCCAGCATGGCAATGGGCCTGAACGGGGTGATCAGTGCGATTGGATTGCCGATTGTGCTGACGTATTTGAGGCCGTATCTGGGGTTTTGACATTCCGCATAGGCTGATGCTGAAGCAGCATTAAACTATTTAACTGAATCATTCATCAGGTTGCTTTTCGCCTTTAGGCGACCATTCTTTCTTATGCTTGTCCATAAGAAAGAAGGCAAAGAACAAGACACCCTAGCTTCGGCTTTTCCCTGCGCTGCTCGTCAACGTGGGCGGCCAACCAAACTCGCCCTAGTGGCTTGCAAAGAACGCAAGCCACCGCGGAACTCAAACAGCCGCTGGCCGACCCCTCCCCCGCTGACTGCGCTACTCGGCGCGGCAGATAGGGGCCCATAAAAAACACACGCTTTCAGTGAGGTGAATCTCTTCACATTGCTTCACGCTCGATCATCGCGCCAAATTAAACAAACAACAGAATAGTTTGTTGGGGTTCGGCCTTAGAAATTAAAAGGTCACTTAGCGCCCTGAATGTCACATGGCCAATCTACGTTTCATCGTGGTGGGTTTCAACGGGCCCCTATCTGCCGCGCCGAGCAACGCAGGAAATAAGCGGAAGCTAGGGTGCACTTTCTTTTGGTTACTTTATCTTTGTGCAAGCAAAGAAAAGTGACTCGCCGAGGGGCGAAAACAACATTAGCTCACTCTATGCCCCCCCCTGTCACTCTCTGTGCCGAAATGACAATCACTGCCACCTAGCTGCTTGCGCCATCCCTATCGGCACCCGAAGTCCTAAAAGCGCAGAACCCATTTTTAAAATGCTGCAGTCGGTGCACATCCTGCAGGTCAAACTTGACGCAAGGCTTCCAAAACCCTGCCCACCTTTGAAAATCCCCCTCGAAACTGACAGCGAGCTTACAAACAGCCATTTTTGACGAACTACGCACAGTTGCGTATTGTCATTCCAGAGGCAAACAGGTTTAATGTAAGTATTGTAAATAGCCTTTACGATCATCGATTTAAAAAGGTGTCGTTTTTTATAACTGCCTGATACAGGCATAACCCAACAGAAGACAATTGCAATCCGCCCCTACAGAAACTGCTGATGATTTCCGTTAACTGACTTATGCATAAGTATTTCAATACAGCCGCGTTACAACTCAGACTGTGCGTCGTCACTGTGCTGCTGGCTGTGCTTGGATTTGCATTGGTCGCCGAATTCTCGGATAGCGCCAGTATGAGCGACGACACTGTGCGCGTCCGTGTAGCCGAAATTGTCGAATACTCAGGAGATGGCGAGTCTCCGCTGTCCATTGCTCCATTGATCGCCCCACCCGCCAGCATGCTGATTGCTTGCGTGATTCCTTTTGCATTATTGATTCTGTCACGCCGTCGGCTGACACCACGTCCGGTGGTTGTACGCCACCTGCACTCCCGGGCACCCCCTTCCCAGTCATAGGCGTCATGCGGCTGTGCACCTGCATCATGTCAGCGATTACCGGCCCCTCTCCTGCTTTAACTTCTGTGCGTTTGCTTTAGCTTTCTGGCTGAAGTCGGTTCGCAGTGCTGCGCCCCACAGGCAAAGCATGTTTCAGGAGAAAAACAGGCAGATGATCATGCAGGAAAATGCCATCACCCCGCCGCCTGACCCCTGTTTTTTGCAAGCAAACTTCTCATTTTTTAAGATAAGAACATACATATGATTAAACAACACTTAATCGTTTTAGGCTTGCTGGGCACCTTGCTTAGCGCTTGTCATCATGAAGAGGCGCATGAAGAAGCAGTGCCCAAGCTGGAGGTCACCAATCCATGGCGCAAAGACACCATGATTACCAAGGAATATGTCTGCCAGATTCATGCCATTCAGCACATTGAGCTGCGCGCACTGGAACGTGGCTATTTGCAGGACGTATTTGCCGGTGAGGGGCAGATCATCAAACAGGGCCAGCCCATGTTCAAGATCATGCCGAATGTGTATCAGGTCGATTTGCTCAAGGCACAGGCCGAAGCCAAAACCGTACAGATCGAATATGAAAACACCAGGGCGCTGGCCGAAAAAAATATTGTCTCGCCAAATGAACTGGCCTTGGGCAAAGCCAAGCTGGATAAAGCCAATGCCGAGGTGCAACTGGCCCAGACCCACCTGAACTTTACCAACATCAATGCACCGTTTACCGGCATTATGGACCACCTGCTGGTACGAAAAGGCAGCCTGCTCGACGAGGGCGACTTGCTGACTACCCTGTCTGACAACAGCCGCATGTGGGTGTATTTCAATGTACCGGAATCAGAATATCTGGACTTTAAGCTGCACCAGAAACAGGAAAAAGGCGTACCCGTCAAATTGCGCATGGCCAATGGCGCCCTGTTCGACCAGGCCGGGGCCATTGAAACCATCGAAGGCGATTTTGACAATAAAACCGGCAACATCGAATTCCGGGCCGACTTCCCCAACCCTAACCGTCTGTTGCGCCATGGCGAAACCGGCACCATCCTGATGGAAGTTCCGTTCAAGAATGCCCAGCTGATTCCGCAAAAAGCCACCTTTGAAGTGCTGGATAAAACCTTTGTGTATGTGGTGAACAAAGACCACAAGGTGGAGCAGCGCATGATTGAAATTGCGGCTGAGTTGCCACATTTGTTTATCGTCAAAGCCGGGCTGAAAGACACGGATACCGTGTTGCTGGAAGGCTTGCGCCGGGTGAAGAACGGACAAAAAATCGACCTGGATTTCAAAGCACCTGAAAAAGTCATTCCAGAGCTGGAACTGTACGCAGAATAATATCTAAGGTGAACAAACCATGTTAAACATCTTTCTCAGACGACCAGTGATGGCGATCGTGTTATCGCTGGTCATGATTTTTATGGGGTTTTTATCGATTAAAACCCTGCCCATTTCGCAGTTTCCTGAAATTGCGCCTCCGCGCGTCATCGTCACGCTGGCCTTCCCCGGCTCGAGTGCCGATGTACTGGTACAGTCCTCGCTGATTTCCATTGAGCGGGCGATCAACGGCGTACCGGGCATGAAGTATATTGTGTCTGACGCCACCAGCGCCGGTGAAGCCACCATCCAGGTGATTTTTGACCTGGGCGTGGACCCGAACGCGGCCATGGTGCTAGTGAAAACCAGGCTGGATCAGGTGATGAGCAAACTCCCGCCGCTGGTGCAACTGGAGGGGGTGATCGTCAATACCGTACAGCCGAGCATGCTGATGTATGTGAACCTGTACAGCAAAGATAAAAACGCCGACGAGAAATTCCTGTTCAACTATGTCAACGTCAGCGTCATTCCTGAAATTCAGCGCGTACACGGTATTGCGCAGGCGCAAAACCTCGGTAGCCGCCAGTTTGCCATGCGCATCTGGTTGAACCCCGAGCGCATGCGTGCCTACAAGGTCTCCACCAAAGAAGTGATGGACGCGATCAGCAGCCAGAGTGTGATTGGCCGCCCGGGCCGCCTCGGCCAGAGTTCGGGGATTTACGCCCAGTCCAAAGAGTATGTGCTGGTGTACAAGGGCCGCTACAACAAGCCTGAAGAGTATGGCAACATCATTATCCGCGCCGATTCCAACGGCGAGATTCTGCACCTGCGAGACATTGCCAAAGTGGAGCTGGGCAGTGAGTTTTTTGACATTTACTCCAACAAGGATGGCTACCCCTCTGCCGCGATTGTCCTGAAGCAAAACTATGGCACCAATGCCAGCGAAGTGATTGCTGACGTGAAAACCAAAATGGAGGAATTGAAACAAAGCTTCCCGGCGGGCATGGATTACGAAATTAACTATGACGTGTCCAAGTTTCTCGATGCCTCGATTGAAAAAGTGATCCACACCCTGGGCGAAGCCTTTGTACTGGTGGCGCTGGTGGTGTTTATCTTCCTCGGTGACTGGCGCTCGACGCTGATTCCGACGCTGGCAGTGCCCATCTCGCTGATCGGTGCCTTCTTTGTGATGAAAGCCTTTGGCCTCAGCATCAACCTGGTCACCCTGTTTGCCCTGGTGCTGGCGATTGGCGTGGTGGTGGATGACGCGATTGTGGTGGTGGAAGCGGTGCATGCCAAAATGGCCTCTGACCATGTCGGCCCCTACAAAGCAGTGCAACGCGTGCTGGGTGAAATCGGTGGTGCCATTGTCGCGATCACCCTGCTGATGACGTCGGTATTTATCCCGATCACCTTTATGCCAGGCCCGGTCGGTGTGTTCTACCGCCAGTTTGCGATCACCATGGCCTCCTCGATTGTGCTGTCCGGGATTGTGGCGCTGACGTTGACACCCGTGCTGTGCGCCATGATCCTGAAAGACACCCACGGCCAACCCAAACGCAAAACGCCTATTTCAGTGTTTCTGGATGGCTTCAACTGGGTATTTGAAAAGGTCACCGGTCGTTATACCAACTTTCTGGAAAAAGTCGTGACCCTGCGCTCGGTGACGTTTTTAGTGCTGGCGCTGTTTTCGGTCGGCATTTTCTATGTCGACAAAGTGTTACCTGCCGGGTTTATCCCCGGTGAAGACCAGGGCATGATTTACGCTATTATTCAAACGCCACCGGGCTCGACGCTGGAAACCACCAACAAGGTGGCACGTCATCTGCAAACCCTCGCCAAACAGGTGGAAGGCGTGGAATCTGTGTCCTCGCTGGCGGGCTATGAAGTGCTGACTGAAGGGCGTGGCTCGAACGCCGGTACTTGTATCATCAACCTCAAGGACTGGTCTGAACGCAAGCAGTCGGTAAAGCAGATCATCGAAGAGCTGGAAGAAAAAACCAAGAACTTCGGTGCCGTGGTGGAATATTTCCAACCGCCTGCGGTACCGGGTTATGGCGCGGCTTCCGGCTTATCCCTGCGTTTACTGGATAAAACCACCAGTGCCGATTACTACGTGTTCGACAAGATCAATAAAGAGTTTATGGCCGCCCTGGGCAAGCGCAAGGAGCTGACCGGTTTGTTCACTTTTTATGCTGCCAACTATCCGCAATATGAACTGGTGATTGATAACCAGCTGGCCATGCAGAAAAAAGTATCGATCTCCGAAGCCATGGATAACCTGGACATCCTGATCGGCAGTACCTACGAGCAAGGGTTTATCCGCTTTAACAACTTCTTCAAGGTGTATACCCAGGCCGGACCGGAATTCAGGCGCTATCCGAGTGACGTGCTGAACTACTTTGTGAAAAACGAAGACGGTGAAATGGTGCCTTACTCCGCCTTTATGACCATGAAGAAACGTCAAGGACCCAACGAAATCACCCGTTACAACCTGTACAACTCAGCGGCGATTCGTGCTGAACCGGCAGAGGGCTATACCACGGCAGCGGCCATTAATGCAGTGAAAGAAGTGGCGCGTACCACCCTGCCCAAAGGCTATGACATCGCCTGGGAAGGCCTGTCGTTTGACGAGGAAAAACGCGGCAATGAAGCGCTGATGATTTTCCTGGTGGTGCTGGTGTTTGTGTATATGGTGCTGGCCGCCCAGTATGAGAGTTTTATCCTGCCGTTTGCGGTGATTCTCTCGCTGCCCGCCGGTATTTTTGGCTCGCTGTTCCTGCTCAAGATACTGGGGCTGGCTAATGATATTTACGCACAGGTCGGCCTGATTATGCTGATTGGCCTGCTGGGTAAAAACGCCGTGTTGATTGTCGAGTTTGCAGTACAAAAACATAGTCAGGGCATGTCTATCCGCGACGCGGCGATTGAAGGGGCCAAAACCCGTTTCCGGCCCATTTTGATGACCTCGTTCGCCTTTATTGCCGGCTTGATCCCGCTGGTGATAGCCACGGGCGCCGGTGCGGTGGGCAACCGTACCATCGGCACCTCGGCCATGGGGGGCATGCTGTTCGGTACCATTTTCGGGGTGGTGGTGATTCCAGGCCTTTACTATATTTTCGGCACACTGGCTGACGGAAAATCACTGATCCGCAAGGAAGAGACCGAGCCGCTGACCGAAACCTATCACTACAATACCCATCAGGATGATGACGATGAAGAGTAAACAACTGCAATGGATGGTCGCAGGCGCAGTCTCACTGATGCTGCAGTCTTGTGCCATCCCGCTGATAACCAGCAAGCAGGCAGAAACAACACTGCCTGCGACTTACCAGGAAACCGTACAACCGGCCGCCAACAGCGCCAGCGTCAACTGGAAAGATTTTTTTGATGACCCCAATCTGGTCGCCCTGATGGATGTCGCGGTCGCCAACAACAAGGAAATCAACATCATGGCGCAACGCATCAGCGTCGCCCAGAATGAAATCCAGGCCCGCAAAGGGGAATACCTGCCCTTTGTCGGTATTGGTGCCAGTGCCGATAAGGAAAAAGTCGGCAAGTACACCCGTAACGGCGCCGTCGAAGAAAACCTGGATATCAAAGATGGCCGTTCCAACCCACGCTTTCTCGGCAACTACCAGTTTGGACTGGTCGCCTCCTGGGAGCTGGACGTCTGGAAGAAACTGCGCAATGCCACCAAGGTGGCGGTCATGGAATACATGGCCACCATCGAAGGTAAAAACTTCCTGGTCACCAATCTGGTGGCCGAGGTGGCGCATGCCTACTACGAGCTGATTGCACTGGATAACGAACTGCAAACACTGGATCAAAACATCGCCATCCAGCAAAACGCGTTATCGGTGGTCAAAGAGCTGCAGCAATATGCGCGTGCCAACTCTCTGGCCGTGAAACGGTTTGATGCCGAGGTGAAAAAGAACCAGAGCAGGCAATATGTGCTGAAACAACAGATTGTCGAAACCGAAAACCGGATCAACTACCTGCTGGGTAGAACACCGCAACCGATTGCACGCAACTCGGACAACTTCATGTCCATGCAACCCAAAATCGTGCAAACCGGCATTCCGTCAGAGCTGCTGGCCAACCGTCCTGATATCCGTCAGGCCGAACTTGAGCTGTCTGCGGCCAAACTGAATATCGATGTGGCCAAAGCCAACTTTTACCCTTCGTTCTCCATCCGCGGCGAGCTGGGCTTTCAGGCGTTTGATCCAAAATACCTGCTCAATATTCCAGCCTCGGTGATGGCCTCGTTCGGCGGTGAACTGGTCGCCCCGCTGATCAACCGGAATGCGATTGAAGCGCAATACAAGAGCGCCAACTCGATGCAAATCCAGGCGGCATTTGATTATGAAAAAACCATTATCAACGCCTATATGGAAGTGGCTAACCAGATTGCCAATATCGACAACCTCGATAAAAACTACCAGTTGAAAAACAATCAGGTTGAACAGTTGACGCAATCGATTGACGTAGCCAACCAGCTATTCAAGGCAGCCCGTGCTGACTATATGGAAGTATTGCTGACACAACGCGATGCGCTGGATGCCAAAATGGAACTGATCGAAACCAAACAGCAGCAAATTTCGGCAGTGGTTAATCTGTACCGCTCACTCGGGGGTGGCTGGCAATAAGACTTGGCTTTTGTGGCAGCCTTACTTAGCGCGCTGAAGCAGGCCTTATAACCGCAGTCGCAGCCTGATGGTTTAAAGGACCTCTTTGCCGCGCCGAGTAGCGCAGTCAGCATGGGAGTTGTCAGCGATTGCCTGTTTGCGTTCCGCAACAACTCATACAGTGTATGGCTTGTAAGGAGGAGTTTCAATCGAGGCCCACCTTGAGTGAGGCAAAACAACGGACGTAAGTCCAAGCGTTTAATGACTCAATATTTCAACTCGTGCTTATCTACACGAGTGACGTGAAATACCAGAGATTTAATCAAAATCTGAATCAACAGGTAAATCTCCATTATGAACTAACGATTCTCTGTAGCGAAGATATGCATCCCTAACGAACATATATTGATCTAATGAAATATCGTTAAGGATTTCCGATGTTGTTAATTGCTCACTTCGCACATTGGTTACTTGTAATGCAGTCAGGGAGTAATAAAGTGTGTTATCAGATACAAATGCTTGTGGTGTAAAAGCAAGATTACTCACCAGGGTAGTGGTATCCCTTAAAGAGGATGGACCAAACACCGGCCAGACAATGTATGCACCTGATCCCACTCCCCAATATCCAAGCACTTGCCCTATATCCTCGTTGTGCTTTTCAAATCCAAGTGGTGTCGCCACATCAAAAAGCCCCAGCAGACCTATCGTACTATTGGTAGCGAAACGCATTAAATCAGATGTGCCATCGATTTGCCGACCTTGCAGAAAAGCGCTGATAGCTGACAATAGGTCATGCGGGTTCGCATAAAAATTATGCACACTTTGCCTGACTGAGGTCGGTACAATGTTCTGGTAACTTTTAGCAACGGGTTTTAATACCACTGCATCCAGTTTCTCATTAAATGCAAAGGTCTTTCGGTTCAATTGTTCCAATGGGTCTGGATTACCGGATGTCGCACATCCGGATAATGCTGCCAGTGCCATAAAATGCATAATACTTGCTGTTTTCATATGTGTTACTCCAGGCTGAAGCTTACCTGCTTCGTATCTATTCCCCTAGGGGCTTTTTGATGTTGCGCCGTAGATCACTTCAACCAGGAATAAAGACTGGGGTGGAATCAGAAGCGATAAAGATAGCCCAGACCTATCCGATTTCCGGAAGATCGATCCACGATAGGACTATCCTCGATTTCCTCGCTAAACTTGGTAAAACTGAGGTCTAGGAAGAGCGACTGCTTTCGATCAAACATGTACGTCGCCCTTGTAGATAAAGTTGTGTTGAAGCCAGACTCTGCCTCATAAGCAGATCTGTCCAAGCCTACTTCACCGCTATTGACGCCATAGTAATAATCAACATATTTACCACTCATCCATGATGTCGACAGGCGCGGTGCTATCATCATGTGCTCGCCAAAGCGCCAGGTTTTTTCAAGCCACAGGCTGGCAACCTGACCATTGCTGTTCCCTGAGATATCCGCCAGCCATTCCGCACCTATATCTGCAAACTCGTTGTGCCATATCGCCTTGCCACCTGCCAAAAAGCTACCTTTGCGCTCTTTCATCCCCCTTAGGATAGAGGCGTCGTCATCTTTGTATCCATTGACGTCATATCGGGTGGCTATCCTGAAATCAATCTTCTGCTTAGGATCGATCTCAAGACCAGGTAACTTCAAGTCGGCACCCAGGCCGAATACTTGTAGCCAATCATTCTCAATGTAAACCAAAGGTATGACGAGATTATTTCTATCAATCCCTTTATAGGGTTGCTGAAAGCTGATAGCGGCAATGCCCAGCCCCCATGATGTTTTGTTATCAGTCATCGATTTTGGGGTTGTCGCATCTGCTGCAGCAGCGACAAGCGGAAAGAGTATCGGCATGCATAATGCAGTTTTTAAAGTGAATGAAAACGAACTTGGACGGCTAGCCGTTGGAAGTGGAGAAACTGTCATAAAAATACTCCTTAAATAAAATTAATGATCCAGAAAGTGTTTGAAATTGGTTTTGGCTCAGGAGAATGCGACCGAGGCGGCGATGCAACTCATAAGCAAAACAAAAAATGCGTGTTTGATTGCGTGTGCGGCACCAACTGCGGAGCTGACAATGTAAAAATCTATCGCGGCAATGATGGCGATTGCGACAAAGAGCGCGGCCAATGTTGCGCGCATACCAGAAACAGCAGCAAATATAATGACCAGGCTGATGGCAAAGTTCCGTCCACCGATCGCCTGCACGAATGACAGGCCATCCTGGCCTTTAAGGGGTATCCCTAACCTGGCATCCCAGCCGGCAGGGAAAATACTTCAAGTACACCTATCGTTAGCCAGGCGATTGCGATAATGATCGTGATAACACGCGCAGACAATGAAGGTACGGGCAATTGACTCCACATAGTGATGTTCATCTTTCTCTCCTATTCGATTTTAATTTTCGGGTTACTTAAGCAGTCCGGCACGTTGCCGCGTAATCTCTTGCGTGGCACTCCAATCCAGGTTTTGCATGCCTTGCGCGATAGCGATATCCATTTTTTCTGCAATAATGGTGGCGATATCAATATCGCATTCAGCGTTAGCGGCTGCCTTTAACATCAGTCCTAAATCTTTCCTGCCAGCGGTCATCGTGAATCCTGTCGCGCTATCGGTCTCCCTTTTAAAAAGTCGTTCGACATATACTTTTAGCCCTGGCAAAGGCAAACTTTTATCTAAAAAGAAAGCCAGGTTCTGCCGCGGCACACCGAGTTTTTCACCCAGGGTGAAGCATTCGCCCATCACTTCGATCAGGCTGGCGACAAAGAAGTTGATACACAGCTTTTGACTGTTGGCCACCCCTGCATCATTCACCGATAACTGCATCACTTGTTCAGCAAACAGGTGGCAAACCGGCTCCACTAACCTGATCGCACTCGCATCGCCAGCCAGGAACTGCACTAACTTACCGGCGGCCGATGCATCCGGCCTGCCGAGAACGGGCCCTGATACGTAACGACTACCATGTGCTACATGTACAGCCTGCAAGCGATTGGCACACTCTGGTGAAATGGTGGTCACACACAAGTGGATCGCTTCAGGTGGCAATGCCTGTAACACCGGACTGTCAGCATAGAAGAGTGCCTCAACGGATTTATCATCTAGTAGACTGGTAATCACTAGCTCCGCATCATGCACGGCCTCAATCGGGTCTTTTGCTATACGTGCCCCCAGCTCTTGAAATAGCCGTGCCTTATCGGGGGTACGATTCCACACTGTCAGCGTGTGGTCACCTGATTGCGCTAAACGGGTTGCCATGCCTGAACCCATACGACCTAAACCTAAAAATGCAATTCTCATAAAAATCTCCTTTGTTTATGGCTGAATTGACATAGCGAGCAAACTATCACTGCGCCAGCGTTAAATATATAATATGAGCATTGCTCACATTTTAATACTCGCTTTCCAACACTGTTAAGGAGTGAATTAAAAACCATGAAACCCATTGATCCATATAGAAAAAAACCGAGACAGGCGCGGTCTGAAGAGACAATTGAAGTCGTTTTTGAAGCAACGGCTCGGATTTTGCAAACGCAGAAATTCAGCGAATTTAATACCAACGCTGTAGCTAAGCTGGCAGGCATTAGCATTGGTACGTTGTATCAGTACTTTCCGAATAAGAATGCCATCTTGGTGGCGATGGCTAGACGAGAGCTGGATAAGGTCAGTCAAAAAATCATTGATAGCATTACGCTTGAGTACTCAACGGGCCCCTCCGTGCTTGCGCGGGCGGTAGTGCGAGCGCTGCTGAAAGCATTTGGCGGGAGACAGCTTGCCAGAAAGATACTGATTGAGGCTTTGATTGCAAACGGGCTGTCCGATGAACTTTCAAAACCTATTGAACGCGTGGTTCAAGTCATTGTTGATCAACAGTCACAACCTGGGCGTGAGCAGTCTATCGATCTTTCGCCAATCGGCCTGTATGTCATGAGCCGCGCTGTCATTGGCGTTATCCGCTCCGCAGTCATGGAGCAGTCAGCTTATTTAGGGACTGAAGAACTTGAAGATGCGCTAGTCAAACTATTTTTATACTGCATGAAGGCAGACGAAGTTACCTAGTTTTATAGGATAAATGAAGCGTTAATAGATCTTAATATACGCTGAATGACGAACAATAAAATGTGGCTTGATATTGTTAAGCAGCAACCAACGGCATTAACCACCGCTCCAGCACGACCACCACATAAGCCTGTTCTTCCAGCGTCATGGCGCGGCCGGCCGGAATCTGGTGCCATTTGCTGAGGCAACCGCGGCAACAGGTGGCGGTGGCATGTTGCGCTACGAATACAGGATGTCCGCGCATGGGCGTTTGCTGGCCATCATTGGCAATCACTGCCGGAGCCAGCCGCTGTGCAACAAAGTCTTCGGCATGGTCAAGGATGGTGGGCAGGCCTTTTTGTTGCAGGTAATGCAGGTCTTTATGATTGAGCTGAAAACGGGTGCGGAACCGGGAACGTTGCAAGGCTTGAAACAAGGCATCCAGTTCGCGCATGGTGTATTAATGTAGCTGTGAAATATGCAACTCACGTAATTTGGGGGCTTTAATCGCCGTTACCCCCACCACAGCCAGCGTCATGCAACCGCCAAATACCACCGAGGGCACCAGCCCCATCAGTCTGGCCGTCAGACCGGATTCGAACGCGCCCAACTCATTGGAAGAGCCGATAAAAATACCGTTAATGGCAGAAACGCGACCGCGCATATTGTCCGGCGTGGCCAGTTGCAAAATGGTTTGGCGCAGCACCACCGATACGCCATCCAGCATGCCGGAAATGGCCAGAATCACAATCGCCAGCCAGAACGTATGGCACAGGCCGAATGCAATCATGCACAGACCAAACCCGGCCACGGCCAGCAGCAGCCAGCGCCCGCTGTGTTGATGCAAGGGATGTTTTGCCAGCCAGACGCCAGTGACGATAGCGCCTACGGCGGGCGCGGCGCGCAGGATACCCAGGCCTTCCGGCCCCATCTGGTAAATATCATGCACAAATGCGGGCAGCATGGCGACCGTGCCGCCAAACAGCACGGCAAACATATCGAGCAACTGCGCCCCCAGCACCACCTGCGTGCGTTTCACAAAGCGCAAGCCTTCGGCAATGCTGGCAAATACTTTTAATGGCGCATGGCTGCGCTGCTCGATGACGCGCACAGTCATGGCCGCCATCGCGGCGCCCAGTGCCAGTACAGCAGACAGGCCATAGGCGACGGATTTGTCGGCAAAACCGATCAGCAAACCGCCAATGGCCGGGCCGACAATCAGGCCAATCTGGAACATCGAACTGCCGATGCCCGAGGCCTTGGCGATGGACGCGCGCGGGATAATCAGGGCAAACAGGGTGTTGTAACTGGGGGCAATAAAGGCGCGGGCAAAGCCGGTAAGGGCAACGGTGCCATAAATCCACCAGTCCGTGTGCGCAGGGTGGGTGCGTGCAATCCATACCAGCAACAAGGCATTGAATGCCAGAAACACCGCAGACAGGCAGGCAAAACCACGCCTGGAAAAATAATGGTCTACGGCGTGTCCGGCAAATAATACGCTACCCATGTAAGGGATCACCTCGGCCAAACCAATCAGCCCCAATGCCCAGGGGTCATGGGTGATCTCGTAGATATGCCAGCCGATGGCGACCATTGTCATCTGGTAGGACAACACCATCTGGATGCGGAACGCGAGCAGCTTGGGAAAGGCGTAGCCCTGATGGGCCAGTATTTGGCGGATAGACAAAGACATCCGCACATTATACGCGATTGCTGCAAATGGCCTGTCACTTGGCGTAGCCGCATGCTTGCTCTAGAATGACTGGCGGGTGCGGTGAATCAGGCAGTCTGCCTTGAACGGCCGATGAGCCGTCGTTGACCCCGTGCGACTCTGCCGATATAGATGGGGCGCACCCGCCCTTTTGAGGATAGAAGACTCCACACGCGTGAATGGATAACGCTTATGTTTTGTCATCTGTTACGGTTTGTGCTTTATTCAATGCTGCTTGGCTACCTGTGCATGCCAGCCGCCCGGGCAGCGCCACCAATGCAGGTATATGTCACGGTGGACTGGGAAGGCCTGTCACTGGAGGAGGATAATCTTCAGGCCATACGACAGTTCCGGCAGAAATTCCCCCACATCCCGATGGTACAGCTGATGAATCCGGCCTATTTTGTGCAAAAAGATGCGCACCGTGCGCAGATGGCGCACGCCATTCGTTCCACATTTTTAGCGCATGACACCATAGGTCTGCACCTGCACCCACTCAAGCCGTTGGTGCAACACTGCGGCGTGCCTTTTCACACCACGCCGACGCTGGCTGATGCGCCCATGCCCTGCGAGGGCGATAGTTGTGGTTATTCGGTCAGTCTGGAGCTGGCTTACACGCAAACAGAACTTGTCCAGCTGGTGTCGTGCAGCAGCGATTTGCTGGTCAGCAACGGCTTTAATCGCCCTCGCCATTTTCGAGCAGGCGGATGGCAACTGGGCCCCAAACTGCAAGCCGCACTGGAGGCCAATCGCTTTGTGTGGGACAGTTCCCGCATTGCCCCCGACCTCCTCACCTCGCGCTGGCATGCGGACAGTCAGATGATACAACGCATTCAACAGCTACACCCCGACAGCACGATACTGGATCAGCCTTACGCACTTTCTTACCAGTTGATGGAGTTTCCCAATAATGCTGCGCTGGCCGACTACACCAGCACCAGACAATTGTTACAGGTATTCAAGCAACTGATTGCGGCACAAAAAACAGTGATGGTGCTGGGTTTTCATCAGGAAACCGCAGCCGACTATTTAATTCGTCTGGAACGGGCGATCCCGCATATGGAAAAAATTGCCAAAGAACAGCAGGTGGCGCTTGAATGGCGTCATTAAGTGCAAACCTGCTTTGCGGGAATGAATCCGCTGACACGTGGTCTGACACCCATGGATTTATTGACTGAGTTACGCCCTGAACAGGTGGCGCTCGCGGCAGGCGCCGTATGGTTGCCAGGATTTGCCTTGCCGCAGGCCGAGGCGCTCTATGCACACTTGCAACAGCATTTTCTGACCCACCCGCCACAACAGATGATGACACCCATGGGCTACCCGATGTCAGTGCGCATCAGCAGCATGGGTGACCGGGGTTGGGTCGGCAGTGCGCAAGGCTACGGCTACAGTGCCGTCGAGCCGAGCTCCGGCATGCCATGGCCGCCCATCCCGCCCCTTATTCTCACACTCGCCCATGATGCAGCCCTGAAGGCAGGGTATGCCGCTTTTGTGCCGGACAGCTGCCTGATCAATGTCTATGCGCCCGGCAACAAAATGGGGCTGCATCAGGACAAAGATGAACAGGATTTTTCGCAGCCGATTATCTCGGTTTCACTGGGCATCCCTGCCACGTTTTTGTTTGGCGGTGCCAGGCGCAGTGACAAAGCGGTTAAAGTCCCCTTGCAACATGGTGATGTCGTCGTCTGGGGCGGTGCCAGTCGGCGCTTTTATCATGGCATTGCGGCCATCGCGGCCAACCAGCACCCGCGCATGGGCGCGCAACGCATTAATCTGACACTGCGAAAAGCGGCTTGAATATCACCACTGACGGCCTCAGTACACAGTCCTGAGCGCCATTGCGGTGGCGCTATTCAGGGCGTCACGCGCAGTGTGCAAGCGCGTGCAAAGTTTCTGATAAACACCTGCTTTACCGCTCATTTCCGGGTTGCATCTGTTATTCAAAGGTGTACACTGAAATTGTCCTGACCGCCCCAATTGATAAGGCAATTGAGAACAGGAAGGGATCTTTTCATAAAAGGAGTTTGTCATGAATTTACAACTTAGTGGACATCATTTAGAAATCACTCCGGCATTGCGTGAATATGTTTTATCCAAATTTACGCGCATCAGCAATCACTTTGATCATGTGATTGATGTCAAAGTTACCATGTCTGTTGAAAAGCTCGCCCAAAAGGTTGAAGCCACCCTGCATGTGCCAGGCAACGATTTACACGCAGCCTGCTCGGACGAAAACATGTATAGCGCGATTGATATGCTGACAGATAAACTTGACCGTCAGGTGGTAAAACACAAAGAAAAACAGGGCGACCACCACAAATCCGGTGGCGCAGTGAAACACCAGCTAAGTTCCTGATTTCCTTTCCCCATTCTCTACCCGCACGGGTAGAGAATACAAGCACAGCAGGCTTTCCCAGTTTTACAAAGCACATTTCCCCCAAGCAGCATAATCAGTTGTAAAATAATTGACTGATCCCAACAGCAGGCGCTTATAGGAAGCACATGGCTCAAATTTCTGTGGCCGATTTGTACAAACAAATCCGCAGCAAACTCAAACTGAAATGGGTGGCTGGCGAGGCCGGTGGCAATAAAATCCTTAACTCGGGCACGGTGACCAAACCCTCGCTGGCACTGATCGGGCATTTGAATTTTGTACACCCTAACCGCGTACAGGTCTTGGGCTGCGCCGAGATGGACTACCTGCACACCTTGAGCATTCTGGGCCTGCAACAGGCGGTCGCCAACCTGTTTTCTACCGATCTCGCCATGATCGTGGTGGCCAATGGTGAAAAAGTACCCCCCGTCATGCTGGAAGCCGCGCAACAGCAACAGATCCCCTTGTTTACCTCGCCCATGATCAGCCCGCAATTAATGGAACTGCTGGGGCATTATCTTGCAGTTGCCACCGCAGAGTCGACCAGCCTGCATGGTGTGTTTATGGAAGTACAGGGCTTTGGCGTATTGATTAAAGGCAGTGCGGCCATCGGTAAAAGCGAGCTGGCGCTCGAACTGATCTCGCGCGGGCATCGGCTGGTGGCCGATGATATTGTCGATTTTTATCGCGTCTCGCCGGAACGGGTGGAAGGGCGTTGCCCGGAACTGCTGCAGGACTTTCTGGAAGTGCGTGGTTTGGGCATTTTGAATATTCGTGCACTGTTTGGCGACAACGCGGTCAAACCGACCAAGCCACTGGATATGATGATACAGCTGGAACTGGCGGATGACATGAAGCCGCAGGATCTGGACAGGCTCAGCGCCAACCGGCAAACCGAGCATGTGCTGGATGTTGAAATCAGCAAGGTGATTATTCCGATTGCGGCTGGGCGTAACATTGCGGTCCTGGTTGAAGTGGCAGTGCGTAACCATATGCTGCTGTTGCGCGGCGTCAACGCCACCAAACAGCTCACCCAACGCCAAAAGCAACTCATGTTGAGAGAAAGCAAATTACGATGATAAGAAGGCGGTCACGCGCATGCATCTGGTGATTGTTACCGGCTTGTCCGGCTCGGGCAAAACTATCGCCCTGCGCGTATTTGAAGACAGCGGCTACTACTGTATCGACAACCTGCCGGCCACGCTGCTGCCGCACATTCAAAGCCACGTGGCCAACCGTGATGCGGCCAAAGTGGCCGTCAGCGTAGACAGCCGCAGCATCGCCATTGAGTCGTTGCCAGACATTTTGCAAACCCTGAAGACACAGCATATTGATGTGCATTTGCTGTTTCTGGATGCCAGTCTCGAAACGCTGGTCAAACGTTTTTCGGAAACCCGGCGCAAACATCCGCTCAGCACGCCGAATCAGGCATTGGCCGAGAGCATCCAGCACGAGCGGGATTTACTGTCGGGCCTGAGCAATCTCGGGCACCACGTCGATACCAGCAATTTATCGTCCAACACCTTGCGCAACCATACCCGCAACTGGATGCTGCAACTTGAACAGCACTATCAGGAAGCCCCCTCCCACAGCCTGGTGCTCTCGTTTATTTCATTCGGGTTCAAGCACGGCATTCCGCTGGATGCCGACTTTGTATTTGATGTGCGCAGCCTGCCTAACCCGCACTATGATCCGGTGTTACGGCCATACAATGGCAAGCAGGCGCCGATCCAGCAGTTTTTGCAGAATGAGCCCGTGGTGCTTGAAATGCAGCAGGACATTCAGCACTATATAGAAAAGTGGTTACCCGGCTTTTATCAGGACCATCGCAGCTATGTCACCGTTGGCATTGGCTGCACAGGCGGGCAACATCGCTCCGTTTATCTGGTCGAACAACTGGGCGCCTATTTTAAGCAGCAACATCAGGTGATGATTCGCCACCGCGAATTGCATGAAACACAGGTGCTCACAAAGCCCTGAAGAACAACCGGGAAAGTACTGATATGATTGGTGTTTTGATTATTGCACATGGCAGCCTGGGCGAAAGCCTGATTGATTGCGCGACCCATGTGATGGGCAACCGTCCGGCACAACTGGACTATCTGCAGATTTCCAAAACAGATGATCCGGCCGAGATGCTGCGCAAGGCAGAAACGCTGGTGCGCACTCTGGACAGCGGCCAGGGCGTGCTGGTGCTTTCTGACATTTATGGCGCGACACCGTGCAATATTGTCACCCGCTTGCTCAGTCCGAATATCACCGAAGGCGTGGCCGGTGTGAACTTGCCCATGCTGGTCAGGGTACTCAACTATCGGCAGGAAGGCCTGCATACCTGCATTGAAAAAGCATTAAGCGGTGGACGCGAAGGGGTGGTCCACTTTACTGAAACGACGTGCCATCACGCACAATAACTGACAACCATGGCCAAATTATCACTTGAAATCATTAACAAACTGGGTCTGCATGCCCGCGCCTCCACCAAATTCACACAAACCGCCAGCCAGTTTAAAAGCGAGGTCTGGGTAGAAAAAAATGGGCGTCGTGTCAATGCCAAAAGCATTATGGGGGTGATGATGCTGGCCGCCGCCAAAGGCAGTATCATTGATATCGAAGCCACCGGGCCGGACGAACAACAAGCGCTGGAAGCCTTGCAGGCACTGGTAAACAACTATTTTGGCGAGGGCGAATAATTGATGGCGCGGAGTTTGCCCAGCTTTAGCATGCACGGCGTAGGCGTCTCCAGTGGTATCGCCATTGGGCATGCCCATTTAATTTCCCACGCGCTGCTCGAAGTGGTGCACTTCAAGATAGGCGCCAAAAGTGTACAGGAAGAAATCGCCCGCTTTGAACGCGCCATTGCTCTGGTTAAACTGGACTTCGAACAGCTCAAGTCGCAACTTCCCAAAAACGCTCCTGCAGAACTGAGCGCCTTTATCAACACGCACCTAGCAATGCTGTGCGACAAATCACTGTCTGAAGCGCCCAAAGCGATTATTCAGCAGGAGTTGTGTAATGCGGAATGGGCGCTCAAGCAGCAGATGGATGAGATTGTGGCGCAGTTTGACGCCATCGAAGACACCTATCTGCGCGAGCGCAAACATGACGTGATGCAAGTGGTGGAGCGGGTGATCAAGGTGTTGCTGGGGCACCACCAGCAAGCAGCCAGCGATAAAAAACAGCAGGCCAAGCAAGAACGCGCGATGATACTGGTCGCGCATGACATTTCACCGGCTGACGCTATCCAGTTCAAACACCACCAGTTTGCCGCCTTTATTACCGATGTCGGCGGGGTCACCTCGCATACCGCCATTCTGGCGCGTAGCCTGAATATTCCATCGATTGTCGCCTTGCAACGTGCGCGTGACCTGATCAATGATGGCGAGCTGATGATTGTCGACGGCATGCAGGGCGTCGTTATCGTCAACCCGGATCCGGAAGTGCTGGCCGAATACCAGCTCAAGCAAAACCAGTGGCAACTGGCGCAGCAAAAGCTGCAACGCATCAAGACCACCAAAGCCGTGACCGTGGATGGCGTTGCCATCGATTTGCTGGCCAACATTGAGGTGCCGGAAGATGTGATCAGCGCCAAAGCCTCGGGCGCGGCAGGCGTAGGCCTGTACCGGACCGAGTTTCTGTTTATGAACCGGGTGGAAATGCCCGATGAGCAAGAGCAGTTCGAGGCCTACCGTCATGTTGCAGAGGCGATGAAGGGTTATCCCGTCACCATCCGTACGCTGGATATCGGCGCGGATAAACAGCTCAACCCGGATGAAGTGGTCACCGCCACCAACCCGGCGCTCGGCTTGCGCGCGGTGCGCTATTGCCTGTCAGAACCCCATATTTTTCATACCCAGTTTCGGGCGCTATTGCGTGCCTCGCATTATGGGCAGGTGAAAATCCTGATTCCCATGCTGTCCAACCTGGCCGAGCTGCGCCAGACCAAACTGCTGCTGCAACGCGCTAAAGACTCACTGCGCAAAGAACACATTCCCTTCGATGAAGAGATCAGCATAGGCGGCATGATTGAAGTACCCGCCGCCGCCATCAGTGCCGAAGCCTTTGCCCAGGAGCTCGATTTTTTGTCGATAGGCACGAATGACCTGATTCAGTATACGCTGGCAATTGACCGTGCTGATGATGCGGTGGCCCATTTGTACAACCCCTTGCATCCGGCCGTGCTCAAGCTGATCAACTGGACCATACAGGCCGCCCAAAAATATCAGAAGCCGGTGTCGGTCTGTGGTGAGATGGCGGGCGACATCCGCCTTACCCGTTTACTGGTCGGCATGGGCATGCGTCAGCTTTCCATGCATCCTTCGCATATTTTGAGCGTGAAATCGCAGATTCTGCAAAGTGAGGAAGCGGTGCTCGGCAAGCAGGCGAAAAAGATTCTGTCACTGAGTGACCTGGAAAAAATCGAACCGCTGGTCAACAGGCTGAATGGCACGCAGGTGTAAATCGCCCTAATGAAAAAATAGCCCTGCGTCCGGTCGGGGCTATTGATTTAACAAAACTCATCACCATCATCAGAATATACAATCACCCAAACGCGAACATTTGGCTAATAATAAGCCTCTATCAACTATCGTGTATTTACCAAAGGACACACTGTGAGCACCAACCCATTACTCGCTGTTGGCGGTTTGCCAAAATTCAATGAAATTCGCCCGGAACATGTCTCCCCGGCGATTGACAGCCTGATTGCCGAAGGCCGCGCGCTGGTTGAACAATTGGCGACGGCGCAGGCAGCCCCTGACTGGCAAAATTTTGTGCAACCGATTGAAACCTTCTCGGAGAAACTCTCACGCAGCTGGGGGCCGGTCGGCCATATGAACGCGGTGGTCAACACGCCTGCGCTGCGTGAAGCCTACAATGACAATCTGGCCAAACTGACTGATTTTTACAGTGATTTATCGCAGGATGAGCGTCTGTATAACAAATACAAGGCGATTCAAAACAGTGCTGAATATGCCACCCTGAATGCGGCGCAACGTACCATCATCGATCACGAAGTCCGTGGCTTTAAACTCGGCGGGGCGGAACTGCCAAGCGCTGAGAAAGCACGCTTCAAAGAAATTGCCGAAAAACTTTCCAAACTGGGCAGCAAGTTTGAAGAAAACATTCTGGATCACACCAATGACTTCAAACATCTGGTGACAGATGCTGCTGATCTGGGTGGCCTGCCGGAAGACGCTTTGCAAGCAGCGGCTGAAGCGGCCAAAGAAGAAGGCAAACAAGGCTACCTGTTTACCCTGCACTTCCCTTCTTATATGCCAGTGATGCAGTATTGCGAAAATCGTGGCTTGCGTGAAACCCTGTATCGCGCTTATGTAACCCGCGCCTCCGAGTTCAGCCCGCCGGACGAACATGGAAAACCGAAGTGGGACAACACCCACCTGATTGCCGATCTGCTTAAACTCAAGCAGGAAGAAGCCAGTCTGCTGGGCTTTAACAACTATGCCGAGCTGTCACTCGCCACCAAAATGGCAGACACCCCGGCACAGGTGATCGACTTTCTCGATACCCTGGCGAAACGTGCCAAACCCTACGCAGAAAAAGACATGGCTGAACTGAAGGCCTATGCAGAAAAACTCGGCTTTACTGACATGCAAGCCTGGGACGTGCCATACATCAGTGAAAAACTGCGCCAGGATAAATATGCCTTCTCGGATCAGGAGGTAAAACAATACTTCCCTGAAGAGAAAGTGCTGGCGGGTTTGTTCAGAGTGGTAGAAACCATTTTTGGCGTGCAGGTCAAAAAAGTCGATGCGCCGGTCTGGCATCAGGATGCCAGCTTTTATGAAATCAGTAACCAGCAGCGCCAGCCGATTGCCTATTTTTATCTGGACCTCTATGCGCGCCAGGGCAAGCGTGGCGGTGCCTGGATGGACGAATGCATTACGCGCCGCAAAACAGCCGAGGGCATTGAACTGCCAGTGGCTTACCTGACCTGTAACTTCTCTGCCCCGGTTGGCGACAAACCGGCGCTGTTCACCCATGACGAAGTAATTACCATGTTCCACGAATTCGGCCACGGCCTGCACCACATGCTGACACAAGTCGATGAATACAGCGTATCGGGCATTAAAGGCGTGGAATGGGATGCAGTGGAACTGCCCAGCCAGTTTATGGAAAACTTCTGCTGGGAGTGGGACGTGCTGCGCCATATGACCGCACATGTAGAGACCGGCGCACAACTGCCACGTGCCCTGTTTGACAAAATGGTCGCCGCCAAAAACTTCCAGGCCGGGATGCAGACCGTGCGCCAGATCGAGTTTTCACTGTTTGATATGCGCCTGCACAGCCAGTTTGACCCCGCTGGCAAGCAAACAGCCCTCGATGTCATCGAGCAGATTCGTGACGAAGTAGCGGTATTACGTCCGCCCAAATGGAACCGCTTCCCCAACAGCTTCAGCCATATTTTTGCCGGCGGCTATGCAGCAGGCTACTACAGCTACAAATGGGCCGAAGTCCTCTCCGCCGATGCCTACAGCCTGTTTGAAGAGATGGGCGTACTGTCGCAGGAGGCGGGCAGCCGCTTTAAACAGGAAGTACTGGCGCAAGGCGGCTCTCGTCCGGCCATGGAATCTTTCGTTGCCTTCAGAGGCCGTGCGCCGAGCATGGATGCCTTGCTCAGGCATAACGGCATGGCCAGCTAGCCTTTTTTCTGCCAAAGCCAGGTGCCTAGCACTTGGCTTTTTTGTTTGTTTTGCATAAGCTCTGCTATGCTCACTGTTAACTTCGCTTTCAAGGACCCATCATGTCTCGTTTGTGTTTACTCATCTGTCTTGGTCTATGGATACCCCTGTCTTATGCCGCAAGTGCTGCCGAGGATGACATTCAGGCCAAAACTGCCAATGGGGATGAGGTCGTTCTGCACTCCAACGGCTACTGGGAGTTTAAGGACAGTAAAAAGGCGGCTGAAGCCAAAGTCAAAGTCGAGCAGTTTGAGCATGACAACAGTTGCCCGATTGGCATGCGCCCCAGCTTTTTAGGCATCGGGCGTTGCATTGCATTTGATGACCCGATTTTGAAACGCGGCTCATTGAGCGGCAAAGGCCGCTAACAGCTGCCCAGCTGCTACACAATGCACGCTTCAGGCACTATAAAAGGGCACCCATCAGTGCCCTCCCTTTACTTTTCCTCGCTCACCACTGTCATTTCGCGCTACAGGCCGCTTGCAGACAATAAGCTAGCGCGATCTGCCTGATTGGGTACAAGGTTTGCTTGTATCTGTCTTTAACGCAACAAACTATGCAGAGACCCATGATTAACTCCCTAGACTTCGCTCGCCACGGCGATAAACAAAATTCGGCCTTCTTTGAAGAGTACTTGCAAAAACTGCTGGAAGAGCGCGACCAGCTTGGGCTAACCGAGATGATTCACGAGATTGATGCGCTGATGATTACGGTGGACCCGGATCATTCGATTCAATATATCGCCGAATTATCACTGATGACGTCGTACCACTATCTGGTCACACTGGAGAGTGAAAAGCACTGGACGCATATTCTGCGCATAGACCTGAATTCGCCTGACCTGCTGGTGCGTGAGGTGAAAGACCCTAACTTCAGGGGCATTTTCCGGGCGCTTAATGAAATCTACCCGGTGGGGGCACGCAAGCCGAACAGCCGCTACATGGGCGAGATTATTCGTGTGAGCAATCTGCACGAAGTGGTCAAACTGCAAGAAGAACGCGAGTTCCGGTTTTTTACACAGGATGAAGTGCGCAAGCTGGAATTGCCGGGCAATGTGGCGATCAGCAAGCCTTCGCCTTATACACACAATATTGTCGGCTACATGAAGCGCGAGCCCAATGAGTTGCGCGTGTATGCACTGGGCATGAGCACCATCCGCCCGGATGTACAGGCCGCGTATGAGGAGGCCAAAAACCTGCAAGCCAAACTGCGTATTGATGACCTGATTCTACCGGTCGATCATCTGGCCACCCGTGTCTATAGCCAAAACCGCGAGGTGGCGATTCTGGAATACTTGTCCTGGTCGAGTTATTTTTTCTGGGGCGCGTATAACATCTGGGATCAGAACTCTTCTACCAATGTGACCAAGAGTGTGCACGGCTTGCCGGAAACCAAAAGCCCGGCCAAGGTATTCACTGCCAACAATACGCCTTACTTTGTGAATCATCTGGAAAAACTGCCCTCGCCCACTGAAACCTTTGTGCGCAACTATGGGCCGCGCCTGCACCACGTGGCGCTGTCGGTGAAAGATGGCACGCGCGATGGCCTGGAAAATATCGAGTTTGTGGTCAATGCGATTGCCAGTCAGGGCAAAGGCTTTTTGCTCGACGTCATTGGCTCGAAAGAAGAAGGGCTCAAGCAGATTTTCTCTAACGCATCTGAGCATTCATCGCTGATTATTGAATACGTGCAACGCTACGACGGATTTGATGGCTTCTTTACCCGCGACAATGTGGCCAAACTGACGGAGGCTGCCGGGGTAGAGGAAGGGGTACTCGAACAACAAGCCAGATTGAGCCAGACCGGCGGCAAATGAATGCGCATTGAGTCATCCCTGACTTATACTGGACGCTTGTTCAAGAGCGAGATGGAGTCTGCAATGCAACATGAGTTCTGGCATGAACGCTGGGAAAATAACCAGATCGGCTTTCATCTGGATACAGCCAATCCTTTGCTGGTCAGGCATTTCCACCAGCTGGCGCTCACGCCCGGGCAACGCATTTTTGTGCCACTCTGTGGCAAATCACTGGATATCCACTGGCTGCTAGCCCAGGGCTACCATGTGGTGGGTGCCGAGCTCAGCACACTGGCTGTTGAAGCCTTGTTTGAGTCGCTGGCCATCGTACCGGAGGTGCGCTCGGAAGGTGCATTCAAACACTATCATGCCGAGCACATCGATATTTTTAACGGGGATATTTTCGCATTGGGCACCACGCAATCAGGCCACATCGATGCCATTTACGACCGCGCGGCATTGGTGGCGTTGCCGCAAGAAATGCGACAGCGATATACCCGGCATTTGAGAGAAATCACCAACCACGCACCGCAGTTGCTGGTGAGCTTTGATTATGATCAATCAGTACAGCTAGGGCCACCATTCAGTGTAAATGCGGAGGAAGTGAGCAGCCACTACCGGGCATTCTATACGCTGCGCTTGCTGGCAGACGAGTCGCTGAGTGGCGGACTCAAGGGCAAGTGTCCGGCACAGGAGCAGGTTTGGCTACTCACCGCAAAATCGTGAAAGTCTGAACGGCGCACTTCAAGCAAGCGCTGGCGGACTGGTCGCACAGCCTGCCAGTTCGGCGTGGTTTTCCAGCCAGTGCTCTAGGCTTTCAACCACCTGATGCGCCTGGCTACGCACCAAAGTACTCGGCTGTTTTAAATCGGGCACCACAATCACACGCAGGCCCGCGGCAATCGCCGCCTGTGCACCCAGTTCGCTATCTTCAAATGCAATACATTCTTCGGCCTGCAAGCCGAGTTTTTCCAGCGCCAGCAGGTAAATATCCGGGTTGGGTTTACCTCGCGTGACCTCCTGTCCACTGGTCACATGCTGAAAGTAATCCAGCACGCCGGTATGGCTTAAACGGTGCTCGATATGCGGAATGGGCGATGACGAGGCCACGCTGCAACTCACCCCTGCCTCACGGTAATATTGCAGCAGCGCAACCACGCCGCTTTTCAGCGGAAACACATGGTTACGCGCATCCAGAAAGGTGTTCAGGCCGGTGATCACCTGTTGCATATGGTGTTCACCCCCCAGTTGTTCCGCCATAATACGGCTGGAATCTGACCAGATACGTCCCACCAGCTCCACATACTGCGCTTGGGTATAGGCAATGCCAATGCGTTGCGCAGCTTCGATACAACCTTGCATGATAATGCGCTCGGAATCGATCAGCAGACCGTCCATATCAAAAATGGCAGCTTTAATCACGGATGACTTTCAGGAAAATAATGTGCAGTGCACGCGGTCAAATACAGCCCTTATTTTACCGTGATTACCGGGGTCTCGACCAAACAATTAAGCGGGTGGCCGCTGACAAAAATCCAGCCGTAACGACTGCAACACTTCACCAGAGCGCACGGATTGCACATACACCATGGCGCCTGCCGCATCGTTTAACCATGCATGATCCAGTAACAGTGTCTGTTGAACAGCCTGTGCTGCATTGAGGGCATAAGGACCAAACAACTGCCTGACCACGGCATCGTGCTTGAGTACGCGGCCACTGTTTTCACCGGCCTTCACCGCAGTCGACAGGCCATCGGTATACAAGGCAATATAAAGATTGGCCGGGGACGAGAGTGCCAGTGACTGTGCGGAGACCTGCAGCTTGAACTGCGTGGCAGAATGCGGCAACTGTTGCAGACCCAGACGCACCGGTGAAGGCACTTGCGCCAGTTGCTGGCTGAGCGTGTGCAGACGGGCAGTATTCCATGTGCGGAAATCCTTGCCATTGAGCGTGAACTGCGGGGTATATACCACCGGGTTGGCGGTCACCTGTGCCTGCAAACGCTGCTTTTCACTGAATTGCGGCCGGGCATAAGGGTCCTTCCAGCCGAGGTTATCCCAGTAGTCCACGTGATAAGACAATATGTTCACAACAGGCGCGTTATCGTTCGCTGCGCTCGCCTTCAGGCTGCTCAGCCACTTCTCGGCAGGTGGGCAACTGCTGCAGCCCTGTGAGGTATACAGTTCCAGCAAAGGCGTCACGACGGGGCCACTGCTGGCGTGACACTGTGTTGCTTCTGCAAATACGGAGGTGCTGAAAAACAGGCTGCTGAAAAACAAGCTGCTGAAAATCAAGATACTGGAAAACAAGGCGCTAGAAAACAAATCCAGGGTGCAGGCTATGCGCAACGCTGAACGGAATACACAAGTCATGACAGGCTCCGCAATGATTGAATACGGATTGGTCGCAGCTGAAGCAAATTACTTACAAAAAAAATCACCCGCCGTAAAGCGGTCAGATGCATTTATGCCGCCACGGTCGTCAGCGGCGTCACCGTGACACTGACCTTGAGGTGTTGCTTGCCACCGCCCAGCACCACCCCGCGCATGGGGGTCACATCGTTAAAATCCCTTCCCCAGGCCACGGTAATATGCTCCTGTTGCACCAGGCAATTGTTGGTCGGGTCAAAGTCTACCCAGCCATTCAGCGGACAATAAACCGATACCCAGGCATGCGAGGCATCGGCACCGACCAGACGTGGCTGACCAACTGGCGGGTGGGTGAGTATGTAACCACTCACATAGCGACAAGCCAGCCCCAGTGAACGCAATGCACCTATCATCAGGTGGGCAAAATCCTGGCATACACCCCGTTTGCCGCGCAGTACTTCATCGAGCGGTGTTGCCACATCGGTGGCTTGCGGATCAAACTCAAACTCACGATAAATAAGCTGCGTGAGCGCCATGGCCGCCTCCAGTAATGGGCGGTCTGGTGTAAATGATTGACGCGCAAAACTAGCCAATGGCTCGCTGCACTTGACCTTGGATGTGGAATACATAAATCCGGTAGCGGCAAGATGCTGCGTAGCCTGTGTGCGCAGCATCCCTCTGACCTGCTCCCATGACGGGCTTTGTATCAGCGCTGGAAACCTGGGACGTGCTTGCAGTTCGACCGTAAAGCGCGAAGTGACCAGCAGCGTTTGATGGGGCGCAAGAATGGTCAGGTAATCATTGCGATTCCCCAAAAAGTCGAGGCGCGAAGATTGCTCGGCTGGCAGCGGCTCGCATAGCAGGGTATGCGCGAGGCAATGTTGATAATCCGTCTCGCGCGGAAGCATATGTAATAGCTGTTGCGACTGACTGACGGGGCTTTCGTATTGATATTTGGTCTGATGTTCCACCTGATAGCGCATGCAGCTGTTCCCCCTAATACCCGGATGATACATGCATGCTGGTATAGCTGAAAAAACGCAAACTCAGGCGGTCTGACAAATTGAGGGTGACTGCATAGGTTTGCTCCAGCCAGGCTGCCAATGTCGCGTTACCCGGCGCAAAGGTTTGATCGGGGTCGAGTACCATCAATGCCTGCCAGCAATCATTGAGTTCGGTGGCAATGCCACCGGCACTGTCCTGCGCATCCATTTCCTGCAGATATTTCACCAGGCCTTTAATCTGGAACACAACCGAATTGGGGTTGTGCGCGTCGGTGAGCAGTAAATCCAGCACGGGCAACCACTCTGGCTGCGAGGCATATCGCGCACGGTAAGTGACCAGATTATTGGAGACTTGTAACAACCATTCGAGATTGCTGTGTTGCGGCATTTCCAACGCGCGCGACAACATCATGCACATAAACTGCAAGCGTTCAATGCGGCGGCCCAGCGACATAAAGCGCCAGCCTAGGTCGCGTGTCATCCAGTCCATGGCAAAGCCGGTGAGTGTGACAAAATGGTTAATCGCCAGCTCAATGTGCGACATGGCATCTTGCAGGCTGGGGTGCGGGTGGCGCGTAATAAACTGGCGTGAAAGTTGATTCACGGTACGCCAGTGGTCGTTGGAAATACGTTCGCGCAGATTAAAGGCCTGTTGGAACAGTTGCTGCACACTGGTGGCCAGACTGCTGGACTGCTGCGCAAATACCGCTTTAATCAGCAGCGGTTCGATCGCATCATCCGACCAGGGCTGCCATACCGCATCGTCGTCTTCCTCGTCTTCGCCAGCGGGCAGCAAGGCAAACCACTGACACAAGCCCTGCATGGTCGGCCACTCGCCGGCGCGGGCTTCTGCAGAGTAATCGAGCAAGGTGCGGATGGTGGCCCGCAGCATGAGGGCTTTTTGTAAATTGCGCACGCTGTACCGGCCGTACCAGAACAGATTTTCTGCCATGCGGCTGGACAGATAAGTGTTTTCGCGTACCAGATCCTTGCTGGACGTGGTTTTGCGCAGCAGGCTGAAAGGTGCCTGACTATGTGAAGACAACACCCAGGTATCTTTACTGGTGCCACCGCGCTGCATGGTCACCACCCTGTCGTCTTTACCACTCGCCACACGCGCCAGGCCGCCCGGCATCACCGCATAACCATTGGGTGTGGCGAACGCATACACGCGAACGCTCACGGCCAGTGAACTCAATTGTGGCTGGTGGTGGTTGACCAGCACAGGAGCATGCGAAATATCCACCCGTTCCTGCGCAATATAATGGTCTGGCTGCGCACGTAATTTGGCGATCAATGCCTCTTTTTGCGTGGCGTTGAGATCTTCACCAAAAATCGGTGAGGACTGTACTTGCGGATAGGCGGGCTTGATCACCAGAAAATCCAGGTTGGCGATGACATACGCCAGTGCTGTCGGTTCGCCGCACCACCAGGTGGCCACCGAAGGCATGCCCAAGTCTTCACCCAGCAATGATTGACACAGGCCCGGTAAAAAGCCCAATAAGGCGCCAGACTGCAACAAATTGGCGCCCAGCGCATTGGCAATCAGTACATGGCCCAGCCGCGCCACTTCGGTCAGCCCGGCCACACCCAGCAGAGATTCCGCATTGAGTTCCAGCGGATCACAGTAGTCATCGTCAATCCGGCGCAAAATAGCATGCACCGGTTGCAGGCCAGCAATGGTTTTCAGCCAGACCACGCCATTGCGCACCGTGAGGTCACTGCCCTGTACCAGCGGATAGCCGAGATAGCCCGCCAGAAAAGATTGTTCATGATAGGTTTCGTTATAGGGCCCCGGGGTCAGGATGACAATCAGCGGTGGTTCCCCAGCCCCCAGCGGCGTGATGCCGGCCACAGCAGTTGCCTGCCGCGCAGCCACACGATGCCCCCAATGCGCCAGACTGTCGCGCATGCTGGCAAAAAAACCGCTCAGACGTTCGATATTGAGGTCGCGGAATAACTCGGGAAATGCGCTGGAAATAATGGTACGGTTTTCGAGTGCATAGCCTGCGCCAGTCGGGGCCTGCGTGCGGTCTGACACCACCCACCATTGGCCATTCGGCGCACGGGCGATATCGACCGCATAACTGTGCAGTGCGACATCGTCATCATGCGACATGCCCACGCAAGGCGTTAAAAAGCCGTTATGGCCGTAAATCAGGCCAGGGGGCAACTGGCCGCTGCTCAGCAAATGTTGCGGGCCGTAGATATCCAGCAGAATCCGGTTGAGTAAAGTCGCGCGCTGCGCCACCGCAGCGGCAATATGCTGCCATTCTTTCTGCGGAATAATCAGCGGCAACACATCCAGATCCCACGGACGTTGTACGCCATGCGTATCTGCATAGACATTGTAAGTCACGCCATTATCACGGATTTGGCGTTGCACCGCCTCGATGCGCTTGCGCATCACTGCGGGCTCTTCATGCTGCAACTGCTCAATCATCGCCTGCCAATGCGGACGTGGCAAGCCTGCGCTATCCAACAATTCGTTGTAGCGATCAGAAAAATAAAGCTGATTGAGCACAGGCTGCATACCTATGCTAGTTTAAATGGCTTGCCAGCGCAGGTCTAGGGTCAATGGAAAACGCGGATTGGCGACTTCCGGTGTAACCTCGACTTTGCCCGGCGTATGGCCATGTGCCCAAAAGCGGGTAAAACGCCTGGCCTCGGCCTCATTGGCATTGATCGGAAAGGTGTTGTAATTACGGCCGCCCGGATGCGAGACATGGTAAGTGCAGCCACCCAGCGATTTTTGGCTCCAAGTATCCACCAGATCAAACACCAGGGGCGCTTGCACCGGGATGGTGGGATGCAAAGCCGACCAGGGGCTCCAGGCGCGGAAGCGGATACCAGCCACATACTCACCCGCCTGTCCAGTAGGCTGCAACGGTAAAGGACGGCCATTACAGGTCACCACATGGCGGCCATCGGTAAGGCCTCGCACACGCAACTGCATACGCTCAACCGATGAATCCACATAACGCGCAGTGCCGCCGCCAGACATTTCTTCGCCCAGCACATTCCACGGCTCTATGGCTTGCCGCAATTCCATTTCTATCCCGTGGTAAGCAGCCGTGCCATAGCGCGGAAAACGAAACTCGACAAATGGCTCAAACCAGCGTTTTTCAAAGGCATAGCCCGCCGCGCGCAAATCTTCCACCACGTCGGCAATATCCTGCGCCACAAAGTGCGGCAGCATCCAGCGGTCGTGCAACTCGGTGCCCCAATGCACCAGTTTTCCGGTGTAGGGCGTTTTCCAGAAACGCGCCACCAGCGCACGTAATAGCAAGCTTTGTAGCAAACTCATGCGCGCATGCGGCGGCATTTCAAAAGCACGAAATTCCACCAGCCCCAGCCTGCCGGTCGGACCATCCGGCGAGTACAGCTTATCAATCGAAAATTCCGAACGGTGGGTGTTGCCGGTCAAATCCACCAGCAGATTGCGCAACAACCTATCCACCAGCCAGGGCTGCTCGCTCTCCTGACCGGGAGGCAGGGCTTTTTCCATTTGCTGAAAAGCAATCGCCAGTTCATACAAGTTGTCATCGCGCGCTTCGTCCACCCGCGGTGCCTGACTGGTAGGCCCGATAAAAGTACCCGAAAACAGGTAAGAGAGCGCAGGATGATTTTGCCAGTAGGTAATCAGGCTGCGCAGCACATCGGGGCGCCGTAACATCGGGCTGTCGGCGGCCGTAGCGCCACCCAGGGTCACATGGTTGCCTCCGCCAGTGCCGGTATGGCGCCCATCCAGCATGAATTTCTCTGTCCCCAGCCGACACAAACGCGCTTCTTCATACAAAATGCTGACGTTCCCCACCAGCTCTTTCCAAGTGTTAGCCGGGTGAATATTCACCTCGATTACGCCGGGGTCCGGCGTCACACTCAGCAGTTTCAGGCGGCTGTCGCGCGGCGGCGTATAGCCTTCCAGCCGCAATTTGAGGTTCAAATCACGGGCGGTTTGCTCGATGGCATTCAGTAAGTCCAGATAGTCTTCGAGACGGCTGACGGGCGGCATAAAGACATGCAAACGGCCCTCGCGTACCTGCACACACAAAGCGGTGTGCACGACTTCACGCGCGAAGGGTTGCGTGGTTTTGTGCTTGCTGCGCACCGCGGGGATTTTGGCGGCCGTCAGCGGTGCCTGCTGTTCGAAAGGATCCACCGGAAAAGCAGGCTCGATATCCTCAGGCAATTGCCATGGCAATGAGGCCAGCGGTAAACGCAGTCCCATTGGTGAATCGCCTCCCAGCAAATACAGATGCTCGCGCCGCAACGGCCACTTGCTGGTCAGCCACTCCCCGGCAGGTTTGTCTTCATCAGGCTTGAGCGGCATCACAAACCCCACCACGGCCTCTAGGCCGGTATTCAGCACATTGGCCAAGCGTTTGCGCTCTGCGCTGTCTTTTAAATTGGCTTTGAGCGGGTCGATATTTTCTGGCAACTGCTGCTCTTGTTGCACCAGCGTCATCACGTCTTCATAGGCCGCAATCACACAGGCTTTGGGAAATCCCAACAGCCCGGCCAAATGGCTGACAAATCGCTCAGCCTCGGCCACGCCATAGCCCTCAGCCTTGCCATCTGGAGAAAACAGGCTGGCATCGTGCCACACAGGCAGGCCATCCGGCCGCCAGAAAATATTAATCGCCCAACGTGGCAGCGGTTCGCCCGGATACCACTTGCCCTGCCCGTAATGCAAAAAACCATCCCCGGCAAAATGTGACTTCAGGCGCAGCGCAAGTTCACCCGCCAGCTGCCGTTTGTGCTCCCCCAGAGCTTCGGTGTTCCATTGCGCCCCTTCCATATCATCAATCGATACAAAAGTGGGTTCGCCGCCCTGCGTTAAACGCACATCGTGTTTGAGCAGGTCAGTATCCACTTTATCGCCCAACTGGAGAATGGCCTGCCAGTCTTCTTCACTGTAAGGTCTGGTGACGCGGGGATCTTCATGGATCCGCGTGACCGCCATTTCATGGGTGAATTCAACCTCGGCGATATCGGTAAAGCCAGTCACTGGCGCAGCCGAAGAGGGAATCGCAGTACAGGCCAGTGGAATATGGCCTTCTCCGGCCAGCAGGCCCGAGGTCGGATCCATGCCTACCCAACCGGCACCGGGGATATACACCTCAGTCCAGGCATGCAAGTCGGTAAAATCAATGTCGGTGCCACTGGGGCCATCCAGCGCGGCCACATCGGCCTTGAGCTGAATCAGGTAACCGGACACAAAACGTGCTGCCAGGCCCAGATGGCGCATGATTTGCACCAGCAACCATGCCGAATCACGGCATGAGCCTGTGCGCTTTTGCAGGGTTTCTTCGGCGGTTTGAATGCCGGGCTCCATGCGCACCAGGTAGCCGATATCCGCCTGCAAGCGCTGGTTAACCGCGACCAGAAAATCCACGATACCAGCTTCGGGCTTTACCAGTGCCTCGCGCATGCTGACCATCCATGCGGCCAGCAATGGCCCTGCGGGCTCAGCCTGCAAATAAGCAGTCAGTTCAAAAGCCTGCTGCTCGGTATATTGAAACGGATAGTACTCGGCAGACTTTTCAACAAAAAAATCAAACGGATTAATCACCGTCATGTCCGCCACCAAATCGACCGTGAACTCCAGCTCACGCACCATTTCGGGGAATACATAACGGGCAATATAGTTGCCGTACGGGTCTTGCTGCCAGTTGATAAAGTGTTTGTCTGGCTTGACGGACAAGGAGTAGGACAAAATCGGCGTACGCGCATGCGCAGCAGGTTTCAGGCGGACTTCATGCGGCGAGAGTTTAACCAGACGGTCAAATTGATAACGGGTGCGATGATGCAAAGCAACACGAATAGCCACTACAACTCCTCGGTAAATTTATTGTTATAGTGACTGGAGATGCAGGAAATATGCCAATGCACAGACTGGCCTGCAAATAAAAATACGCACCGGGGTTAAGAGCGCATCGCCTGCAATGCAAAGATGCCCAAGAAAAACGTAGAACATGATCGCAGCCCATCAGGCGCAACATGCCTCAAGCATAGCACATTGCGAAACGCTAGCTGCCCGGGTTTATCTCGGCTTGTGTGGCCTGTAGCGCTTTGACAAATTCGCCAATATCCCACTCACAGCCCCCGCAGCCGGAAAGCGCACCCGAATACCGCGAAATGGCATCCAGATCTTTGCCCTGCATCACCATATCGTAAATTTGACCACGCGTGGTGCCACTGCACGTGCACATCACTTCGTCGATCACATTGTCGTCTGGATTATTCATGCCGGTCAGGGGAATCTGGATTCACGCAATATTTCACACACCTGTATGGAGTATTCAGCGTAGAAGGAAGTTCGGCCCTGCTGTTTGGCGGCCATATGGTCAATATGTGTTGCCCAGGCCTGTTGGCTGGCCATGTCGGCAAACTCGACAATGGTCACACGCTCGCCATCTTCGGCGACAAAGACCTTGTGCGAGAGATAGCCCGGCATGCCGCGCGCAAGTTCAGCCATTTTCGGGGCCAGTTCAAAATAGGCCGCTCGGGATTCATCACGTAATCTTGCGCGAAAAACAGTGACGATCATGCGCGGCCTGCCCCCCTTACTTCAACTTGCCCAACTGCGCCTGCAGTTTTTCCAGATTGGCGCTGAACTCGGCCAGACGGGCTTTTTCCTGCTCGACCACGGCAGCCGGGGCACGGGCGACAAAGCTTTCGTTACCCAGTTTGCCATTGGCTTTGATGATTTCACCTTGCAGTCTGGCGATTTCTTTGCCTAACCGCTCTTTCTCGGCAGCCACATCAATTTCTACCTTAAGCATCAACCTGAAGTCTGCTGCCAGCATGACGGGTGCATCCGCTTCGGGCAATTCAGGCACGATATCGACATTTTCCAGCTTGGCCAGCGCCTTGAGGTAAGGGGCGAAAGTCGCCAGTTGGTCAGCATCCCCCGCTGCAATCAATGGCACTTTTGCCGCCGGTGAAATACTCATCTCGCCCCGCAGGCTGCGGCAGGCTTCCACCGCTGTTTTCAAAGTCGCCACCCAGGCTTCAGCCTCAGCGTCTATTTTTTCCAGATCAGCCTTGGGGTAAGCCTGCAACATAATGCTTTCGGTACCGCGTGACTTGTCTTTGAGTTCAGTCATCGGTGCAACCGTCTGCCAGATTTCCTCAGTCACAAACGGGATGATCGGGTGTGCCAGGCGCAAGATGGTTTCCAGCACTCTTAACAGGGTGCGACGGGTCGCGCGCTGTTCCGCTTCGGTGCCCCCCTGAATTTGCACTTTGGCAATTTCCAGATACCAGTCGCAATACTGGTCCCAGACAAACTCATAAATCGCCTTGGCAGCGAGGTCAAAACGGTAGTCGTTAAAGGCACGTTCCACCTCGGCTTCGGTGCGTTGCAACAAGCTCACAATCCAGCGGTCAGCCTGACTGAATTTGCGGCCACCGGCGTCGCAGCTCTCGGCGCCAAAGCCATTGTCCTGACCTTCGGTATTCATGAGGACAAAGCGTGTCGCGTTCCACAGTTTGTTGCAGAAGTTGCGATAGCCTTCGCAACGCTGCAAGTCAAACTTGATGTCACGCCCCGGCGAAGCCAGGCTGGCAAAGGTGAAGCGCAATGCATCGGTGCCATACGCTGCAATCCCCTCCGGGAATTCCTTGCGTGTGCGCTTCTCGATTTTTTCCGCATCTTTCGGGTTCATCAGGCCAGTGGTGCGCTTTTTCAGCAGCGATTCCAGATCTATGCCGTCAATCAGGTCAATCGGGTCCAGCACATTGCCCTTGGACTTGGACATCTTCTGGCCTTCGGCATCGCGGATCAGGCCGTGCACATACACATGCTTGAACGGAATCTTGCCGGTCAGGTGCTTGGTCATCATGACCATGCGCGCCACCCAGAAGAAGATGATGTCAAAACCAGTCACCAGTACGCTGGAAGGCAGGTATTGCTGCAAAGCCTGATTCTGCGCATCCAGCGCCTCATCGCCAGTCCAGTCCAGGGTGGAGAATGGCCACAGCGCGGAGGAGTACCAGGTGTCTAACACGTCATCATCGCGCTTTAAATTACCGGTGTAACCTGCTTTGGTCGCCATCTCGGTAGCTTCTGCTTCATCATGCGCGACAAACACTTCGCCGTTTTCACCATACCAAGCAGGGATTTGATGACCCCACCATAACTGACGTGAAATACACCAGTCCTGAATATTGTTCAGCCACTGGTTATAGGTGTTTACCCAGTTTTCCGGGTAAAACTTGATCTCGCCATTGGCAACCACTTCAAGCGCTTTTTCGGTAATGCTCTTGCCGTCTTCACCAGCTTTGCTCATGGCGACAAACCACTGGTCAGTCAGCATCGGTTCAATCACGACATTGGTACGGTCACCACGCGGGACTTTGAGTTTATGTTTCTCTACCTTGACTAAAAATCCACCTGCCTCAAGATCGGCAACGACCTGTTTACGCGCAGCAAAACGTTCCAATCCAACCAGATTGCCAGGTAACGCAATCGATGGCTTTACTGAGCCATCAGCAGCATACACATCGGCGCTCTCAGGGACAAACCCTTGCAGATTCAGGATTACAACTTTGTCCAGGCCCTGGCGCTGGCCGACCATATTGTCGTTAAAGTCATGCGCAGGCGTGACCTTGACCACACCCGTACCAAATTCCTTGTCCACATAGTCATCGGCAATCACCGGGATTTCGCGGCTGCACAGCGGAAGAATCACGTTTTTGCCGATCAAATGCGCATAACGCTCATCTTCCGGATGCACCATCACCGCCACGTCACCCAGCATGGTTTCCGGACGCGTGGTGGCCACAGTCAGGTGGCCGGAACCATCCGCCAGCGGATAGTTGATATGCCACATCGAGCCATCTTCTTCCTCCTGCACCACTTCGAGGTCGGAGACGGCTGTGCCCAGTTTCACATCCCAGTTCACTAGGCGCTTGCCGCGGTAAATCAGGCCTTCTTTGTACAAACGGACAAAGCTCTCGGTGACCACCTTGTTGAGCCCGGCGTCCATGGTAAAACGCTCACGGCTCCAGTCGGGCGAGGTACCCAAACGGCGCATCTGTTTGGTAATGGTGCCGCCGGAGTATTCCTTCCATTCCCAGACTTTTTCGAGGAATTTTTCGCGGCCTAAGTCGTGGCGGGAAACGCCTTGCGCATCAAGCTGGCGCTCGACCACAATCTGCGTGGCAATGCCTGCATGGTCAGTACCCGGTTGCCACAAGGTGTTGTCGCCACGCATGCGGTGGTAACGCGTCAGCGCATCCATAATGGTCTGGTTAAAGCCATGTCCCATATGCAATGTGCCAGTCACGTTGGGCGGTGGCAGCAAAATGCAGAAGTTGTCTTGCACATCCGGGTTCATGCCGGCGGCGTAATAACCTTTGCCCTCCCAGAATGCATACCACTGGCTTTCGATGGTTTTCGGGTCAAAGGATTTGGCGAGTTCGCGCGGTGTTTGCGCGTGTGGAGTAGAAGTAGTCATGCGCGGGATTTTACCATAGGCAGGCGCTGCCCACAGTGCGCGCCCGACAGTTAAGGCGTATAAAAATCACCCATGATGACAGGCGCCACTTTTTTCCAGTAGCGGCTAAAGCGCATCAGATGCTCATCGTCGAATACCTGATCTGTCAACCCGGGCGAGGGCTGCCAGTGCACAGCCATGTCGGCCACGGATTGCTTGAGGAGGGTCTGCGGTGTTGCCTGGGTGATGATCCGGCGCACGCCCAATTGTGTGAAGACTTCGGCCGTATTCCCTGCCCATACCGAAACCATCGGCATTTCTGCCAGACAGTCGGCCATAAACTGCAATCGTTTGCGCGGCCACTGGCCGTACAGTTGCGGGTCAAACACAAATACGGCGGGCAGCCCCAGACGCAGCAAGGGGTGGGTGGGCGACAGCATTTCATCGTGCACCCACACCATTTCCGGCGGTGCTGAAACGGCCTCTGGCAACGCGGCCTCGCTGAGCTGGATTGCATTGCCCAGGCCTTGCGCAGGCGATTCCGGGGCGAATAGCTGCCGCTGCAAGTATTCATAGCTATGATCAAACGGACAGCGTACTTTGCATTGCTGGCAGTAATGCTCACCACCAAATTTTTGCAGGTTTTCACGATTGAAGTAATAAGGTTTCGCGCTGAAGCTGGAAGCCACCCATTGCCACGAAAGGTGGTTGGAGGCGATATTGCCGTCGAGCAATTGTTGCTCAAACCATTGGGCAGCCTGTTGCCAGTCCACTTTTAACCAGTGCACAATATATGCGGCAAACCACATGCGGGCGTGGTTATGCACATAGCCATCCCGTAACAGCAGACGCACCACTTCATCCATGCACACCAGGCCGGTGATACCCTGTGTCACATAGCCCGGCAAGGGCAATTGCCCAAGACGCACTTTGGGCGCTTCCATTTCATGCACAATGGCATCGCCAAAGCGTGTCCAGACCTGACGAAAATAATCATGGTAGGCCAGCTCGGAAACCAGCTTGGCAGATGCAGTTCCAAATCTCGCCAGCAGGTCCGCAATCACCTCGTGCACACTGACACAGCCATGGCGGATATAGGGCGACAATCGGGTAACCGCGCCGGACAGGTGGTTACGGGTTTTGGCATACGCCAACGCATCCACCTGCGACAGACGCTGCAAGGCAAAGCTCCGCCCACCTTGCAAGTCTTGACCTAGGTCAGGGCCCGCAGCCTCGGCAAACAGTGCGCGTATCTGCTGAAGCCGCTCCCCACGATGTGTGTCAAGCTTGATATGTGTTGTTGTTTTCATCAAACACCCTTTTGATACAAGTAATGATACTATGGGCTGCAATGCATGGGCCCATCACTGGGGCCTGAAATTTTTTTGTGGAGGATGCGTGCATGCACACACTTTGGTGGTGGTGTGGGTTGGGACTGTTACTGCTTTGCCTGGAAATGGCCAGTGGCACCCTGTATTTGCTGTGGCTGGGCATCGCCGCACTGGTCATGGCAATCCTGAGCGCGGTGTTCCCCGATATGCCGTTGGCACTGCAAGCAGTCAATTATGCCGTGTTGTCGGCCATCGCGCTGGCAGCCATGCGTAAGTATGAAAAACGCAAACCGGTCACGCGTATCGGGCAATCGCAAGGCGATGAAATCGGGCGTGAAGGCATCGTGATTGTGGCAATTGCACCACAACAGCCGGGTAAAATCCGCTTTAGTCAGGGCGTATTAGGCAGCAAAGAATGGACCGCCTATGCAGACACCGCCATTGCCAAGCAACAAGCCGCCAAAGTTATAGCAGTAGAGGGCAACAGCTTGCGCGTAGCCCCTTGCTAGCACTCAAGCTCAGTCAGATTTATTAAAGGGAGTCGTTATGACAGCAGTCAGTTTTATCGTTATTGTGTTGGTGATTATTGCCATCGTCAAAGGCGTGCGTATCGTGCCGCAAGGCGAAGAGTGGGTCGTTGAGCGGCTGGGAAAATTCGCCGGCATCCTGACACCAGGCCTGCATGTGATTAACCCGATTTTCAGCAATGTTAGCTATAAAGTCACCACCAAAGACATCATTCTGGATGTGCCTGAGCAGGAAGTAATTACCCGTGACAATGCGGTGATTCTGGCAAATGCGGTGGCCTTTATCAAAGTGACCAATATTGAGCGCGCAGTCTATGGCATTGAAAACTTCAGGGAAGCCATGCGCAATATGGTGCAAACCAGCTTGCGCTCGATTATCGGCGGCATGGACTTAAACCAGGCACTGACTTCTCGCGACCGCATCAAGGCCGAACTGAAAGAGGCGATTGCCGACGAGGCACTGGACTGGGGCCTCACCGTCAAAAGCGTTGAAATTCAGGACATCAAACCCTCGAACAACATGCAGGAAGCCATGGAGCGGCAAGCCGCTGCAGAACGCGAGCGGGTAGCGGTCGTCACCGAGGCCGAAGGTGCCAAACAATCGCTGATTTTAAATGCTGAGGCCCGACTGGAAGCCGCGCGCAAAGATGCCGAAGCGCAAATGGTGGCGGCCAATGCCTCTGCCGAAGCCATTAAAATGATCGCCGAGGCGGTGAAAGAAAACAACACATCAGCCACTTTCCTGCTGGGTGACCGCTACATCCAGTCACTGCAAAAAATGGCCGACTCCAGTAACAGTAAACTGGTGGTGTTACCGGGTGATATCGTCAGTGCCGTGAAAAATCTGGTCGGTGGAAAGTAAATAGCGAGCAATCGCCTGTCTCCGGCGTGTCAGGCAGGCGGATTTCCACACACCTTGCATGCTGGGTCTTTCGACAATCTTATTGTCCGCCACTCGGCCGTCAACGCATCCAGCAACAACAGCCTGCCTTGCATGGTCTGGCCGATATGCAATAACAGCTTGATCGCTTCAGCCGCCTGCGCCGTGCCTATCATCCCCACCAAGGGCGCGAACACGCCATTATCGGCGCAACGCAAGGCCTGATCGTCACCGACATCCGGGTACAAACAGTGATAGCAAGGCGTCTCGGCATGCCTGAAATCAAACACACTGAGCTGCCCCTCAAAACGAATGGCGGCGCCTGAGACCAGCGGTTTTTTGGCGGTAAAACACAGCCGGTTCAAGGTATACCGGGTTTCAAAATTATCCGAGCAGTCAATCACCACGTCCGCTTGCGCAATTAATGCGGCAAAGGCCTCTGGCGTCGCACGAGTGGTTACGGTATTGACCGCCACTTCAGGATTGAGCTGCGCCAGCGTGGCCTGCGCGGATAAGGCTTTATTCATGCCCACCGCGGCCGTGGTATGAACGATCTGCCGTTGCAGATTGGTCAGGTCCACCTGGTCAAAATCACAAATGGTCAGCGTACCCACTCCGGACGCTGCCAGATACATGGCGACCGGCGCACCCAGCCCGCCCGCCCCCACAATCAGCGCATGGCTTTGCGTGAGCGTCTCCTGACCTGCATATTCAATTTGCGGCAACATAATATGCCGACTGTAACGTAACAATAATTCGTCTTGCATACACTTTCCGTGGTTATGGCAGGCGCTGCGCCTGCACCATGGTGGCAATCAGCACCTTGGGCGAGAGCATGATCATCACATCATCGTACACCGAACCGGCAGCAAGCTGCTGTGACTGATCGACAAAACTGGTGTCGCCATCCGCATTTTCAATTTCAGCTACCGATTGAGGGGTGGCCATGGCATAAGCTTGCCCAGCCCCGGATTGTATGCCACCCAGCCCGTTTTCGCCATGCGACAGTACAATGGCAACAGGTCGGCTGGGGATGCTGGTTGCGGCCCCGGTCTCTCCGGTGACCTCTATGCCACTGGCACTTTCGGCATGATTGATTGTAAAACGCACGCCATGATGGGTAAACGTGCTGTCTGCCCGATAGCGAAAAAAACGACCCCAGGCATCGGTGCCTGGTACACCCAGTTGCTGCCATGGCAACACGCCTTCGTCATCGCTGCAGCTTTGGTTAGCCAATATATTCTCCCAGCCATCCGGCGGCATATCGGTATCCGGGCACGGCAGATAATGCATGATCACCGCATGCCCAAGCAATGCCTGCTGTACAACTTGCAGGCGCTGCGCAGTATCACGATAGGCCGCTTGCGTCAGATACATGCGCAAAGGCACGATGAGCCATCCACTGAGCAAACTTAAAATCACCACGGCGATCGCCAGTTCCAGCAAGGTGAATCCTTGCATGCCGTGCTGATATGCACCATCGCGGTGTGGTTGGCGTGCCGTTGCTGTATAAACCTGACGCTTCATGGCGTGATTACGCTTTCCATCACATCGTTTGGTTCGGCGCTGGGCACTGCCACCGTACCCAGCGCCAACGCCTGTAATGTGTGCGCTTCAAGATAATTCGCCAGCACGCTTTTTTCAGACTCAGTTTGTCGCGATTGCCCTGGCACAGGCTCTCCGGCGACCAGCACCAGCGCACCCCCCGATTGTGGTCGATAGAACACTTGCTCGCGCCAGCCATTTTGCTGAAACCAGTGATGACTGGCATCGCCATCCAGTATATGGTTCGCTGCCAATCGCCAATGTGCCTGACTATCCAGCGGCAACCTTCCCAATGACGCCGCGACTGACAGACAACTGCCCGCAGTCAGGCTCAATGGTCGAAGACAGCTGGCATCACTCATCTCGGCGGCAGCTGGCAGAGCAAGACAAGTCGCGGCAGTGCAAGTCAGCACGCGCTTCAATTCAAACAGCACTTGTTGCTGCATTATTCGATGTATGCGCGTTGGGGTGACCGGCCACACTATGTCATTAAAATTGGACGAGGGTTGTATTTGAATAAATCCGCTGGCGCTACTTTCTATCGCGCTCGCATTGTCCAACACAGCTGCCATATCCAGATAGCCTTTGGCATTTTCACTGTTTTGCTGACTACGCTGCTGTAACCAGCCATCACTTCGGGTCAAGGGGTGCATGGGCGCAATCAACACGGCGACAGCCCCCCGACCCTGCGTGGCATCAAGGCTGGCATCCTCCATTTGCAGCACACTCCAGGTACCGGCTGTTTCGGCATTTAAAGGCCGTGGCCGCGGATTGTTCTTGTAATTATCCGAGACGGCATACCACAAGCGTTCACCACTGGCATCGCGCACATCGCCCAATCCCAAGGTTTTCCATGGCAAGCGACCCAGGCGCGTACCCGCTCCGCTACAGCTGGACTCGGCGACGCCATCATTGTTACGGTCAGGGCAAGGCAGGTCTCCGGGGCGTGGGCAATTCGACGCACATTGTGTGGTACCCAACGGCTGCATGGCATAGGCTAGCAAGGCTTGCTCTGCGCTGGCGAGCACGGCCAGCGTCTGCAGTCTGTGCTGTTGTTGCGGATTTCTGACGTACAAAAAACCACTGAGCGCGACCAGCAGCGCACTCGAAAGCATCAACAACAGCATCCAGACAACAAACCCTGTTTGCACGGGCCTGCATGCGTTCATGGGAGGCGCCCTTCTACAGGCACATCGAATGGCAAGTGCATCCAGTGCAACAGGCATGTTGCCTCAATGGCCTGTTGATCCTCTGCAACTACCCACTCACATGCCCGAACAATTAAAGCTTCGGCATAGTGTGTATGTAACTGTTGCAACCATTGCAATGTGTCACCTTCATGCGTCCCCGAGATGGAAAGCTCCACAGGCGTGATCTGCAGCCCTAATGAGGCAGGCAAGTGTGAGGCCGGCCAATGCTGGCTGGCGTCATGCAATGTGCTTTTCAGTACATATCGCACATGCGGTAATTCGGATGATTGCTGTATCTGATAAATGGCATCACGCCAGGCCTCCGGATCAGCAGGTTTGCTCAGGCCAATCTCTCGCCAGTGCCTGGCATGCTGTTGGTATAGACGATGCACCTGCGCATGCTGAAGTGCCTGTCGAGTGCGCGCCTGTTGTTGCAATAGTTGTGCATGCCTTTGCAATAACTGCTGCTTGCTTGCCTGCAAACGTTGCAGAGCAACCAGATTACCAGCCACACCGAGCATGGTGACAAGTAGCCACATAGCAAGCGGCCAACCCAACGCTCGCAAATACTGATGCCACTTCATGGCTGCCTGGCCCTGGCAACCGTGGTGTCTGGCGCCCGTAATAGCACATGTAGTCGCTGCCTCACCGGGCCCGTTTGCCGGGGTACACGGGTATCGCCCTCCACGGCAAGTGCGGAATGATCAGGCGTGCCCTGTTCAACTGTGACCTGCAAAAAAATGAATTCTGTGCGCAGCCTGGTGAGCAATGCCATCCAGTCTTGCTGCGCATCTTCAGCAGAAGCATGCGCCTTTTGCACAAAATCCACCCAGGCCTGTTCTTGCCAGCCAGTCGGCGGAATGTTTTGTGACTTCTCCTGAGGGCCATATTGCCATTGCACACGTTGCAATTGCCAGGCACGTGCGCCTGGGCAAGCGGATTGTAGGGCTTGCAGCAAACGGTATGGAGAGCGTTGGGCGGAAATCAGAACATTCCCAGCATCAGTCAGTGCTTGCATACCGGACAACTCTTTTTCAGAAAAGAGGAAGCCAGATGGCGCGGATACTGGCGCTTTTGATGATCGCTGTTGCACCAGCCAATGCTGCTGTACCCGCTGTTTTTGCTGCACCGTGTATAGGATGCACATGGCGCTGATGCAGAACATCAACATGGTTGCCCAGCACAGCTGGCGCCTGCCACGACGAATAGCGCCTACAGCTAATAAAGCGGGTGTTGCAAGGTTAGGCGCTGAGCCATGCATGCTGTCATGCATGGCTGACCACGCCATGGCCGAAACGGCAACGTTTGGCATGGGTAGTCCCAGCCGATGAAAAAGCGCATCGGGTGTCACCACGTGCTGTTTTATATCAGCAGGCAACATGGCGTTGGGCAGGGATTGCTCTAGCACAGGATCTTCCGCGACCAGAAGAAGCTCCAGCGGCTCACCCTCATTCAACCAGTGCTGATGCAGCAGGTACATACGCGTTTGATTAATTTCGTTCACCAGCGCAGCTTCCATCGCATGTTCCGGCAATCGCAATTGACGGCTGAAAAAGAGCTTGCCCTGATACAGGTAACTGAGGCGGTGTTGCTGCATACCGCCATGAATACATAACACTTGCGGAGCAGCGTGTAACAGGCAATGCACCCAGCCAGCCAGGCAACTCGTTTGTAAATAGAGGCCACTGACTTCAATCGAATGTTGTTGCAACATTTGCAGCGCTTCGTGCCATGTGCCCAACGACACCCCGGCACATAAGTAACGGTCTTCACGCCGCATGCCTTGCACACTGTCTAGCCAGGTGGCTGCATGGAATCCTGCTGCGGGCGGCCAGGCTGACAGTTTGCGTAACAACAGCTGTTTTCTGGCGCGGCCACGTACATGAGGCACCACTTCGATGTGGTAATGCTCTTCAGCCAGGTCTGTCAATAATGTCACCCCCGCATGCGGGGTGCTTTGCAACCACTCGAGCAATGCTTTTTCCTGATCGGCATATTGCTCAAATACTCTGGATTCGCAGCACTGCTTGCCCTGCCAGAGAAAGACTTGCCATTGTCGGGCAGTCACAGCGATCATAAAGTGCACGCGGGCCATGGTTAGTAGCGGATGGTTGAAAAACTGTCATAGACTGGTAGCATCACTGCAGCCATGAGAAATAACAGCATGGCGCCCAACAGCACGGTCAGCAAAGGCTCAAGCAAACGTAACAACGTTTGCATCTGCTGCTGCACCTCATGATCGTAAAAGGTGCTGAGTTGCTTTAAGGTTTTATCCAGCGCCCCTGTCGTTTCTCCAATCCGTATCATGCGTATCATCAGTGGAGGAAAGCAGCCCGCATCTGCAAAGCTCTTTGCCAGACCGCCGCCAGCCTGCACCTGCTGCTCCACGGATGACAAGGCCAAGGCCATCCAGCGGTTATTCAACAAAGGCTGGCACCAGTGCAAGGCTTGCAACAATGGAATACCGGTTTGATACATCAAGCCTAAATAACGACACAGCCTGGCCAATGCCAGTTGATGGAGCAACTTGCCAATCACAGGCAATTCCAATCGCACTTTGTCTGCCCGCAGCGACCATATCACTGAACGTTTAACCGCGGCCATCGCACCTGTAATAAGCAGAAACAGACCCATCAACAATACCAAGCCGTAGGCTTTGATGCCTGACGAGAGCGCGAGCAAAGTGCGTGTACTCCATGGCAGCTCCTGACCCAGGCTGTTTAGAAAACCCGCCATTTGAGGCACCAGAAACGTGAGCATCACGCCGGCGGCCAGACACACCATGACGCACAGTAAAGCTGGATACATTAAGCCACGTCGTACCTGACTGCGCAGTTCTGCCTGCCATTGCAGGGTGTGCGACAAATGTCCGAGAATTTCCGGCAACTGCCCGGTACGCTCGCCCGCCGCGACCAGCTGATAGACCAAAGGAGGAAAAATCAGGGGCTGCAACTGCATGGCTTGTGACAATAACTGCCCCGCATGCAAAGCGTGATGCAAGGTACGTAATGCACTTGAAAATCCTGGATGATCGTGATGCGCCGCCAACTCATCCAATGCTTGCAATAGTGGCACGCCGGCCTGGAGCAACTGCTCCAGTTGTCTGCAAAACACAATCAGTAACGGCCATTGTTCGCCGGCGGCTATTTTACGTTGCCCGTGAGCGATACCCGCCGTCAATAACTCCTGTCCCTGCTGCCCCAGTAAACAAGCTAGCGCTGGCTCACTCTCTGCCATCATCCGCCCTCTCACGCGACGCCCTTGCTGGTCAATTGCGGTGTATCGATAATGATTCATGGCAATTGACCGGGGTTAAGCAAAACGCTGACATCGATGACCCGTTTTAACTCTTGCCAACTGACATCCCCGGTCATGACGGTACACAAGCCTTCTGCTGCCAGAGCGTGATAGCCCGAGGCACCTGCCAGTTGGCGCAATTGCGCCAACGAGGGCTGTGTCAGCAATAGCGCATCCAAGGCAGGGTTCATGGCCAGAATTTCCATCACCACCAGGCGGCCGCGATAACCCGTCATGCGACAATGCGCACACCCGGCGGCCTCATAAAGTGTGTCAGGGGCAGGAACACCCATCAAAGATGCCCAGTCCACCAGCCATTGCAGCCTGTCAGCATCTGGTTTAACTGCTTGCTTGCAATGTGTGCACAGTCGACGCAGCAAGCGCTGCCCAATCACTGCAATCACATTCCCGGCAATGAGCTGCGGCTGCAGACCCAGGTCCTGCAATCTTGCAAAGGCCGCAGGTGCACTATTGGTATGCAGTGTGGTCATGACCAGATGCCCGGTCATCGCCGCGCGTAGCGCCATTGCCGCGGTGGCTTCGTCACGCACTTCGCCGACCAGAATAATATCGGGGTCCTGCCGCAAGATGGCGCGGATACCATCGGCAAAGTTCACCTTGTTGGCTTCATTCACTGACGTTTGGCGCAATTGCATCACCGGGTATTCCACTGGATCTTCCAGCGTCATAATATTGACCTGCTCACTATTGAGATGATTGAGCAGTGAATACAGCGTAGTTGTCTTTCCGCTCCCGGTAGGACCCGTCAGAATAATCATGCCTTCAGGCTTTTCCAGCATCGCGTGCAGGCTTTCCAACTGCACCGCACGCAATCCCATGCGTGCTAAAGGAATGATCGACTTTTCCCTGTCCAGCACCCGTAAAACAATATTCTCACCATGCAATGTTGGCTGGCTGGACACACGAAAATCTATCTCGCGCCCACACAAAAACAAATGCATACGGCCATCTTGCGGCGTGCGTTGTTCGGCAATATCCAGTCCGGCCATGATTTTGAGTCGAACACACATCGCAGGCCAATACCGCTCATGCAAGCTCCGTATTTGCCATAACACGCCGTCATTCCGGTAGCGAATACGCAAGAACCCTTGCTCTGGTTCAAAATGAATGTCTGAGGCCCCCTGCTTAACCCCATCGATCAAAATAGCATTGACCAGCCGCACCACAGGCGGCAGTCCTTGCTGCATGCCTTCCAGGCTGGCTTGCGTGACGGACTGTCCGGTCTCGATTTCGCGTAAAGTCTCCTCCAGAGACAAGGCATGCCCATAAAACTTGTCATGGGCCTGCTCGATTTGTGCTTCTGTCGCCAGCAATGGCTTCAGCTGTAAACTGTGTCCGAATAGCTGGCGCAGCTGATCCTGAGCAATCACATCAAAGACATCTGCCATGGCCACCCTGACCGCGCTGCGGTCAATGCTGAACTCCAACGGCAACAATCGATATTGCCGGGCAAAAGCTTCTGGCACAATCGCCAATACTTCCGGATCTGGAATTACCTGCGCGAGATCAATACTGTCATGCGCATGATGGCTGGCCAGCATATCGCGCACCAGTGCCTCTGTGACAAAATTCAGCCGGACCAATTGCTGCCCCAGCAACAGGCCATGCTTGCGCTGCTCAATCAGCGCAATCTGCAACTGGTCGTCCGTCACCATCCCCTGCCTCAGCATCAGTTCACCCATTCTTGGTTTGCCATGGGCCGATGGGCGTGATGTTTCAGTCATGGGAGCCCTCCCGCCATGCAACATCATCCGTGATTTGCGCTGAACCTTCCGGTAACAGCTGGTGCAGGCGCGTCTGATAATATTGCAAAGCGTCGTCATCCCCCGTGCGCTGTAGTAATGCCACCATGGCCATCAAGGCCTCTACATGATGCGCATCCATGAGCAGTACATCATTCAGCGCCTGCCTGGCCTGCACATCATCTGCAATTGCAAGGTATTGCCGTACGCGCAGTATGGCGTTCTGCAGTTGGCTGGCTGAGGCTTCAGGACGTTGAATCTCCAGTTGCCAACGCGGCAGGCTGGCAGCATGATGTATGTTTGCCTTGGTTTCTGGCAGTGGTTGCGCAATACTGAGCGGTAACTCCGGCGTTGTCTTGCGGGGTGTTAGCGCAAACAAGCTGGGCCAGGCTGGGTAATCATTTGGCAGGAAAATGTCTAATTGGTCACTTTCTGTAGCATCGGGTGCAATCGGACTGGCAACGGGTCGGTGTGCCTGCTCAGTAAACGCTGTTGAACCATCGCCCCCAGACAGGCTTCCAGCCATAATATAGTGCATCCCCCCTAATAAAGCAGGCACCGTAAAAAGCACTACCTTCAACCAATGCAAGCTGTGCGCGTGGTCTTCATTTAGCATCCATTGGCGCGGCGAATATGACCAATGATGCGCGCTTGGCCAGTTAATCATCGCCATCCTGACGCTCCTTGGCATCATCCACACCGTTTTCTACCGCGCCTGACTCTGGCAGCAATGCCTGAAATGCCTGCATGTCCCCCGAATTGACGTCCGCCATGCCAATGACCGTAGGGCGTAAAAACACCACCAGCTCAGTTTTTTTATTGGCCTGACTTTTGCCCTTGAAAGCCTGCCCAATTACCGGCAAAGCAGACATACCTGGCACACTGTCCGTTAAATCACGACCATCGTCCTGCATCAACCCGCCAAGAATGGCCACATGACCGCTGGCAATATTGAGCACAGACTCCATTTCCCGTACTTGGATTTCAGGAATACTGCTGACAATGCGGCCAGTACCGGTGACTAACTGCGGGTTGGGATCCTCGATGTAGCGCAATACTCTGGATACGGTAGGCCGCACACTCAGGTTCACTCTGCGCTGACTGTTCACTTGTGCCGTCACCGCCATGACCAAACCAACCGGCACCGTATTCGCGGTTGTCGTGACCGACTGCAAATTTGCACCATTGGTACTGTTACTTTGGGAGATTTGCGATTGAATGGTGAAATAGACCAGATTGTCTACGACTTTTAACATCGCCGTTTGATTGTTGAGCACCATCAGCTTGGGACTGGACAATACACGTGTTTTTCCAAACTGCTCGAGCAAGGTGACACTGGCACTTAAATTTCCCAATCGACTGAACGGGTTGATATAACTCAACAACAAAGCGACGTTGCCGTTGTTTTGCCCCAGGGCATTTTTACTGTTGTTTGCTTCCCATGCGCCGGTTTCGGCATTAAATCTTGCCGCCTTGCTGCCTAATGATTGCGCGACCGACCAGCCACTTTGTTGCGCTGCATTGGATAAGCGTGCCCAATCAATCCCCATTTGAAAACTTTTGGCCAGCTCCACCTCTACAATGGTGGCTTCAATGAGCACCTGTCGCGTGACAATTTGCATGACAGTGCGTAAATAGGCCCTCACCTGTTGATGTTGCCGTTTTGTGGCGCGTATGGTCAAAATTCCAGCTTCAGGATTGGCAATCAATCGTGACCCTGCCTTGCTTTTGACGGATGTGACCGTCAAATTAATGGGGTTAGGTTGCTGAGCTCCAGACGTAAGTTGCGGCGTTTTGTTATCGCTCTCGGTAAACCCAGCTGCATTCGCTACTTTTTCGGATTTGATATCCTGCTCTTCGGCAACGGAGACGCTGTCTGTCGTCTCCAGCAAAGCCTGAATGTTTTGGACTACACTTTCCCACAAATGAAAACGAGACTGCGAAGCCACACCCGTTCGTGAACTATTGGTATTGCCTTGTGCATTTGAACTGGAGGTGCCAGTACCCCCAGAAGTGCCGGTGGACGACCGACCGGCTCCGCCGATCTCGCTGGCGGCCCCGATATATCCAACGGTATCTCTGGACTGGTTAACATAGCCGACCCTGTAACTACGGATGACAGGCGCGTCCGGCGCAATCATCCAGACGCCATTTACCCACTCATATTGCAGATCGATTTGCTTTGCGATACGCAGCAAAATGGCTGGAATAGACTGTTGAATAGCATGAATGGTGATATTGCCCCGGAGATCAGGATGGATATCCATATTGACGCCACTTTCTTTGGCAAGGCTCAGCAGCACTTCTTGAACGGGTGCATCGCGCACCATGAGATTGACAAGCGTTGTTGGTCTCGCGCTTGCTAAGGGAGGGCTGGTAGGTGCAATACGCTCAGTTTCAACTTCTTCGATTTGAGCATCGGGTAAGGCATTGCCTGGGGCATTGGCAGAAATATCAGGCAAATGGAAGCTTGAGGGCGCAATACGAGGGGCCGCCTGTTTGGTACAGGCTGCGATCATGATGCACATGCATAGCATAATACCAGCCCGCATATTCCCCCTGAAGATGCCGCAGACAATGTGTCAATTCTTTATTTAACCAATATTAATAATTATTAATATAAATTGTCAAATGAAAATTACAGGGAAGTATGGGTAGTAAAAAACTGCTTAGAAGAGCTCTATCTCGCCAGTAATTAAACTGTCTTTGCGCAACAGACCATGCACGACCAACATTTCATAGTAACAAATCTGATTTTTTCCATGTTTTTTTGCGTAGTAAAGCACTTCGTCTGTGCGCTCCAGCACCGTGTTCGGCAGGACATTCTGAATCATCTTAGCGCAGCCGATACTGATGCTGACTTGCCCCATCTGCGGGAAAGTATAGGTGGCAAGCGCTTCTTGAAATCTGTTCAACAGCATGATGATGTCATGCTCTTCAGCACAGGAGAATACGCCGACAAACTCTTCTCCGCCAAAACGAAAAAGCAGGTCGCCATCGCGAAAGGTTGCTTGCCTCAGTGACGACAATACAGTGCCCAAAGCGTGACTGGTTCTAGTACTGGCCCAGACTCAGGCTGTGTAACGATTTTGAAATTAAATATGTCCCATGTGCACGACAGGTATCTTTAGGCGCACTTTGTCAAAAAACATGGGCATTGATAAATAGATAGATAGATCAGTAGTCTGAGCTTGATGACAGCCAGTTCGAACTTGATAAGAAAAACAAGTGGATGGGGTGGCTGATGGGGCTCGAACCCACGACAACAGGAATCACAATCCTGGACTCTACCAACTGAGCTACAGCCACCATAGAGAATTTATTGGCCTGCCCGACAGGAATCGAACCTGTAACCCCCAGCTTAGAAGGCTGGTGCTCTATCCGGTTGAGCTACGGGCAGATAAAGTTACACGACGATTGGGGCAAATCCAAGGGAAACTGGTCGGCGTGGAGAGATTCGAACTCCCGACATCCTGCTCCCAAAGCAGGCGCGCTACCAGACTACGCTACACGCCGAAAACGTAAATATAACCCAAATCCGGAATTTGTGTCAATGTCGATGTGATAAAATTATTGCTTTACACGCTTACATTTGTTGCCCATGACTGCTCAGATTATTGATGGAAAACTGATTGCCAATCAGCTATTGGATGAAATTCGACTCAAAATTGAAACTCGCCTGCACTCGGGAAAACGTGCCCCATGCCTGGCGGTGGTGCTGGTTGGAGAGGATCCGGCCTCAGCGATTTACGTGCGCAACAAACAGATCGCGTGTGAGAAAGTGGGCATTGTTTCAAAAGCGCACAAACTAGACTCTAGCATTACTCAAGACGCCTTGTTCGGCTTGATTAAAGAGTTGAATCAAGATCAAAACATCGATGGTATTCTGGTGCAGTCCCCGTTACCACACCACATCGACGAAACGGCCATCCTCGCACTCATCGATCCTTACAAGGATGTGGATGGCTTTCACCCTTTTAATATCGGTCGACTGGCGGCCCGTCAGCCACTTTTACGCTCTTGTACACCCTATGGCGTGATCAAAATGCTGCTGGCCAGCGGCATTTCGCTCAAAGGATTAGATGCAGTGGTAGTGGGTGTATCCAATCATGTTGGACGTCCAATGGGGCTGGAGTTATTGCTGGCAGGCTGTACAGTCACCAGCTGCCACCGCCACACCAAAGATCTGGCTGGGCATATTGCACGCGCTGACCTTGTGGTTGCCGCTGCCGGCAAGGCAGGGCTCATTAAAGGAGAATGGATCAAGCCTGGTGCGATCGTGGTGGATATCGGCATCAATCGCTTGCCGAACGGAAAAATCACTGGCGATGTTGATTTTGAGGCTGCAAAACAACGTGCAGGATACATCACACCGGTCCCAGGCGGCGTCGGCCCGATGACGGTGGCAACATTAATGGAAAACACACTGAAAGCACTGGAGCTCTCCGAACAGTCTTAAAGGTTTTTAGCAGAATTCAAAGATGCTTTGCAACACCTGAAAATCGGTGTACACTCGCGCGATTGTTGATTGACGTAATGCAGTAAAAAACGCCTCAGAGGCAAGTACCATCAAGTAGTTCGTCTTTTGGAACCATCATGGCAGATACCGTTAATAAAACCTTTACTCCTTATCAGCCCGCCGCTGATGAGGAATACATGAACAAAAAGCAGCAAGCGCACTTTCGTAAAATACTCAATGACTGGAAGGCTGAATTAAGCCATGACATAGACCGCACGGTACATACCATGCAGGATGAAGTCACCAGCTTTGCCGATCCCAATGATCGCGCCAGCCAGGAATCCGACATGGCCCTGGAGTTACGCAACCGTGACCGTGAGCGCAAACTGATCAAAAAAATTGATGAGACATTGCGCAATATCGACAGCGGCGAGTATGGTTACTGCGAAGGCTGCGGTATAGAAATTGGCCTGAAACGCCTCGAAGCCAGACCGACAGCAACCCTCTGCATCGACTGTAAAACGCTGGACGAAATGCGCGAAAAGCAGGTAGCGAAATAATTTCTGTTACCAGCCTTAACACAGATGCCGACTTGGGCTGAGTCAGCGCTACATAAAATCTGTCAGGTACTTTGCCCCTCAGTTTAAGTGGCTTTCTTGCTCCCAATAGGCATCAACACATAACAAAAAGCCCGCTTGCGCGGGCTTTTTAATTAATAGACAGCAATTACTCGGCTGACGGTGACTCCGGCTTCGCTGGTGCATCAATCAGGGCTTTCATGCTCAACCGCACTTTACCCTTGTCATCGATCTCAACCACTTTCACCTTCACAATATCACCCTCCTTGAGGTAGTCACTGACCGCTTTCACGCGCTCATGGGCAATTTGGGAGATGTGAACCAAACCATCTTTACCCGGCAACAAAGTGACAACGGCACCAAAGTCGAGAATCTTGACTACGGGGCCTTCATAAACCTGACCAATTTCCACATCCGCCGTAATCGCAGCAATACGACGCTGCGCCTCTGCACCTTCCTCAGCGCTGGTACAGGCAATTTTCACCGTACCATCATCTTCAATATCAATGCTGGTATTGGTTTCTTTGGTCAATGCCTGAATCACCGCACCGCCTTTACCAATCACATCACGGATTTTGTCCGGGTTGATTTTCATGCTGATAATACGTGGCGCAAACTGCGACATTTCAGTATTCACGCCAGACACGGCACTCTTCATCAGACCCAGAATATGTGCGCGACCTTCTTTGGCTTGCGCCAGCGCAACCTGCATGATCTGCGCAGTAATGCCGGTGATTTTAATATCCATCTGCAATGCAGTCACACCCTTGTCGGTACCGGCTACTTTAAAGTCCATATCGCCCAGGTGGTCTTCGTCACCCAGAATGTCGGTCAATACCGCCACACGATTACCCTCTTTAATCAGACCCATGGCCACACCAGCGACATGCGCCGTCAATGGCACACCAGCGTCCAGCAGTGACAAGCAGCCACCACATACGGAGGCCATTGAGCTGGAACCGTTGGATTCGGTAATTTCAGACACTACACGCATGGTGTAATCAAAATCTTCCTTGGCTGGCAGCACGGCTTTTAATGCACGTTTGGCCAGGTTGCCATGACCGATTTCACGACGTTTCGGCGTACCCACACGACCTGTTTCACCAGTCGCATAGGGAGGCATGTTGTAGTGCAACATGAAACGGTCTGTGTATTCACCACCCAGTGCATCAATGATTTGCTCATCGCGGCCAGTACCCAGCGTGGCAACCACCAATGCTTGGGTTTCACCACGGGTAAACAAGGCTGAACCATGGGCACGTGGCAACACACCTGTACGCATGGTGATTGGACGCACGGTGCGTGTATCACGACCATCAATGCGTGGCTCACCATTCAAAATCTGGCTACGTACGGTTTTCGCTTCCAGCTTGAAGAACTCATCCTTGATCGCGTTAGCCTCCAGCGTCGAAGTTTCTTCTGTAATTAAGGCAGACATGACACGTGATTTAATCTCATCCAGCTTGCTGGAACGCTCGCCTTTGGATTTGATTTTAAACGCCTCATTCAGGTCATTTGCAGCCAGTTCTGTGACTTTCTCAACCAATGCAGCGTCGGTTTCTGGCGGCGTCCACTCCCAAGCTTCTTTACCAGCTTCGGCAGCCATCTCGTTGATGGCTTTAATGACTGATTGCATTTGCTCATGACCGAACACTACCGCACCCAGCATGACTTCTTCAGACAGCTCTTTGGCTTCAGACTCCACCATCATTACAGCTGATTCGGTTGCACCGACCACCAGGTCAAGTGCAGATTCTTTCAACTGTGATGCAGTCGGGTTCAACACATATTCACCATTGATATAACCGACACGTGCCGCACCCAATGGACCGTAGAAAGGAATACCAGACAAAGCCAGCGCGGCTGAAGCACCAATCACTGCCGGAATGTCAGAGTCAATTTCAGGATCAAGAGACAAAACGGTGGCAACCACCTGTACTTCATTATAAAAAGCATCCGGAAACAGTGGACGCAAAGGACGATCAATCAAACGCGCAGTCAATGTTTCTTTTTCTGAAGGACGGCCTTCACGCTTGAAGAACCCCCCTGGAATACGGCCAGCCGCATAAGTTTTTTCTTGATAATCTACAGTCAAGGGAAAGAAATCCTGACCTTGCTTAACCTCACGCTTTGCAGTGACGGCCACCAGCACTACAGTGTCGCCATAGCTCACCATCACTGACGCATCAGCCTGGCGTCCAATTTCACCTGTTTCCAATGTCAGGGTGTGCGCACCAAACGGGATGCTTTTCTTTGTAATTTCAAACATGTATTTTCCTTTTCTCTACCAAGGCTATTCACTACCCAATAGCCAGTCTCAATAATGATGGTGGTGACTTCCATCAACACGCTGTGCGGGTTTCCAACACAACGCACTCACAGAAGCCACCGCGGTTGGCGATGATTACACTCCAATTGCCGGTGACAACGCCTGGAGTTTAAAGCAAAAAAGCCGAGGCAATCACCATGCCGTCGGCTTTTATCATTGTTAAAAGTGAGTCAGTATCTGAAGCACTTTTAACCAATTATTTACGCAGTCCCAGACGCTCAATCAATGTTTGGTAACGGCTGACATCTTTACGCTTCAGGTAATCCAGCAAGCTACGACGCTGACTGACCAATGCCAGCAAACCACGACGTGAGTGGTTGTCTTTTTTGTTTGATTTGAAGTGCTCTGTCAGGTACGTAATGCGATTTGTCAGCAAAGCAACCTGTACTTCCGGGCTTGCTGTGTCGTTGGCGCTGCGTTGAAACTCTTTAATGATTTTTGCGCTTTGTTCTGCGGTAACAGCCATCTTTTTTATCCTTAGTTAGCGTCAATGCCGTGCAGCCAAACAACCTATTTGCTTAACCGCTGCGACATTCAATTTACTTGAACCGAACATTATAGAGATAAAGCGATTACTTGCAAAGCGATTTCTAACCATAACCATCTGTTTTTCTTGATTTTTATCTTCCCTACAGCAAAAATCACACGCTATGCCACGCGTATAAAGTCATGATAAAACGCCTTGTCCGCAGGCACTGCGCCACGCTCGCTGCAGATGGCCGCAGAAAAATTAGCCGCCTGCGCCAACATATCTGAGCGAGAAACCCCCGCCAGCAACCCTCGGATGACGATCGCACTATAGGCGTCTCCAGCCCCTACACTGTCCACAAATGGCCGTCGTAGCCTAGCGACAGGCGCATGCAGCACCAGACCGGTGTTGTTGACCCAAAAACTGCCAGCCTCCCCGCAGGTGACAAATACTTCACTGAGTTTAAATGCATCGATGAGTTGACGCGTAGCGGCTTCCAGATCCTCGCTCCCGACCAGCCCGGCCAGATTGCACACAATCGGTAATTCTTCGTGATTAATTTTTAAGACATCTGCCGCCTGTAAAGCCATCAGCACGCTGGTACGGCCATACCATGGCGCACGCAGATTGATATCACAGAACACCGGGCAATCCAGCTGCTGCAACCAGGAGTCAATCACCTTCTGCATAGGCGCATGCCGCATCACCAGCGATCCGATATAAGCCAGATCAGCTTGAGAGCGCTGCAATACCGGCCGCATTGCCGACAGCGACAAGGCGTCATAAGCTTGTGCATCAAGAATTTCAAAGCGATGCCCATCCGACTCAAAATGCACCACTACCTGCCCGGTGGGCAAGTCCGGTATTGTTTGCACCCCCTGTGTTGACAGTCCCCAAGCCTGCATTTCGTGCAAAATACGCGCACCTAGGGCATCCTCCCCCACCGCACTGAGAAGCTGCACCTGCAACCCCAGGGCATGACAGTGCCTGGCCACATTATAAGGTGCCCCACCTAGGATGGTTTGCTCGGGAAACACATCGCCGAGCACCTCACCCAAAATCATTACTGATGCATCCATCACCATCCCCCTGCATGAATCCTCAATCTGATACTGCAAGCAACCAGCACCACGCCCACATTGTGAAGCCATTGCAGTCGCTCAAAATACCCTCCAGACCGCACTGTAGTCAGCATATCAGGATTTTTTTTATCTTTTGTGTGCATTCCAGAATAACTTTGCTATAATGCGCGTCTTGCAATTCGGCACTGGCCTGAATTGTAGTCGGCCAGATAGCTCAGTCGGTAGAGCAGAGGATTGAAAATCCTCGTGTCGGCAGTTCGATTCTGCCTCTGGCCACCATCTTTTTTGTCTGCGTACTTCATTTCCTGGGTTCTGTTAATGTCTCTAAAACACTTGACACCGGATGACCTGCTTCCCCTGCTCAACGCTCAAGACGTCATGCTGATCGACATCCGTAACGACCATGAACTGGTATCCGGCATTTTACCCGGCGCAATGCATCTGCCATTAGGTAACCTTGCTTCATCCCTGGACCAACTTCCACAAGATAAAAAACTGGTATTTTACTGCCGAAGTGGTGTACGCTCGATTTCAGCAGGCGAATTTGCCCTTTCGCAAGGATGGCAGGATGTCTCCCATCTGGCAGGCGGCATTCTGGCTTGGGCCAATGCCGGACACCCCATCATCGCAGCCTAGCAAGCTTTTAAGACATCGCATTTGCAGGAATCGCCGACATGAATATAGATAAAGAGCTGGATGCGCGCAACTTGAATTGCCCGCTGCCCATATTGCGCTGTAAAAAAGCACTCAACGAGCTCGCGGGGGAACAAATCCTGAAAATCATGGCAACCGACCCTGGCTCGAAAAAAGATTTTGATGCCTTTTGCAGACAAACCGGACATACGCTACTGGAAATGCAGGAAACAGAGGGCGTCTTTACCTTCTGGATTCGCAAGCGCAGCGCCTAGCTAGCCGATGCCCGACAGATACTTCTTAAAACAAAGCCCGCAACTGCGGGCTTTGTTTTAGCACCAAGAATACTTACTGGGAATACTTACTTGGCATTTTCCAAACTGCCCATGGCTTTCGGGAAAGTCACCACACCCCAAGGCATGTTTTTCACCTCAATTTGCTTGGTCACTTCCAGCTTGTCTGCATCAATCACAAACACCGCATCCGATTTGCCGCATGCCAGCAAAATTTGCTTGTTGTCAGGGGTAAAGCTGAAATGCCAGCAACGATTACCGGTAGGCACCTCTTTCACCTTATCAAAAGATTTGGCATCAAACACTTGCAATAGCTTGGCCTTGTTTGTAGCAACAAAGATTTTGTCACCTTGCGCATTAAAGGCAATCCCATAAGGCGTGTCAGCCGTATCTACCGTACGCAGCACATTAAAGTCCTTGTCCATCACCATAAATTTGTTTCCAAATTCGAGGGTGGCAAGATAAGTATTCCCATCTGGAGACACTTTAATCCCACGCGGCCTGTCGCCATATTCGTGCGTCGCAATTGTTTTCACCAGCGCACCGGTCTCAATATCATGCACAGTCACAGTATTATCAGCTTCGTTAGTAATGACCAACTGCTTACCGTCTTTTGAAAACTCAATACCTTCAGTTTCGGGCCCACCGGTGATTTCACGTACCTTTTCACCTTTGCTTAAATCCACCACCGCGATTTTGGCCGGGATTTTCTCATCATCGTCATCATCGTCTTCCTCATGACTTTCGCCGGGCTTGGGTGGCGGGCCACCTTTTGAGCTTGGCTCGGACGACACAAAGGCAAAGTTTCCGCTTACACGCACAAATTCTGGATTTTTACCTACCTTGATTTGCTGGATCACTTCACCTGTTGCCGTATCGATGACCGAAATGCTTTCGTTTTCCTTGGTGGCCACAATCAATTTTTTTCCGTCGTCGGTGACGGCCAATCCACGGGGACCTTCTGCCTTGACGTCGATCTGCCTGGTCACTTCCATCGCGGCCAAATCAATCACATTGACACCGGCATCCTGGGTAGAGACATAAGCAACCCCGCTGGCAACCGCTGTTTCAGCAGGGGCAGCCACATCCACTGCAGCTTCTTCATTTTTTTGGCAAGCAGATAATCCCGCCAGCAAAGCCATCAATAAAACACTTGTGCGCGTTTGATGCGCCAACGTTGAATTCAACATGCATAATCTCCGTGATCTTTTTTAATAATTGAGTATTAACACCAGCAAAAACCGTACTAGACAGGGTAGTCCAAATTGTCGAGTAAAATCAATGCGTAAAATCATGAGCCAGCGCGCCGCGGCTGCAATCAACCACCAACATGGCTGCAATCAGCCCGCCTAGCCCAAAAATAATCGATAAGCCGGGTTCTGGCTTTCATCCCGGAACGGGTAACCCAATTGTTTGAGAAACTGCTCAAACGCTGCTTTATCTTCGGGCGGTACTTGCATACCGACCAGCACGCGGCCAAAATCCGCGCCATGATTGCGATAATGAAACAAACTGATGTTCCAATTGTGACCCATGGATTCTAAAAAGTTCATCAGGGCACCCGGTTTTTCCGGAAACTCGAATCGATACACCACCTCATTTTGCGCCTGTGGAGCGTGACCGCCCACCAGATGGCGCAGATGCAGCTTGGCCATTTCATTATCACTCAGATCAATGGTGGGCAACCCTTCTGCCTCCAGTAATTTCACAATGGCGGCCGCCTCTGCGGGATTCTGTACAGCCACCCCGACAAAAATATGCGCCTGCCGATTATCAGCAAAGCGGTAATTAAACTCGGTGATGTTGCGATTGCCCAGCAGGCGGCAAAAAGCCTTGAATGCGCCAGGGGTTTCGGGAATCGTCACCGCAAAGACGGCTTCCCGGTGCTCGCCCAGTTCGGCACGCTCGGCAATAAACCGCAGGCGGTCAAAATTCATGTTGGCGCCAGAAGCGACTGCCACCATGGTTTTGCCTTGCAGGCCATGCTGCGCCACGTAAGCCTTCAAACCGGCCACCGCCAGCGCGCCAGCGGGCTCTAAAATACTGCGGGTATCTTCAAATACATCTTTGATGGCCGCACAAATGGCATCGTTATCGACCACCAGCATCTCATCCACATATTGCTGTACCAGCGCAAAGGTATGCTCACCCACTTGCTTGACAGCGGCACCATCCGCAAACAGCCCCACTTGTTCCAACATGACGCGCTCGCCTTTTTTTAGCGAATCCGTCATCGCCTCTGCATCTTTGGCCTCCACACCAATCACTTTGACCTCCGGGCGCACCGCCTTGATGTACGCAGCCATACCGGCCAGCAGGCCACCGCCGCCTACGCAACAAAACACGGCTTCGATGGGTCCGGGATGGTCTTGCAAGACTTCCATGGCAATGGTGCCCTGTCCGGCAATTACATCTGGGTCATCGTAGGGATGCACAAAGGTCAACCCTTCACTGCGCTCCAGTTCCAGCGCATGCAAGTAGGCATCGGAATAACTATCTCCAAACAGCACCACTTCAGCGCCACGCGCCTTGACTGCATTGACTTTAATGGCAGGCGTAGTGGTCGGCATCACAATCACTGCCCGACACCCCATTTTTTGCGCACTGAGCGCAACGCCTTGCGCGTGATTGCCCGCGCTCGCGCAAATCACCCCACGCTGTAGGGCTTCCTTGGGCAAATTGGCCATTTTGTTGTATGCACCACGCAGCTTGAATGAAAACACTGGCTGCATATCTTCGCGCTTGAGCAGCACCTGGTTACCGATTCGGGCAGAAAGGTTAGGCATCAGATCCAAAGCGGTATGTTTGGCTACGGCATAGACTTGAGAGTGCTCGATTTTTTCGCGATAGTTGATGGTCATGAAATGCTTTTTGGTTTTAAAACCGCGATGTTGCGGTGTATGATAGAGAATTGTTTGTATTATAAAGAATTAATCAAGGATTTAAGCACATGGCAATGGATAAAGCACAACAAGATGCGCTGAAACTACAAGTCGCACAAGCTGCAATTGAGTATGTTAAAGATGGCATTATCGGCGTGGGCACTGGCTCGACTGCCAACTTTTTTATTGATGAACTGGCGAAAGTCAAACACAAGATCAACGGTGCCGTTGCCAGCTCTGAAGCGACCGCACAGCGTTTGCGCAACCATGGGATTGAAGTGTTTGACCTGAACAGCGTAGATAGCCTGGATATTTACGTCGACGGCGCTGATGAAATTACCGAACACCTGCACATGCTGAAAGGCGGTGGCGGTGCACTGACGCGCGAGAAAATCGTGGCTGCCGTTGCCAAATCATTTATCTGCATCTGTGACGAAAGCAAATTTGTTCCGGTACTGGGTAAGTTCCCGCTGCCGGTCGAAGTGCTACCCATGGCGCGCAGCCATGTCGCGCGCGAACTGGTCAAACTGGGCGGCCAACCGCAATTGCGTGATTTCACCACGGATAACGGTAACCTGATTCTGGATGTGCATGGCTTGACCATCAAAGATCCGGTGGACATGGAAGCCAAAATCAATCAGATTGTCGGTGTTGTCACCAACGGTTTGTTCGCAGCACGTCCGGCCAATGTGCTGTTACTGGCCACGCCAAACGGTGTTAAAACCCTTAAGAAATAATTGCCAAACCATCATCTCGTTGTCATATTGTGCTGGTAGCCTTGACCGGCACAATATTTAGGAAAATTTGTCATGCAATTTGAACACACCTCGAAACAATATGATGTTGAGCTGGAATCCGTTCGTGCCAAAGTGCTGGAAATGGGTGGCCTGGTTGAACAGCAGATTGTACATGCGCTGGAAGCGCTGACCAGTGCCGATATCAATCTGGCCAAAGATGTCATGGAGCGTGACACCCGCGTCAACGCGCTTGAGGTTCAGGTAGATGAAGATTGCAGCCATATCATTGCACGTCGCCAGCCAGCCGCGCGCGATCTGCGCATGATTATGATGATGGTCAAAACCATCACCGATCTGGAACGGATTGGCGATGAGGCAACGAAAATTGCCCGTACGGCGCAGCGCATTTATGAGCAGGACCGCATGTACAAACCGCGCTTTAACGAAATCAAAAGCATGGTCGGGATTGTGCGTGAAATGCTGCGTACATCGCTGGACTCGTTTGCTCGCCTGGATGTGAGTCAAACACTGGAAGTGGCCAAGCAGGATGAGCAAGTGGATGAGCAGTTTCGGGCAGCGATGCGTCAGTTGATTACGTTCATGCTCGAAGATCCACGGACCATCTCCATGTCACTGGAAGTATTGTTTGTCGCCAAAGCGGTTGAACGCATTGGGGATCACGCCAAGAATATTTCCGAGTATGTAGTCTACATGGTCAAGGGCAAAGATATTCGTCACACCAGCCTGCAAGATATCGCACGCGAAACTCAGTCCTGATGCATTCTGCAAAACAAAAAGCACTCAAATCGAGTGCTTTTTTATTGTGTCACCTCATCACTGCATCAGTGGCTTGGTGGCACATAGCCAGTGGCCACATCCGCACCATCCCCGAAAAAGTACTTTTCCGTCTGCTCGGACAGGTACTTTCTGGCGGAAGGATCAGCGAGGCTCAGCCGATTTTCATTGACCAGCATGGTTTGTTGCTTGAGCCAGCCCGCCCAGGCTTCTTTTGACACATGCATATAGATTTTTTTACCCAATTCACCGGGATAAGGCGGAAAATCCATGCCTTCCAGTTCTTTGCCCAATTTCACGCATTGCACCGTTCTTGCCATGTTCATCCTCATTACACTGCTAAAAGCGCTATCATAGCGCATGTTAAAATGTGATGTAGACTTTTAAAAGATAAATCCTATGCAAAACAATCATCAAGACCACTCCACGCCGCATCAGGAAAGCCCGTTCAAGGGAAAAACCGGCATTCGTCGATTAATGAATGCCTTTGGTTATTCCATGGATGGATTTAAAGCGGCTTACCAGCATGAAGATGCTTTCAGGCAGGAAGTATGGCTGTCACTGGTACTGATTCCATTGGCTTTCTACCTTGAGGCCGAGGCGCTGCACCGCATTCTGATGGTAGGCAGTGTGTTGCTTGTCATGATTGTAGAACTGCTGAACTCTGCAGTTGAAGCCGTTGTTGACCGGGTGTCCATTGAACGCCACGCGCTGGCCAAACGCGCCAAGGATATTGGCAGTGCGGCTGTGCTGCTGGCATTGATTAATCTGGCCGTGGTGTGGTTATTAATCTTGCTAGGCTAAACAGGGACTTTTCCCGTCAAAAAATGCGCCTGCCCGTGCAGGCCCGTTAAGCGATTGAAAAATATGCGGCACACAGCAGGCCATCACGGAGTCCGCTGACAACAAGTCATCCATCAGCACATTTTTGCATGGATGCATGCTTCAAAAGTATCAATGGTCAAGGGCTGGCCAAATAGATAGCCTTGATAAAGGTTACATGCATGCTGTTGTAAAAACGCATGCTGAAATTCAGTTTCAACGCCTTCTGCAATCACCTCCATGCCCAGATTGTTAGCCATCCCGATAATTGTCTGCACGATAATAGCGTCGGTAGACTTGAGGCCCAGATTACGGACAAACGACTGATCAATTTTCAATTGGTCTATGGGCAACTGCGTAAGGTAGGATAAGGATGAGTGGCCTGTGCCAAAATCATCCATGGCAAAGCGTACGCCTATCTTTTTCAGAGCCTGCATTTTTAAAATAGTATCTTCAATATTATCCAGCACCAGGCTCTCGGTCAGCTCAAACTTGAGCTTTTCAGGGTCAATCAAAAACGTTTGTATTGTTTTACTGACCTGCTCAACAAAGTCCGGCTGATAAAATTGTCGGGCACTGACATTGATGGCCAGTTGCAGATGACGGGTGACGGCATTGTCAGCCCAATCTTTGAGTTGTGCACATGCGCTTTCCAAGACCCACTGGCCAATAGGCAAGATCAACCCTGTTTCTTCTGCAAGCGGAATGAATGACAGGGGTGAAACCAGCCCGTGCTCCGGATGCACCCAACGAATTAATGCTTCAGCGCCGATGACCTGGGCTGCGTTATTCACCTGCATTTGGTAATACAACTGGAATTGCTGTTCCGCCAAGGCATAATGCAAATCATGCTCCAGCGCATTCCTGGCATCGAGTTCGATTTGCATGGCCACGTCATAGAACCGGTGGGTATTACGCCCGGCACCTTTTGCGGCATACATGGCGTTATCCGCTCTTGCCAGCAGTTCGTCCACAGTATGTTCCTCGCCACGGAACATGCTGATACCGATACTTGCTGAAGTCGAATAGGCATACCCCTCCAGCAAATACGGCTGGTGCATGACCTCTAATATTTTGAGCGCCACCGTTTTTGCTAACGCCGCTGACTGGTGAGACTCTTCATCCAGATTTTCCAGGATAAGAATAAACTCATCCCCGCCTAGCCGGCCTACCGTATCACCATCCCGTACACAGGCTTGTAAACGTCGGGCGACCTGAATCAACAGCAAGTCACCGATATTGTGCCCTTTGGTATCATTCAGCAGCTTGAAATGATCAAGATCCATAAACAGCACAGCCCCGTAATTAATACTCCGGGCCTGAAGCGCAATACAATGCTCCAGTCGCTCATAAAGCAGCCGGCGGTTCGGCAGATTGGTTAAAGGGTCATAAAATGCAAGCGCATGAATTTCCGCTTCATTCTGCTTGATTAAAGACAGATCGGAATGCGTACTGACATAGTTGATGATTTCCCCTTGCTCATTGCTCACCGCACTGATGGTAAGCCAGACCAAATGCTCATCGCCATTTTGGCGTCTGTTCCATATTTCGCCATGCCAGAAATGCTCACGCTGCAACGACTCGCGCATGCTCTGGTAAAACGCAGCATCATGCTTGCCTGATTTCAGCAAACTGGTTTTAAAGCCAACAACCTCTTCCGAGCGATAGCCTGTTTGAAGTGTGAAGGCTTTGTTCACACGTAAAATAATATTGTCTGCATCGGTGATAATGATGCCTTCCTGGACTTCAAATGCGGTCGCCGCGATCAACAATTCCTTTTCAATCACTTTCGCATGCGTGATATCGCGAAAGTACCACACCCGCCCATAGTACTTACCGGTACGGCTATTGATCGGGGCGGAGTAGCGATCAATAATGCGACCGTCCTTCAAAGCCAGTTCGGTGCGACTGTCTTCATAAGGATGCGCATACAAATAATTCACACGTTTGATAAAGGCTTCAAAGTTAACGATTTGCGCAAACATAGCCTGCATGACAGGCTGATCCAACCCTTGCGCAACCACTGCAGGAGATAGCCGCCAGAGCTCTACAAATCGTTGATTGTAGGAAATGATTTTCTGGTATTCATCCACCACCAGAATGCCATCCAATGACGTTTCTTGCTGCGTTTGCAAGATGGTATTTTTAAACTCCAGATCCTCGCTACTTTTGACTCTTTCCTTTTCCAGCGTGAAATAATCCATGGCGAAACTGATATCCCCCGCCATTTCTGCCAGCAGGCTACACGCGGCCGCATCAAAGGCATGCGTTTCACTGGCATAGAGGGCAAAGATGCCGATGGCTTTTCCCTGCCGGTAAAAAGGAAGGGATGCGAGAGACTTCCAGCCAATGCGCATCCCCAGCGCTTTCCAGTGCGCTGTATTGGGATCATGCATAAAATCCTGACACCAGTATGGTCGATTTTCACGGATGGCGATGCTGGACGGCCCATGACAAAACGGACTGTTGACGTCAATTGAAATCGCCAACTCTTCCAGCAATTCGCAATCTTTGCCGACACAGGCGATCAGGGTGATCAGGCTGGCTGCTGGGTCAATCAACCCGACCCAGGCAGTCATCATCCCGCCGTACGAAACAGCTACATTGCAGATTTCCTCGAACAATGCGTGTTCATTTTTGGAATGAATGATGGCCTTGTTGCACTGGCTAAGCGCAGCATAAAGTTGAGTCAGCCGGTGATTTCTAAATTCCGCGGCTTTACGCTCGGTAATGTCACGAATATTGCATTGAATGACTTTAAGACCTTCACAGTCATAGGAGTTACTCACGAACTCTACTTGAATATGCACACCTGCTTTAGTGATGAGGGGCAAGTCTTCATAGCGCACAAACCCACGACTTTGCAACTCGGCGAACATTTCCTTGCTCTCTTGTATATCAGCAAAGGGGCCGACTTCCCACAGCTTTTTGCCCAGAAACTCGGCATGTGTAAAGCCAAGCAGCGCAATCAAAAATGGATTCACGTCTTCTATCTGTGCGGTGGCCGCATTCAGCAGCAATATGCCATCTTGCGCAGTTTCAAACAGCCGCCGGTACCGACTCTCGGATATTCGAAGCGCTTCCTGGTGAATATCCGCCCCCTCGCATTCGCGACTCATGTCAGCACACTGACCACGGCGGTTTAAGAGCTTGCTCCTGGGGCCGATGTGTCGCAGAAAATACCCGGCCGATCTCCATCACATATTACTTTCCAGATTGCCGGATTTTAAGCTGGAGCCCGAGAATTCAGATGTGTGTGCAGACGACATCGCCAGAAAGGTGCCTTTGAGTGTTTTTTCTATGGTCACCCTTGAAACTATAAAACCTGTGACCAGCGCAGGCTGATTATTGAACATATGTCCTCACATGCATTGAATGCAAACCTCTTTCACAACCTTGATCTAATCATGTTGTTTGTAGAAAATTAGCATCAAATCAATACGTTGTATGTTCGGTAAGAAACTTAGCTTCGGTCTATCAGCAAGCCAGATATACAGGCAAAGGTTTAGACAATCGCGTTAAATACCATCCGTATCCTGGAATAGTCGCGTCGTCACAGCAGTGCCAAAGGCGCGAAAGCTGGATCAATGCTTGCCAGTAAGCACTTCTCCATCTGCATGGAAGGGAGGATTGGCGTAATGACTACACCGCGGCATTGGCAATGCCCGGCCGTCGGAGAGCCGCCCCAAAAGTTGAGGCGTAAATGTTCTGCTAATGCTTGAGAAGCCCCCGCGGGCACTTTGCTGATGGTCAGCAACGCCCTCCAGTCGAGGAGGGCGTTTTACTTCAATCTCAATGCAAGCGATGCATTGAATGTGAACCCTGCGGCTTCATTAAAAATCGGCTCGGGCACCCACTAATACAGAACGTGCACCAGCCGGAGAGATGTCTTTCAGGAAAGAGGCATGCTCACGAATCTCCTCATTTAGCAGGTTATTCGCCTTGGCAAACAACTCAACGTGCATGCGTGTTGGCAGCTTGTAAGCGAGCATTGCGCTCAAGTTGGTATAAGCATTGGTTTTGAGCTCTTCACTGGCCACATCATTTTGCTTGAAGGCATGCAATACGTCCACACGGGCATTCCACCCCCCCAAACGGTAATCCAGCCCGCCACCAATACGCAAAGGTGAAATACGTGGTAAATAATCATTGTTACGGGTGTCTTTGGCATGGACATAATCACCGCGCAGTTTAAGCGCCCACTCATCATTCAAGGCAAACTTACCTTCCATTTCAAGGCCTTTAAACAAAGCAGGTACCGCCTGAAAATTGGCAATCGGCAAACCGGAAACCGCATCAGTGGCGCCGCTATTGAACAAACCAATAAAGTTTTGAAAGCGGGTAGCATACGCGCCGAGTGTCAGGCTGTGTCCGCCTGACTTCCATTTAAGTTGCGCATCCACCCCATTGGACACTTCTTTGTTCAGGTTTTGGTTACCGACTTCAAACTGGCCTGTGGCCACATGCTCGCCATTAGCATACAACTCAAAGTAACTTGGCGCGCGCTCGTTGTGTGAGAGATTGCTGGTAACACTCCAATTATCGTTGATGTTATACAAGCCGCCTAACGCAAAGCTGTTTGGATTAAAACGACTGTTATTGGCTTGTGTAAACTTGTCATCAGCATGCGAGTCCACCGTGGTTTCACCCACGCGTCCGCCAAAGGTGATCTTGTGCTTGTCGATGGCATATTCTTCGTACACATACAGACCTTGATCCTGCGTGGTCACACTTGGTACAAATGCCTCCTCGCCCAGCGCCTGAAAGCGGGTATTCTGGAATTGATAACCCAGCACCCCATTCAGACCGGCCAGTGGCACATGTGTGGCTTCCAGGCTGCCTTGCATGCCACGATTTTTGAAGGTGGTTGATGGATCACCATTCTCGAGTTCTACGTGCTGGTAATCGGTATGCGCCATGCGAAGTTTGATTTTCTGCAGCGGCCCTTTCAGGTCTCGAATTTCGCCTGCAAGCTCGGTACGTTTGTTTTCCATATCAATCCGTACATCATCTTCGGCCACCGTGCCATAGTTATTGTTGGTACTGGCATAAGACAATCCAAGGTAGCCTTTATCAAAGGTCCAGGCAGCGCCCAAAGCACCTCCGTTAGAAAGCGCATCACTGTTATTTTGCTTGCCATCGCCCTTACTGTCTCGGGGCGTCCCGTCTGCCTGACTCTTGCGCTTGGAAACTGCATAGCCGGGGATGCTTAAATTGCTGGTTTCACGCGAGAAAATATCTGCATGGATGGCAAACGTGCCATTGCCAACATCAACCACAGCGGCGCCATTGCGGGTGTTCTCCGGCCCGCCAAAGCGGGTTTCGGCCCGTCCTGTATAACCGTCCAGTGATTCTTTTGGAATCCGGTGATCAATGGCATTGACCACACCGCCCATGGCACTGCCACCGTATAGCAAGGCCGCTGGACCACGTACCACATCAATTTGCTCAATAATCAGCGGATCAATCGCCACCGCATGGTCAAAACTGAGTGATGAAGCATCGAGCACACCGACACCGTTTTGCATAATCCGCACCCGCTCGGCATCCAGACCACGAATGACGGGCCGCGAAGCATTTGGTCCAAACTGGGTAGCCGTCACACCAGGGATACCATTCAGGGTTTCCCCCAGGGTGCTTTGTCTGCGTAAACTGAGTTCACGTCCGCCGAGCACGGAGACTGGCACCACCATATCATCCGAACTCACCCCAAGCGGGTTACCGGTCACGGGTACATTATCAATATCAAGTGTGGTGGAAGTCTCAGCCCATACATTCGCAACGGGCAAACTCAAGGTGGTCATTAAAGCCAGCCAGACAGGCTTGTGCTTAAACACACCGCGCACTGGTGTATTCATTAATTGTTTGTTGTTCATCATTTCATCCATGCAAGATCAGGTCAGCCCCCGCAAGGGACCGACAAAATAAACGTCGCACGCATACGAGATTTAACGTAGCGTGGGCGTCACTTAAGTACAATCAGGCGTGAATGAAAGCAGGGGGTGCGCGTGCAGCATAGGCTGTCTGCACAGCAGGGAGAATAGCGGAGACCAGCGCGGTATAAGCAATATCGGATGCTGTAACCGCATGAAAAACAAGTGCCGTGGCAGGCAATGCGCCAACCGCGTGGGCAAAACTCAGACACAGGGTACAAATCTCATTGCCGTGCTGTTTTTTATCCGGTTGTGACTGCTGTGTCTGGTCGTTATAGTGGCTGATTTCATGCGTGACGACGCCTGCTTGCGAGAACGCAAACAGCACTGCCATCACCACATAAAGATAAAGCCGCTTTAACATATTGAATATATTAACATAATGGATGCAGGCGCTAAACCATACGGATGATTAACTTTTATTAATTCGTCAATGTAGACAATATGGCTTCTACTGCCTGTGCATTATTGGCTGGCACATATCCACCTTCAAGCACCCACACCATGCGCCCTTGTGCATACCGATTGGCGAGGACCTGAATATGGTTGGCGATAGCAGCATACTCTGTATCGCTGTAACGCAACTGGCCCAGGTGATCGCCTGCATGTGCATCTAGACCGGCTGAAACAATGACCAGTTCTGGCCTGAAGGTTTGCATGGCAGGCATTAACTGCTGCTGCAATGCACTTAATAACCTGTCGGCACCGGATCCGGCTGGCACTTGAACATTCAGGGTTGTGCCCAAGCCGTCTCCCTCTCCGCGTTCAGTGCTGAGCCCCGTTCCGGGATATAAAGGATGTTGATGCGCGCTGAAATAAAATACGCTGTGATCGGCATAAAAAATAGCCTGCGTGCCGTTACCGTGGTGCACATCAATGTCCACAATCAGCACATGGCGCACACCATATTGCTGTTGCGCATAACGCGCAGCCACTGCGACATGATTATAAATACAAAACCCCATGCCGCGATTGGCAGTGGCGTGATGCCCTGGCGGCCTCACCAGGGCAAACGCTGCTTTTGACTGTTGCTGCATCACCGCATCCACACCCGCCAAGGCAGCCCCGGTCGCCAGTTTTGCGACGGCCAGTGATCCATGCGAAATCACAGTATCGCCAGTGCTTAATGTGAGGTATTGGCCGGGGACGAGTGTGGCATGTGCTGCCTCCAGCTGGGCCAAATATTCCGGCGTATGTACACGTAACAAATCTGCCTGCTGTGCTGCATTAAAGGGTGGCCAACGTAATTGCTGGTTTAATAATGGATGCTGTTGGAGATGTGTGACGATATGACTTAAACGCGCAGCATTTTCAGGATGACCTGGTCCGGTATCATGACTGAGCAGGCGCGCGTCATACAACATGGTGACGGGCAGCCGCTCGGCTGCCGTTGTTGCAAACGGATCGACAGCGCAGCACACCATACTTAACAAACAGGCGCGTAAACTGGTGCGCATATCATGTTCCTCAGGGACGATGAAGAAGCTAAGCTTACATCAATTCGCCATGCTCAGGCCATGGCAGCGGCCAAGCCTAGAGATTGACCACCCGTTTTGGGGCGATGCGTCCGTCACTTTGCTGTACGCCTACCCCTAAAAATAAGCCCTGCTGATTGTAAATACGCAACTCGCCTGTAGGAATGAGCCCTGACAGCCAGACAGGATTGCCCTGCTTGAAATAGTAAGCAGCGTCCGCGTGTAATTCCAGTTTGGGCAGGCTGTTGATCGCCGTATCGACAGGCAGCAATAAAGCATCTCTGTCTTCAACTGACATGGCCTCCAGTGACTCGAGCGTCACCGTATCCGCAATCTGATAGGTCGCCGTTGCCGTCCGCCGCAAGCCCACCAGATGGGCGCCAACCTTCAAGGCATGGCCAATGTCTTCTGCCAGGGTACGGATATAGGTGCCTTTGCTGCAGGTCACACGAATTTCTGCAATATTGTCCTGGCATGCCAGCACGGCGATCTCATGAATATGTACTTTTCGCGGCGTACGGGTTAACTCGACGCCGGCACGCGCATATTCATACAGGGGCTTGCCCTCAAATTTCAGGGCAGAATACATTGGAGGAATTTGCGTAATCTCGCCCTGAAAGGCAGGCAACACCTGCGCTATCGCTTCACGTGTCAGATGACAGGCAGTCTCACTGAGCACTTCACCCTCTTTGTCACCCGTGCTGGTAGTCATGCCAAATTTCACAGAGGCAAGATAGGTTTTATTTTCATCAGTGAGGATTTGTGCAAATTTGGTCGCTTCGCCAAAGCAAATCGGCAGCACGCCGGTCGCTAACGGATCCAGTGTGCCGGTATGACCCGCTTTCTGGGCCTGATACAGCCACTTTACTTTTTGCAGGGCCTGATTGGATGAAAATCCGTAAGGTTTATCCAACAGCAACACGCCGTGAACGGCGCGTTTGATGCGTTTGATTTGCATGGCAGATTAAGATTGCGGCGGGGTATCGATCAAGGCTTGATCAATCAGTTTGTCCATCTTCATGCCGCGATCAATGGATTCGTCATAGACAAAATGTAACTGTGGCACGGTACGCAACAGCATGCGCTTGCCTAACTGGGAACGCAAATAGCCTGCAGCAGCTTCCAGTCCGGCTTGCATGCCCTTGCTCGGCTTGGCTGCGGTGTAAAACACTTTGGCATGGGCCATATCGCCAGCCACTTCAACCGCAGTTAGCGTAATCATTTTGACGCGCGGGTCTTTCACCTCAAACATCAGCAAATCGGCCAGCTCCCGCTGGATTTGCTCTGAGACCCGGTCGTTACGTGAGAATGCTTTAGCCATTACAGGGAACGTGCCACTTCGACAACCTCATACACTTCAAGAATATCGCCGACTTCAATTTCATTGTAGTTTTTCAGTGATAAACCGCATTCGAAGTTATTTTTGACTTCTTTGACATCATCCTTGAAGCGTTTCAGGGAGTCCAGCTCGCCAGTATGGATAATCACGTTATTACGCAACAGGCGCACTTTAGAGTTACGTTTAACCATGCCGTCCTGCACATAACAACCCGCAATTGAACCAACTTTAGAAATCTTGAATACTTCACGGATTTCTACAGTACCAATCATCTGCTCTTTGTGTTCTGGCGCCAGCATACCGCTCAACGCCGCTTTAATCTCATCTACCGCTTCATAAATGATGTTGTAGTAACGCAAGTCAACGCCCAGGTTTTCGACCAGTTTACGGGCGCCGGTATCGGCACGCACGTTAAAGCCAATCAATACTGCGCTGGAAGCCGCGGCCAGGTTCACGTCAGACTCGCTGACCGCACCCACGCCGGTATGGATAATATTGACGCGGACTTCGCTGGTAGACAGTTTTTGCAAACTGGTTGCCAACGCTTCGTAAGAACCTTGTACATCAGACTTGATAATGAGGTTGAGGGTTTGTACTTCACCCTCTGCCATTTGCTCAAACATGTTTTCAAGTTTGGCGGCCTGCTGTTTGGCCAATTTGACGTCACGGAACTTGCCTTGACGGAACAGGGCAATTTCACGCGCTTTACGCTCATCGTTCAGCACGATCACTTCTTCGCCAGCGCTTGGTACATCGGACAGGCCCAATACCTCGACCGGAATGGATGGGCCTGCTTCTTTGATATCTTCGCCATTTTCATCCAGCATGGCCCGTACACGACCAAACGCCGTGCCAGCCAGCACCATATCGCCTCGACGTAACACGCCTGACTGCACCAGAACGGTGGTCACCGGACCACGGCCTTTATCCAGACGGCCTTCAATCACCAGCCCTTTGGCAGGTGTATTTTTGGGCGCCTGTAACTCCAATACTTCAGCTTGCAACAGAATGGCTTCAAGCAGTTCGTCAATGCCCTTGCCGGTTTTGGCAGAGACTTCACGGAACATCACTTCGCCGCCGTATTCTTCAGGCACCACTTCGTGGCTCACCAGTTCACTCTTCACGCGCTCAGGCTGTGCTTCAGGCTTATCCACCTTGTTAATGGCCACCACGATAGGCACATTACCCGCTTTGGCATGGTGAATCGCTTCAATGGTTTGCGGCATCACGCCGTCATCGGCTGAGACCACCAGAATTACAATATCGGTGGCCTTGGCACCGCGGGCACGCATGGCGGTAAACGCCTCGTGACCCGGGGTATCCAGGAAAGTCACCATACCGCGTGGCGTTTCCACATGGTAAGCACCGATATGCTGGGTAATGCCACCCGCTTCACCCGAAGCGACACGGCTGCGACGAATATAATCAAGCAATGAAGTTTTACCATGATCCACATGGCCCATCACAGTCACGACAGGCGGACGTGCATCCATCACGGCTTCAACCGATTCGGTTTCCTCGAGGAAGCTCTCCGGATCATTGGCAGCAGCGGCCTGTGCTTTATGGCCCATTTCTTCAACCAGGATGATCGCAGTATCTTGATCCAGCACCTGATTAATAGTGACCATCATGCCCATTTTCATCAGCGCTTTAATCACTTCGGCAGCTTTAACTGACATTTTATGTGCCAGATCTGCTACAGAAATGGTTTCTGGCACCATGATTTCTTTGACAATTGGCTCGGTAGGCGCACTAAATGCATGCTGCTCGTCCTTACTGGACTTGTGGTGCTTGCCTTTAGGCGTACGCCAGCCTTGGGCAGCGCCCCCTGGAGCGTCACCACGTGTTTTCAGGCCACGTTTCTTGTTTTCGTTGTCATTCCAGTCACGATTATCCGTTTTGGCTTTTTTGTCTTTGTTCTCTGGCTTTTCAACAACTTTGTTCGCTGGTTTGTGTAAAGTACCTTCAGACAACTTGGTAGGCGCCACTTTATTTTTAGCCGCCTCAGCTTCAGCCACACGCTTGGCTTCCTCTTCAGCCCGGCGCAGTATCAAGGCCTGTTTGCGTTTCACATCCTCAGCCTGCATGGCAGACAACATCGCTGCGCGTTTGGCTTCCTGCTCACGCAAAGCAATCTCTTCCACGCTGATTACAGGTTTTTTAATCGTGGTCGACGGGGCTGCTGGTGCAGGTGTAACAACTTCTTTAACAACTGGAGCTTCAACAACGACAGGGGCCACTTCAACAGGTACTTCAATTTCCACAGGCGCAACTTCTACTACCGGCTCTGGCTCTACTACAGGCTCAGCAACAACCTGTGGTAGCTCTACTGGCTCAACAGCTAACACTTCTTCCGGAATTAACGCAGACTCTTTGGCCGCATCAAAAGTATCTTCTGAGCGCTCAAGTACGCGTTTTTTACGGACTTCCACTTGAATAGTGCGAGCCTTGCCGCTACTGTCAAGCTTCTTGATTTCAGTATTTTGTTTGCGAGTCAGGGTGATTTTATTTTTGGGCGCGTCACTGGCGCCATGCTCTTTGCGTAAATATTCCAAAAGAGCAGCCTTGTCACCTTCCGCCAAAAAGTCATCCGCAGACGTTTTATTGACGCCTGCGCTTTTTAATTGCTCGATAAGCAGGGTCGTGGGAAGACCCAGTTCTGCGGCAAATTGTGCTACGGTAGAAAGTGCCATGTACTGCTCCAGTTCAATTCTTTATTATCTATTTACAATGCATGCATAGGTGCGGTCCGGCCATTATTTAAACCAGGGAGCACGCGCAGTGACAATCAATGCTTTTGCCCGCTCTTCGTCCATACCTGTCAACTCAACCAACTCATCAACTGCCAGCTCTGCGAGGTCTTCACTGGTGTGAATGCCCTTGCCTGATAATTGATGTGCGGTTTCTGCATCCATGCCATCCAGCGACATTAAATCGTGTGTATCTTCTTCGACCTGCTCTTCTTTGGCAATCGCTTCAGTCAACAATGCTGCACGCGCACGTGAACGCAACTCATTAATCGTATCTTCATCAAAGGCCTGAATTTCAGCCATTTCTGTAATTGGTACGTAAGCGATTTCTTCCAGTGTACTAAAGCCTTCTTCCACCAGAATGTCAGCCACTTCTTCATCTACATCCAGTTTTTCTATAAATAGCTGGCTGATCTTGGCATACTCATCCTGGCTCTTTTGCGCAGCAGCTTCTTCAGTCAGAATATTCAAATTCCAGCCAGTCAGCTCTGAGGCCAAGCGCACATTTTGACCATTCCGGCCAATTGCCACTGCCAGTTGCTCTTCATTCACAACCACATCCATGCTGTGCGCATCTTCATCGACGACGATAGACGTCACTTCTGCCGGCGCCAGCGCGTTAATTACAAACTGTGCCGGATCCATACTCCACAGGACGATATCTACACGCTCACCGCCCAATTCGGAGGTGACTGCCTGAACACGTGAACCACGCATCCCAACGCAAGTACCGACCGGATCCAAACGCTGATCATTGGTTTTAACTGCAATTTTGGAGCGTAAACCAGGATCACGTGCTGCTGAACGGATTTCCAGCAGCCCTTCTTCGATTTCCGGCACTTCCAATTCAAACAAACGCTTGAGAAACTCTGGCGCTACACGTGACAAAATAAGCTGCGGACCACGTCCACCACGATCAACACGAGACAAATAAGCACGTACACGATCGCCCACACGCAAATTTTCTTTTGCAATCATGGATTCACGTGGCAACAAACACTCAATGCGACCCACCTCAATGATGGCATTGCCCTTTTCCATGCGCTTGATCACGCCTGTCACCAAACTTTCGCCACGACCCAGAAAATCCTGAATCATTTGCTCACGCTCAGCTTCGCGCACCTTTTGCAGAATCACCTGTTTGGCAGCCTGCGCGCCAATCCGGCCAAACGAAATGGACTCCAGCGGCTCTTCATAGTAGTCGCCAATCTGGCTGCCCTCGGCACGCGCATCTTCATCATCAAACTGGTAAGCAGAGCTTTCAAGCAAGTCATACTCTACATACTGCCAGCGTCTAAACGTTTTATAATCGCCGGTTTCACGGTCAATTTCGACGCGAATATCTGCACCTTCTTCATGATTTTTCTTGGTAGCAGAGGCCAACGCCAATTCCAATGCGGTAAAGATCACCTCTTTAGTCACATTTTTCTCATGCGCTAACGCATCAACCAGTAATAATAATTCACGACTCATCGTAATCTCCAACTCACCGTACAGACAGCTTTACAGCCATAACCATTTAATCAAAAGCCGGACTCAGTCGGGCTTTATCTATATTTTCGAGCGCCAGTCGATATTGCCATCCATCACAGTCCAGCAATACCTGTCCAGCCTCAACCCCTTGCAGAACACCAAGAAATGTTTTTCTTGGTAATGTTGTTTCAGTGGCTTTAGGGCCGTCATCCTTAATACCATTACGCAGCTTGACCTGCACGCGCTCACCTGTAAAGCGGACAAAATCCTTTTCTTTACGCAAGACACGATCCAGACCTGCTGAAGAAACCTCCAACCGGTCATAATCGATATCAAGCTCGACTGTCAGCACATTCCCCAGCTGATTGCTGACCAGCACACAATCATCAATTGTGACACTGTCTTTGTTGTCCTTAGGTATCAACTTATCGATAAATACGCGTAACAATTTTCCACGATTAGCAGTTTCAAAATCTACCAAATCGTAGCCCAATTGCGTCACGGTTTTCTCAACCACCGAATACAAATCGCGCATAAGACACCCCAACCAACAAAACACGTTTCGTGCGTTAAAAACAAAAAATGGGCCTAAAGCCCATCTTAATACAATTATTATACCAAAAAATACCTTCAATTCAAAGCGCAAAGCTATCGCTGAGAGGTATTAGATGGCTATTAAAAACAAAACCCCATCCGGTTGGATGGGGTTTTTTAATAAGGAGTTTGGGGATGACCTACTTTCGCATACGAAGAGTACACTATCATTGGCGCGGATTCGTTTCA
>CALRJH020000001.1:0-334374 GCA_943367475.1 Paenacidovorax caeni | reverse complement strand
TTTTCTGAGTTTTACGCATCAAATGCGTTACCACTCAACCACAAACACCCACACTTATCAGTCATCCAAATTTTTAAAGAACATCAGCTTTTCAGCTGCTTTCGTTACCGTTCTTGCGTAACGAGGTGCGCATTATACAGAGGTTTTTTTATCGGTCAAGCGAAGAATTAATTTAATTTTCGCTGACTAAATTCGACCCAAATTTATTGGTTGCGGGAACAGGATTTGAACCTGTGACCTTCGGGTTATGAGCCCGACGAGCTGCCAGACTGCTCCATCCCGCGTCCGAATCGACTAGAAAAACTTGTGTTGCGTCGAGAGGTGAGACTATAGCAATTTTTGAGGGAGCATGTCAACTACTATTTGCCAATTCCATGCATATTGTAGAGTGTGGCATATTTGCCTCCAGACTGGGCAAGCTGCTCGTGCACACCCTCTTCTATGATTCGACCTTGATCCATCACAATAATGCGACTGGCGTGCTGTATGGTGGTGAGGCGGTGGGCAATCATGATGGTGGTCTTGCCCAGCATGAGTTGATTTAAGGCTGCCTGCACTTTATTTTCGGATTCATTATCCAGTGCTGAAGTCGCCTCATCCAGAATCAGGACAGGTGCATTCTTGAGCATGGCACGTGCAATCGACAGGCGCTGACGCTGGCCGCCAGACAAACGTAGACCACGATCACCAATATGGGTGTCTAATTGCTGTGGCAGTTTTTCGATAAACTCCCAGGCATATGCCGCCTTTGCCGCTGCAACCACAGCCTCTCTGGATACCGCATGCAGGCTGCCGTAAGCAATATTGTGATAGATCGTGTCGTTAAACAGTACGGTATCCTGACTGACCAACGCAAACTGCTGCCGCAAGTGTGGCAAAGCCAACTGCTTTATATCAATGCCATTTATCGTGATACTGCCTTGCTCTATTTCATGAAAGCGCGGCAGCAGGTTTACCAATGTCGACTTTCCTCCACCTGACATCCCCACCAGCGCAATACTCTCGCCTGCTTGTATGGTCAGGTTGAAGTTTGATAGTGCGGCACTCTGCCCGAATGGATATTTAAAGGTCACGTTCTGGAATCGCATCTCTTGTATCGGCTGTGTAAGCAACAATTCGCCCTGATTCATTTCGGCTGAAGCATCCAGCACGGCAAACACGCTCTGACAGGCGGTAACGGCAATTTGCACATCCTCATTGACAGATGCCATCGCCTTGACTGGGCCAATCAACATCAACAAAGCACCAACAAATGCAGCAAACTCGCCTGCGGTGAACCGTCCTGCTGAGTAATAAATAACCATTCCAAGCGCAACCGCGGCCAGCATTTCAACAAACATGCTATTGAGTCCCGAGATACGCCCCAACCTGACCATCATTTGCCGGTTTTTGGCCGCAATGTTGCTAAAGCGCTGGTACTCATAAAACTCTCCGTTGAATATCTTGACGACACGCTGACCGCTCGCCGCCTCTTCAATCACTTGCGTCATGTCAGACATGCTCGCTTGTACTTGCTTACCAGAGTTGCGCAGCTTGGGCGCCATTCTTTTCAGGTAACGTGCAATGATGGGCATCACCATTAAAAACACCAAGGTGAGCTTCCAGTCCAGGTAAAGCATGTACGCGACAATACCGACGATGGTCAAACTGTCACGGATAGATGAAATAATGACCTTGGTGACAGTACTGTAAAGTTGCTCGCAGTCAAAGGTTATTTTGGTTGTGATATTGGCAATAGCATGCTGATCAAAAAAACTGGCTGGTAGCGTTAGCATATGCCCAAACACATGGTTACGTACGTCTTCAATCACGCGCCGTCCGACGATACGCATTAAATAATTTGAGCCGAATCCGGCCAATGCGCGCGCGAATAACAAACTACACAACATGGCAGTCAGGTAAATGCGAGAGTCATTTTGCGCTTGCCCTACAAAACCTTTATCCGTCACCTGTTTGATCGTACTCAGAAACGCTGTGTTGCTGGCAGAAAGAATCACCAGACAGCTCAGCGCCATGACAAAAGTCAGCCAATAGGGTTTGATATAGGCCATCAGTCTGGCCAGTTGTACGTAAGCGCCTTGCATATTGTTCATTATGGTTTTTTATACCTGTCATAGCTCCACATATATTGCAGTGGAAATTGTTTTACCAGCGCCTCTAGCATTTGGTTAAGTTTGGCAGGTGAAGAGACTGCCTCAGAGTCAACGGCTTGCAAATGCAAATCGTAACCCTGCCCGTCAGCCAATCGTTCAGCCACCACCACGATGACGCGGGCATCAACACGGCTTAGCAACTGGCTAACCAATGTCATGGTGTACATGGGCTTACCAAAGAAATCGACCCACTCGCCTTGACCTTTACTGGCGATTTGATCAGGCAAAATACCCACCGCCTGATGGGCATGCAGGCTTTTCAACATCAGCCTGACGCCTTTGAGGTTAGCCGGGGCCAGTGTCACTGCCCCTTTTTTGCGCCCTTTTTGCATCAACGCGCGCATCCAGGACTTGCGAGAATCACGATTGAGTACCGTAATCGGTTGCATGCTGGCGTAATAGATAGAAGTAATTTCAAAACAACCAATATGCGGCGTCAGAAAAAGGATGCCTTTAGCTTGCGTGATCGCCTCATCCAGACACGCTTTACCATAGACATGACGCACCCATTGCAACACTTGTGCTTGTGATCGCGACCAGATAGCCAAAGATTCAAGGATGAATTTTCCCATTTCCTGCTGGTTGTTGCGGACAGCCTGCTGCAATGCATGCTCGGATGGGAACAGGCCACTGTGCTTCAGATTCTCCACTAACAGCTTGTTTTGCTTGGTGGCAATCAGGTAAAACAGGCGTCCGAGATAGCTGCCTATGCAATGTATCCACTTAAGGGATAAGTGGTTAAGCAAAACACTGAGCATATTTAAAAGTAATCTGACCACCCTATTGCCTGCCTGCCTGCATCAACAATGCTTGCAATTTTTCCACCACACACTCTACCGTTATGCCCAAAATACTCTGTTGCGGATCCTGAATAAAATAGGCTTGCCGAGACCATGGCAAGTAGCGGACTGGTGAACCTGGCCCAAACAGTGTCAGGGTTGGCAAGCCCGCAGCCGCAGCCATATGACCAAGGCCGGAATCATTACCGAGATAAAAGTGGCATCGCTTCAGCAATGCATACGACTGAGGCAAGCTTAAATTGCCACACGCATTGTAAACCGGCAGTGTCACCTGCGCTGAAAACTGCTGCGCCAGCGCACGGTCAGCAGAGCCACCCAGCAACACCACGCCATCCACCTGCCCTGACAGTGTATTGGCCACGGCCACATAGCGCGCTAACGGCCAGATTTTACCGGCAAAATTGGCGCCAAGCCCCACGGCAAGCAGGCGTCCAGCGCATGGAAACTGCGTGTCAACCATATGCTGATCCTGCGCATTCGCCCATAGCTCAAGATTGGGAGCGCGATTGCCAACGAGCTTGCGAATCGCCGCCATATGTTTGCTTACAGAGTGCAGGTGCAGGGTGCTGACATTCGATTTTTTTTTGAATTTCTGCTTTGCCCGCAGCAAATGCACCAGAAAATCCGTGCGTAAATCAACAATAATGTCGTAGCGCGTTTGCCTCAAGAGAACAATCAGCTTCAGGTAACCCATCCAGCCATGCGCCTTATCCCGCTCAAACAGATGCCCAATATATGGACAAGGTTTATACAAGGCAGAAGAGCGCACATCACACACCAAGTCTATACGTGCCTCTGGATAATGCGCGTGCAGGGCGGCAAGTACCGGCGTGGACATAATGGCATCACCGATATTCGACAAAGTGATCACGAGTATGCGCGTTGCGTACATGGCTTCCCCCTCGAATCACGCAATTGGCAAGCCGATCGTAGCAAGCGCTGTCTGCAGTTGCTGACGCAGTTGTACTTCAGAAAAACTGGAAGCATACAGGGCATGCGCCGCCTGCCTTTTGTCGCGCAAACAACGTGACCATTGCGTCACCGCGCTGGCCAATGCAACCGGATTAGCCGCTTCAATTTGCCATAAGCTGCACTCCGGCCCACTGCCAAAAACTGCCGGATAGGCCGAACTGACCCGCGTAATCACGGGTCGTGCGCAAGCCAGCGCCTGAAATACCTTATTGGGGATCACTTGCGCAGCTTTCTCAGAATCTCCAAATACACCGAGCACAATATCTGCTTGTGCAATGCGACGCGGCAGTTGTGCATAGGGAACACTTGGTTCAAAGCTGACATTGGCCAACCCTGCCGCCTGCTGCTGGATGCTGGCTTTTTCCGGCCCGTCACCGAGCAACACCCATTGAATATGCGGCTGACTGGCAGTCATTCTGGCAGCGGCGATCACGGTTGCCAGACCGTGCAACGCAATAAAACTGCCATAAAACAAGACTTCAATAAACGTTGCAGAATGCGCCGACGCTAGAGGCGCAAATAAGGGTTGTTCAGCCCCGACATAAACACACGCTGTTTTTGCAGATTCCAGCTTAAAACGCTGGATAAACATTTGCCGTTGTGGCTCGGTATCCAGCAACACCATATCCACCGTTTGCATCCACCTGGACTCACGCTTTAACAACCGTCGCGCCCAAACACTGTCAGCGACATACTTCTGACGTTCATAAACCTGCTTCTGCCAAGCGCTGATCAGGGGGTCAAACAAAACAGGGATTTTCTTTTTGCGCGCCCAACGTGTGGCTGCAGCCACATCGCGCTGCCTGAAACAAGGCACCCATATCAAATCGGCGGTGGCTAGCCCCACCAGTTGCGCTTCAACATCCGCCAGCGCACTGATGCGAGGCGAGAAATCAATGACTTGATAACCGAGCGATTGCAACAGTTGCCTGCAAATCCGGTTCCGTGAGTAATTGAGGTCAGAACGTCCCCACCAAATCACTTTAGGCATCGGCAACCCCGGCAGCGGGCAAGTATGGCAACAATTGTTGTGGTGAAAGCTGCCGCATGCATGAGTGATGGCTACACTGCCAGGCGTAACAATTTTTGCAGGTCACATCCCGTTGCAGTGCAAACACTTGCGGACCCGGTGGCTTAACCCGCAACGGGTTGGTCGGGCCACAAATAACCATCATCGGTGTCCGGGTGGTTGCCGCGAGGTGTGCGGTGCCGGTATCATTCGCCACAATGTATTTGGCATGTGCGCATATCACAGGCACCTCGAGCAAACTGGTTTGCCCGCACAAGTTCACCACATGCCACGGATACTGACTGGCTATCGCCTGACACTCTTCAACTTCGTCGCGTCCACCGAGCAGCAGCACGCGCTCACCCTTTTCAATGCAATACGCAACCAGTGCTGCATAATTGGCAGCCCCCCAGCGCTTGGTCAAGCCATTGGCATGACTGCCGCACAAAAAAATCGCAAACGATTTGGACTGCAAGCCATGCAGCGCCAACAACTGCTCGGCGGCCGCGACTGAGGACGGTGCTATATGGAGCTTGGGGCTGTTTGTGCGCAGCGGAATACCGGCCGAAAGCAATGTTTGCTGCATGATTTGAAAACTGTGTGCCTGCGACAGCTGCTGAGTTTGTCGAATGGTGTAAGGGAAGCGCGGGTGATTGCCCAATAGCAAGGCAGGCGCTTTGCCCATCAGCCTGAGCATGGTCAGCAGGCCACGACTTTTATCGTTGGTTTGCAAATCGATAATAAGGTCATACTGCATCCCGATCACTTGGTCCAGCCATTGCCGGTAAGCGCGCCAGCGGCCTGGCTTTTGCTGGAGATTCACGCACCAAACCCTGCTAAACCTGGCATCATGGTCAAACAGGGTCTGCCATGCAGGCATGGTATTCAAATGCAACTCTGCCTGCGGAAATGCCAGCCGGATATCTTCCATTATCGCGGTACTGATGACGATATCCCCCATGCCCCCCCATTTGATAATGAGAATGCGCTTGATGGATGCATTGCGTGGCAGATCGTGAACGACCGTATGATCCAGCATTGCAGTAAAACAATCCGCATCCTGGTATTGCATCAAACTAGGCGGTCTGGTCATGAGCACGCCTGTCAAGACTAGCGATAAAAGCACAAGCCAGCAGCATCAGCACTGGAAACCACCAGGGAACCAGCATGGGCTGGGTGGTGTTTATCGGAAAGTAGATTGCGATTAATGCGACAGCATAAGGCCAAGCCTGATTCTGACAGGCAGCCTCTGCCTGCCTGTACCAACGCACGCATAACGCGATGATGGCCAACAACCCCAGCCCCCCAACAATGCCGGTCTCGGCCAGCCATTCGACATAAATATTGTGACTATGCGTAGGATGATTCACAAAAGGATCATCAGCGCGGCTGGCATATTGCGCATAGGCGTGCTTGTAGTTATGACTGCCAATACCGGTGACTGGCTCGGCCTGCCACATATGCAACCCGGTTTCCCACAAGTTGAGACGATAGCTAAGCGCATGATTCACGCGGTCAAATACCGACTGTCCAGTCACAGCGACCGCTTGCGTATTTTCCAGTTTATATTTAGCCAACTGAGGGTTTAAAAGACTAAACAGCATGCTCAACAACAGCGGTACTGCCAGCACGGCCAGCCAACCCTTCCAGCCAGGCTGGCTACGCCACACACCCAGCAGCAACATCATGAGATAAATGTAGACATAGCCGCGTGCGCCGGAAAGGGTAACCACCACCCCCACGCCCAGTAAGGTGGCCAAGGCCAACCATCTATATTTGGGTTGCAAATAATAAACAATGGGCGGCAACATGGCTAACATCAATATTCCCTGATGCAAGTCAGTAAACATACCGGTGATACGCCCTTCTGGGGTTTTAGGGATACCCAGCACATCGACGCCCAGCAGGGTCTGGATGACACTATCCATTATCCATAAAGCCATTACCCAGCTTAGCCAGCGCGTCAATAACGTTCTATATGCCGCCTGCTGCAACAATAATATCAAAGCCAGACCTGCCAGATACATCAGGCTAAACCAGGCGATTGCCGACAGCGTGGCTTTCGCCGAAAACGCATGCAGCAATGACAGCCACATAGGCAACCACAACAGCAGGAACACCAAAGTCCAACGGCGCACCGCCTGCTGTTTGATTAACGCAGACATAGACGTCAGCAGCAGCCAACCACCCACCATGGCCAGCAACAAGGCGGGCACTCTGCCCCCCCCCGAAAATGGACTCCAGCCGATGATCATCACCGCGAACAACAAACACATGTGCGCAAGCGCCCTCGGCATGGCAAGGCGAGCATCAGAATGCGAAAGCAAAATGGCTTGCATACTCAATCGCTTTGCCCGCTATCGGCCATCACATCATGATAAACCGCCAGTGTTTTCTGCTGCATCTCCTGCAATGAAAACTGCGTGTTTGGCTGCACGGTTGGTGCTTGCGATAACCAGCTCAACGTGAGCATGGCCACTTCAGCCACATTTCCAACAGGCACAGCACCTTCCGGTAACAATGCCGCCAATTGCTCGGCAACGCCACCATGCTGGTAACCAATCACCGGCACGCCCAAACTCAATGCTTCCAGCGTCGTACGGCCAAAGGCTTCTGGCTCGGCAGATAAGGAATACACGATCTTGGCCATAGCCATGATCTGTTTAACATCCTGACGGTAGCCGGTCAGGGTGATGTGCCCGGTTAATCCGGCAACCTGAATTTTCTGCTTTAAACTGGCGGCGAAAGCCTGTTTGTCATCGGCCACCTCGCCCACCAGCAAGGCATGCACATCGTTATGTTGCTGGCAAACAATACTCAACATATCAACAAAGTCTTCTGCGCCTTTCCAGCGCGTGACTCTGGCAGGTAAAACCAGCAAGCGTTTGCCACGTGTCTGCGGATACTCAGCAAACCAATGCTGTTGCCAAGCCATCTCCGGTGAATAGCCCGGAGAGTACTGTGCGGTATCCACTCCACGGTAAATCAACCGCAACTTGCGCGCGTCCACCTGATAAGCCCGCTGCACATAAGCTTGTATCGTTTTCGAAACCACAATCACCCGCTCACCACAGGTCATGATCCGGCTATACCAGCCAGAACGGTAATAGCCATGCACAGTGGTGACCAGTCGTGGGCGCTGATCGCGCGGCATGCCCTTCCAAGCCAGAAAAACCACCCACGCCGGAAAGCGCGAGCGCACGTGTACGATATCTACTTGCTCGCGCCGCCAGAGGGCACGCAATGTGGGGATCAATAAAAATGTCAGCAGCGACTTGCGCCCGACAGGGTAGACAAAATGCGTGCTGCCTGAGGCCTCCAGTGCAGCCACCATGCGCCCACCAGCCGACATCACCAGCGACCGGTGTCCTTGTGAAACCAGATGTGATGCTACTTCCAGGGTGCCTTGCTCCACCCCGCCTGACTGCAAGGCGGGTAATATCTGTAAAACTGTCAGTGCACGCAAAACAGGAACTCAATCACCAGGTTAAACGAGATACCAAGCGACCCCTTGTGGAAGTTCGATTGAAATAGAAATACCTGAGCAAGGCATCACTGCACCGGCTGGCTTCATTAAAGCCAAGCACGGGCCGCATATATTGGCGGTATAAGCCATAAGGGTCATATCTGGCGACCAATTGGCGATCGATTAACTTTTCTATACCCAGGCTGACGCGACTCTTCCCCTTGGCCGAGAGATTTATCAGCCCTACAGCCACCTGCGCCGTGAGGGCTTCATATACCATGGACACTGAATCCTCAGTCACCCAAGCAGAAGATACGCGCGCCAGTGTGCTTTGCACCCAGTCTTTGCCAGTTTCTTCAATCGGGATGATAGTCAGGTTGGTCAGGCTGACGCGATGCATGGCTGAAACAAAGCTGGCGGGCGTACGTCTGGAAGTGGTCAATACAAAATTAACCTCGGCAGACTTGCGCACCAGGTCATACACCTGGGCAATGACCCCCAACTCATCCCAGTGAAAATGCTTACTGGGGCCGCCAATCATGATTAACACATCGCTGCTGTCTTTTTTTCCTGCATCGGCAGGCTGTATATGGTTGATGACACCACGTGTCTCGATAAAACTGGAAAATCCACGGTATTGATCGTGTTCTGGAATCAGGCAGACATCAAACATTTCGGCCGGCAAACTGGGCTGCATCATGCACACCGTTCGCCCGCCATAGGCACGCTTGGCGGCCAGCATATGGCCGTGCGTGGCATGACCAGCACCGATGATCATATCTGGCTTGGGCAACTGTTTACCGGCAGGCCAAACCCCGGCGGCCAAATACATCCAGCCTGCGCCACCACTCCCTACAGGCAAATCAATCACCTCGATGGCCAAGCGCTGCCGCATTTCATTCACCAAGCCTAGCGACTGGTGCTCATGACCGGGTTTGCCATCTAACAGACGCCAAACGACAAGAGAACTATTTGAACGATTATCACTGATCAATTGCACCACCTCCACATAACGTGCAGGTTAAATGCCTATCATGACAAAATTATTAAACGAAAAAGAAAGAATTATGTTGAGACTACCCACTCCATCGAGTGGGTAAGAAAGAATATGTTTCAGATCAACTACTTGGCGGCACCGAATACCTTTTTTAGCAGATTACTGGCCTGTCCCACCGGGTCCTGACGGATGGCAGCTTCCTCTTTGGCAATCATCAAGTAAACACCATCCAGGGCTTTCTGCGTGACGTATTGATTGATATTAGCGTCTTCTTTTTTAATCACACCAAACTTGTTGCCCATTTCAGCATACTTGTTATACGTGTCGGCCAACTGCACATTGGCAGTGGCTTTTTCTACGATAGGGAGAAATTTAGCTGCCATGTCTGTGGACGTGGTTTTTTTAAAATATTGCGTTGCCGCATCTTGAGGGCCCGTCAGAATGGCTTTAGCGTCAGCCAGACTCATTTGCTTCACAGAGTTGACTAACAGCGCCTTTGCCTCCGGCACTGCCTGCTCGGCTGCACGGTTCATTTTGAGTATCAGATCATCAGCCTGTTTACCCATGCCAACCAAGCGCATGCCTTTTTCAACTTTTTTCAGAGAGTCCGGCAGCGGAATCTTAACTTCACTGTTGCCCATAAAGCCATCCGTGGCTCCCAGCATGCTCACCGCTTTGGACACCCCCTGATTCAGGGCAAGTTTTAACCCATCACTGGTTTCCTGCTGCGTCAAACTACTGACGGCACCGCTACTTGAAGAGGTCGAAGCCGAATCACCCACTTTATTGACCAGATCGCCCAAGCCTTTAAGATCCAGCGCACTGGCATCCTGCGTCATTAACCATACAAAACCAAATATCAGCGATTTTTTCATGTGAGAGCTCCATTGTTATTCTATCGTCACTGCAATCAGTTTAACTATAAACAACAAAGCAAGTCCAGATGGACTTGCTTTGTGCTATTGGCTTTTAAATTTTTACAATTCAAACAGGCGGCTTAACCACTAAACGCGCTGACCTTCCAGATATTTTTCGCGTATTCGCCTATCGTTCGATCACTGGAAAACTTGGCCATACGGGCAACATTGAGAATGGCCTTGCGTGACCAGGCCTCTTGATCAAGATACAACATGGCCACTTTTTCCTGCGTTGCCACATAATCGGCATAATCAGCCAATAACAAATACTGATCCCCTTTATGTAACAAGGTGTCGACAATCGCCTGATACCTCCCTGGCTCTTCTACCGAGAAGAAACCATTGCCTATCATATCTATCACCTGTTTCAACTCGGCATTAGCATGATAGTAATCCCACGGGTTGTATCCATCCGCCTTGGCTTGCGCAACTTCGGGGGTTGTTAAACCAAAAATAAAGATATTATCGTCACCGACCTCTTCTTTAATCTCGACATTGGCCCCATCCAGCGTGCCTATCGTCAAGGCGCCATTCAAGGCCATCTTCATATTGCCCGTACCACTGGCCTCGGTGCCTGCGGTGGATATCTGCTCGGACAAGTCAGCCCCCGGAAACAGGATTTCAGCGGCGCTGACTTCATAGTTTGGATAGAACACGACTTTGAGCTGATCTCCCACTGCCGGATCATTGTTGACAATAGAAGCCACATCATTAATCAAACGGATAATTTGTTTTGCCAACCAGTAGCCAGGTGCCGCTTTACCAGCAAAAATCACCACACGTGGCGCTTGCCCCTGCGCCTTGCCACTGCGGATACGGTTATACAAAGTGATGACATGCAATACATTAAGCAGCTGACGTTTATATTCATGAATCCGCTTGATCTGCACATCAAACAGCGCAGACGGATTGAGAATAACGCCCGTTTTTTGCAAAATCTTATCGGCGAGGCGCTGCTTATTAGCGGCTTTCACCTCACGGAATGCAGCCCTGAAGGCTTTGTTCTCGGCCATCGGCTCAATATTGGCAATCAGACTCAACTCTTTTTGGAAGCCACTGCCAATATGCTTGGTCAACAACTCGGTCAGCAACGGATTGGCCTGATTTAACCAGCGCCTTGGCGTAATGCCATTGGTCACGTTGGTCAGTTTGCCAGGGTAAATTTTATTAAAGTCAGCAAACAGGGTGGTTTTAAGCAGCTCACTATGCAAGGCCGCCACACCGTTCACCGTATGGCTACCCACCACGGCAAGATGCGCCATGCGTACACGGCGACCATGCGTTTCATCAATGATTGAAACGCGACTGAGCAAGTCGGTATCTCCCGGGAAATGCTGGTTCACCATTTGCAAGAAGCGATGGTTGATTTCATAAATAATTTCAAGATGTCGCGGCAGCAGTGTGGAGAACAGATCGACTGACCAGGTTTCCAGCGCCTCAGGCATCAAGGTGTGATTGGTGTAGGCAAACACCCCCGTGACCAGCTTCCAGGCACGCTCCCACTGCAAGTGATAGTGATCCACCAATTGATACATCATCTCAGCCACCGCAATCGCGGGGTGCGTATCATTCAACTGAATCGCCACTTTTTCCGGCAGCGTATCCCAGTCAGAGTTGTAATTGGTGAAACGGTGCAAAATATCCTGAATTGAAGCCGTGACAAAGAAATATTGCTGCTTGAGACGCAGCTCTTTTCCGGAAGCAGAGCTGTCATTGGGGTAAAGCACTTGCGAAATGGTCTCCGCACTGTGCCGACCTTCCACAGACTTTTCGTAATTGCCTTCATTAAAGTGGGCCAAATCAAACTCGTTGGTCGCTTTGGCTGACCACAAGCGCAAATTATTAACGGTTTGCGTACCATAGCCAGGGATAGGCACATCATAAGGCATGGCAACCACAGTTTCGGTGTCTACCCAATGATGCTCGATGCCATGCTCGGTATGCACATGCACCACACGGCCATAAAACTTGACCTCACAGGTATGCTCCGGACGCTGCACCTCCCAGATATTCTGGTATCGCAACCAGTTATCCGGATTTTCTACCTGCTGTCCATTCTCAATGGTCTGCTTGAACATACCGTAGTCATACCGGATGCCAAAACCCGTCGCCGGAATATCCATGGTCGCCATTGAATCGACAAAACAGGCGGCCAGCCTACCGAGGCCACCATTACCCAAAGCGGCATCCGACTCTAGCTCGGACAGGCCTTCCAGCTTCTGCCCGATTTCCTGCAAACCTTCGCTTAGTTCCGGTGCAATGCCCAAATTAAGTGCAGCATTCGACAACATCCGCCCAATCAAAAACTCCAGAGAAAGATAATAAACACGCTTGGTATTGGCATCGCGATAAGCATCTCGGGTTTTGACCCAACGCCCCATCAAATGATCTCGCACAGTATATGCGGTGGTTTGATACCAGTCGCGGGGCGTCGCCCATGAGTTTGATTTACCAATAGAAAACATCAAATGATTACGCAGCGCCTGTGGAATAGGTAACTGCTCAAGCAGGAACTCTTCAGCATCATGGGCAGCCTCAGAGATGTCGGTTTTTTTTCGCTTGGATTTGGCATTGGTGGCCATGCATCTTCCCCTTGAGTTTGATTCATTGAATTGCTTTCAGTTAGCAAAAGCAAAAAGCAAGCCTACAGCAAAAATGTGTCAGCCATAAAAAAAGCCACAAAATTCTTATTGTGGCTTTGAATTATACTGCCGACCCCGGCAGAGAGAAGCACGAAAACTAAAGTTTCCAGGTATAAGCAACCCCCAATGCGTCCTGATACATGCGCAAATTCGCCTCGCCACCGCCAAAACCGCTAGGTGGAGACCCCGGTGGAATCGAGTTTTGACCACGCACCGTATTTTCAAAGGCATGCGTATAGGCAAAAGAGACTTCCGATTGTGGGCTCAGCACCCAAGTTGCTCCAATCGACACATGATCTTTCACCACGCCCGGCGCCAGGATATTAAACAGCGTATCGCCCGCGCTAATCGGCTGGTCCACATGGTTATAGCCTGCACGTAAAATCAACTCCGGGCTATATTGATACAGCGCACCGATCTTATACACCTTGGCATCCTGCCAGTTAAATCCGGCGCCATTATCGTTACCCAAACCATTGTTCAAGTTAGATAAAGAGGCGTTGCCAACCGCATCTACCTCACTGTAATTGATGCGCTGAAAATCCGCGGCCAGCGTCAACGCCGGCGTTACTTTGACCGCCACACCCACGCCATAGGTGGAGGGGATATCAAAGTCACCCTGCTCGGCAAACAAGCCCTTGTACTTGTCAAACCGGCTCATGTAAGTACGGCTCTGATAGGTTGCCCCCAGCGTCACAGCATCCGTGATCTCACCCAGCCAACCGATATGCACGCCCGCCCCATAAGAATCATCATGACCATTATTCGTCAGATTGTCGGACGAACTACTCGCATTGCTGAAGTTTTGCAGCCCCTTGGCCTCAAACCGCTGATAAGCCAGATTGAGGGAAATGCCCAGCGTATGATGCTCTTGCACCTTCCAGGTGACGGTAGGCGCCACAAATACCTGTGCCAAATCGACCCCGGTACGGCGACCATTACTGTTAAACAGCGGAATACCGTTTTTGTAGTCAGTATTCATGCCGCCATTACCGTAAACACTCACACCCAGCGTGACATCCTCAGAATATTGCGTGTTGTAGCCTAATTCTGGAATAAAGAAATTCTGGCTATCATTGCCTTTATAGGTGCCATCAAAACCGAATGCATTCCCTTCGATTTCAGCTTCACGCACGGGCCTGAACCAGGTCACGCCTGCATCCACACGACTCCCGACTTTCCCCATCCCCGCCGGGTTAGTCGCAGCCGCCAGCGCATCTTGCGGCAAAGCGATCCCCACACCACCAACACCTTGAGAGCGAACACCATACCCATGAAAAAAATAACCATCCGTCGCCCACGCATTACCGAACGAAAAAGCGATGGCTACCGGAATAATTTTTGACCACTGATGCATTTTCAATCCTTCAATAACCATATTGGATTGAAATATAACAAGCGATCAAAATTCCGATAAATAATATATAAAAATATATTTATAACTTAAAAATATAAAAGCCCGCGGTGCGGGGTTTTATAAATGACAATTTACCTAATGGAACATTGCCTCTTTTTGAGACTGGATTTAACGCGTGGGCAACAAGTTGCCCACCCTACTCGCCTTCCTGTCGTCCACCTTAATAATTAAATCCGTCCGCCGCTCTAATTGGCTCGCGGCAAATCAATCGAGTCTGGCCCTACTGACTTCATATTGATTCGATTCTCAGGCCTTCGTGTGCCACTTCGATGGATTCAATGGCCACTTCGTTACCGTCTGCTTTCAAGTCAGTGCTGGTGATCTTAGTCGGCCATGCGTTAGTCAAGATCCAAACCATGGTAGGCTTGCCCTCCTCATCAAGGAGGCTAATCGTGACAGGCACTCGTTTGATGGTGTTCATTTTGATCTTATTAAACCAGTCCCAGAACTTGTTATCAGATTTAAAAACACCTTTCTTCATCGTGACGTTGGTGTATTTCTTGATTCCCGGCATTTTGACTGTCGAAAACACAGAGCTGTCGCCACTTCGGTACTCAATGACCTGTGCTTCCACATCGAGCCCTGACACTTCCTGAAATAAAATCACCTCAGAATCCCATTTCACCTGGAAGTAAAATTTTGGCAGAGGCCATACACTAGATTGTTGCGAGCCATCATCGGCCATGTTGTTTCTCCGTGGGCGGTGGATTCAAAATCAATCGGGATTGAACGCGTGGGCAACAAGTTTCCCACCCTACTCAACTGCCGGATTGGGCGACAAGCGCACACTACTCCGTCCACTCAAGTGAGCTCTCCTGTTTGAGACTTTTGGAACCTGAGAACTTCTTTAGATATGGGCGGGCTCTGACATTATTCATAAGACGCCAAAACCACTGGCGCGGGACATCTTCAGCAATGCAATCAGGATACTCATAGCTGTATAACAGCGGGTCATTAAGATTGGACTTGTATGAGCGAGAAAATGTGGGGGTAAGGTAGTCTTGTAGACCCCAGCGTACATTGTTCAACAATTCAGACAGCCACGTACTGTAGTAAACGAAATAGTTTTCAGCTAGGTGTTCCCTGAAGTCATCCAGCGCCAAAGGTATTTGCTCCACGGGAACAGGGTATCCATGATCGTTCAGAATCTTGGCAATGTCCTTTGAAACCCCAGTTAGCCGAGAGAGATTGTGCTTGGAGTGATTGCCAATTATCTTTAGAAAGTCCAGACGGGATACGTCAACGGTAGCGTTGATATCCAGCGTCGGCAGCCAGAGTGTGATTGGTTTTTTGTGGCGCAGCCAGATTTCTAAAGCTTCGACAGCGTTTTGTAAGTTAGTAACACACCCGTTCTCATCAAAACATCTTGTGACGCATGCTTCTTTCAACACCGCTAAGCACGAACCAGCAACGCCCGTGAGCTGTTTATCTCCATTTTCTTTCACGAAGTCCAATAGGCGAATCAGGAACAGATCTCGATGCACGAAGGATTGAAACAGAACTTCGCATTCGCCGGGACGCGAAGACACATCGCGAAGTTCGAGTAGCGCACGGTTTGCAATATCGTTCACGGCTTCAAGAGAAATACATAACCCAATAGCTTCAAGTTCGGCCGCGTTGTAGGTCACTGTGTTGCCCAACTATTAAGTTGAAGCTCCAATGACGGCATGAAAACGAGCGTTATTTTTTTCATTTTATGAATCAAACCTATACCTAGGTAAAAAAACAAGGCGTAATTTAAACGGCAAAATCGTCAATCGATTCTGACTTGTTTACATGGTTTAAATAATGCCATAAGTGTTAAAAAACCAGCAAACCATATTTTTTTGGGGTTAATACATGAAGTGTTGTAATTTTTGATCTGCCGAAAATGACAATGGATACCCGCTTTCGCGGGTATGACGGGCCTCAACCTTCTAAAAATAAAAAAGCCACCTGACGCAGGTGGCTTTCTCATTTACTACCAATCAAAAAAACTACAAAATCAAACCAACTACAAAATCAAGCTGTTCATACGCTTCACAAAGCTAGCAGGATCTTCCAATTGGCCGCCTTCTGCAAGCAACGCCTGATCAAACAACACATGCGCATAATCGGCAAACTTGGCATCGTCGCTTTCAGCTTTCAGCTTTTCAACCAAACGGTGGGTCGGGTTAATCTCTAAAATCGGTTTGCTGTCAGGCGCTTTTTGACCAGCCGCTTTGAGAATACGCGCCAGGTTGCCGGACAAGTCATGCTCGCCAGCCACCAAACAAGCAGGTGAGTCGGTCAGGCGGTGTGTGACTTTCACTTCTTTCACGCTCTCGCCCAGCGCGGTCTTAATGCGCTCGACCAGGTCTTTGGCCTGCTCTTCCACTTGTTTTTGCGCTTCTTTGTCGGCTTCGTCTTCAAGCTTGCCGAGGTCCAAGTCGCCCTTGGCAATCGATTGCAGTTTCTTGCCTTCAAACTCGGTCAGGCCGCCCAGCATCCACTCATCGACCTTGTCCGACATCAGCAACACTTCAATGCCTTTTTTGCGGAAGATTTCCATGTGAGGTGAATTTTTAGCAGCGGCAAAGGTGTCGGCAGTGATGTAGTAAATCGCTTCTTGCTCTGGCTTCATGCGGCTGATGTAGTCTTTGAACGAGACATTTTGTGTTTCGCTGTCAGTGTGCGTAGAGGCAAAACGCAGCAGGCCAGCGATTTTATCCTTGTTGGCAAAATCTTCACCGGGACCTTCTTTCAGTACGCGGCCAAACTGTTCCCAGAACTTGGCATAGTCTTCAGGTTTGTTTTCAGCCAGATCTTCCAGCAAGCCCAGCACTTTTTTCACTGAGCCGTTTTTAATCGCTTCTACGTCGCGGCTGTCTTGCAAAATCTCGCGCGAGACATTCAGTGGCAAGTCAGCAGAGTCAATCACGCCACGTACAAAGCGCAGATATTGTGGCATCAGCTTCTCAGCGTCTTCCATGATAAACACACGTTTCACATACAACTTGATACCCTGGCGGCGATCACGATCATACAAATCAAACGGCGCTTTGCCCGGAATATACAACAGTGAGATATATTCCTGCTTACCCTCTACCCGGCTGTGGGTATAAGCTAGTGGATTTTCATAGTCGTGCGAAACGTGCTTGTAAAACTCGTTATATTCTTCATCAGAAATATCGCTTTTGCTGCGGGCCCACAATGCAGAAGCTTTGTTGACGGTTTCATCTTCATCGGTCGGCACCATTTGGCCGCCTTCACCGTTTTCGCCGTCTTTCCATTCCGACTTTTTCATCAAAATCGGCAAGGTGATGTGGTCAGAATATTTACGTACGACGGTTTTCAGTTTCCAGTCGTTTAAATAGTCATCTTCGCCGTCGCGCAGATGCAAAATCACATCCGTGCCACGGCCTGCTTTTTCAACAGACTCAATGGAGAAATCGCCTTCGCCGCTAGACTCCCATTTCACCGCTTCGGCTTCACCGGCACGGCGGGTAATCAAGGTCACTTTGTCAGCAAGAATAAAGCTGGAATAAAAGCCCACGCCAAACTGACCAATCAAATTGGCATCCTTGGCCTGGTCACCGGTCAAATTTTTAAAGAATTCTTTGGTGCCTGAACGGGCAATCGTCCCGATATTCTGAATCACTTCTTCGCGGCGCATGCCGATGCCGTTATCCGAGATCGTCAGTGTGCGGGCATCCTTATCAAACGCAATGCGAATATGCAATTCACTGTCATTTTCGTACAGGCTGCCATCCGCAATTGCCTCAAAGCGCAGCTTGTCCGCCGCATCCGAAGCGTTAGAAATCAGTTCGCGCAGCACAATTTCCTTGTTGCTGTACAGCGAATGAATCATCAATTGCAACAATTGTTTGACTTCGGCCTGAAAGCCGAGTGTTTGTTTTTCTGCAGTCGCAGTGGTCATGAGGTTTATCTCCCAACATCAGTTGAACATAAGTTTTGTGATGATATGGGGCGATGCAATGCAAATTTCAAGAGGAGGATATCCATGCGCAATGCATGGTTGATCTAAAAAACCTGTTAACCAACCATTTCACCACACAATCAGCGCCTGCATTGCGTAGAACAACGCCAGCGTTCACCGCTTGCTTCAGGCAAAGGCAAGGCCGTTTCAGCACGGTTTTTGCTAGTGCTTTTTAAGACAGCACTGTTAGCCAAGCAAGGAGTGAATCATGGATATTTTTCATACTTTGACCACACAAATGCAGGTCATGAACATGCCTTTATACGCCGTCACCCTGACGGCCGTCCCGCGCGCAGACACGCCCTTATTATTGATGCTGCACTGGCATGGTTTTCGCAAAACACACATCCCTGCGCTGCCGCAGTTAAAACCGGCATTACAACCCGTGCCGGGATCTGCCCTGCAAATCAATGACCGCTGGCGACAGCCGGAAGTGGTCGAAGAAGCAGTGCTGGATGCTGCCTGGCAACTGGGTGCCTGGGATGTGCAACGTGAAGAACGGCGTGCCTGCACTTATATTGGTGCGACCGAGCAGGAAGCCCTGGCCTGCAAGCAGGCTTTTGGTAAATATGAAGAAGAACTGGAGCATGAACTCCTGGTCAGCGAAGCGCCTGACCGTGACGAAATGCTGGAACTGGGTGCCAAGGTGGGTTACATTCGCTGGCAATTTCGGCCGGTCAATGGCGGCCTATGGCAATCAACTGCGGAAGATGACACGCTGCTGGAAGATGGCAGAAGAATTCCGCCCTGCCCGATACGCCCGCTTGCACTAAAAGGAGGCAAGATGACCAAAACGGCCTATCGTCTGGGGCAGATTAACCGGATTATTTTGTTGAAATAACAGGATAAAACCATACAAAACGATGCTTCTGATTTGCTGAGGTTGGCTTACCAGTTCAATTACCCATGACTTAATAGCCAATTATTCATTGAACGTTGGGCGTCGGGCATCCATGCACTACGCCCTGCACTGAAGTATTGGGCATGAGCGACTCATCGAAAACCGGACACTATGGCGACTATGGCGACTATGGCGTCCACCGCAATCCAACAGAAAGCCATTGATCGTCGGATTTGCCATGCACCTGCTGGCCAATCGTACCGTCTACCTGAAACAGGTTAGGGATGATCGAGTAGCGCACGCCGAACTGGTAGAAAGGGGCTTGCGTGTGATCACCAAAAATCTCGGCAATGCCGCGCAAGCGCTGACCCATCTGAAACTCGCTGCCCAAGCCGAGCGTCGCCTTGTTTTGGGATTGCTGGCGGTCACGTAACATGCCAACATTCAAATGCACCACCACATCATCTTGCAGCATTGACCATGACACCGGGATGTAAAAATAGGTGTTGCCTAACTGGTTTGGGCCAGGCTGGATATCCGGATGCATCACCCGCCCTGCAGCCAGGCCCCAACCCCAGCCATTGCTTTCCAGCGGTTTAAACAACGTTTTGAACTGCGCCACCCAGTCCTCGGTATGATAGCCTTGTCCACGATCATGGTAGCTCCCCCCGCCCAGCGTCACTTCAAAATTCTCGCCGAAATTACATGCCGGAAGTGCCCAGAACTCTTGCCCGCCCTCATACTGCCGGGTCCAGGTTTCCAGCTGACAAGCATGGGGGTTGGTCAATCTGGCATCATCCGTCACCAAAGGGCGCGCCGCCTGGCTGACCGCTGGCATCAGCACAAAAAAAAGCGTCCATGTCAGACGCGTCCAGAACCTATTCTTTTTCATATTCATCGCAAATATTGTCACACCGATGTGAATTTTTTGTGAAACACCTGGCAAAAATGGTCGTTTATTGCATGCAGAGGCCCAGGCAGCAAAGGATTCATATTTGTTTCACTAGCCTCTGCCAACATAACAATTTATACTGTTTCCAGCGCTGACCAGGGAGAGCAACTATGGCGAACATTGAGGTGATTGAAACAAGCCCGTATTCGTTTGCTGTCACCGTGCACGGCACGCACAGCACCACCCATCAAGTGAGCGTCACGCCACAGTATGCCAAACAACTGACCCCGGAGTCGCAGAGCATTTCGGCGCTGGTTAAAGCCTCGTTTGCTTTTCTGCTGGACAGGGAATCCAACACCAGTATATTGCGTAGCTTTGATCTCAGCGTGATTGAGCGTTATTTTCCCGAATACCCCAAAACCATTACACTCTATTTCTAACATTCCATTTTAACCTCTGACTATTTGCCTGCACCATGCTAGAAATTACCTATGATACCCAACTCGCCGCCGTCGACTTGGGCTCTAACAGCTTTCGTCTCGAAATTGGCCGTCTGGTGGACGGACAGATTCAACGCGTTGACTACCTTAAAGAAGCGGTTCGCCAGGGCGGTGATCTGGATGAAGAGCGCAATCTCAAACCGGAAGCCTTTGAACGCGGATTAAAGTGTCTGGCGCGTTTCGGTGAACGGCTCAAGGGCTTTCCAGCCTCACAGGTACGTGCCGTGGCCACACAAACCCTGCGCGAAGCGACCAATCGGGATGAGTTTATCCGGCAGGCGCAAAAGGTGCTGGGGTATCCGATAGAAGTGATTTCAGGTGTCGAAGAAGCGCGGCTGATTTATCAGGGCGTCAGCCGCATGCTGCCACAGTCTGACGAACGTCGGCTGGTGATTGATATTGGTGGCCGCTCAACGGAGTTTATTCTGGGTCAGCACTTTAAAGCCAACACCACCGAGTCTTTGCGTCTGGGTTCTGTTGGATGGTCACAAAAATACTTTGCAGATGGCCAATTGAGTGAACGCAATTTTGAGCGTGCCGAAATTGCCGCCGAGTCCATCATCGACATGATTACTGATCGCTATGTAGGCAGTTGGCAGGTGGCTTATGGCGCATCGGGCACGGTGGGTGCCGTGGCAGACGTGCTGGCGGGCGCTGGCTTTGCTGCCAACAAAATAGAGCGCGCACAACTGGACTGGCTCAAGCAGGTGCTGATTAAGGCCAAAACGCCTGAACGCGTCAACATGGAAGGCTTGAAAGATGATCGACGCGCGGTGATCGGGGGCGGTCTGGCGATTCTGACAGCGGTGTTTGACACCTTGCAGATTGACACTCTGATGGTGGCTAATGGCGCCCTGCGTCACGGCGTGCTCTATGACATGCTTACAGATGAGCACGTCGTAGAAGACTTGCGTACTGCGTCCATTGAGCGCCTGTGCAAACGCTTTGGCGTAGAGATGACCCATGCGCAAAATGTGAGCAAAATTGCCCTGTTTTTTTATGATGCCATGCAAGCCTGCGCCACGCAAAAACCGTTATTGCACTGGGCAGCGCTCTGTCACGAAGTGGGTTGGGCAATCTCCCACACCGATTGCAACAAACATGGTGCTTACATTCTGGACAACACCGAGTTGATGGGGTTTGCGCAAAGTGAATTGCACACCATCAGCCTGCTGGTGCTCGGACATCAGGGCAAGTTGCGAAAACTGGCGGCTGACTTTGATAATCAGGATCTGGTATGCCAACTGATGGCATTGCGGCTGGCTGTGATATTTTGTCACTCACGTCGCTTGCCGGCACTCAAACATATTCATCTGGCGCGTGACAAGCAGCAGTTCAGCATTCAGTTGCCCGCGCAATGGGCAGCACAGCATCCCCAAACACACTACCTGCTGGAAGAAGAATGCCTGCTGTGGCAGAAACTCGGCTGGCCGCTGGCAGTGAATTACCGCACGGAGCCATAAAAAAACGGGCATATTGCCCGTTTCGTTTTTCGCTTCAGTCTTTTTTCTTTTTATCTTTTTTCTCGTCTTCTTCGCGCATGTTGGCTATTTTCTCTCGCCATTCCTGCAACTGTTCATCTTCAATCTCCAGTTGCAAGGCAATGGCTTCGTCCTGTGTCAGTTTGTCTTTCATAAACCGCTTGGGTAATTTTCCGTCCATGCGCGACAATACCCGCTCGGCTTCATCACCACTTAACTGTTTCACTCTTTCCAGATACTCTGGATTGACTTTGTCTTTCATTGCAACTCCCTGTTGATTGACTACTCATCATTTTCTGCTTCGCGCAAAAAATGGTTTAACTGTTTTGCAACACCCAGTCGGTGACTGGATTCCATTGTGCAATATCGGCTTCTTTCAGCTGTTGATTGAGCTCAAAGATACTTAATCCTTCTTCGGCGGCTGTGACATAGATCTGTGAAGCCCGCAACATCGAAAGCACCTCAAACTCGGTTTCGGCCATGTATTCTGCAAGACGCTCTGCCGACTTGGTGCGTGGCGTCACGCGCATACCGATCAACCCGACAAACGTTTTATGTTTACGAATGGCCTTCTCTTCTGCCAGCAATGCCAAAAAATCATCGGCAGCGCCAATATCAAATGCCGAAGGTGCGATCGGCACCAGCACCAAGTCTGCCTCGGTCACTGCATCCGAGAGCTTTTTATCTTTAATGCCACCGGGCGAGTCCACAATCACCCAGTCTGCTTTTTGCAACGCGGATTTACCCAATGCCTCAGCATTGAACAGCCTGAGTGCTGACTCGGGCCGCCGCAATAACCAGCTGGTCGCCGATTGCTGACGGTCAGTATCTTCCAGGACCACTTTATGCCCCAGCCGGGCCAGATAACAGGCCAGGTTGGTTGCCAGCGTAGTTTTACCGCTACCGCCTTTGGTATTTGCCACCAACACCCTGCGCATGCATCACCTCCGCTGAAAGGACCTGAATTTTGTCATTAATCGCCTCTACATGACACCATAAAAATATGAATTTTTTATGACAGTTGACGCTCAAATAAAACGGTATAAACTGTTTTGACAATTTAATCAGGAGACATCAAATGTCGAGCAAAGCCGAAAGTGCCAATCGTCCGGCAACCAAGAATAGCGCCGCAAACAAGACCACCCCTACAACCAGTACGCAGCAGACCGTCAAGAATGCAAAAAAACCGGTAGCCAAAACCCCTGCAAGCAAAGCGGTCGTAAAAACGGCTGCATTACCTGCGGCCAAAAAAACGGCGGGCGTGACAGCAAAAGCAGTGGCAAGTAAACCTGCCCCGGCAACATCTCCGGCAGTTAAAACGCCTGCAGCTAAACCATTGACTGAAAAAACCAAAATCGAAAAGATTAAAATGGAGCGTGACAGCTTTACCATGCCCAAAGACGAGTATGCGCAAATCGCCATCCTTAAAAAACGCCTGGAGACACTGGGCAAACCTGTCAAGAAAAGCGAGCTGTTGCGCGCAGGCTTAAAACTGCTGGCAGGTATGAACGATGTCGCTTTGCAAGCTGGCCTGGCAGCGATTCCGGTGATCAAAACCGGTCGCCCCAAGAAAAAAAATTAGAAAAAACATGCTTTTCTAAGTCAGCAAGTCGGGGGCCTGCACGCTGTAAAGCTTATAAGGCCCGCCTGACTTGGGCAGACGCAGCCACCAGACAGCGCCTTTTTTAATGCTTAACTGGCCTTCTTCAATCCCCAGGCAATGCGCTGCCAGCTCACCTACCCAAGGCTGGTGCCCGACCAGCATCAGGTTTTGGTAGGGGCTTTGCGCCATCAGTTGCACAATAGGCTCAATGGGCCGCTCGGGGGCAATCCGCGATTCTTCCTGCCAATCATCACCCCAATAGGCCACCGTTTGCAGCGTACGCTGTGCGGGACTGACCAATACATAGGTGCTTTTGGGTAAGTATTTTTTCAGCCAGCCCGCCATTTGCTTGGCCTGCTTGTGGCCTTTGGCCGTCAGCACACGATCCATATCCCGCTGCCCATGTTGCAATACCTCGGCCTCGGCATGCCGCCAGAGAATCAGATTACGAACCTGACTGCTCATAGCGATTTATATTGTTTCAGCAAACTGTCCTGGCAGCCTTGACGTGGCAGGGACTCTGCGCTGTCTCGCACGGCGGTATATTCTCCACGCTCATTCAGTTGCCAGGCATCCAGCGTATCCTCCAGATACATCTGCAAACTCTCTTGCAAAATGCGCTGCTGCATGCCTTGATCTGTGATTGGCCAGGCCAGCTCAACACGCCGGGTCATGTTACGACTCATCCAGTCGGCACTGGATAACCACATCTGCACCTGGCCATCCAGCGCGAAATAAAATACGCGGGAATGCTCCAGTAACCGCCCCACCACTGAACGCACACGAATGCGTCCCTGCAAGGCTGGCAGGCTGACAGGTAAAATACAGGCACCACGCACAATCAGGTCAATTTCCACGCCAGCAGTGGCGGCTTTGATCAAGGCCTGTACCAATGGCACATCCGTCAGCGCGTTCATTTTGGCAATCACGCGGGCGGGCTTGCCCTGCCTGGCCACGCGCTGGGCTTTTTCCAGTTGCCGGATCATCCCGGTCTGCAAGGTAAACGGCGCAACCAGCAAATGACGCATGACGGGCAACGGTAACTCACTGGTCAGGTGTCTGAATACGGCCTCCATCTCTTTGGTAAGATTGGGGTTAGCGGTCAGCATACTCCAATCTGTATAAAGGCGCGTGGTTTTCGGGTTGTAGTTGCCGGTAGACAAGTGACCATACCGCTGTATCGTTTTGCCCTCACGACGCATGATCAGCAGCATTTTGGCATGCGTTTTCAGGCCAACCACGCCATACACGACCTGCGCACCCACCGATTCCAGTGCTTCAGCCCAGTTGATATTGGCTTCTTCATCAAAGCGGGCTTTCAGCTCCACCACCACCAGTACCTCTTTGCCGCGGCGCACGGCTTCCTGCAACAATCGCAGCATGCGCGGATCGGCACCAGTACGGTAGATGGTCATGCGGATGGCCAGCACCTGATCGTCGAGGACTGCTTCTTCCAGCAACTGAATCACCACATCGAAGCTTTCATAGGGCTGGTGAATCAGCAAGTCACGGTCCTGCATTTGCGCGATAATCGAATGATTCTTTTTGATGTCACGCGGCCATTGCGGATGAAATGGCACGAATTTCAAATGATCGCCCTTGGCCATGTCCGGCAGTTGAATCAGGCGGCCAAGGTTGACGGGGCCGTTGACCCGGTACAAGGCGAGCGCAGGCAGATTAAACTGCTTGAGTAAAAAGTCAGCCAGATCGCTATCGCACTCTTGCGTCACTTCCAGCCGGACCGCTTCACCATACTGGCGATGCGCAAGTTCTTCGCGCAAGGCCATGCGCAGATTGATCACGTCATCTTCATCGACATCCAGATCACTGTTGCGTGTCACCCTGAACTGCGAGAAATGCAGAATGGTGGCACCCTCAAACAGCACATCAAGATTGGCCCGGATAATACTGGTCAGTGAAACAAACCGCTGCTCGCCTTTGCTGAGTGAGGGCGGCAGTTGCACCACACGCGGCACCACGCGGGGGGCACGCACAATGGCAATACGTTCTTCATCCTCCACTGCAATACGGACAATAAAATTCAATGATTTGTTGGCCACCTGCGGAAAAGGATGCGAGGGGTCCAGTGACACCGGCATCAGAAACGGCAATACCTCGCGCTTGAAATAACTGGCCACCCAGGCCGTTTGCTCTGGTGTCCGGATACTGCCCGAGACCAGATGTACGCCTTCTTTGGCCAACGCAGGCATCAGCGATTCATTAAACAATTGATACTGCTGTGCCACCAGCGCATGTGCCCTCTGTGCGACTTGTTCGCACGTATCGGCGGTCACCGGACCGTGGGTGATGCCTTGCTGATGGGCTTCCATCTGCAATGGCATGCGCACTTCAAAAAACTCATCCAGATTATGGGAAACAATGCACATGAAGCGCAATCGTTCCAGTAAGGGATAGTCCGCGCGCTCGGCCAGAGACAGCACGCGCGCATTAAAACTGAGAATGCTGAGATCGCGATCCAGCAAGGCAGGAGAGTTGTTTTTCATGGCGGATATTGTATCCATTGAAACGCGGTCTATTGTGACAGTTTTATGAAATTACACATTTATAAATGTGCGAGCTGTATCAGACGCTTTTCTGCAAAGGCTGTCACCGCCATGCGTTCCTCCGCAGTCATGTTAGCCACATGCCTTACCATCAGGCGCGTACGCGGGTTGGCATTGAACAAGGCCTCGTGTTTAATTAAAAATGCCCAGTACAGCGTGGTGAACGGACAGGCACGCTCACCGGTTTTAAGTTTGGGCTGGTAGCGACAGCCTTCACAGTAATTACTCATGCGCTGAATATACGCTCCGCTGGCGACATAGGGCTTGCTGGTAAAACGCCCGCCGTTGGCATACAGCGCCATCCCCGCCACATTCGGCAGCTCCACCCATTCGACCGCATCGACATACACCGCCAAATACCAGTCGGCCACTTGTTGCGGCGATAACTCTGCCAGCGTGGCAAATAATCCGGTCACCATCAGGCGCTGAATATGGTGCGCATAGCCAGTTTGCAAAGTCTGACCTATGGTCTGTGCCAGGCAGTGCATGCCTGTTTTCCCGGTCCAGAACCATGCCGGCAAATCACGCGCATGCGCAAAAAAATTGGCTGCTTTCATTGCTGGCATCTCCAGCCAGTACACACCCCGAATAAACTCGCGCCAGCCCAGAATCTGCCGGATAAAACCTTCGGCACTGGCCAGCGACACCTCGCCATTCTGGTAAGCCAGCTCGGCGGCAGCAATCACTTCACGCGGGTCTAGCAGCTTCAAGTTCAAGGCAGAAGCCAGCAACGAATGCCATAAGGTGGGTTCGTTTTGCCACATGGCATCTTGATAGGGGCCAAATACCGGTAATTTGTGTTGTATAAATTGTGCCAGCAACTGCAAAGCCTGTGCACGGGTCACCGGCCAGCCAAAGTTGGCCAGTTGCCCGGGATGGTCGGCAAAACGGGCGGCCACCTGCGCCATCACAGCCTGCGTGATGCTATCTGGCGCAAAGTGTATGGGCGCGGTCAGTCCTTGCGGGCCATGCTTGTCAATAGACTGTCGATTCTCCTGATCATAGTTCCAGTCACCGCCCACCGGCGCATCGCCTTGCATCAGAATGCCATACTGGCGACGCATCTGGCGATAAAAAAACTCCATGCGCAATGAAGACTGCTTTTCAGTATATTTTGCCGCCCATTGCTGAAACTGTGCGGTGCTGCACATAAAATGGGTATCGGGCCGAATATCCAGTGTGCACTGCTGCTGTTCCGCCACGGCCAGCAAGGCCTGCTTTACCCGCCAGTCACCAGGTTCGCATACGACCAGCGACTGCGGTTGATGCTGTTCTATCATGGCCAGCCATACGGATGTCAGATCAGGATGGACATGCGATTCCAGTGTGAAATAGGTCAGTGGCAAGTGCTGCCCGGCAAGTTGTGCAGCAAAATGCCGCATGGCCGAGAGGAATAATGTGATGCGTTGCGGATGCGACCAGACATGCGTGGACTCCTCTATCACCTCGGCCATGACAATATGGTCTTGCGCAGGGTCCATGTCGGCAAGTGCAGGATTATCCAGGCTCAGCTGATCACCCAGAATGACGATGAGTCTACGCATGGGAGACCGCTGTTTTTGCAGCGCGGCGACAGCGCTCAGAGCAATATTTAACATGTTCCCAATCGCGGGCCCAGGCCTTGCGCCACGTCATCGGCCTGGCACATGCCGCACAAGGTTTACTCGGAAGCGTGCTTTTATTGCCTTTGAATACCGAAGTCATGCCCAAGTGACTGGGGCGGATCGCGAAGGTTCCTTTGGTGTATTTTTTTGCTGATGACACTGCTCGGCAATGCGGCAGATTTGGACGAAATCTTCGGCCACCAGGGCTGCGCGGCCGATCAAACCGCCATCAATATCCGGCATGCTCAACAAGCTCTGCGCATTGGCGGGCGACATGCTGCCACCATACAAAATACGCACCTGCTGGGCAAATTCAGGGTCCCGCTCGCTGACCATGTAACGGATAAATGCATGCATGCGCTGGGCCTGCTCGGGGGTCGCATGTTCACCGGTGCCAATCGCCCATACCGGCTCGTAAGCGATGACCATATTAAACTTTTTGGCCAGGGCAAAGGCTTCATCATCTAAGCCATACACCACATTCAACATCTGGTTTTTGACGATCATCTCGGCCATGCCGCCGTCCCGCTCATCCAGCGTCTCGCCCACACAAAAAATCGGCGTCAAACCCGCATGCAAGGCATGCAGCAAGCGTTTGCTAGCGATCTGGTTACTTTCCAGCTTGAGCGCGCGCCGTTCGGAATGACCGACGATGGTATAAGTACAGCCAAACTCTGCCACCATTTTGGCCGAAATACAGGAAGTGTAAGCGCCTTCGGTAAACTGACTGACATTTTGCGCCCCCCAGGCAATGGGCGAATCTTGCAATAATTGCTGTGCCTGAAACAGATAGACGTAAGGCAAACACACCGCCGCATCAACCCAATTCAGGTCATGCAGATCCTGCTTGAGCTGATTGATCAAACTCTGGTTATCGAGCAAACTGCCATGCAGCTTCCAGTTTCCAACGACTAATTTTTTTCGCATGATGACTTCCCTCTTGTACCATGCCCCCTGAAGATTGAATATGGCTTAAATATGCGCTAATTAAGTAGACCTAAGCTAAGTAGGTCTTAGTAAAGCGCTGCCATTTTTTCTAGTGAAATCACTTTTATTTTTCCGGCCTGTCCGGCACTGCCAAACGCTTCAAAACGCTCTTTGCATAATTGCTGCGCGGCAGTGGTTGCCTCTTTAAAATACTTGCGTGGATCAAATTCACCGGGATGCTGATACATGTAGGCACGAATCGCTGCGGTCATCGCCAGCCGGATATCGGTATCTATATTCACCTTGCGCACGCCGTTTTTGATGCCTTCCACAATTTGTGACACCGGGACGCCATAGGTTTCTTTAATGTCGCCGCCATATTCACGAATCTGTTCGAGCAGTGCCTGCGGTACGCTGGATGAACCGTGCATCACCAGGTGGGTATTGGGGATTTTGGCATGAATCTCGCGAATGCGCTTGATGGATAATGTATCGGCAGACGGCGGCCGTGTAAATTTGTAAGCGCCATGGCTGGTACCAATCGCAATCGCCAGCGCATCCACTTTGGTCGCATCGACAAATGCAGCCGCCTCATCGGGGTCTGTCAATAATTGTGACTCATCCAGCTTGCCTTCGGCGCCGACACCATCTTCTTCCCCCGCCATACCGGTTTCAAGCGACCCTAACACACCCAACTCGCCTTCTACCGAGACCCCCACTGCATGGGCAAACTCCACCACGCGCCGTGTCACCTCCATGTTGTATTCATAGCTGGCCGGCGTTTTACCATCTTCGCGCAAGGAGCCATCCATCATCACACTGGAGAAGCCGCTACGAATCGCCATCTGGCACACTTTGGGTGAAGCCCCGTGATCCTGGTGCATACAAATCGGAATATGCGGATATTGCTCAATGGCGGCTTCCACCATCTTGCGCAAGAAGGATTCACCGGCATAGCCGCGCGCACCCGCCGAAGCCTGCAAAATCACCGGGCTATCCACCTCGTTGGCCGCTTGCATGATGGATAAAATCTGTTCCATATTGTTAATATTAAACGCAGGCAAACCGTAGCTATGCTCTGCCGCGTGGTCCAGCAACTGCCTTAAAGAAATCAATGCCATGTGTGCTCCTTAAGTTGCCGCTTGCCGGTGATATTGCTGCAAGCGCTGAATCTCATTTTTTGCGCCCAACAACACAGGCACACGCTGATGCAATGCAGTGGGCTGCACATCCAGTATCGCATCCACCCCATCAATGCTGTCACCGCCAGCCTGAGTCACCAGCAGGCTCATCGGATTGGCTTCGTACAGCAAACGCAAGCGTCCTGCTTTGACTGGCTGCTTGCTGTCACGTGGATACAGAAATACACCGCCGCGCGTCAGAATGCGATGCACATCCATCACCATGCTGGCGCACCAGCGCATATTGAAATCCTTTGCACGCGGGCCGCTGGCGCCTTGCAAGCACTCCTCGATATAGCGCTGCATCGGTGCTTGCCAGTAACGCTGATTACTCGCGTTGATGGCAAATTCGGCGGTGTCTGGCGCAATCTGCACATTGGCCTGGGTGAGTTCAAACTGCTGGCTGGCATGATCCAGCGTAAATACATGGGTGCCCTCGCCGAGGGTAAACACCAGCAAGGTCGCCGGACCGTACATCAGGTAGGCCGCAGCCAGTTGTCTATTCCCAGGCTGCAAAAAGGCTTCTGCGCTCAATTCTGCGGGATGGATATTGGGCAATACCGAGAAAATACTGCCGACCACCCCGTTGATGGCCAGGTTGGAGGAGCCATCCAATGGATCCATGCTGACCAAAAATGGTGCATCTGCAAGCGCCAGTGCAATCACATCGTCCACTTCTTCTGATAACACCCCGGCCACTACGCGGGAAGTTTGCAGTTGCGCCAAAGCCAATTCATGACTACGTATATCCAACTGCATCTGCGTTTCGCCTTGCACATTGGTACTGGTCATTTTTTCGGTCACACCTTCCAGTGCACCCTGCCTGGTCAGGCCAGCAATCTCAATCCCGGCCTGGGCAATATGCCCTATCAGCCCATTCAGGGCCTGATTGGTCGAAGTCTGTTTCAGGAATACGTCCAATAGCATCACACACACCTTTGCGTAAGGAACAACACTGCATCACAACATCAGTCATGGTGAAGCCACGCTGACTACATAACACTCTAACGGAGATAGCGCTGGCTTGAAGTGTTTATTACAGGCCAAAAAACACTGTATTTACCTAAAGCGAATGCAATCTTTGTGCCTGATATTGATTAAGTAGACGCCATCAGTGAGTCATTGTTCAACAAACATGTCACAGAAATATGTCATATGCGCCTGTAGACTGGCCGCAAGGCGAGAAAAGAAACTGAAAATAAACCTATGTGCTTGCAATTAACAGGTGAATAGCGTGTTGCGCAGCAATAAACCCAGCGCTGGCAGTGACACAAATACTCGAACCATAGCCTGCACAATGTAAGCCGGTTAACCCGCCATCAGCCTCGCAAGCCTCTGCTGGCTTTTCCACTGGCTCATCTGAATACACCGCTGTAATGCCGAATCTGGCTGACTTTTTAGTGTCTGATGCCTTGGGAAAACCATGATCCCGCCGTAACTGGTTGCGCACTTTTGCCAGCATGCGATCGCCTTGCACATGGGCCAGGTCGGCAAGACGCAACCGTGTGGCATCCAGTTTGCCGCCTGCACTGCCCACCATTACCAGCGGTATGGCTTGCTGATGGCAATAAGCCGCCAATGCAATTTTGGCCCGCGTATCATCCATACAATCCACCACCATATCCGGCTTGCCTGCCAACACCTGCAACAGGTTCTCCTGCGTCACAAAATCATCAACTTCCAGCACCTCGCACAGCGGATTAATCCCCGCAATACGCTCGCGCATGGCAGTGACTTTTGCTTTACCGATGCTTTCATCTAGCGCATGAATCTGCCGGTTCATATTGGATTCGGCAATATTATCCAGGTCCACCAGCGTCAGCTTGCCCACTGCATTGCGCGCCAAGGCCTCCACCGTCCATGAACCTACCCCACCGATACCAATGACCAGCACATGGGCTTGCTGCAGACGAGCCAAGCCTTGCTCGCCATACAAACGCCGCACGCCGCTGAAACGGCGCTGAATATCAACATCGGAGGCGGTCATACCGATTGACTGGTCTCGAGCACCACGTACGCCAGTGCCAGATTTTTTTCATCACTGATACTGATATGCGATTGATGGATATGATGCTCTTTGAGGAAGGCTTGCAGGGTGGGCGCTAACTGCAATAAAGGACGCCCCAAGGCGTCATGCGTCACTGCAATATTGTGAAAGCTGACTTCACCGCGAATACCGGTGCCGATGGCTTTGGCAAAGGCTTCTTTGGCGGCAAAGCGCTTAGACAGAAAGCGCGCCTTGAGCTGGCTGGCTGTAAAGTCAGCCCATTCTGACTCGGCCAGAATGCGCTTGGCAAACGCCTGACCAAACTGGTCGAGTGAGGCCTGAATGCGCTCGACTTCCACGATGTCCGTACCGATACCAAAAATCATATGAACACCTCGCAAAACAGAATTATCTTAATTTATTATCACTGGCAACCGTTAAGAACTATCAGCCGCAGATGACACCCTCAATGGATGCATCTTATAACACGCTGCACCTTCATGCAGTCTGTCGATCAGCGTGAGCTATTTAGGCGCAAATTCTTTCATCAGCGCCTTCATTTCACGGACCGCACTGTCCCAGCCGACAAACAAGGCATGCGCCACAATCGCATGGCCGATATTGAGCTCTTCAAACCCGGGCAAGCGCGCAATATGATGCACATTATGATAGTGCAAACCATGTCCGGCATTGACGACCAGCCCGGCGGCTTTAGCATGGGTGAGTGCAGCCTGGATTTTCTGGCGTTCTGCACTTTGTGCTTTTTCAGTTTCGGCATCTGCAAAGGTGCCAGTATGCAGCTCAATCACCGGCGCCCCCATTTTAACTGCGGCATCAATTTGCGCTAAATCCGGCGCAATAAACAGGGATACACGGATGCCCTGTCCGGACAGTTTTTTCACCGCATGTTCAACTTTGGCGTAATGGGTGAGCACATCCAGACCACCTTCAGTGGTGCGCTCCTCGCGACGCTCAGGCACCAGGCAGACATCCTGTGGATTGACCTGAATGGCAATGTCGATCATTTCGCTGGTCACCGCGCATTCGAGATTCATTTTGGTTTGCAGCAAGGGACGCAGCGCGAAAATATCGGCATCCTGCATATGCCGGCGGTCTTCACGCAGATGCAGGGTAATGCTGTCTGCGCCAGACTGTTCAGCACGCAATGCAGCCTGCACCACACTGGGGTATTTGGTGCCACGCGCCTGACGGATGGTGGCAACGTGATCGATATTGACGCCTAGTTTTAACATAGTTGAATAATGAAAGACCGGATAAAAATGCTATTTTACCTGCTGGCCGCACAAAACAATACAGTTAAGCGCCTATCTACTCAACCTGTACAAGCGATATCGACACCACATCTGATGCCTGATGATATCAATAGCCGCAAAGCCATATAGGACCATAAGATTCATAGACTGGTGTCATCCGAATATATTCCAGCCGTCATTAAAAAGTCACCTGCTTCACCCATCATTCCTCCACTGTAAACAGTTTCATTTTCTAGCATATCCCCGATGGGGACTTTTATTGAGCGAGATTTTTGTGAATACATCAAACATATTTAAATCTACGACCATGGCGGTGGCTGCGCTTGGACTGTCGATGGGCGTGGTATCGTTGGTCTCAGGCTTGGAAATCAAGCCAGGCCCCTCCCTGACTGAAGGCAAGGGGAAATGGATGGCAGGCGACTTACATACACACACGGTGCAATCAGATGACTCACGGTCTACACAGACCTTGGACTATTTGCTGGATAAAGCCCTGGATGTATACAAGCTGGACTGGATGATCCTGAGCAATCACTTACGCTCCTCGAAATTTGATAAAGATGGCAACTTACTGGCCAAACCGGTGCCGTTTGCTTACGCCATGGAATCCATTGAAATTCCCCACGTCAAAGATCTTCAGGCGGGTGGCTTATATGAGGACAAGATGATCATCTCGGGTGCTGAATGGGATATGCCTACACATGACCACGTCAATGTCGTGATGTTCCAGCACGAATCCAGCATCGACACCGCTACCGATGGTGCCAAAGAGTTCCAATATCTGTTTACCACCTTGTCTGAATCCTTGTTTAACCCGATTGATGTCGCGGCCTGGAAGAATAGAAACGGTGCAACACGTCCTAACCAAACAGGGAAGGATGCTCTGGCAGCATTCTCATGGTTGAAAGCACATTACCCAACCACCAGTTTCGCCACTATCAACCACCCCTCGCGTAACCCCAATAAATATACGATCAAGGATCTGCGCCAAATGAATGATCTGGCCCCTGACATCGTGTTTATGATTGAAGGCATGGTCGGCAACCAGATGGAACCAGACCGTGGTGGTTACACCTCCGCTTATATAGATGACAACCTGCCCAACCGCACTTATGGTGGCGTAGATGCTATCGTCGCCAAAGTCGGTGGCATGTGGGATGCGCTATTAGGCGAAGGGCGCCATGTCTGGAACATCGCCGACTCTGACTCACACTTTAAAATTGATACCGCCAGCAACAGCAGTGGCTACTATCCAGGCGAATATGCCAAAACCTATGTATGGATGCCAGACAGTCACCAGGGCACCGCGACCGGGCTCATCTCCAGCCTGCGAGAGGGCCGCATGTTTGGCGTGTTTGGTGATTTGATTAATGCACTTGACTTCAGGATAGTGGGCTCTTCCGGCACTGCATTTATGGGGCAGGAAATCAAGGTTGGCGCAGGTGAAAAAATCAAGCTCACCATCCGTTTTAAAAGTCCAGACCTCAACAACTACCTTAAGCCCGTGGATGGCAACACACTGGCCAACATGAAGCCGGTCGTCAACCATGTGGACTTGATTGTAGGCGATGTATCAGCGAAAGCCAGCCCGGATTCTGCGGCTTACACCGTGGCTACCAACCCAACGACACGCGTTCTCAAGCGATTTACCGCAGCAGACTGGAAAGTAGGCAAAGATGGCTTTGCATCGGTGACCATACAACTGGTTGCCAGCAAAAACCAGTATTACAGATTGCGCGGGACTAATCTGGCGGTTGACACCCCGGGGCTCAGCTTCAACGGCGAGCCGCTGGCTGACCAGAAGACCTGGGTGCTCAATAACCAGGGCGGCGTTGATAATAATGGCCGCGTCAATGCGATTAACGACCGCAACTACAGCAGCCTCTGGTTTTACTCTAACCCCGTGTTCGTCTCAGTCAATTGATCTCCAAGATGAGGTGCCCGCGTACCTCATCTAAACGATTTCATTTCGAGATATTTGATTTACTTAATATTCTGAGGTCTTTTTATGCAATTCATTAAATTTTTACTGGTGGTACTGGCTCTGACTTTTTCAAGTAGTGGCGCAGCACTGGCAGATTATCGCTATAACATTGTGGCAGTAGATGATGTGAACGGAGACCCCACATTTTCTGGCAGCATGACCACCAGTGCGCCCTTTTCATTGGATTACAACTTTGGCGTGTTAGATTTTGCCTTGCTTAACCCTCTAGACAACGTGACATATCTGTCATCTGACGCGAGCATTACCATCGACAAACAGGGGTTTACATTTGCTGCAAACAACGCATCCTCCACTTTTGTGTTGACGCTTTACCCAGATAACAGCTACTTCTCCGAGTTCACCTCTCTCGGACAAACAACAGTCAACAATTCTGGCTATTTCAGCTTTATTCTACAAACAGCCGCTGTGCCAGAACCAGAAACCAACGCCATGTTATGGACTGGGTTGGTGTTACTGGGACTGGTGGCTGGTCGAAAACACAAAAGTGGACGTGTGTAAGACAGTCTTCAAGTCTTGTCTGCGGTACTGCACGGTGAGCGCAAGGGTTGATCCGGCGCTCACCTGACAGCATTGACTGTCATCATCTGAGCAGACCCGAAAAGAGGCCATCGCACAGTATGGTGGTGCCAGGGCCCACTAGAACCCCTGCAAATCCACCAGCAACTGCCGTGTATGCAAGGGCTTTTCACCAAGATAATGCTGCAACAAATAGCGCATCAGTTGTTTGCTTTGGCTCTGTGTTGTCGGGTGGCTATAATCGCCGCGCGCCATTTCAAGGAGCGTATTGCCTGAAAGCAGAATGCCATTTTTGGTGGCTGAAGGATCACAGGCGCCAAAATCTGCTTCAAAACGATAGGTGACATTGGCATGGATGATCTCGCCATTTTCATCATGGGTCAGGGGCACCGCGTAGCCGAGCTCCTGTAACATTTTCAGTTCGAAGCGACGCATGATTTGTGCCAGTTGCAACGGGTCTGGCACTTGTTGCAAGCTGGAAAGTGTTTGCACAGTGTGCGCGTAATATTCAAACAACTGGCTGTGGGCGTCATCACGTGGCAGCAGCCGCAGCAATAATTCGTTCATGTAAAAGCCACACATCAGGGCATCGCCTCTGAGCAGGGTGAGGCCGGTCATCCATTCCAGATCATGCAGGGTTTTCAGTTCGTTTTTACCTGACCAGGTGCCCGCCAGTTGCTGAAACGATTGCAACATGCCGCGCATGGCAGAAAGTGGGCGCCTGGCGCCTTTGGCAACGGCGGCAATCCGGCCAAACTCGCGGCTGAACATCTCCACCACCAGGCTGGTTTCCTTGAACGGATAGGTATGCAGAATAAACACCGGCTGCAGCGATTGCTTGTGAGAACCGGAATCAGATGCGCGCACTGCCATGCTGCCAATGGCCTGAGGGATGCGTTAAAAGCCGAGACTTTTCAGCGCACGGTCATCGTCGGCCCAGCCGCCTTTGACCTTGACCCAGGTTTCCAGATAGACTTTGGACCCAAACAGTTTTTCCATGTCCTGGCGCGCCTCGGTGGAAATTTGCTTGAGCTTTTCGCCACCTTTGCCAATAATCATTGGTTTCTGGGTGTCTTTATCCACAATAATCACGGCAAAAATACGGCGCAGTTTTTTGACGGTTTCAAATTTTTCAATTTCGACCGTCATTGAATAAGGCAATTCATCGCCGACCAGCCTGAATATTTTTTCACGAATCAACTCTGCTGCCAAAAAGCGTTCGTTTTTATCAGTGAGCTCGTCTTCGCCATAGATGGCGGGCTGCTCTGGCAAGTGCTCGCGTACAGCGGCCAGCAGTTCATCCAGATTCTGGTTCTTTTTGGCACTGACCGGAATAATCCCGGCAAACTCAAACAGCAAGTCAAAATCTTGAATCAATGGCAGTAAGTTGCCTTTATCGCCCATCAGGTCAGCCTTGTTGACCACCAGAAACACGGGTTTGTTTTTAGGCAACAACTTGAGCACCAACTCATCTGCTTCACCCAGCTTCATCGGCTCGATCACAAACAGCACCACATCGACTTCGGTCAATACCTGGGTCACGGTTTTGTTGAGCGTTTTATTGAGTGCATTGATATGCTTTTGCTGAAAGCCAGGCGTGTCTACAAACAAAAACTGGGTATCTTCAGTGGTGTGGATGCCGAGCAGGCGATGGCGTGTGGTTTGCGCTTTACGCGAGGTAATCGCTAACTTCATGCCCAGAATATGGTTTAAAAGCGTAGATTTTCCCACATTGGGACGACCAACGATGGCCACGGTTCCGCATCTAAACACTTCTGCGGCTGAGGTTTGTTCTGTCATGATTGAATTTTTTCCATGGCGAGCTTTGCCGCCTGTTGTTCCGCCACACGTCGACTGGTGCCGACGCCGGTGGTGGTCATTTTTAACTTGTGCAAGGTGCAGCTGACCGTAAAGCTTTGCGCATGCGCCTCACCCTCGATGGACACTACCTGGTACTCGGGCAGTTCCATTTTTTTACTTTGCAGATACTCCTGCAATTGCGATTTGGCATCTTTGTCGATGACCTTGGGGTCAATGGTGGTCAGTTTTTCCGCATACAGCAGCGCGACCACATTTTCGGCAGCTGCGAAGCCACCATCGAGATAAACGGCGCCCAAAATGGCTTCCAGTGCATCGGCCAGAATAGAAGGACGACGCCAGCCAGCACTTTTCATCTCGCCCTCACCCAGTTTGAGCGCATCCCCCAAGTGCAAGGCAGACGCAATTTCTGCCAGGCTGGATTCTTTCACCAGCTTGGCACGTAAACGGCTCAAGTCACCTTCAGGTAAATCAGGAAACCGGTTAAACAACTGATGGGCAATGATAAAGTTAAGCACGCTGTCGCCCAAAAACTCCAGGCGCTCATTATTAATACCCGAGAAGCTGCGGTGTGTCAGTGCTTGTTGCAGCAGTTGCGGCTGCGAAAAGGTATAGCCAATGCGTGTTTGTAAAACCGGAAGTGCGTTCATGTTGGCAGACGCTACTCCTCGCTCGTCGCATTAAAGTCGATGATCAGGCTCATGGTGTCTGTCAGCGGAATTTTTTTCTGGTATTGCACTGCCACCGCACCACCACTGATCTCAAGATCGCGGCCTTTGATGTCCTTGATCATTTCCACGTGCATCTGGTGGTCAAAGGCTTCCCGTCGCTGTGCGTCAGACTGCAGTAACTGATCATGGGCAATGCGCTTGACAGTGCTCTGAATGGTGTAAAACTCAATATAGGAAGGCAAGGCCTTGAGGGCGACTGCGCCCAAAATGCCAAACGCAGACAGAATCAATAATAAGCCAAGCAGACCTATGCCGAGTTGTGACCGAATGTTGCCAGAGTTCTGTTTCATAAGCACACGTCCTTAAGCAAGACTACCGATTGATCCATCCGCAAACCCAGCACTAGCCTATACTTTGCCCGATACGGTGCCATTGGTCAAAGTTAAACCAGATAAAAAATGCGCGCCCGACCAGATGCTGTTCCGAGACAAAGCCCCACACCCGGCTATCCGAACTGTTATCCCGGTTGTCACCCATGGCAAAATAGGCGCCTTCAGGCACTGTAATCGTCTCGCCCTGCATCAGGCGGTCACCCGGGCTACCCGGCGCATATTGATTCATGATGTCGTGGACCAGCACATCATGTTTAACCGCGCCCAGCTGCTCGCTCAGGCGCGAGGCAGTCACATCGACGGCACGGGCATCGCCGCTCTCGTCATTCACATTTAATGCATATTGATACGGTTTGATAAAGTCCAGACTCACCACTTGACCATTGATGGTCAACTGCTTGTCATGGTATTCAATTTTATCGCCAGGCAAACCGACTACGCGCTTGATATAGTCGATGGAAGGGTCTGGCGGATAATGAAACACAAATACATCGCCTCGTTGCGGCTGACCTACCGGATAGAACACCTTGTTGAGAATAGGCACACGCAGACCATAAGTAAACTTGTTGACCAGAATATAATCACCGGCCAGCAGGGTTGGCATCATCGAGCCTGAGGGAATTTTAAACGGTTCAACGATAAAAGAGCGTACCGTGAACACCAGTAAAATCACCGGAAAGAAGCTTTTGCTGTATTCAACATACCATGGATCGGCCACTTCGCCCAAGGCGGAGGCCTGACGCTTTTTACGCAACACCACGATATCCAGTAACCAGATGGCACCGGACACCAGCAAAATAACTAACATAAACATTGCAAAATACATACTGACTTCCTGTAATTAACTTTACGGGAACACCCGGTTTATTTATCTTCTACGCGCAGAATTGCGAGGAAGGCTTCTTGCGGAATTTCCACGTTACCCACCTGCTTCATACGCTTTTTACCTTCTTTTTGTTTTTCCAGCAACTTGCGCTTACGCGTAATATCGCCGCCATAACATTTGGCAATCACGTTTTTACGCATGGCCTTCACTGTTTCACGCGCAATAATGTTGGCGCCAATCGAAGCCTGGATGGCAATATCAAACATCTGGCGTGGAATCAGTTCACGCATTTTAGACACCAGTTCACGGCCGCGATACAGGCTGTTGGCGCGGTGTACAATCAGGCTCAAGGCATCCACGCGCTCACCATTGACCATAATATCGAGCTTGACCAGATCCGCCGCACGGAACTCAAGAAACTCGTAATCCATGGAAGCATAACCACGTGATACCGATTTCAACTTATCAAAGAAATCGAGCACCACCTCATTGAGCGGCATTTCATAGCTCAACATCACCTGGCGACCCATGTACTGCATATTGCGCTGGATACCACGCTTGTTGTTACAGAGTGTCATCACCGGCCCGACATAATCTTGCGGCATCAGCAGATTCACCACAATCATCGGCTCGCGGATTTCCTCTACGCGTGAGGGCTCCGGCAAGCGTGACGGGTTTTCGATTTGCACCACTTCACCGCTTCTGAGCAGGAGCTCATAAATCACGGTCGGCGCAGTGGTAATCAAATCCATATCGTACTCGCGCTCGAGGCGCTCCTGTACGATTTCCATATGTAACAAACCGAGGAAGCCGCAGCGGAAACCAAAACCCAGGGCTGTTGAGTTTTCCGGCTCGAACTGCAAGCTGGAATCGTTCAAACTTAACTTTTCCAGCGCGGTGCGCAATGACTCAAACTGGTTGGATTCAACCGGGTACAAGCCGGCAAACACCTGCGGCTTGACCTCTTTAAAGCCGGGCAAAGCTGCTGCTGCCGGCTTGCCTGCCAGAGTGACGGTATCGCCCACTTTGGCAGCAGCCAGCTCTTTAATACCGGCAATAATAAACCCCACTTCACCTGCGCTGAGCTGGGCACGTTGCAAAGACTTGGGGGTAAACACCCCGACCTGTTCGCACAAATACTCGGCACCAGTCGCCATCAGGCGAATTTTTTCCTTGGCGCGCAACATACCGTCCACCACGCGCACCAGCATCACCACACCGACATAATTATCAAACCAGGCATCAATCACCAGCGCCTTGAGTGGGGCATCAACGTCGCCTTTGGGCGGTGGCACCTTGGCCACCACTTCTTCGAGCACATCGCGCACGCCCTCGCCGGTTTTGGCAGAGCAACGCACGGCATCTGTCGCATCCACACCAATCACATCTTCAATTTCCTGCATCACGCGCTCGGGGTCAGCCGAAGGCAAGTCTATCTTGTTGAGCACAGGCGTGACTTCCACGCCCAGATCAATCGCGGTATAGCAGTTGGCCACACTTTGCGCTTCAACGCCTTGCGACGCATCCACCACCAGCAAGGCGCCTTCGCACGCGGAAAGCGAGCGACTGACCTCGTAACTGAAGTCAACGTGTCCGGGGGTGTCAATCAAATTAAGCTGATAGATTTCGCCATTATTGGCTTTGTATTGCAAAGCGGCCGTTTGCGCTTTGATGGTAATGCCGCGCTCGCGCTCAATATCCATACTATCGAGCACCTGCGCTTCCATTTCGCGGTCAGCCAAGCCACCGCATAACTGAATAATACGGTCTGCCAGTGTCGATTTGCCATGGTCAATGTGGGCAATAATCGAGAAATTTCGAATATTTTTCATGTCTTGATACAGGTTATTTACAAGCAAGAAAGGCGCTTGACGCGCCTTTTCAATTGGATCGCATTTTACAGCAAATGCATGAATATCAGTGATTTATTTTGTTTTCAGTGCAGCCTGTCTTCTCGATTTGCACCGGCAGCTTCCAACAATAACAACGCCCATGAATATGCATTTCTCGTCTGAAAGTGGCCTCCATAGCATTTACCCTGACCGAATGCACCAGCAATAAAAAAGGCGGGAAACTCCCGCCTTTTTATTTACAACCGATTATTTACTTGCTGACTTTAATCGGCACATACAAGGTGCTTTCGCCTCGCTGCACCAGTACAGCCACCGTTTTACCAGCTCCGACTGCATTAATTTGCTTGTTAAACAACTCCACACTCTGGCTTTCATTATTATTCAAGCCAAGAATCACATCACCACGACGGATGCCTGCCTGCGCTGCTGCACCGGCGCTTTCAATCACCAGCAGACCATTCTTGCCGTTGAGTTTTTTCTTCTGCTGCGGTGTGAGCTCGCGCAAGGTCAGGCCAATACGGTTGGCTTCAGGCTTGGCCGTTTCCTTACTGGCCACAGGCGCCTCATTTTGCTCGTTCGGCATTTCCCCCACGCCGAGTTGCAGGGTTTTGACGGCGCCTTTACGCATAATCTCAACCGGGACCACTTTGCCTGGCTTGGTGGCAGCGACTGCGCGTGGCAAATCGCCAGAAGTGTTGATTGGCTTGCTGTCAAATTTCAAAATCACGTCACCAGCTTCCAAGCCGCCTTTATCGGCAGGGCTGTTTTTCTCAACACCAGCCACCAGCGCACCATTGGTGTTTTTCATGCCGAAAGACTCTGCCAGCTCTTTGGTGATTTCCTGAATGGCAATACCCAGCCAGCCGCGCGAGATCCTTCCGGTCGTCTTCAGCTGATTTGAAATATCAATCGCCACATCAATCGGAATACTGAATGACAGCCCCATCGAGCCACCACTCTTGCTGTAAATCTGCGAGTTCACACCGACCACCTCGCCACGCAGGTTAAACAGTGGCCCCCCTGAGTTGCCGGGGTTAATCGCCACATCGGTTTGAATAAATGGCACATAGTTTTCCTGCGGCAAGGCACGGCCTTTGGCACTGACAATCCCGGCAGTCATGGTATTTTCCAAACCGAACGGAGAGCCAATCGCAGCCACCCACTCACCCACCTTGAGGGCGTTAGGATCCCCAATGGTGACCTTGGGCAACCCTGTTGCTTCAATTTTGATCAACGCGACATCCGTGCGTTTGTCGGCGCCAATAATTTTTGCCTTGAACTCGCGCTTGTCATACAGCTTTACCAGCACTTCATCCGCTTCACTCACCACGTGCGCATTGGTCAGAATAAAGCCGTCGCTACTGATGATAAATCCGGACCCCAGCGACTGAGACTTGTAGTCCTGTCCACCTTCCTGCCCAGGTGCGCCTGGCATTCCGGGAATGCCGAACCTGCGCAGAAATTCCTGCAGAGCTTCATCATTAGGCATCCCGGGGAAGCCTATCGTACCGGCACCATGCACCACCGATGTGATGCTGATATTGACCACTGCCGGCCCCTGCTTTTCGGCCAGCTCGGTAAAGTCCGGCAAGTCTTTGGCTTGTGCCGTCAACACCGGACTACTCACAACCACCGCACAAGCCAGCATCAGGCTTGAAATCCAAGTTTTTATCATGATTATTCCTATTATTTAACCATTGTGAAAAGTGACGCAATTCTCTGTGGCCAGCCTGACCACTTCAGGCCGGGCAAACCCATATGGACGTACCGCGAGAAACCCTTTGACCCACAACCAGGCCAAAGCCAGGCCAAGCGCAGCACCACACACCGCATACAGATCTCCGCCAAACAGTGACGAAAAGAGGGCCGCAAACACTAACATGGTGATCAAGGGCAGCAAATACAAGAGCAATGCCGCATGCATCACAGCCTGTTCGTCAATCGCAATAATCACACTTTGACCGACTTGCGCATGAATGGAATTGTTGGCAGAGAACCTTGCCTGCTGGTGGGCAAGCAACTTGCCCCATATCTGATTACCGCAACCACGAGTTTTGCCACACAAACCGCAAGCCGTTTTACGCTCAACTTCGAGATATGCCAACGGTTGTTCGGGATTTTGATTGTCGGTAGCCACAACCAGCGCACGTTCTTCGATCATAGGCGTACCGGAATTTATTTTTTGAAAGTAACCTGCTGGGCAATTTGCTCAACAGTTTGCGCTGGCACCTCACCCACGACGACCAGCTGATAGCCATTGAGAACATGTGCACAGATGTTGGTGGAACCCATGTTTTTCTTGCCAATGCGCGGCTGCATGCCTTTGACAATCGGCTCGACAAACAAGGATACCGACGCCAGACCATCAGAAAAAATCAGTTGCTGAACGGGCGCTTTGCCAGGCACATGCAACTGGATCTGGTCTATTTTTCGATAGCCTGCTGGCAGGTTAGGGACAATCAGATTGTCCTGGATATGATTGATTTCAGTGGTATCGTCCATCACATACGGCTTGGTGGCATCGATTTTAGGTTGAAACCAGTCCAGATCCCTGGTCTGCAACATGGCCACCTGATTAAACCCTATTTGCTCCAGGGTATGATGCTGCATATCCATCATGCTCATTTTAAGCAGCAGTCCGAACTCTGTATCAGACCAGATGCGATACTGGTAACGCAAATTGTCATTGGGAATCAGGTCGATGATCTGCGCCATTCTGCCAGCGACTCTTTCAGCACCGACCAGTTTCAGCTTGTAGCTTTGCCTGAGTTGTTGCAGCTGGGTAGGCAACATGGCTGGAAACAAATTTTGACCGCGACGCTTTTCAATGACAATTTTGTCATTTTTAGCATTAAAAATGACAATGTCATCCCCTTCACTAAACACTTCGCGAGGACGGCCATCAAGAACGACATTACGGGTAAACTCACGGCCCGCTTCGTTCATATGGGTGATTTGTACAGACCGGATGGTGACACCGTTGTGATACACAAACAGGCCCTGATAATTCAATTCCCTGGCGGCTGAGGCTGTTTTTTGTAACACCAGCCATAAATCTTCATCAGCAAATGCAGGCTGATGAAGGCATATTCCGATGACTAAACTGAGAACTAACCGCAATGGCATATCGAGCACGAAAACAAAATAAAATTATTCACCTGCTGAATAAGCAACATTATGGATGTAATAGGTGGCACTATTAGGTGCGTAGTTATGATGCGCCATCACATACTGGTCAGCATCATTATCTGCGATCTGTACCGGCTCGGACATGCCCGGCTGATTCACCACAAACAACCCAACAAAAAAGGCTGCAGCCACTGAAGCGGCGATAGACCAGACATATTTGCTGAATTGCGGACGGATATGCGTCACTTTGGAAGCCACCGCTGTTGCAGCAGGCGCCAACACAGTGGGTTCATCGTCAAGGGCAGACAGAATGCGGCTGGTCATATCGGTCGACTGCATGAACAACTCGTCACGCATCACATCACGAATCACATGGTAATGACGCCAGGCCTCAGCCACCTCACCCGTTGACTTGGCTGCCAGAAATACATGTTCACAGCGCTCAATATCGGCCTCGCCATCAATTAAAGCGGAAAGTTGCTGCTTCATAATAACCCCAATTCAACCAATGTTTTTATGTTAGCATTTAAGCGTAAGTTTGTCATAACACCCATCTACAAAAAGTCTTGATAAGCTGGCAAAACTACCAGCGTTTGTGCTGCGGTGTATCCAGAAGCGGCCTCAGCTTGGCAGCAATGGTTTCACGGGCACGAAAAATCCTTGATCGCACAGTGCCAATCGGGCATTGCATCACTGTTGCAATATCTTCATAACTCAACCCCTCCAGCTCGCGTAGCGTAATCGCGGTACGCAACTCGTCAGGCAGTGCGGCAATCGCATCATTCACGGTTTGAGCAATTTCCTTCGTCATTAACGAGGTTTCAGGGGTCTCCATGGTACGCATGTCATTCGCTTCATCGAAGTTTTCAACATCTTCAATTTCGACATCTTGCATCACCTGCGGCTTGCGCCCCATAGACACCAGATAGTTCTTGGCCGTATTGATACCAATCCGGTATAGCCACGTGTAAAAAGCACTGTCTCCGCGGAAACTGTGTAATGCACGATAAGCCTTGATAAAGGACTCCTGCACCACATCTTCAACCTCAGCCTGATCACGAATCATGCGTGACAGCAAACGTCCCAGCTTGCGATTATACTTTTCAACCAGCAATCCAAATGCATGCTTGTCACCCTGCTGGGCACGCTCAACAAGCATTTGATCCAGCTCTCTGTTTTCTTGCTGCTTGGCGTTCGCCGCCTGAACAGTCATATGACCGTGACTCCCTTGGGTTATTTTGCTATTGGGAGTAGTATACGCTTTTGTATTATTTTCGACGAACCCGGTGCGCGTCAGCGCCTCTAAATTAGCTGTGTGTAACATCGTCTCTTCCCTTTTTTCTGCCAGTCTGTGCAACATGCACCAATGGCTCTTTTATGACTTCTGCGCATCTTTGAAGTTCCATTCACGGCAAAAATATGCATAAAGTCTATGATGTACTAATCATTGGCAGCGGGTTGGCTGGCCAGTCACTGGCTCTCCGGCTGGCGGAGGACTATCGGGTCTGCGTGCTCAGCAAGCGTGAATTACCCATGAGTGCCAGTAACTGGGCGCAGGGGGGCATTGCGGCAGTACTCAACAATGAGGACTCGATTGAGGCGCATATTCAAGACACATTGATAGCGGGCGCTGGACTGTGCGATACCGAAGTGACCCGCATGGTGGTTAACAGTGGTAGCAGCAGTATTGACTGGCTCATGCAGCAGGGTGTCAACTTCACCAAAGATGCCGGGAATGACAGCCTGCACCTCACGCGCGAGGGCGGGCATAGCCATCGCAGGGTGGCGCATGTGGCAGATGCGACGGGGCAGGCCGTGCAAACCACACTGTCTGAACGCGTGCGTGAACATCCCAATATCACCGTGCTTGAGCACCATATTGCGGTCGATCTGATCACCACCCACAAACTGTTCAAACTGACCGCAAATGATGGACCGAATCGCTGCCTGGGCGCCTACGTACTGAACAACCAGTCGGGCAAAGTGGTGACGCTGTCGGCCCAATATACTGTGCTGGCAACCGGAGGCGCCGGTAAAGTCTATCTCTACACTACAAACCCTGATGTGAGTACTGGTGACGGAATGGCCATGGCCTGGCGCGCAGGGTGTCGTGTTGCCAATATGGAATTTGTGCAGTTTCACCCCACCTGCCTGTACCACCCGCACGCGAAGTCTTTCCTGATTTCGGAGGTGTTACGGGGTGAAGGCGGTTTGCTGAAACTACCGGATGGCATACGCTTTATGCCCTGGCATGATGCACGCGAAGAGCTTGCGCCGCGTGATGTGGTTGCGCGCGCCATCGACTTTGAAATGAAAAAACGCGGCCTGGACTGCGTCTATCTGGATATCAGCCACAAACCCGCCGACTTTATCCGCGCACATTTCCCCAATATTTATCAACGCTGCCTAGAATTAGGCATAGACATTACCCGGCAGGCGATCCCGGTGGTTCCGGCGGCACATTACACCTGTGGCGGCGTGATGACAGACATGCATGGCCGCACCGACATTGACTGCCTCTACGCGATTGGTGAAACTGCATGCACCGGCTTACATGGGGCCAACCGGCTGGCCAGCAACTCGCTACTGGAGTGCCTGGCCTTCAGCCAGTGTTGTGCCGCAGACATTCGTGCCAGTGGTCAACAGCCGACCATCTCCCTGCCGGACTGGGATGAAAGTCGCGTCACCGATGCCGACGAAGAGGTATTGATTACGCACACCTGGGATGAGCTACGCCGCTTTATGTGGAACTATGTGGGGATTGTGCGTACGACCAAACGCCTGAGCCGTGCACTGCACCGCATCCATATGCTGCGGGACGAAGTGGATGAGTTTTACAGTAACTTCAAAGTCAGCCACGACCTCATTGAATTACGGAATTTACTGCAAGTCGCCGAACTGATCGTACGTTGTGCAATTGAGCGGCAGGAAAGCCGAGGACTGCACTTTAGCAAAGACTATCCGGACTTGTTGCCAGAGGCGATTCCCACCGTACTGACACCGGAAAACTACACCAGTTTGCTGGATTAAGCCGTGAAACTGGCTTGGCTATTGGCATTGGTATCTGTGTTTGCAACAGCCGCCTCAGCCGCCACACTGGAAAAAGTGCTGGATGGCGATACGGTGATTATTCGTGAAGGCGCGCAACACTATCACCTGCGTTTACTCGACATAGATGCGCCAGAACTGCACCAGACGTATGGCAAGCAGTCGCAACGCAGTCTGCGTACATTCTGTCAAAAGGCGCGCATTGTCGTTGAAACAGTCGGCACAGACCGCTATGGCCGCACGCTGGGAAATTTATATTGTGATGGGCAGAACAGCAGCACTTATCAGATCATGCAAGGCATGGCCTGGTTTAACAGCAAATTCTCGCAAAACAGTGCCCTAGCAGATTTGCAAGCACAGGCGCAGCAAAGACGTATCGGTCTGTGGCAGCAAGAAAAACCCTTGCAACCATGGGTTTGGAGAAAATTGTATGGCGCACATTATCGCAGGCAAGAATGACACCGGCATGCAAATATCCTTTAAAATAGCGTTTTAAAATCGAACATTAGGATTCCGACACATGCAAGTAGCAATGAACACCGTGGTCAGCATGACCTACAAACTGCAAAACAGCGATGGTGAAACACTTGAAGAAAGCCAGCAACCCGTTGCTTACCTGCATGGTGGTTACGACAATATCTTCCCGAAAGTGGAAGAAGCCATGCATGGTAAAAATATAGGTGACGTGATTGAAATCAGTCTGGATCCGGAAGATGCTTTTGGTGAGTATGATGACACTCTGGTGCAAATTGAACCGGCCAGCGCTTTTCCGAGCAAAGACCTGAAAGTCGGCATGCAGTTTGAAGGGGAAGACGATACAGGCGATGTGATTTTATACACGATTACCGATATTGCCGATGGCAAAGTCGTGGTCGATGGTAACCATCCCTGGGCCGGTCAGCGCCTGTTGTTCACAGCCACCATTAAAGACGTGCGGGCCGCCAATAAAGAAGAAGTTGAACACCAGCACGTCCATGGGGCTGGCGGCCACCATCATTAACCAGTGCGAACGTCAGGCTGGCGCAGCCTTCCCTGCGTCAGCAGCATGACTGCATTTGCCACACTGTTGACCTCATCCTGCGCATGGCTGACATAGACAGTGGGCAAGCCAAACCCCTGAATTACACGCTGTATATAGGGCAATACCTGTTGCTTTAAGCCCTCATCCAAACCACTCAACGGCTCATCCATCAGCAACACCGACGGCTGGCACAGCAATGCACGCCCCATGGCTACGCGCTGCCGCTCCCCGCCAGACAGTTGTGCAGGCTTGCGTGACAACAAATGGCCAATCGCCAGCGTACTCACGACCTCATCAAACTGAATATGCACGGGCAAAGCCTTTGGCAAGCCATAGCGCAGGTTTTGTGTCACACTCAGGTGCGGGAATAGCCGGCCTTCCTGAAACACCAGCCCGACACGCCGTTTATCGGCTGCAACATTGACCCCCTGACTGGCATCAAACCACGTCTGATCACCAAAGCGCACTTCACCCTGCGCCGGGGTCAGCAATCCAGCAATCGCATGCAACAAGGTGGTTTTACCCGAGCCGGATGCGCCCATCACCCCCAGGCATTGTCCGGCAGACACACTAAACTTTGCGTGCAAGGCAAAGGGGGCCCATTCACGTCCAGGTTCAGCGTAAGGCTGCTGCAAGCCTATATCGACAGATAACATATTAACGCTGACTCCGTTGCAAACGGCGCTCCAGCCATTGGCTGATCAATAACGCCGCCAATGACACCAGCACACTTAATACTACCAGACGCAAGGCCGCCGCATCCCCCTCAGGCGTTTGCGTCAAACTGTAAATCGCCAGCGGCAGGGTGCGGGTTTCACCTTCCAGATTACCGGCAAAGGTAATAGTGGCACCAAACTCGCCTAGGCTGCGACTAAAGGCCAGAATACCACCGGTGAGCAAGCCATGATAAGACAGGGGCAGTGTGATGGTGAAGAATACTTTTACCGGCGACGCACCCAGCGTCTGGGCTGCCTGCTCCAGCAGCGGATCCACCTGCAACAGCGCCTGTCGCAGCGCACGCACCATCAACGGAAACGCCATGACGGCAGAAGCAATGACCGCCCCCCACCAGTGAAAGGTAAACTGCACATGAAAATGCGCATATAACCAGCCGCCCAGCACACCTTTGCGGCCCAGCAACACCAGCAAGGCATAACCCAACACCACAGGCGGCAACACCATCGGCAGGTGCACCAGCGCATCGAGCAGCGACTTTCCCCAGAAGCGTCCTCTGGCCAGTAGCCAGGCAGTCAGCATGGCCGGAACGATGAGCAGGAGCACGCAGCATACAGCCACTTTCAAGGAAAGCTGCACAATCGCCAGTTCTGCCGGGGTGAGAGTCCACATCATGTTAACCAATCCTGCTACTCAGTAAGCAAGGGCTGAAAACCATATTCAGCAAGCACCTTGATGGCCTCCGCCGAGAACAGATAGCGGTAAAAAGCAGCGGTGGCTGAGGAAGCCTGCGGCAACATGGCGACCGGATAGACAATCGGCACATGGCTGCTGGCCGGAAACTCGCCAGCCAGCTTTACCTTGCCGGAGGCCTGCGCATCACTGGCGTAGACAATACCCACATCACATTCTTCACGTTCGACCAGATTGAGTGCCGCACGCACATCCTGCGTACTTACCAGCCTGGCCTTGAGTTTATCCCACCAGCCAAGGCTGGTCAGGGCCTGCTTTGCATAGATACCGACTGGCACAGACAAGGTGTCCCCCGTGCACCAGTAGCCAGGCGCCTGCCTGTTAATATCGGTCGTCGCGCTGGCTTGAATCGTCAACGGCCTGGCCAACGGTGTCACCATCACCAGACGGTTACCCAGCCAGGACTTGATGGTATTATTTTGTAATTGTTGGCGCTCCTTCAGGTACTGCATCCACTTCTCGTCCGCAGAAACAAATACATCGCCGGGCGCGCCCTGCTCCAGCTGCTTGGCCAGCATGCCAGACCCACCATAGACAGTCACCACCGCAACCCCGGTTTGCTGGGTATATTGCTTGCTCAAGCGGTTCATGACATCGGTCAAACTGGCCGCAGCAAACACCTTCACCTTACCTTCCTCGGCATGCGCAAAAAAACTGCAGGCACACAATACCAGCCATAGCCATTTTTTCATTGAACATATCCTCAACACGATGATCACTTCTTATCCTGCTTTAAGCCACTGCATGCTACCATCGTTATACCCATTCAGGCATTACGTCGCGCAAAAAAATATTGATTACTTCAAGTGCTGCCTGATCAACTCGAGTTCCACCGCGGCAGCCTGTGTTGTTTTATGCACGATCTGCTGATAGGCCGCAATCAACGCATGTCCAAAATCCGTGACTTGTGCACCGCCGCCATGCTGACCGCCGGCCGTACTCACGACCACAGGCTGGTCAAAACAGCGATTCATCACATCAACCAGCTCCCAGGCGCGGCGGTATGACATTTTCATCTGTTTGGCGGCCGCCGAAATAGACCCTTGCTGCGCAATCGCCTGCAACAGCACGATCTTGCCTGGCCCCAGTGCCGTTTGGCCCTGATGGCTGATGCGTATTCTTAATAAGGGTTCTGACATAGGCGCTTATTCCAGCGGAATTTCAGTTTGCGCAAACTCTTCAAAAGGGGGCAATTCGGCCAGAGAGCGCAGATTCAGATCATCCAAAAAATGTTTGGTGGTTGCATACAACGAAGGCCTGCCTGGCACTTCGCGCTGCCCGACCACGTCAATCCAGTCACGCTCCTGCAACTGGCGAATCACATTCGGGTTCACCGCCACTCCGCGAATTTGCTCGATATCGCCACGCGTGACAGGCTGCCGGTAGGCAATAATCGCCAGCGTTTCCATCACCGCACGTGAATATTTGGGCTGCCGTTCAGGATTCAGGCGGGAAAGAAACTCGCTGAACTCTGGCTTGGCCTGGAAGCGATAGCCACTGGCCACCTGCACCAGTTCGAGCGTTCTGTCCGCCCAGTCTGCTTTCAATTCGTCCAGCAGCATACGCAAAGTGGCCCGCTCCATGCGCCCGGCAAACAGCTTGAGCAAGTCGTCCAGCGACAAAGGCTGTGGCGAAGTCAGCAAGGCAGCCTCCAGAATACGTTTCATTTCCTGAATATTGTCTGGTTCACGCATTGAATCGTTACCTAAGCAGCAGAAGCCGCCTGCAAATAAATGGTACCAAAGGCTTCTTGCTGGGTGAGTCGCACCAGGCCCTCTTTCGTCAACTCCAGCATGGCCAGAAAATTGACTACCAGCTTGGCAACACCATCGTTTTCAAGATCAAACAGCTCATCAAACCGTAGCACCTGTACACCGCTCAGGCGTCGCAACAGTAAACTCATGTGCTCCCGCACCGAAAGCTCGGCACGCCCCAGCTTGTGGTGTTGAGTGAGTTTGGCGCGCTTGAGTACATTGCGCCAGGCTTCGACCAGGTCTTCCAGACTCACCTCGGGCGGCTTGACCTGGCTGACATGCTGATAACAGGCCGCCGCCACCGAAATCTCTTCGTCGACTTTAGGCATGGCATCCAGACGCTGTGCCGCCAGTTTAATCGCCTCATATTCCATCAACCGGCGCACCAGTTCTGCACGCGGATCATCTTCATCTTCCATTTCAGGCGGCTTGGGCAGCAACATGCGGGACTTGATTTCAATCAGCATTGCCGACATGAGCAAATAATCTGCCGCCAGTTCCAGCTTGATGGCTTTCATTTTTTCGACATAGGCCATGTACTGCACTGTCAACTGCGCCATCGGAATATCCAGGATATCCAGATTATGTTTGCGGATCAGATACAGCAGCAAGTCCAGCGGCCCTTCAAAGGTCTCCAGATACACCTCCAGCGCATCTGGCGGAATATACAAGTCCTGCGGCAACGCAGAGAGTGTCTCTCCGTTGATTTTGATATGCAGGTCTATGGCTTCCATGATGGGGATTGTAACGACACTGGCTTAAAGATTAAAGCTTATTCCGCATAAGGATTATCAAAACCCAAGCGGGATAATACCGCCTTCTCCATAGCCTCCATCAATTCTGCCTGTGCCTCCACCTCATGGTCATATCCATGCAAATGCAATACACCATGTACAGTCATGTGCGCATAATGTGCGAGCAGCGACTTGCCCTGCTCGGCAGCTTCTTTTGCCACCACTGGCGCGCAGATGACAATATCGCCCATTAAATGGGGTTCTTCAGTCAAGGGAAAAGTCAGCACATTGGTTGCATAGTCTTTGCCACGATAGCCCGCATTGAGCAGACGCCCTTCTTCTTCATCCACAATTCGGATGGTCAATGCCGTATCTACCCGCAGCGCAGCGCGTATCCAGCGCCTGAACATGTGCCTGCTTGGCAACTGTGTATCATTCGATGCGATCTGCAGACTAAAATCAAGTTGAGGCATAGGGTCAAGTTTTTCCAAAAATATCCGTCATTATAAGAAGAAATCGTTTTTAGGAAACTCCATCATGCTAAGCAGGCCAAAACTGGTTGTTGCCAACCGAAAAATGCATGGCAATTTGTCAGATAATCGCCAATTCATGGAAAGCCTGTTACGGCATACCCAGCAACATGCCGCGCATTATGCGATCTGTCCACCCCATCCATACCTGTATCAGGCACAACAACTATTACAAGGAAGCCATATTGCCTGGGGCGGGCAAAACATGAGCCGCTTTGAACGTGGCGCTTACACCGGTTCTGTTTCACCGCTGATGCTGAGAGAGTTTGGCTGCCAGTACGTGATTATCGGGCACTCGGAAAGAAGGCAGCGCGGTCATGACAATGATGAAAGTTGTGGAGAACGTTTCGAAGCCGCCTTAAAAGCCGGGCTGACCCCTATTTTATGTATTGGCGAAACACTGGATGAATATGAACAAGGGGAAACTGACCTCGTCGTTGTCAGGCAACTGAACCCGGTGATCTCGCATGTAGGGATTGAAGCCATGGCCAAAGGCGTGATTGCTTATGAGCCTGTCTGGGCCATCGGCACCGGCAAGGCCGCGACACCGCAACATGCACAAGCGATCCTGTCGTTTATCCGTGGGCACATCGGCCTGCTCGACGAAGCAGTAGCAGAGGCTACCACACTGCTTTATGGCGGCAGCGTCAACCCATCGAATGCCGCGCAGCTACTCAGCATGCCTGACATTGATGGCGGCCTGATTGGAGGCGCGTCACTGATTGCTGAAGACTTTATCCAGATATGTAAAATCGCCAATCAACTGACCGAGACAAAGCTTGCGGCCTGAACGGGAACTGCACCCGGCAGCCATTGATCCAACAGCCAAGGTCAGGCAATAAAAAAGCCGACTTGCGTCGGCTTTTTTATACCTAGGTAAACCAGATTACTTAGCTTCTTCAGCAGGAGCTTCAGCAGGAGCGGCTTCAGCTGGTGCAGCTTCAGCAGGAGCTTCAGCTGGTGCAGCTTCGGCAGGAGCAGCTTCAGCTGGCGCTTCAGCAGCAGGAGCTTCAGCGGCAGGAGCCTCTTCAGCAGGTTTTTCACCACAAGCAGTCAAAGCCAGAGCCAACAATGCAGCCAACAATGCAGAACGTGTCATCTTTATTTCCTTAGTATTTATGAGCAAAAAATTATGTACGGCAAATTCCACGCTGAAACCCACCGAGTGAACAAATTGTATCAGCAATTAATTAAAAAAAGAACTTACTGCACCATAAAAATGCATGATTTTTTCAGGCACAGTGAGATATCTGCCTTTTTTGATGAATATCGCAGGTAAATGCATTGATACACATGCAATTTAAGCAGCATTTTCAGGAAAATGTAGATAACCCGCCAAAAAAACTTCATGTAGCCAGGGCATCATGGCACTCGCCGCTGATAACTGACACTCTTGTGCAGTCAACGCCCGCGTATTCGCCAGCCGGTTCAGGTACGGGAGCGTACTCGCACTGACATTCACGGCCTCACCATTCATAAAATACTGCTGCTGCCAGTGCAATAATTGCGTCTGCAAATCAAGCACAACACCCGACTGTACTGCGCGTTGACTAAATTTTTCCAAACTCAGCTTGCGATGCGGGGTAAACACCACATAGGACTTGGGCTCTGAAAAATAGCGCGCCAGAAAGGGACCAAGTTCCGTTTCGGACCAAGGGAGTTGTTGCAACATGGCCTTGACCTTGGCAACCATATGGTCATCAATCGCGGCAGTATCTTCCACAGCCAATAAATCCGGATCGGCATACAGCTGATCATGCATCCCCGCTTGCCGACACTCGTCCAGAAACTCAATGGCCAACTCGCGGGCGGCAGGTGCCCGAAACCCAATCGAATACGTCATGCATTCATCATCTTCCGCAATGCCCCAATGCGCAACATTCGGTGGCAGGTACAACATATCGCCTGCTTCCAGCACCCACTCTTCTTCGCAGACAAAATTGGAGAGTATGCGCAGGGGCGCATCCGGAATCAATTGCCGGTCATGTTGCTGACTAATCCGCCAGCGGCGCTTGCCAGCCCCTTGCAACAGAAACACGTCATAACTATCCACATGCGGCCCGACACCGCCACCGCAGGGGGCGTAACTCACCATCAGGTCATCCAGCCTGGCCTGCGGAATAAAATTAAACTGGCGCAGCAATGCCTGCGCCTCGGACAGCACATGATTCACGCCTTGTACCAGCAGGGTCCAGTGACTGTCTGGCAGACTGGCAAATACCGCATCATCGAAAGGCCCCTGCCTCACCTGCCAACCCTGGCCAGACCAGGCATTGTCCGGATCGAAGCTGATCAGTCTCGAAGGCACATCCGTATCACAGGCGAGACCGGCCAGCGCATTGGCATCCAGCAAGCCTTTAAAGCCCGGCATGGCATTGCGTATCAGCAACGGTTTTTTTTGCCAGTATTCGGCCATAAACTGTTGCGGGCTGAGCCCATTCAATAAAGTCAGTGCTTGCATCATAGGGGTTATCTAAATGGAAGAAAGGGGGCGGTGCTGAGGCTTTGCGTTAACCGGGAAACGAAGCGCTGGGACTTCTCGGCCAATGCATACGCCAGCAAATCCGTGCGCGCAATCATTTTGCTGAACTCCCGCTCAAAACTGAGATTCTGGCTTTCGCCCTGCATACTGTTAGTCATCAGCAAAAACTCGCCAGAAGGCCCTTTGGCATGACTCAGTTTCCAGACAGCGATTTCGATATTACGCGCAGCGTTATACAAATTTTGTGGCTCCAGGCTATCTGTCATAAAAAACTGCGTGCGATTACCATGCGCCCTGAACAACATGGATTGCATCCCGACAATCAACGCCAATACGCGGTCACCGCTATATTGGGGGTTGAGCGCCAGTTTGATGGCAGTGGTGTCCTGGGCACCAGCCAATGCTGGAAAATGCCACTGATTTCCGGCCATTTGTTCAAACACTTTGCTTGCAATCTGCTCTGGCGTGCCCGGCCCGGATTTGGCCGCCTCTGCCGGATTTCGCCGGTAGAGCTTGATCATCAGCGTGCGCAAGGTTTCAGTGTTTTCCGAATACTCAATATCCGCCAGCCTGTCCATATCGGTCTTCACAAACTGCTGCAAGGTATTTCTATCATTGCGCACAGGCACCGGTCGGCCGTTCGGCGAATCGACATAGCCGCCAGCGGGTGTTGTGCTACAGCCTGAAACCAGCCATGCAGTCAGTAACACTCCGCTGCAGGCTGCCTTCATGCAGGCCTTATCCTGTGCGCCGGAAACACAATACTGAAGCAACTGCCCTGCCCCACTTCGCTGGAAATCTGCAATTGCGCCTGGTGGTGGTGCAATATATGTTTGACGATGGAGAGTCCGAGGCCGGTGCCGCCGGTATCCCGACTGCGCCCGCTATCCACCCGATAAAAACGCTCGGTCAGGCGCGGCAAATGATGCGCATCAATCCCAATGCCGGTATCTTTGACACTAAATACCACATCCTCACCGCGCATTTGCCAGTAGATATCAATATGGCCATGGAGTGGGGTATAACGCACCGCATTGCTGGTCAGGTTGCTCATCGCACTTAATAATTCGTTGTAACTCCCCCGCAGATTCACTGGTGTTTCGGCATGCAGCGTAATCGTGTGCTGGCCTTGACTCAGCGCCTTTGCATCATTCACCAGCTGGTTAAGCAAAGGCAGCATCTGCAAGTCACTCTCGTCTTTAAGCGTGACATTATTTTCAATGGTTGAAAGCGTGAGCAAATCTTCAATAATGCGACGCATGCGAGTGGTCTGCGCCTGCATCATGTCAAAATAAGGCTGAATGTCCGGCGAAATCTCGCCCTGCATATCTGAAATGGTCTCCAGAAAACCGCCGATAACCGTCAACGGAGTACGCAATTCATGCGATACATTGGCAATAAAATCGCGCCGCATGACTTCAGTCTTTTCAAGGGCAGAAACATCCCGGCAGATCAGCAGTCGCTGTTTGCTGGCAAAGGGAATAATTTGTAGTTCCAGCGTAATATCCGGGCTGCGCCAGGATTTGAGCTTGAGAGGCTCGCTGTAGTCTTCTGCTTGCAGATACTCGACAAATTCAGCTTGTCGCAGCAAGTAATAAATCGGCTGACCTTCATCGTGGTGGCGCTTCAGGCCAAGACGCTGGATCGCAGGCTCATTAAACCATTCGATTTCATTGCGATTGTTAAGCACCACCACACCATCAGGCAAGGCACTGGTCGCATGACGCAACCGTTCCAGAGTACTGCTCAACTGGCTTTGGCTGCGCGAGTGTCGTCGCATCTCCTGATAGAGGTTGGCAAAAATATCTTCCCAGATGCCTTTACCATTGGGAATAAAGTTCAGACTGGGTTTGAGCGCCCACAGATACAGGCGATGTATCCAGTAAAGATGACCGGCAATATAAGCCAGCACACCTGCGGCATAGACCAGCCAGGCGGTTTCCTGGTTAAAGACCCAGCCGACAATCAGGCAGCAAAAACACCAACACAAATGCAGCCAAAACGCTTTCCAACGAATATCTTGCACAACAGCACTCTAACGAACGGGGTGATGCGATTATACGCGACATCTTACGGCGGTCTATGACAGCTGTTTGAAATTTGCTATTCGGCAAGCATAGGCGTACTTCTGGCATAAGGTTTGGCCAGCGGCTCACCGACAAATACGCCCTGCATGGGCCATTTCACGCTCTTCCAGTAAGCTTCTATCAGGGTTTCACCAGCCAGATAATGCGACATCACCACCTGCGGATTGGGAAACTTCTGCCAGTAGTTGCAAGGCTCCGAGACGTTGCCATAACTGCCGGTCACACCCGCCTCCAGCCACTGCGTGGCAGGCATTTGATCCTGGGCATCGCGCAATACCCCACCGGTAGATGTTAAATGATCGGCAATCGCCCCTGGCAAATAGCTGTTAGTAGCCAAAGCAGCCACGCGTTTTTGCCCGGTAAAATAAAACATGACGGCTGACTCCCGCTCCAGCGTTTCCTGTGTCAGGGTATGGCACACCAGCTTCTTTGATTTGATGGTTGCGCCGTCAGGAGGGAAAAAAGGCTCGCGCGGTTTTGAGCGTGCAGCATCCCGCGTTTTCAGAAAAAAAGCCTGGGCATCATTCATACTGAATTCGCTCAGCACACCGCGGTCAATCAGCGCCTTTGCCGCGTCCACACTCGTTACTGGCAACAGCATTGACAACCGTATCTGGTGATCTGCCCATGGGCGTAGCGACTGACTGTTAAAATAAGGATTATCGCGCCCCGGAGCGCAGGTATTTTTACATTGATCGAGGTCAAGCCCCAGTGTGAGCGCGCTGGTTAAACTGTTGCACTGCACTGCAAAAGGGGCACGCCACACCAGCAACAGCACCTGTTGATTGCTCAGTTTAGCTTCTATTTGACTTTTGAGAGACTCAAACTCGGCAACGCTGAGCACCTCTTTGCCGTGGCGTGGCAACGCAACGCCGATCAGGTTCTCGAGCGGAATTTGCCGCGCCTGCACATAATAGCGTGCAACCTCCTCACTGCGCGGGTCTCCCACACTGTAAATCACGGCCACATCCTCTGGCTTGAGCAATGAATGCCGCTCCCGTAGTTGGCGGCTGGCATCCAGTCCACCAGCTTGAGCTGTCAGGCTGAACGTATGGATGGCAAATACACAGCACAGCACCAGTAAAGCTTTTATTTTTTCAAACACCATTGAAACTTAACACTCCAGACTGACCACCAAGAAGGATCGTACAACGCCTGTTTTTCAGGCAATCATCTATACTTAAAATTCAATCTTATATCAGATTATTTATCCCAGAAGGGCAAAAATGCAGACACAAACTCCGCTAAACATTCTAGTCACTGGCGCCAATCGCGGGATTGGGCTGACCTATGCCAGCCAATATGCACAAGCAGGTCATCAGGTGTACGCCACCGTTCGCGCCCCGGCGCAGGCAACCTTGCTCAGGGCACTTTCCCATCAATATCCCAACATTGAAATCCTTGCGCTGGACATCGCTGACATTCAGGCCATCCGCGACCTGGCAGCCAGACTCGACAGCCTGCAACTGGACATTCTGGTGAGTAACGCCGGCGTTTATCCTGAGAGCGGGTTTGGGCAGACGGACCCAGCCTCCTGGCTTCAGGCATTCCAGATCAACACCCTCACCACCTACTATCTGGCTGAAGCTTTTCTGCCCCATTTAACGCGTGCAGGCCAGGCAAAACTGATTGCAATGACCAGCAAAATGGGCAGTATCGATGATAACGGCAGTGGTGGAGAATATATTTATCGCTCAACCAAAACCGCACTCAATATGGTGATCAAGAGTTTGGCCATCGACTTGCGCCAGCACAATATTGCAGTGGCTGCGCTGCATCCCGGTTGGGTACGTACGGACATGGGTGGCCCACAAGGCCTGATCGATACCGAAACCAGCGTGCAAGGATTGCGGCGGGTTATTGCCCAGCTGGATCTGTCACAGTCTGGTCGATTTATCGCCTATGACGGTCAGGATATTCCGTGGTAACCAGCTTTAAGTCACGTTCTCAGAAGCCCCTGTAGTCTTATAGGGACTACGTTCTTCCAGCTCGGTGACATAGGCTTGCATATTGCCTGCCTCGCGTCTGAGAAACCTTGCAACACTGGCTTGAAAATCTGCATTTTCAAGCCAGTGGGTTGAGCAGGTGGTATAGGGCATAAATCCTCTGGCCAACTTGTGTACACCCTGCGCCCCGCCCTCAAAGTATTGAATGCCATGCGTGATGCAAAACTGTTGCGGCAGGTAATAACATAATTCAAAGTGCAGGCATGAAAGATCCTTGAGCGCACCCCAATAGCGTCCATACAGGGTCCCGCCGCCGTGCACACACAAGCTGGCCGCCACATCCTGCCCTTCATGCGTGGCAACAAACAATGCCAGATGGTCAGGCATGGTCTGCACAAGCGCTTTAAAAAAAGCGGCATTCAAATATGGCTGACTGTTGTGCGTCGCATAGGTATTGCAATAGCAGCGGTAGAACAAATCCCAATCGTCCTCTGTGGCCTGATGGCCATCCAGTACCCGGCACACCACCCCTTGTTGCGCCACTTTTTTGCGTTCCTGCCGTATTTTTTTGCGCTTGTCATGGCTGAGTGTTGCGAGAAACTGCTCCCAGTCTGTATAGCTGTGATTTTCCCAGCGGAACTGGACACCCTCACGACGTAACCAGCCGTGCGCGGCGCACCACGAGGCACTTTGCTGATCAGGAAATAACATATGCACCCCTGACAAGCCGTGCTGCACACAAAGTGTCTGCACCGCATCCAGCATGCGCGCAACCAGATCCGCTTCGTGCACGCAATCTTCGCGCACCAGTATTCTGGGGCCGGTCACCGGTGAAAAGGGAATCGCTGAAATCAGCTTGGGATAATACTGGCCGCCTGCACTTTCGTAAGCTTCCGCCCAAGCCCAGTCAAATACATATTCACCATAGGAATGGGTTTTCAAATAAAGCGGCAGCGCGGCCACCAGTTGCTGTTGTCTGTAAACAGCCAGGTGATGGGGATACCAGCCGGTATTGCCGCCAACAGCACCGGAAGACTCGAACGCCTGCAGCAGGGATACATTTAAGAAGGGATGTGAAGCTGCCAACGATTGCCATTCGATGGCATCAAAGGCGCGCATCTCGCGATGCCAGACACAGCTGAAGTCTTTGTTATCACTCACGATCACGGCTCAATCCACAGCAAGCCTTTAATATACACTTGAACCGGCGTTTTTTTCAGGAGATTACAGATCGAGCAGCCGGTTAACTTGGCCGTTTGCGTGCAGCAGATATTTCTTTACCAGAGGAGTTGGCAGAACTTGAGGCAGGGACAACGGGAGAATTTTTTTGCTTGTTTTTGGCTTTTTGATCGGCGTCACTGTCGCCGGGGAGCGTTTGTTGCACTTCAAACTGGGCTTCGGCAGCACGCTGCTTTTCGGTCATTCGGGTGTGTGCCAGCTCGAGTTCCTCGAGTGTAATCACCCCATCACCATCCACATCCACATAAGAAAAATGACGCGCAACCTGCGGCAAACACAATGTGGTTTCTTCGCGGTCCAGAGAGTCATCATTATCCCGATTACACTCGTTGAAGCGTTGCGTAATGCTTTCGTGCATGGCTTTACGCTTTTGTAGCATCAACTGGTGATCCGGGTCGGTATTGCGTGCGTAATCAGTCAATGCTTTGCGTAAACGGGCACGATCTTCAGGACTGAAATTACGCTCAAGGGTTTTTGATAAGCCGACGTCATCATTATCAATTCCGCGATTGTCACTCACATGCAAAGGCAGTTTCAAGTCAGCATACGCGGGCATTGTCAACAACATGCTCGCTGCCAGCAACATACTTTCTTTCAAATGTGTGATCGCTCTAGACATCAACATCCAAATTCAACATAATTTTTTATTAGACTGTAAAACGTGCGACTCTCCGAAAAACCTATCATTTTTCAATCAAGTCCACACAAAGCCAACCGCTCAGAATCATGGCAATAAATCATCCAGGCAGTCAAATACCTTAACGCAGTCAAAGGGAAAACCGCAACCCATTTAACACAAAATTAGCATTTTTGCAGAAAATTTGCCCTACAATCGAGCATAATCATGCATCAGGATTGTTAATGCAATGTTTCATCACCTGCGCTATTTGTAACTGATTGTAACTGCACCATTTCATGGCCACTGTTGCTTGGAGTATAATAGTCAGCAATAAGTTTTACGGCGGCGCAATGCCGTTTCGCTTGCAATCTTGGATTGAAGACTCCATATCAAAGGTTGATGTTAATAGCAGCGGTATCCACTCCGGTTTGTAAAGGTTTATACATGGCAGAGCAGCTAAAAAAAATCCTGATGGTCGACGATGACTTGCGTATGCGCGAGTTACTCCAGCGCTATCTGACGGATCAGGGGTTTCATATTCAGTCTGTGTCTGATGGCAAGGAGCTGGATAAAGCAATGACAGCAGACAGTTTTGACCTGCTGATTCTGGACCTCATGCTGCCGGGGGAAGACGGCCTGGCCATCTGCCGACGTCTACGCGGGGCCAGTGTGATGACGCCCATTATCATGCTGACTGCACGCGGGGATGAGGTCGACCGTATTGTGGGGCTGGAAATGGGCGCAGATGATTACCTGCCCAAACCGTTCAATCCGCGTGAATTGCTGGCAAGGATTAATGCAGTACTGCGCCGTCACGAAATCACGCCTAAAAATGCAATCCAGACGAAAAGCGAAGCCTTCCAGTTTGGTGACTTTGTATTTGATGTCAATACACGCAGCCTGTCCAAAAACGGCAGCCAGATCACGATTACCAGCGGCGAATTCACCTTGCTCAAAGTATTTACCGAGCACCCGCGCCAACCTTTGTCCCGTGACCGGCTGATGCAACTGGCACGTGGTCGCGAGCTGGATGTGTTTGACCGCAGTATTGATGTGCAAGTCTCCCGTTTGCGCAGGATCATCGAGCCGGATCCCGCACATCCACGTTATCTGCAAACCATGTGGGGCTTTGGCTATGTGTTTATTCCTGACGGCGACGCACCTCAATAACCCCCTCTGTTAATCACTAGAGACGCTTGTGCGTTTATTACCTCGAAGACTGCTGTCCCGCATCATGCTGCTGATCGCCATTTTACTGGCGGTCAGCATCTACGCCTCCCTCAAGATTTTTGACTACTTTGATCGTGAACCGCGCGCAACAGCGGCGGCGTTGCAAGCAGTGACCATCGTCAATTACACCCGTGCCTCGCTGATTGCCTCACACGAAAATCGCCGCCTAGCACTGCTCTCCGAATTGTCTGGTCGTGAAGGTGTGCGTGTGTATGCCGCAGACTTTCTGGAAGATATTGAAGCGCTACCGGCCGATCCATTTATCAATCTGGTGGCTTTTAAAATCAGGGAACGCCTGGGTGAGGAAACCATTATCACCGTCAATCACTATGACATTCCCGGGCTATGGATCAGCTTTAACGTGGGTCAGGATGACTTCTGGGTGGTCATTCCCAGAATTCAGGTAGACCGTCCTTTCCCCTGGCACTGGCTGGGCTGGGGCGCCGTGGTCGGCCTGCTTTCACTGATTGGTGCCTACTTGCTGGCTGCACGCATTAACCGCCCGCTGACCATGCTGGTCCACGCCGCCGAACGACTGCGCAATGGTGAACCCGCGCCCAGACTGCCAGAAGACAGCGTGGAAGAGCTGCGGGAAGTCACGCATACCTTTAACGAGATGGCCGAATCGCTGGCACGTCTGGATGCAGAACGCACCTTGCTGCTGGCCGGTGTTTCGCACGACATTCGTACCCCGCTGGCCAGATTGCGCCTGGCGGTAGAGATGCTGCCGACTGAAGCCGACTACATGAAGCAAGGCATGATCGAGGATATTTCCGACATGGACAATATCATTCACCAGTTTCTGGATTTTGTGCGCGGTGTGGAGGGTGAACACAGCCGCATGATGGACATCAACGACCTGCTCAATGCCCTAGCCGAACGACAGTTGCGCGCAGGCCGCGAATTAATGTTGTCGCTCGGCCCCAAGTACTTTATCCCCATCCGCCCGCTCGCCATGCAACGGCTGCTGGATAACCTGGTGGGCAATGCCTATAACTATGGCAAAGGCAAAGTAGAAGTGCGCAGCCAGGTGATGGCCGATAAAATTGTCATCAGTGTGATGGATAACGGCCCCGGCATTCCGACTGAGCACGCGGACCGCCTGTTGCGGCCATTCGAGCGCATGGATAGCGCGCGCACCAAACATGAAGGCGGCAGCGGGCTGGGCCTGGCTATTTGTAACCGCATTGCAAAGCTGCATGGCGGCCAGTTGACCCTGCTCAACCGGCCAGAAGGTGGCCTCGAGGCCAGGCTGTCACTGCCGATTCTGGCGTATACCTGATTTACGCCTGACTCCCCGGCGTAAACCAGTTTAAACGTGCGCGCAAATTCACCACTTCACCAATAATGGTCAGGCTGGGTGGTTTTAATCCGGCCTTCTCCACATCCACAGCCAGATTTTCCAGGGTAGAAACCACCACTTTCTGCTTTTGTGTCGTGCCTTGCTGAATCACTGCAACCGGCATGTGTGGCGAAACCCCTTCCACAATCAGCCGCGCACAAATCTGCGCCAGCCCCACCAGCCCCATGTAAATGACCACGGTCTGCTGTGGCCGCGCCATCGCCTGCCAGTCCAGATCCAGCGAGCCATCTTTCAGGTGTCCAGTAATAAACAAACAGGCCTGCGCATAATCACGATGGGTGAGCGGAATACCCGCATAACTGGAGACACCGTTAGCCGCCGTAATCCCGGGCACCACCTGAAACGGCACACCATGCTGCATCAGGGTTTCAATTTCCTCGCCGCCACGCCCAAAAATAAAGGGGTCGCCACCTTTGAGTCGTAATACACGCTTGCCTTCCAGCGCCAGCTTGGCCAGCAAGGCATTAATTTCTTCTTGTGGCAACGTATGCTGATCGCGTGACTTGCCCACATAAATCAACTCGGCATCGCGCCGGACGAGCTCCATCACTTCGACACTGACCAGCTTGTCATACACACACACGTCGCATTGCTGCATCAGGCGCAAGGCCCTGAACGTCAGCAAATCCGGATCACCCGGCCCGCCCCCTACCAGATACACCTCGCCGCGCGGCGGAGCATCATCCGCCTTTGTCAGCAATTCGCCCAACAGGTCGCGTGCCGCCTGCTCCTGCCCGGACAACACACGCTCAACCAGCGGCCCACTGAGTACTCTTTCCCAAAACTGCCTGCGCAGCTGCGTAGTAGCAAACTTGTCTTTGACCTGCTCTCTGAATTCCCCGGCAATCGCCGCAATCCGGCCATAGGCCGCAGGCAGCATGGTTTCAATCTTGCCGCGAATATGCCGCGCCAACACCGGTGCATTGCCCTCGCTGGAGACTGCAATCACCACCGGGCTTCGATCAATCACTGACCCCATGGTAAACGTACACAAGGCAGGCGCATCGACCACATTCACCGGAATATTCAAGCGCTTCGCAGCCACCGAGACAGCCTCGTTGACCGCTTCATCGTCAGTGGCGGCAATCACCAGACAAGCACCTGTTAACTGCTCAACGGCAAAGTTGGCGGCCACATACTGAATATCACCTTGCTCCAGCATCTGGCTGAGTTCAGCATTCAGCTCGGGGGAAATCACCGTCACATCGCCCTGCGCCTTGCGCAGCATGATCACTTTGCGCGTCGCGACTTCGCCGCCACCAATGACAATACAACGTCGTTGCGCAATATTAAAAAAAATTGGTAAAGCCTGCATGCAACCTGTGCTCAAAAAAAATAGAATTGTATTTTACCGCAGCCAGCGCGACCGGACGGTTGATTCTCATGCCAGCCTGGGTCAAATACGCTAAAATACTGTTTTTGTGAGAAATTTAGCGTTCAATGAAGCAGGACAGCGGAAAAAAGATATTCATTAAATCGTTTGGTTGCCAAATGAACGAATACGATGCATCGCGCATGGTCGACCTGATGCGCGAGCATGAAGGCATGACCCAAACCGAGAATATGGAAGAAGCCGATGTCATCCTGCTGAACACCTGCTCGGTACGCGAAAAAGCCGAAGAAAAAGTCTTCAGCCACCTCGGTCGCATGATCCCGCTCAAGGAAAAAAATCCCAACCTGGTGATTGGCGTGGGCGGCTGTGTCGCCAGCCAGGAAGGCGATGCCATTATCAAGCGTGCGCCGTATGTCGATGTGGTATTTGGTCCGCAAACCCTGCATCGTTTGCCTGAATTGATCAAAACCAAGCGACTTGAGAATAAGCCGCAAGTCGATATTACTTTCCCCGAGATTGAAAAATTCGACCACCTGCCCCCACCGCGTGTCGAAGGGGCCACCGCCTTTTTAAGCATCATGGAAGGCTGCAGCAAATATTGCAGCTTTTGCGTGGTGCCTTATACCCGCGGGGAAGAGTTTTCGCGCCCGTTTGAAGATATTTTGACCGAGGCCGTGCAACTGGCCGAACAAGGCGTTAAGGAAATCACCCTGCTTGGCCAGAATGTGAATGCCTACCGCGTGCAGTATCAGGGCGTAGATGCCGATCTGGCCATGCTGATTGAGACCATTGCCGAAATTCCGCAGATCGAACGCCTGCGTTATACCACCAGCCACCCCAATGAAATGAATGACCGGCTGATCGCCTGCCATGCCAACGTGCCCAAACTGGCCAACCAGTTACATCTGCCGGTGCAGGCAGGTAGCGACCGCATTTTGATGGCGATGAAACGCAACTACACCACACTGCAATACAAGGGCCTGATCCGCAAACTGAAAGCGGCCAACCCGGCACTGACCATTACCACCGACATCATTGTCGGCTTTCCGGGTGAAACCGAAAAAGACTTTCAGGCCACGCTCAAACTGCAACGCGATCTTGGCTTTGATTACAGCTTCAGCTTTTTGTACAGCCCGCGCCCAGGAACGCCAGCCAGCTACCTGCCCGACGAAACCCCGCAAGCCGACAAAGCCGCCTGGCTAAAGCAACTGCAAACCGAAAATGAGACCAGTGGCGACGCCATCAGCCGCGCCATGCTGGGCACTGTGCAACGCGTACTGATCGACGGCCCGTCGTGGAAAGACCCCAATTTGTTGGCGGGCAAAACCGATAACGGACGCGTGGTAGACATTGCTGCCGATGCACGTTTTATCCATCAAATGGTCGAAGTGAAAATTACCGACGTCTACAACCCCAAACGCCTAGTCGGCGAAATTGTGTAAGTCGTTTTTTCAACCTTATTGTCCTTTTAATAACACCCCGTCGATGTTCATTTTTTCGCGCACGCTGATGATAGGGTTTGGTTGCATTGGCCAGGCCTTACTACCCTTTCTGCAAAAGCGGGAGGATATCCAACAAATTTCCATCATTACCGCAGATGAGGAGGGCTTACACATAGCCAGTGCCTGCAAAACTCATGTACACCTCATTGAGATAACGCAGGAAAACCATGCTGACGTACTCAGCCGTTTTCTGAAGCCAGGTGACTTATTGGTGAATGTGTCGGTCAATGTTTCATCACTTGCTTTGATTAAATGGTGCCAGCAACACGCTGTTTACTATGTGGATACTTGTATAGAGCCATGGGAAGGAGGCTACACTGCCAATTTACCCCAGGAATCCAGTAATTACATACTCAGGCATAAGGCACTTTCCACCCCCCAGCCTCGCAATACTACTGCAATAGTTGCTCATGGTGCAAACCCCGGACTAGTGAGTCATTTTGTCAAGCAAGGGCTGACTAATCTTGCTGAAATCAAAGGGATAAAGCTCTCGGGCTCATGGGCACAACTTGCTCAACAACTTGATATCAGAGTCATCCAGATCGCTGAACGCGACACCCAGCATGGACCAATTGAGTTAAGTGCATCTGAGTTCTCCAATACTTGGTCAGTCGATGGTTTCATGGCTGAAGCTTGGCAACTTGCGGAATTAGGCTGGGGATCACATGAGCGCAGGCATACAGAAGATATTTTCCAGCATGCTATCGGTGATGAATCAGCGGTGTATATGAACAAGCATAGTGCGCAAACAAAAGTAAAAACATGGACGCCATCAGGTGGAGAACAAGCGGCTTGGCTGATTACTCATCATGAGTCCATTTCGATTGCCAGCCTGCTCAGTCTCAGCAAAGAGGCGAAGATTGAATACCGACCAACCGTGTATTACGCCTACCAGCCAGCGCCAATGGCAAAATCAAGTTTGGAGCAATGGATAAAGAATGGCTATACAGCACCCTCGCATACTACTGTGTTGAAAGATTCACTGACATCGGGCTTTGATGAGTTAGGTGTGCTATTCATTTTTCCCGGTGGCTGCTACTGGTATGGATCTAAGTTGAATTTAACGGAAGCCCGTACACTCGCTCCCTATAACAATGCCACATCATTGCAAGTAGTGGCTGGAATTATTAGTGCTATAGACTGGATGACAAAAAATCCCGATTCGGGGATAGTAGAGGCTGAAGCAATGCAGCCTTATCACGAAATTCTCGCTAGTGCCATGCCACTACTGGGTGAGGTGCACGGAGTGATGAGTACATGGCAGCCAAATAACAACAAACAACTACAACTGTCAGATTTCCTGATAAGTTAACGGGACGGAGGCACGGGTGAAGAAATCCGGCTATATAGAACTTTTATTGATCGGCACTGCGGTGACCGTGTTCAGTATCAGTAAAAGCAACGAAAAAGAGGTGGTCAGGCAGGAGTATTATGCCAAAGAAGACTGCGTACGCGACTGGGGTGACGCTGAAGAATATTGCCAGGAAACAATCACTCATAGCGGCGGGAGACTTTATTATGGTCCACGCTACTATTGGGATAGGGATCTTGGAAAGCCGGTGGAAGTAAAACCTGACGGCAACACTCGCGTACTTTCTGACGTTAGCAATGTAACTGACACTGGCAGCTCTCATGGCAAATCTGAACATCTAGGCTCATATTCCCGTGGCGGCTTCGGCTCTACGGCCAGAGGCTTTACGGCGGGTGGATGATGGAGAGGATACATATAAACCCCAGGCCCGGCCATGCAGAAAAACTACAATCGCAGGGTTTATCTTTCCATGCCTGGGACGACTATTGGAAAGAAGACGTATGTTACAAGTTCACTCTCGCACAGATTGAAGAGATTGAAGCGGCCACAGAAACATTACATGACATGTGCATGCAAGCTGTGCGGCATATCATAGACGCCAACCGGTTTGCCGAATTGGGCATCCCTATTGCTTTCTGGCAGGCCATCAGAGACTCTTATGCCAGTAACGACTTCTCCATTTATGGCCGGTTCGACTTGGGATACGACGGCAAATCGCCACCCAAAATGCTGGAATATAATGCGGATACGCCCACGTCATTACTGGAGTCGGCAGTATGCCAGTGGTTTTGGTTATCTGACACTTACCCGCAGCATGACCAGTTTAACTCTGTTCATGAGCGTCTGATCGCATGTTGGAAAACCTTGCCGGTTGGTAGTCGCATTTATGTTGCCTCCCTTGCTGAGAATGAAGAGGATTGGGTATGTGCCACATACATGATGGAAACCATATTGCAGGCCGGGCACACTCCCCAGCATATATTTGTCGAAGATATAGGATGGGATACTGTGCGCAATGCTTTCGTGGATGCCAATGGTGACGCCATAGCCATCCTGTTCAAACTCTATCCGTGGGAGTGGATGATGCGGGAAGCATTTGGCCATCACCTACTGGCAGCCAATACCGTATTTGTAGAGCCTATATGGAAATCTGTACTCTCCTGCAAAGGTCTACTGGCTATATTATGGGAGCTTTTCCCTGATCACCCTAACCTTCTACCAGCTTACTTTGATTCGGGAAAACTCTCCTCCTATGCAAAAAAACCGCTATATTCACGTGAAGGTGCCAATATCGAGATCGTAAAGGACAATCAGTTGCTACATAAAGATGGGGGACCTTATGGCGCAGAAGGTTATATCTACCAAGCCTTGTACAACATCCCGGAATTTGACCACAAATACCCGGTCATCGGGTCATGGGTGGTGAATGGCAGGGCGGCTGGCATGTGTATTCGAGAAGATAACACTTTGATCACCACGAATATGAGCCACTTTGTACCGCATTACTTTGTGAAATAGGAGCATATTTTGATTCAAGCAATATTATCGTTTGCCACCTATATGGGCGTATCTCTCATTCTACTGGCCATTTTTGTAATTATTTATGTGCAGTTCACTCCCTACAAGGAACTACGTCTGATCAAAGATAACAATCTGGCTGCAGCCATCACATTAGGAGGTGCCATCCTCGGCTTCACCTTGCCAGTGGCTTCTTCAGTGTTTTATACGCGGTCTCTGCATGAAATGATGTTATGGGCCGTGATTACATGCCTAGTGCAATTATTCGTATTCGCATTGGCCTGGAGCTACGCTAAGCAGATAGAAAAAGGAAATATTGCCATTGCATTGATCATAGGCAGCCTATCTATCGCTGTCGGAATCTTGAATGCAGTCAGCATCAGTCATTAATTGTATAGAGCTATATGGAAATCACTTTAAAACCCGAAGACAACCTGATGCTGGCCAATTTATGTGGCCCGCTCGATGAAAACATCCGCCAATTAGCAAATGGCCTCGATATCGACATCAACCGCCGCGGCAGCACCTTCTATTTGAGCGGCACCCAAACCAATATGCGGCTGGGCGCGCAAATGCTGGAAAACTTCTATGCACGCTCAAAAAAGCCGATTGAGCTTGAAGACATTCAACTCGGTCTCGTAGAGATCGACAAACTGAAACCTGAAGAAGTCGCCAGCAGTGCCATGCCTGTACTCATGACCCGCCGCGGCGATCTGCATGGCCGCACGCCACGCCAGGTTAGCTATTTACAACAGATACAAGACCATGACATCACCTTTGGCATTGGCCCGGCAGGCACTGGTAAAACCTATTTGGCTGTCGCCAGCGCAGTGGATGCCATGACGCGTGACCGGGTGAAAAGAATCGTGTTAGTGCGCCCGGCTGTAGAAGCAGGCGAACGCCTGGGCTTTTTACCCGGCGACCTAAACCAGAAAGTCGACCCCTACCTGCGTCCGCTGTATGACGCGCTGTATGACTTGGCTGGTTACGACACCGTGAATAAAATGTTCGAACGCGGCGCGATTGAAGTCGCCCCGCTCGCCTATATGCGCGGCCGCACGCTCAACCAGAGTTTTATTATTCTGGATGAAGCACAAAACACCACGCCCGAGCAGATGAAAATGTTTTTGACCCGGATCGGTTTTGGCACCAAAGCCGTGATTACGGGCGACGTGACGCAGATTGACCTGCAACGCCACCAGAAAAGCGGCCTAGTCGAAGCACAGAAAATCCTCAAGGAAGTCAAAGGTATCGCCTTTACCCAGTTTATGTCGCAGGACGTGGTGCGGCATCCGTTGGTGCAGAAGATTATTAATGCGTATGAGAAGTTTGAGCAAAACGCTGAGAAAAATGGTTAGCGCGCTAATGCTTCCTTTTCATGCCCATCGCCAGACGATTTAGCGCATTCATGGAAGCAATGGCAAAAGTCATTTCCGTGATATCCAAATCATTAAATTCAGCCTTCAAAGCTGTAAACTCATGATCAGCGGCATGTGTTTCACTCACGAGCGTCAGAGACTCTGCCCATGCCAGCGCTGCTTTCTCCCGTTGATTAAACAAGTCAGATGTCTGCCACTGCGCAATCTGATCAATACGCTCAGCAGATTCTCCTGCTTTTATTAACTTTCTCCCATGCAGCTTCAAGCAAAATTCGCAGCCATTGATTTGGGATATACGCATATAAAGCAACTCAATAAACTTTATTCCCAAGGATGACTTTTCGAGCAGCTCGCCGACTGACCTGATTGCTTGTGTCAATTCGGGAGAAACTTCGTAATAAGGAATTCTAATTTTATTCATACAGCACCTATAGCGTTATTGTGAAATGTAATCCGGTGGCCAGCATTTCTTGTCTAAAGTAGAACCGTTGTGCCAATGAGTTATGTAATGCAGTGTCCAGAACAACTTTGTTAAAGCGCATCAGAGAAGCCTCTCTAATAATATAGTGCAACATCCGCCCACCCACGCCTTTACCTCTTGTTTTTTCTGATACGACCAGATCATCCACATAAATAAATTGTCCATGGATAAAGCTTTCAAGAAACCGGTATCCAGCAACACCTAATAGAATATCGTTATCCCACACTCCAAGCATTTGGTATCCCTGCTGCATTTGCCTCCGGACTTGAGAGATAAAGGTTTTTATATCTGGAAGGTGTGGTCTTAACTCCAAAAAAATCTCAAAGCACTTGGTTATATCCTCTTTGCTTTTGACCTGTTTGATTATTTGCATTTGGCATCGCTCGAAGTAAATGGCGACACTTTACGCAATGAATGGCCTGCTATAAAGTGCCAAAAATGTTAATTATTAGCAGGCCATTATGAATACAGCACCATGGATATCCCTGAATCGCGAGGGTAAGGTTTCATTGGCAACACAGATTTATGCCAGAATCAAGAATGCCATCCAAAGCGGCGCCCTTCAGACCGGCGCTCGTCTGCCATCCACGCGCGCATTGGCAAGCGAACTCAATGTGTCCCGAAATACTGTTGAAATTGCATACGAGATGCTTAATGGGGAAGGCATTATTCTAGGAAAAGGTCCCGCAGGATCGTTCGTCAATACCACCCGAATCATTACCAACAAGCATGAAGTCACTATCAACAACCAAGCTGGTGCCACGCATGCTGCAAATGGTGGGTTTGCACCATCCTCCGACATGCATCTGCACCCTTGCGTACCTTCTTTTGACCTCTTCCCGACCAAGCTATGGAACAGGCTGATGCATCGCCGTTTACAACAAACCACTATTCAAAATTTAGCCATGGGGCATCATGCTGGCTATTGGGATTTAAGACTTGCTATTTGCAGCTACCTGCAACTCTCCAGAGGCGTCTCTTGTATCCCGCAACAGGTTTTTATTACAAGGGGATTTCAAGGTGCATTAGACTTAATCACTCGAACACTCCTTGAACCGGGCGACACCGTTATGCTTGAAGACCCTGGCTATAGATATGCTCGAAATTTATTTATCCAGGCAAAAATGAATGTGCTTTTTGCACCGGTGGATGCTGAAGGTATCGATGTAGATTGGATTCAAAACACTACAGCATCAAGTAAGCTAATCTCGGTCACCCCCTCACATCAAAGTCCGACAGGTGTCATGTTGTCTCATTCCAGACGTGTACACCTTCTTGAACTGGCAAAGCAACGCGGCTCCTGGATTTTAGAGGATGACTATGACAGCGAGTATCGGTATGTAGGAAAACCATTGCCTTCACTGAAAAGCTTGGACGCGCACGATCAAGTCATTTATGCCGGAACCTTTAGTAAAGTACTGTTCCCCGCAATCAGAACCGGGTACATGGTTGTACCGCTGAAACTTGTTCCTGAGTTTGACGCCGCCGCGCAGACATTTCAATCAGGATGTTCAACGCTGACACAAATGGTGATTTACGATTTTATGAGCGAAGGTCACTTTTCCAGACATATACGCAAAATGCGGGGACATTACAAAGTACGTCGAAAATGGCTAACCGATGCATTAACTGCAAGCTTCGAGGAGGGGATTCAAATAGCACTGCAAAAAAACGGCATGCATTTAATTGTACGCCCCAATATAAATATTGCGGACGCCGCAATGGCTGAAATAGCACGCAAGGCGGGATACGGCATTCATGCACTTTCAGAATGGTCGGTGCATTCAGAACGCCAAGGCCTTTTACTGGGCTTTACTAATATCAAAAGTTCAGATGACGCAAACGAATTGGTGTCACATCTCAGGGGGCTTCTATTGAGTGAGACAGCTTATAGATTACCCAAGTGATGATTCACGGCGTTTACCAACAGGCTCAAGATAAGCAGGAAATTTGTGCATGATTTCCGCAAACAATCCAGTGTTCAGCCATCCCTGTAACCACGCCCGCAGTTTCGGGTATGAACTGCTGGCAAACCATTCCGCATCCACTGCTGAAAACTGACGGATAAACGGGAAAATCGCGACATCGGCCATGCTGGCAGAATCACCCAAAAGGGATGCATGTTGCTGCAAAGCAGTTTCCAGCCTTTGCAAAAACTGCTCGCCCTGCTCACGGTAAAAAGATTGTGCATGCTCTGGGTAACGGTCGGGGTATTTATAGCGATCAAGCGCTTGTTTAAACTCACCATCGTTGATGGCAATCAGGTGATTCAGCGCATCACGGTCTGCATTTAACCACCCTTGCGGGTCATGTTGCGCGAGTGCCCATTGCATGATATCCAGACTTTGTTCCAACACGGTACCGTCTGGCAATTGCAATACGGGGACGGTGCCTTTGGGTGATATCTGCAACAAATGTGCTGGCTTCTCGCGCAGGGAAACTTCACGCACTTCGACCTGAATACTGGCCGCCCAGATCGCCATACGGGCGCGCATGGCGTAGGGGCAGCGGCGGTAAGAGTACAGGATGGGCTTCATTATTATTCAATAAGGGAGCTTTAAATAAGTGATTGAGTGGGATGAAGTGCAAGGCGCACGGAACGCAGGAACCGGAGCGTACATGTAGTACGTGAGGATTTCGAGTACCGCGTAACGCCGCAATGCGCCCAATCAATCATTTAGTTAAAGTTTCCGAGCGCTTTGCGGCAGTCTTTAATTAGCTGCGGGCCTTTGTAAATCAGGCCGCTGTATAGCTGGACCAGGCTCGCACCCGCAGCCATTTTCTCTTTGGCATCTTCACCACTCAAAATACCCCCCACGCCGATAATCGGCAAGCTGCCTTGCAGCGAGGCCGCCAGGGTTTGGATGACGCGTGTGGAACCGGCTTTGACGGGCGCGCCAGACAAACCACCCGTTTCTTCCGCATGCGGCAATCCGGCCACTGCGTCACGCGCCAAAGTCGTGTTGGTAGCGATCACGCCGTCGATGCGGTGCTGCATCAGTAAGCCAGCGATTTCCTGCACTTGTTCAGGGGTTAAATCCGGGGCGATTTTCAATGCCAGTGGCACATATTTGCCGTGCACTTGTGACAGGATGCCCTGCTCTTTTTTAAGCGTTGCCAGCAGTTGTGACAAGGCTTCTTTTTCCTGCAGAGCGCGCAAGTTTTTAGTATTGGGTGAGGAAATATTCACCGTGATGTAGCTGGCATGCGCATACACTTTGCGCATGCAGATCAGGTAGTCCTCCGCCGCCTGATCGTTAGGTGTATCAAAGTTCTTGCCGATATTGATCCCTAACACGCCATCAAACCTGGCGGCTTTGACGTTCTGCACCAACTGGTCTACGCCCAGATTATTAAAGCCAAAACGGTTGATGATGGCTTGTGCTTCAGGCATGCGAAATAAACGCGGCTTGGGATTGCCGGGCTGCGGGCGCGGTGTCACCGTGCCTACTTCAACAAAGCCAAAGCCCAGTGCGGCCAGCCCATCAATCACCGCTCCATTTTTATCCAGCCCTGCTGCCAGGCCGACAGGGTTGGGGAAAGTCAGACCCATCACCTGGCTGGGCGCATCTGGCAACCTCGCAGAAAATGCTTTTAACAGGCCGAGTTTCTCGGCCTTTTGCAACGACTTGAGCGTCACATCATGTGCCTGCTCGGCATCGAGCTGAAACAATAAAGGCTTGAGCAAAGGATAAATATTCATCTCTATACTTTCAAAAACTAATCCTAAAAACTAATCGTCATCTCATGCATCACTTTTGCGTTACATCAAATACGCATGGCTCCATCAGGCTCACAATCACACTTAATACGTTAGCCATCTGGAGGGGTTCCCTATGAAAATTCTGATTGATTTAATGTCTACTGATTATGGTCTGATGAGCTTTATTGTCATTGCCGTGATTTTCGTGGTGATGACGTGGGCTGGCATCTATGTGTATTTGCAGGCGCGTAAAAAATAAGCCTTTGCGCACTGCTTAAAACAAACCCCGCACCAGGCGGGGTTGCTAAAACGTTTACCGGGATTACAGCAGCACTTTCTCAATGCCGCCATTGTTGGCTTTTTGCACATAATCCTGCATCCAGTTTTCACCCAGCAAATGCTTGGCCATTTCAACCACGATGTAATCGGCTTCAATGCCAGTATCATCGCCGTAGCGTGACAGGCCTTGCAGGCAGCTTGGGCAAGAGGTCAATATCTTGACTGGCTGCTCTGGCGCACCCACGGTCAGGCCCATCTTGGCCATGCCTTTTTCCAGTTCTTCCTGCTTGCGGAATTTCACCTGCGTCGCAATATCAGGGCGTGCAGCTGCGAACGTCCCTGACTCACCACAGCAACGGTCATTCAGCGCCACATCCGCCCCCATCAGCTTGTTAGTGACTTCCAGCGGCTTATAGGTCTTCATGGGTGAGTGACATGGGTCGTGATACATGTAACGCGTACCCGTGACGCCTTGCAGGCGCATGTCTTTTTCCATCAGGTATTCGTGGATATCCAGCAGACGGCAGCCCGGGAAAATCTTCTCGAACTCGTATTTCTGCAACTGATCCATACACGTACCGCAAGACACAATCACGGTCTTGATATCCAGGTAATTCAAGGTATTGGCGACACGGTGAAACAGCACGCGGTTATCCGCCGTAATTTCCTGGCCTTTGTCGTGGTTACCCGATGACGTTTGTGGATAGCCGCAGCACAAATAGCCTGGTGGCAAGACAGTGATCGCGCCAACCTCATACAGCATGGCCTGCGTCGCCAAACCGACATTCGAGAACAAACGCTCTGAACCGCAGCCCGGGAAATAGAACACCGCTTCCGAATCTTCACTCACTTTTTGCGGATTGCGAATCACCGGAATCATGGTGTCATCTTCCACACCCAGCATGGCGCGTGAGGTTTTGGACTGCATCTTCTTCGGCATCGGGCGATTAATAAAATGAATCACCTGCGCCTTGATTTCTGCTTTGCCTACCGTGGCTGGCGGCGCTTTTTTGTCTTTCAGCAGGCCAAACTTTTTGGCCAGACTATTGGCGAAATTAATCGCCTTGTAGCCCATGCCAATCATGGTCGCACGCAAGAACTTGATGGTAGCCGGATCTTTGGCATTCAGAAACAGCATGCCCACCGCGGTACCAGGGTTAAAGTTCTTCTTACCCTGTTCACGCAGGAAATTGCGCATTTTGATCGATACATCGCCAAAGTCGATATTCACCGGGCATGGTTTTTCACAACGGTGGCAGACCGTACAATGGTCAGCGACGTCGTTAAATTCATCAAAATGCTTGAGCGAAATGCCGCGACGCGTTTGCTCTTCGTAGAGGAAAGCTTCAATCAGCAGTGACGTACCCAGAATCTTGTTACGCGGTGAATACAACAAGTTGGCACGTGGCACATGCGTTGAACACACCGGCTTGCACTTGCCGCAGCGCAGGCAGTCTGAAATATCATCAGCAATCTCGCCAATGGCAGATTGCTCCATGATGATGGATTCCTGTTCCAGTAACCCGAAGCTTGGCGTATAGGCGTTTTCAAGGCCGGAGCCCGCCAGCAACTTGCCTTTGTTAAAGTGGCCGTTGGGGTCCACTTTCTTTTTATAGGCGGTAAAGGTGTCGATGGTGGCCTGGTCCAGAAACTCCATTTTGGTGATACCAATGCCGTGCTCGCCGGAAATCACGCCATTGAGGCTACGTGCCAGTGCCATCACGCGCGCCACGGCGGCGTGGGCGTCCTGCATCATGCCGTAGTCATCGGAGTTGACCGGGATATTGGTGTGCACGTTACCGTCACCGGCGTGCATGTGCAGCGCGATAAACACGCGGCTTTTCAACACGGTTTTCTGGATTTCATCCAGCTTGTCGAGTATCTTCTGGAACTCGCGACCAGCGAAAATATCCGCCATCGGCCGCTTGAGTTCACGCTTCCAGGACACGCGCAAATCATAAGACTGCACGGCACGGAACACGTTTTCATACTGTGCGTACGGCTTGCCCAGCTCGCCCAGAACGCTGACCGGCTCATCCAGCGTATTCAGAATCAGGCGCCATTTGGCACGCAGGTCGCGCAGCAATTGCAGCGCAATATTCTGTTTGGACTTGACGCCTTCCGGGTCGGCATTGCCGTCTTCGTCCGCCTGCAAAGGCAAGTCGCCCTGCATAAAGGTTTCCAGTGCATCCACCAGACGCAGCTTGTTCTGGATAGACAACTCGATATTGATACGCTCGATGCCGTCAGAGTATTCGCCCAGACGTGGTAATGGAATCACGACGTCTTCGTTGATTTTAAAGGCATTAGTATGTCGCGCAATGGCTGCCGTGCGGGAGCGGTCCAGCCAGAATTTTTTGCGGGCCTCGGCAGAGACCGCAATAAAGCCTTCGCCATCGCGGGCATTACACATGCGCACCACGGCTGAGGCCACTTCACCCACCGCGTTTTCGTCATCGGAAGCAATATCACACAACAACACCATTTTCGGGCGTTGCTGACGTGCAGCCTTGGTTGCATAGCCTACCGCCTTGATATAGCGCTCATCCATGTGTTCCAGGCCAGCCATAATGACAGCAGTGTCATTCTTGGCGGTCGCATCAAGGTAATCTTTAATTTCGACAATGGCAGGCACCGCGTGTGACACATTACCGAAAAATTCCAGCGCAATGGTACGCACATGCTTGGGCATGCGATGCAGAATAAAGGTCGCCGAAGTAATCAGGCCATCGCAGCCCTCTTTTTGAATCCCGGGAAGACCAGACAAAAACTTGTCGGTCACATCTTTACCCAGCCCGACTTTGCGGAAGCTTGGGCCGGGGATTTCTAAAATCTCAGGCTCATCCAGCAGGTTTTTATGGTCAATGTCGTAACGGCTGATTTTAAAGCGGGCCATGGCGATATCATGAATCTTGCCAAGGTTGTGATCCAGACGTTCGACTTCCAGCCAGGTGGCATCTGGCGTCACCATGCGCCATGAGGCGAGGTTATCCAGCGCAGTACCCCACAGCACGGCTTTTTTACCGCCCGCATTCATCGCCACGTTACCACCGATACAGCAGGCATCTGCCGATGTCGGGTCACACGCAAACTCGAGGCCGGCTTCAGTCGCGGCATCCATGGCGCGGCGAGTCACCACTCCGGCACCACATTCAATGGTGGCTACCTGACGTGACACACCAGGCAAAGTGCGCATTTGCACACCGGTATGCTGGTCCAGTTTTTCGGTATTGATTACCGCAGATAAGGGTGTCAAAGGCACGGCACCACCGGTGTAACCAGTACCGCCCCCGCGCGGAATCACCGTCAGACCAAGCTCGATACAGGTGCGCACCAGGTAAGAAATCTCGGCTTCAGTATCCGGGTTAATCACCACAAACGGATACTCGACACGCCAGTCGGTCGCGTCAGTGACGTGAGAAACACGTGCCAATCCATCAAACTGCACATTGTCTTTGCGCGTAAATTTGGTCAGTTTAGCCAAGGCTTTTTTACGCAGATCAGCCGTTTGTTTAAAATCATCTGCAAACTTCTCGACCGCACGGGTTGCGGCAGTCACCAGCTTTTGTACTTTTTCATTGCCGGCACTGCGCTCATCAATCGCAGCAATACGGTGATACAAGGCCTCGATCAAGGCTTTGCGACGTTTTGGATTTTCCAGTAAGTCATCTTGCAGGTAAGGGTTGCGTGAAACCACCCACAAATCGCCCAGCACTTCAAACAACATACGGGCGCTACGGCCAGTTTTACGCTCGGCGCGCAAGGTATTCAGAATTTCCCAGACTTCCTCACCCAGAAACCGAATCACGATTTCGCGGTCAGAAAAAGAGGTATAGTTGTACGGAATTTCGCGCAAACGCGTGAGAGGAGTAGAATTGTGCTTCAACAAATCTGCGTTAACAGGTGCGTTCATTGATAATTTATCAAAAACAAAAACCAATTATACCACGCTGAATATGTCACAAACACGTTAAACGTACTAGGGTTTTTAAGGTTCAAGTCACCATGCTAAAGATGTATTCTCTGAAAAAATTGGCAGTGCCGTGCGTGGCGCTGGCGCTGTTTGCCGGACTGGCATTTGCCGTCATGCAAAAGCCACAAGCCCCCGATGTGGTATTCACTACACTGGATGGCAAAAAAATCAGCATGCAGGATTTGCGCGGTAAAACCGTGCTCGTTAACTTTTGGGCCACTGACTGCCCGGGCTGCATCAAAGAAATGCCTGCACTGATAGAAACTTATAACCAGTACAAAAGCAAAAACTTTGAAGTCATTGCCGTCGCCATGCCTTACGACCCACCCGCCCAGGTGCTCAATTACACCAAGGAGAAAGCCCTGCCGTTCGCCGTCATGCATGATGGCTACGGCGAGATGGTGCGCGCTTTCGGCAATGTCAATTTAACCCCCACCTCGTTTGTGTTTGATGCAAAAGGCAACCGCTTGCAAAAAGTCATTGGTGAACTCGACTTTGCGCAACTGCACACCCTGATTGCCCAGCAGCACTGACCTCTCAATCGCCACACTCAAGGAAAGCCGTCAATATGCTGTGGATCAAAGCCCTCCATATCGTTTTTGTGACCAGCTGGTTTGCCGGCCTGTTTTACCTGCCCCGTATTTTCGTCAACCTCGCCATGGAGCAGGACCCCACTGCCCATGCCAGGCTGATCCTGATGGCGCAAAAGCTGCTCCGCTTTATGCTGCCACTGGCGATACTGGCGCTTATCTTTGGCATCTGGCTATGGCAAGGCTATGGCATCAGCGGCGGCTGGATGCATGCCAAACTGACACTGGTCGCCCTGCTGGTGGGGTACCACCATTATTGCGGCAGACTGCTCAAGCAGTTTATTGCCGGACAAAACCGGCATTCACATGTCTGGTTCCGCTGGTTTAACGAGGTGCCGGTGCTGGTACTGTTTGCCGTGGTCATTCTGGTCGTGGTCAAACCATTCTAACCATGTCAGATCACCTGCTTCAATCAGACTGGCTGATACGCATGCTGGATAAATCCGGCAAACAGCCCAAACAAAAGCTGCTGGGATTATTTAACATTCTCGACGATTTGCTTTCCAGTCCGCTCGCCAGCCAGTCAGGCCCGCAGAATAACGACCCGCAAGCCTATCGCTTGCAAGCTTATCTCACCATCCAGTCACAACTGGCAGGTGCGCGTCTGCCGGAAATGCTGGCCAATCAGCTGTATTTTATGGCAGTGAGCGCCTGCCGCGAAAAACAGCTTCATCCGGACTCAACGGCCTTGCTGCATGCCCAACAGGCTGCACGGGCACTCATTAACGAACAAACAGAACGCGAAGTTAACTGGCTGGCTGTGCGCAATTACAGTGTTGTCGTACTGACGCTGTGCCTGGGGATCACCAGTGGATACTTCTGGCATATGCGGCTTGAGAGCGCCCCTGTAGCAGTCGCCGCGATACCGCATGAGCCACCGCCACATCCATTGTCGCAGGAAGCCAGCCCCTCTGAAACGGCAGCCATTTACAGCCGGCTGGAAACCATGAAACATGGCGATTGCAGACTGATCGAGGCCATTCAACTGCCCGAACGTCTGAAAAGTGTGTACATCGAGAACATCATTAACGGTCATGTGACCGGCAATCGCGAAGAGCAGATTCTGGTGAATCAGCTACTGGATCAGGTCAAGTGCAACTACACCCCCAAACTGATGGCTAACTCCAAATAAAAATGCCATTACCTGCATGCAGGTAATGGCACCCCTTCGCCCAATATTTCGAGATTAAATAATCTTGAAGTGTTACGGGAAGATTTTTTTCAGTTGATTCAAGCCACCATCATAAACACCTTTGATGGTATCGGAAGCCGTTTTTTCATCCGCAGGCGCTTTGGGCAAAAAGTGACTTTCCCATACGACTACAGACTTGCCAACACCATTACTGTGTACGCTGACCGTGGATGCATACTCGCTCACCGGCAATACGCCATCAGTAATTTTATAGGCATAGGTTTTGCCCTTTGGATTGTAAGCAGTCAATGTTTCGTTGATTTTGCCGCCGTCCTGCAAGGTTAATACGCGCTTGGCGCCCGCCTTATTCGCCTGGCCAGAAACGATTTCAGTCTTGGCAACAGCAGGATGCCATGCACCCAGATCGCCAAAATTTGAAACTTTCTCCCAGACCACCTCTACCGGCTGGTTCAATTCTACAGACTTGACCACAAACAATGGATCAGCTGCCAGCGCAGCGGAAGCAAAACCGGCCAGCAAGGTTGCCAACAATACAGATTTTATTTTAGTCATGATGTTCTCCTTGGTTGAATGATGTTATTTACGTACAAATTTATACTATACGGTATAGTATATTTAACACGATAAGTAAAGTCAATCAATAGGATTTATTCCTTAAGAAACAAGTGAAGTGGTATACAACACGGTATAGAGTGCTATAATTATTTCATGAATGTTTTAAAGCAAAAAATTCTGCAGGTGTCGACTGACCTGTTTCAGACCCGTGGTATCAACTCCACCGGAGTGGATACGATTGTGGCTGTCGCCGGCACCACGAAGATGACGCTGTACAAATATTTTTCAACCAAAGAAGAATTGATCCTGGCCGTATTGCAGCAAAGCCATCAGGACTTTCAGAGCTGGATGAATGACAAGCTGGGCGGCCTCGGTGACAAACCGGACGAAAAAATCCAGAAACTGTTCGACTTTATTGAAGAGTGGGTCACCTCGCCTACCTTTGTCGGCGTAGCCTTTATTAAAGCGTCTGCCGAATTCCCCAATGAAGAAAATCGCATCCACCAGCTGTCGTCGCAACAGTCCCGTGAATTCCGCCAGTTTATTACCCGGCTGGCGCAAGAAGCCAAAATCAAGGATGCTGACGGCCTGGCACTGCAACTCTCCATCCTGTTCGAAGGTGCAGTGCAGGCCGAACAAATCAAACGTGGCTCAGGCGCCATCAAGTCTGCTAAAAAAGCCGCTAAAACACTGATCGATCTGGCACTCAAGCAATCCTGATCCTGCACATTGCCTCTTGGGCGCGCTGCCTCTGGCTTTAGCCCGATATTTAACTTGCCAGCCCGCGCTGGCACAGCAATAATAGTTGATTATTTTTTGACTAGACCTGAAGACTGAATGAATATCCTGATTTGCGGCTCCCTGGCCTATGACACCATCATGGTGTTTCCAGACCAGTTTAAAAACCATATTCTTGCTGACAAAATCCACAAGCTGAGCGTGGCATTTCTGGTACCCGAAATGCGCCGGGAGTTTGGCGGCACTGCGGGCAACATTGCCTACAATTTGCAACTGCTTGAAGGCAACCCACGCATCATGGCGACCGTGGGGGATGACTTTTCACCTTATGAAGCCTGGCTGGATCAGCACACCATCGACCGCAGCCACATCAAACAAGTCAACGGCACCTTTACCGCACAGGCGTTTATCACCACCGACCAGGATGATAACCAGATCACCGCCTTTCACCCGGGCGCCATGCAGCAGGCCCACGCCAACAGCGTGAAGGACGCCAAAGACATTGTGCTGGCAATTATTGCGCCGGATGGCCGGGACGCCATGTTCCAGCATGCCCGTGAATGCTTTGAAGCAGGCATTCCGTTTATGTTTGACCCGGGCCAGGGCTTGCCCATGTTCAACGGCGAAGAGCTGATGCACTTTATTGAAATGGCCGACTATCTTGCAGTGAACGATTATGAGTCGCAGATTATCCAAGATAAAACAGGGCTGACCCTGGAACAACTCGCGGCCAAGGTCAAAGCATTGATTGTGACACTGGGTGGTGAAGGTTCACAAATCTATGCAGATGGTCAACGCCACGACATTCCATGCGTTAAAGCTGAACAGATTGTGGATCCGACCGGGTGTGGCGACGCCTACCGTGCCGGATTACTGTACGGCATTGCGCGCGGCTGGGACTGGAAAGCCTCTGGAAGACTGGCCTCAACCATGGGCGCGATTAAAATTGCCAGCCGTGGCGGCCAGAACCATCAGCCCAACCGTGAACAGATTGAGCATATTTACAGCCACGCGCTGGTGCAGGACGCGATTAAGGAAGACCCGAGTTTGGGAACATCAGCATAAGTTAAAGAGTACAAGGAGAAAAAGATGAAAATACGTGTATTGCAATGGATCGCCGTCTCAGCCATGGTAGGCTTACTGGCTGCTTGTGCCAGCTCAAACTCTGGCAGCGTGTACTCACGGGATGAAGCCCGGCGTGCGCAAACGGTTAAAACCGGCGTGGTAGAAAGTGTCCGCAGCGTCAAACTGGAAGGCACCAAATCGCCAGTGGGTACCATCGCGGGGGGTGCCGTTGGCGGTATTGCGGGTAGCTCTATTGGCGGCGGACGCGGCAGTGCCATTGCGGCCGTGATAGGCGCTGTGGCGGGCGGCCTGGCAGGCTCAGCCGCAGAAGAAGCGGTCACCCGTAAAAACGCATTCGAAATCACTGTAAAACTCGATGGTGGCGGTTTGGTTGCCATTGTGCAGGAGGCTGACGAAGAGTTTAAAGCAGGCGAACGTGTACGTATTGTCGAAAATGGCGGCACATCGCGCGTGTCTCACTAAACACCTTTCTTTAAGCACCCACACCTGCAAAACAGGGCGACAATGTCGCCCTGTTTTGTTTTTTGGCTTCATATAACTGTCACACAGCCGTCAACAATCATTCATAGAGCCCCCCTATCATTTCGCTAAATATTGAAGGAGAAGCGCGATGTTAGACTCAAAACTTCAGCACGTTGACGCAAGCCATGCTGACCTGCCAAGCCAGATCGATTTATCGAATGACATTCACGGGCTGCAGAAAAAACAATCCTCACTGGTGGTATCGCTGGCAACCTGTGCCGAAGAAGTGACAGAAGCACAGCGTTTGCGCTACCAGGTGTTTGCCGAAGAAATGGGGGCGCAGATTAAAGGACACCAGGGCCTGGACGTGGACGGCTTTGATGCCTATTGCGATCATTTGCTGGTGCGTGACGAAGCCACGCAGCAAGTGGTCGGCACCTATCGCATCCTCAACCCCATGCAAGCCATGCTGGCAGGGGGCTATTACTCTGCAGGGGAGTTTGATTTGAGCCGCCTGGCCCCATTGAGCGACCGTACCGTGGAAGTGGGCCGTGCCTGCGTACACGCCGATTACCGCACCGGCGGCACGATTACCCTGCTGTGGGCAGGGCTTGCCAAATACATGATGGCCCGTCAGTACGAATACATGATCGGCTGCGCCAGTGTGTCCATGCACGATGGCGGACATTTTGCTGCCTCACTGTTCAACAGCTTGCGTGATGACTACCTCTCCCCTGCCGAGTATCGTGTGTTTCCACACCACGCACTGCCAATTGAAGCTCTGAATCAGTCGTTAGAGGTCACCTGCCCGCCATTGATCAGAGGCTATTTGCGCCTAGGCGCCTATATTTGCGGCGAGCCAGCCTGGGATCCGGCTTTTAATACGGCAGATATGCTGGTATTGTTACCGTTATCACGTATCAACCCCAGATATGCAGCGCATTTCTTAAAATAATTTGCAGTCCACACATTCTTTAATCCGCGGGTGGCGTATCGCCCGCATTGTCATGCATACCCTTTCGGGCGTCACCCTGGCTGCGCTGGTATTACCTGTTTGCAACCGCTGGATGCGCCTGGGCCTGATTCAATGGTGGTGCAAGCGCCTGCTGCACTGTTTCAATATACGCGTCATCACCACTGGCACCGTGCCGGATATTCGCACGCACGGCACCATGCTGGTCGGCAACCATGTTTCCTGGTCTGACATTCATGCCATCAACAGCATTATCCCGGTACGTTTTGTGGCAAAAGTGGAAATCAAAAGCTGGCCGGTATTCGGCTACCTGGTGAGAAAATGCGGGACGATTTTTATTAACCGCACCCGTAACCGCGACGCCGCGCGCGTGGTCAACATTGCCAGCCATGCCCTCAGGCTGAATGACAACCTGTGCGTGTTTCCCGAAGGCACCACGACCGAAGGCTTGAGTGTACTGCCGTTTAAAAGCAGCCTGATTCAGGCCGCAGTGCAGGCAGAAGCGCCGATTATCCCCATGGTCATCCGCTATCCGCTGCCGGATGGCAGCATTAATATGGATGCAGCCTACGCAGGGGATACCAACCTGATAGACTCGATGAATACATTCCTGCATATGCAGCAACCGATGGTTCATGTGCATTTTTGCGCACCGGTTGCCAGCGTCGGCAAAAGTCGTCAGCAACTGGCCAAAGAAATACACGCACAGATTTCAGCGCAACTGGATGCTTTTGAGAAGGCGCCTGTTACGTCCCAAACATAAGCGGCCAGCCGGTTTTAATAATCAGCGCCAATACCACCAGTATGAATAGCTTGCGTACCAGACCGGCCCCGTGCCTGATCGCCAGGTGCGTGCCGCACAGGCTCCCTGCGACATTGGCCGCCGCCATCAGCAAGCCCGCCAGCCACCAGACCTGCCCTACCGACGCCAGCAATAACAAGGCAGCCAGGTTGGTCGCTACATTCAGCACTTTGGCATAAGCCGAGGCATGTAAAAAATCCAGACCCACCAGCCGCACCAGCAGAAAAATAAAAAAACTGCCCGTGCCCGGACCAAAAAAACCGTCATACCAGCCGATCAACAGTCCCACCACCAGCGTAATCAGCAAGGTGTGGCGAACGTTCTGCCGCGGTGCATGGGTTAAACCCAATTGTGGATTACACAGGGTATAGACCAGCACCGCACACAAAATGCCCGGCAACAGCTGGCGCAACAGGCGCGGGTCCATTTGCGTCAGCGTCCACGCGCCGAGCAAAGCGCCGGCAAACGCGGCCATGGTGGCAGGCAATAGCCAGCGCCAGTCCAGCGTTACCCGCCGCGCATAATTGAATGCGGCCACACTGGTGCCAAACACGCTGGAGCACTTGTTGGTGCCCAGCAACAAGGCGGGGGACAAATTGGGGTATGTGGTAAATAGCGCAGGCACAGTGATCAAGCCACCGCCACCAACAATCGCATCCACCACACCGGCAAAAAAGGCGGCCGCGGCCACCATGCCTAGGTCCATGCCTAGGTCCATGCCTAGGTCTAGGCTCAGGTCCAGGCTCATGGCAGATATCCCTGCATTTAATCGCCCGCCATGGCTGGCGGACGGTCACGCGGATCGAGATCAACCTGCACCATGCGGCCAGTCTCGAGCTGACAGGCGGTCAGTGTGCGCCCCCACAGGCAACCGGTATCCAGCGCAATCACGCCATCGCCCTGATGCAGACCCAGGGCAGACCAGTGCCCGAACAAGAGGGTTTGCTGCCCAACAGACTGGCGATCCGGCGCCTGAAACCAGGGGTAATACCCGGCAGGAATATCCTGCACCTCGCCCTTGAACGCAAACTCCATTGCCCCCTGTGCGTCACACAAACGCATGCGGGTAAACGCATTGGTGATCGCACGCCAGCGCTCTATGCCAGTCAACTCCTCAGACCATGCTGCCGGGGTATTGCCATACATATCATGTAAAAAGTGTGCGTAATCCGGCGCCCGCAACACGGCCTCCACTTCTTCAGCCAGGGCTTTGGCTTGTGGCAATGTCCATTGCGGATACAGCCCCGCATGCAGCATGGCATAATCCTCTTCAAGCACCATCAGCGGCTGTTGCCGCAACCAGTGCAGCAACTCACCACCATCGGGCGCCTCAAAAATGTCGTGCAGGGTATCAAATCGATGCGGTCGCCGCACGCCGTGCGCCACCGCAATCGCATGTAAATCGTGGTTACCCAGCACCAGTCGGATACTTTGCCTATGCGCATGGCACCAGCGCAACACGGCCAGCGAACCCGTGCCGCGGTTGATAATATCGCCCACCAGCCACAACTGGTCGCGACCGGGCGCAAACCCAAGCTTGTCGAGCAATTGCATCAGCGAGTGATAACACCCCTGAATATCACCAATGGCATATCTCGCCATATCCATCCCTTGTTTGCAGCATCAAGCTGCATTAGAAACAAAAAAGCCGCTTGCAACAAGCGGCTTGATTGGTTGTCAGCAGATTATTTCTTTAAACTGGCTGCATCAAACTTGGCCCCGGCCTGATTAGCCATATAAGCCACGGCATCTGCCACTTCGTGATCGCTCAGCTCGGCATTACCACCACGTGCCGGCATGCTGCGGATACCTTCAATCGCATGCTTGACCAGTGTTTCATAGCCTTGTGAAATACGTGGTGCCCAATCGCTGGCCACCCCAAGTTTTGGTGCACCCAAAGCGCCCACACCATGACAGGCAATACACACGCCCTTGACGATTTCTTCACCACTTTTTTCAACGTGTGCACCTGAAGCTTCAGCCACTTCAACGGTTGCCACCGGCTGAATATTCTCTTGAATCTTTTGTTCTGCTGCGGCCACCACTTCTTTGGCTGGCTCTTGTTTCTCGCCGCCAATCACACCAAAGAAATACGCTAATACTGAAACCAGCAATGTAAAGCCAAGAATCGCCCCTGGAATGACGATCATCAACTCTTTGAAGCTGGACGAACTGTTACCCTGGTCTGCCATTTTCAAATCCCTAATCCGTTATTAAAAACAACATGGATTATAGCCTACAGCGGCTTGCCGCGGCTAGCCTTTGTCGCGCCAACCTGCAGCGCACCAAAAGACAAAAAACCCCATGCCGTTGGCATGAGGTTTTATCACGTACCTGATAGCAACTTCTAAAGCTTAGGCGCGCTTTTTACGCTTTGCCTGCACCAGTGCCAGCAAACCAGCCAGCCACAGTGCCGCCTGCTCAGGCTCAGGCACTGCCGCCACCTGGTACAGCGAAGTGGTGCCTGAAACCTCGTTGGCAAACGCCAGATAAGTTTTACCCGCCACCGTAAATGAAACCAAGCCTTCCGGTGAAATATCGCCCGCCGACACAATCATATCCAGAAAGCTGACTTTGTTAGGGTCGGTAATATCAAACAAGGCAACCGCCGCCTGCGTAGTGCGCTCCAGCCCAATCGCAGCAATCGTCATGCCACCCAATTTGAAGATAGAAACGCCTTCAGGCTCCACACCTTTGTCATCGCTGCGGCCATCATCATAAATGCCACGCAAGGCCGCCTCTTTATCCAGAATATCGCCACTGTCATACACCAGCGCACCTGCAGCATCGCGAATACTGAATGAACGGGCACCCGCTACATACAAATCGCCAGCAGTTGAATCGGTGGTTGAAATTTGCAAACGTGCAGCATCGCCCGACACACCCAAGCTGGAAGCACGGGCTTTGTCAACGTCATCCTCACGATAATCACCCTCGTTCGCCGTCACCAGATAGGTGTTGCCAGCAGACTGGTAAGTGGCAATGCCGTCAGGCATATACAAGCCTTTGACGTTAGGGCTGCTAAAGTTGATCCCGCCACGGTCGCTTGGATCAATCTGGTTACCCGGCGCACTGAAGTCCTTGGCACCCAAACCCACCACTGACTGGAAAGTATTGGTATTCAAATCCAGAATGCCAATGGCATTGGCCTCTTGCAAAGTCACATACGCCTTGCTGCCATCTGCACTCACCGCAATATATTCCGGCTCATAATCCATACCGGTATTGGTGCGGATATGCGTCCCTGTCGTCGCTACACCGCCCAAGGTGGCCGTTGCCGCCACGGTTCTGGTGGCCATATCAATCACCGTCACACTGCCTACCGGGTCACTGGCAGAAGCGCCATAATTGGCAGGCACCGTGTTACCCACTTTGCTGCCATACACACTTGGTGTACCCTCATTCGCCACCAGCAATTTAGAACCGTCTGGTGTAAACGTAATCATGTCCGGCAAAGCACCCACAGCAATGGTGTTAGTCCCCGCCAGCAAACTGCGTGTAGAAGTATCAAACAACGTCACCACACCAGCATTGGTGCGCACATTGTTTTCAATCGCAAATGCTGCCACGCCATTTTTAACCGTTACGCTATTAATGCTGCCATAGCTGCGCGTATCAATATGCTGCACCAGTGAACCGGAGGTTGCATTCAGCACATCCACGCCCGTCACCCCGGCCACCCACAAAGTATTAGTCAACTGATCATAGGCAGGAATCTCCGACAACAAACCACTCACGCCTGTACTGGCGTGGTCGTAAGTCCACATTTTTGAAAACGTGACAGATGAAGTGGCTGCATGTGCCGCAGACATGCTCAACAACGCCAGACTGGTCATATAAAACAGTTTTTTCATTGCAAACCTCTCGTGTGAATTTATTGATATCTATTTATTCATCAGAGCATACAAAAGCTATATGACAGGCAATTGACTCGGCCTAGTCCGCACGCCAAAAAGTTAAAAAAACCTCACCCGCACAAGCGCAACGCGCCACCACGCAAAAAATACTCAAGCCAGCCCCGGCAATCAGCAAAGAAAGCCAATGAAACTTTGCTATAATCGCGCCATTGCGCCCGTAGCTCAGCTGGATAGAGTATTGGTTTCCGAAGCCAAGGGTCGTGAGTTCGAATCTCGCCGGGCGCACCACAAGTAAAAAATAAAGCCAAGATAGTGTTAACTAGCTTGGCTTTTTTATTGTTTAGAGCACATCTTACAAAATCAAACGAACCCCCTTTGCTTTTACTCCACCGAACATAAATGCTGGGTTGTTCCACAGGCCTGTAATCTGTCATGGTTTAAAAAAATCTTTACGCAAAACAATCCGAGGTTTAAATTAAACTAACCACACTTAGTTTAGTGAGAGTCTCATGCAAATTATCAATATACACGAAGCAAAAACACAGCTTTCCAAATTGGTGGACCAAGCTGTGAATGGAGAGTCTTTCATTATCGCCAAGGCAGGTAAGCCTCTGGTAAAAGTAACCAGACTAGAAGCCCAAGATGCATCTGCGCCCAAACGCATAGGTTTCATGAAAGGACAAATCCAGGTGCCGGATGATTTTGACGTTATGGGTGCCGCCAAAATCGCTAACTTGTTTGGGGTGGAATAATACGCGGTTATTGTTGGATACCCATATTCTGCTGTGCGTAGCAGCAGGGTCGGATCAGCTTTCAAGCAACGCAAAACCGCCGTTTGATCGTATGTTGTTATCACAAACGTTGGCAGAGGGTGTTACCTTGGTGACGGCTGATAGCCTTCTCGCGCAGAATCCTATGGCACTTATCAGCGTTTAATACTTTGGGCTTGCGGTAGAGATTAATTGGGGCGCATCAACATTCATGATGTTGTAAGATCGGCCAATTGGCTCCAGTTTTAATAAAACAATGACTCTATTTGCTACGATGCTAGATTTGAGCCTGATGGTTGTCTTGGTATTAGGATAAGTGAAAATGATTGATTTGCTACCTATCATGGAGACTGCGACAAATACTGTACTTCATTTAATGAAGCAGTGGTTTGCAGAGTACCCACCAGGTATGCTCTGGACTATTGCCTCAGACTACTGTATCGGCGACGACGGCAAAAAGAACGATGTTTTCTCATTCGTAGTTATTGCGAACCACGATAAAACTGAGAACATTAGCGAGTACATTTCTGCCGTAGCTCCTTACGACATCAAGAATATCCAGCAAGTGCCGTCTGGATTGATGCAATACTTAAAATCGCCAGTTACTTTTAGTTTGTCGTTCGTCATCGACCGAAGGTCAGCGCTTTTGCGTGACTATTTGGATGTCGAAAACATGTCGAATTTCATCCCAGAGGCCTGCAAGCTAATTGAAGTTTTTCGGGGGAACTCTCAGGCCAGTGATTCTTTTGACCCAGCGTACTTTGACGAAGTACTCCTACGTCTAAAAGTTTTTGAGCAGGATTTAGCTCGAAAAAATCCTAACGCAAAGCTGTCTCGCCAGATTCATCTGGCTTCTGGGTTTGCGGCCATGATGTTTTACATTGTGAAGCAGTCGACCCAAGCAGGCTATCTTCGGTGGATTTCCGACCGAGATAAGCTGATTGATCACAATGACACAGTCGTCTACGACCTTGCTTATATCTATTTTGCTCTTATGTTATCAAACCACTCTGCACTTATGCCCAACGACCAGGGTAAACTGGTACTGGAGATGCCAAAGATCTTTTTTGAACTGCCGGAGAGAACTGGTCAGCATCGGTTCGATGCACTCATCAGACTCCCAGATTACCTCGCCGGCACCTTGGCAGACATAGGCCCTAACATGTCCTATTCAAAGCGAAAATTTGGAGAAATGTTTCACAATGTATTGGTAGACTCGGCCAATAACTGTGTTGTGCAGCTAACTTCAAGCGGAGAGCGAATTACTTGTAGGAGTATCCAGTATCGTTAGTGATTTTACAGAGTGTTGCAAGATATATCTAAGCGTCACAGTAAGCAGATGGATGGTGCGTTGTTTAAATTATGCTGTTACAGTCTCAAGCAGACCGTTTCTGTAAACGTTCGGAATGATCACGTTGATTGTATTAAATGCTTTGAATAATTCTGCCCTAGCTTCTAGCCTATCGGGTTCAGGCATATTCCTAGATATATGAATTTCCGAGTGCGCAGGGTTATCACAGTCGGCTATATCGTAAACACAATACGCGCGCACTCCCTCGACTTGAATTGCTCTTAACGATTTCGCCGACGCTTGAACCGCTCCCTGAAAACTCCAGGTTGGATTTTTTCGTAATGAATTTTGGACAAAGTTAACCAGAGTTTCTTCTGTAACAATGTGCTCTCTGTTAACCGAGCAGCCTTTGGATTCCGCATGACTAAATGCGGCAGGTTTAATCTTACCGTTCTTGAAATGAATTGGAGAAAATATAATTCGAGTTATGATTTCATTATCAGCAACTGGCGAAGGCGAGAAAATGCTCATGCGATAATTTTCACAAGAGCATTCTTCAAGATCATGATTGATCAGTGATACTCTTTGATCGTTTCCTGCAGTTCTCGAATTTAATCCGACGCAGTCTGGTCTACCTTTTAATTTATAGACTAGCCTAAGCAGTGGCGAGTAAAGAAGCAAGCACAGTTGGCAATTTTTCCTCTTGAAATGTAATAGTGCCTTTATGTTTATCCCCATTTTTTTCAATAAAATAAGCAATTTTGTTATCGGGCAAAAACTCTAAATCTGCATATAAAGCTGGAATATTCCAAAATAAGCCTGCCCTACCTGTGGCATTTAGCATGGGGACTGGCGCAGAAATATTATCACCAAGTAGTCCTGTGAATTTTTCCGCTTGTTTAAGTGTAGACACTATCGGAGGAGTCGCGCCGTCCCCATCCCAATTGTCGCCAAGATCATGCCACTCCCTTAATTCAGCAATGGTTCGCTCAAATTGAGTAGTTGGTCGATGAAATGTTTCTGGAATCAGACTAGAAATTGAATCTAGTATTCCAAATTTAGTCTGGCTCGGAGAGGAGGATGTAGATCGTGCGGAACTTCTAGGTTTGTATTCGTAGTGGTGCTCGTAATCAGCACAATCCGCTGTATTAATTGCTGAGCTTCCTGCTGCTGCGATCAGACCCATGTGAACGAATTTTTTCGTTAATGTATCAGACCTCATGAATGTTGCCGCCATATAAATCACCCCAAAATCTTAAGCCAAACCAATAACTTTTTGCACTTCAGGTGTTAAAGTACCCTTTAGAATCACTTTACTAAAGTCATGCATAGATTGCATGGCCTTATCAACGTATTCAATTAAATTCACCGCATTGTAATCTAAGATTTCATATCCTGGTTGATCAAGCATATCGGTAATTACGGTGGTTAATGCTATTACTTTATGCAATTTTCCCTGAATTGGCTCTTCTAAGGCATCAACATTAAAATTGAGTAGTCGTTTAACCTGGTCGTTTATTTTATAAAACGCGCCCGTATGGCTATGCCAGAAATCCTCAATATTAAAAATATTGCGGCTAATTAAATCAGATTTTTTATCTATTAGCAGATCTGGGTGAAAAGATTCAGGCGCACCTTTCCATATATATTTATCAACATAGTTGAGTGTGATTGCGCCAATTCTTGCATGCTGCATATACGCAGCAATCAACGGATAAATGAACTCCTTTGCTTTTTCCCATGTAGGACTCCAGCGAGTATAACTGGTCGTAAGGTAGGTTATGGTATTACGCTCAATTCTTAATTCAGTATCCAATGTCCCATTTGGCGAAATTCTTCTGTATGAAGTACCCCCACTAGGAAGGCTTGGAGGCATGGCGCCAGGGTTTCCAAATGAGATGGCGAATTGTGGCATCAGTTGAGATACCGCTGGAAGCTTTTCTTCAAAAGAAGCAGAGTCATCCAAGATTTTTTTGAATACAGAATCACTGAGAGGTCTATCAAACTGCAGTACAAAGACAACCTGCTCAATTGAATGGGCTTCATGAACAGGGGCAAAAATATTGTTATTTTGTGGAGCTGCCTGCATTTTGCTTTAACCTAAATTAATCGGCCTACATTTTATAACATATTCAGTGGAAGTTGGGTTGGCTAATCAATCATCTAATATGAAAATGGGGCCATATTTTTTCTATATCAACATCCACAAACTGCCACATAATAGAAAGAATCAACTACAGAACTACAAGGTCTAGCTATGTAGCTAACTGGGCCTCAAACTCGACAGATTGAATATCCGAAAAACCCCAGTTGCGATTATGGCAACCGCTTTAAATGACGGAACTGAGTAGCTGCACCAATTTCGTTACCATTTTCTTTGCGTACATAGGCAATCAGGTCGCCAGCTGAAAACTGAATATCATTGAACGCAAATGGGGTGACGACAGCATACGCATCCCATTCTTCGATATGGCCGACCACGTCTGTGCGTGTGACTGCAATTCGACCAGGGCGAAGCATGGCCCAAGTGGAGACGATGGGGTGTTGCCTTGCCACTTCGAGATCACTGGCTTTTTCAAACGGACATAAGGGTTGCCCTGCGATGACGGCGTGCCTGAGCTCGCCGTTGGGATAGTAACCGACGGCATCGCACTTGACGGGCACCGGGCCAGCCGGACCTTCGCGATCCAGTTTTGCAGGAAAGCGTAATTTTTGGGAGCTTTCAGGGAAAAGCCAAACACCTTCGATGTCTTTTTCTGTTGCGGGGCGTAATTCTGATCGGGTTGGCGAAAACGGACAGGGATACAGTTCAAGCATCGCCATCGCAAGTGCCTGGGGGGTGACTGAGGGTTGCTGGGCCTTTGTTTGCACATGCTTATACAGATTTCTGCGCACCATGGGTGCGTCCGGGCGGTCAAGGCAGATGGACTTGTCTTTGTTCATCTGTGCCGTATCCTGGATAAATTTACTGATTGAATCGGACTCTTGTGCGCTGACGTTGATTGCGACTGCGAGGCATAAAAAGGCCAGCCCACCTGTCAACTTCATGCGCCACTTCATGTGCCAGGCAAGTGCTGATGCGTTCAATATATGCCAGCTATTGCTCTGAATAATTGCTCTCATTCTCATGATTTTCCCCCACTGAATGATGCCGCTATTTTAGTTTTTAGCGACTGTTGCACGAATCAAAATAAATCATGAAAGCATCCCTTTGTCATCCTCGCGAAGGCGGGGATCCATGCATGCGGAGATCCATGTAAGTCACTGCTTAAAATGGATTCCCGCATTTGCGGGAATGACGGAATGTTGATTTTATATCGAACATCGTCGCTTATTTAATTCGTGCAAACGTCTCTTTTGTATATGTATACCGTGTTTTAAGGCGGACTTTAAAAAGTCTGCCCCAGGTTGGTTACAACATTATTTGGCCGCGTTTACTTCACGTGACATGAAGTCGTATTGACGTTGGTTCACTTCCTTGACTCGGTCAATAATAGACTCTACTCGAGCAACATCCTCGCAATATTCTAATCCCTCCGATGAGCCACTACGTACCGGGGAGGTCATGATGCGCATGATCTCGGCGGTCATCGGCTGCTTCTCTTGCTCAAAACTTAAAAACTCAGGTGACGCCATCAAATTGATGAAAAAACTGGACTGGTCATTTTGCGTCCAGTTTAAACGGCTTGCGGTCGCGCGAACCACTTGATCAATCTCAATTTCTCGTAAACGCTGCGCCTCTTTAATTGCACTCAACTTTGACTCAAGTTGTGTTTGAGCATTGATCATCTCCTCTTTGGTGTTACACAACCCTGCCTGCGTAGACGCCATGGGGAAAATCATGGACATCAGCAACAGTAAAAGCCCGCGTAAAAAAGGCGCGTTTAAAGTCCGCCAAATAGTAGCCCTCACACCCTCTCTCATGCTCATCACTCACCCCCCCTGCCTAATTATGCGCAAATTAATTATATAACTTGCAGTCAGGTCTAGCTATATGGGATATCGCCCGTGATAGGTTTGCCATTATTCAGGAGATGACCCTTTGATCTGCAAGCTCAGGCCCAGCCTTGCAAGGCAAAAGGATTGAGGAATTGCCGCCCCCACAAAAATGCACGGTCAACCTGATTAAGATGCGCTTCGTCGCATACGGTTTCCCATTGGGCTCGAATGGTTTGAAGCTGTGCGTTGATGATTGCGCGCGCACGATCTTCTTGTAGTTGAAAGTTTGCCGCAGCTTGCAGACACACAGTGAGTTGACTAAATCTGTTCTGCCCGTTAATCAACATGGCTTGCGTGGCTTCGCCGCCTGTGCGTCCTTGCGGGCATATATCGTAAGCCGGGGTCAGTGAGAGTGTCTGACCATCCCAGAAAGCGGCATGATTGCGCGCGTGGTCATCGGTGTTACCGCATAAGATATTGAATACAATCCGCCCAAACAACTCTTCGAGGGTTTGCGAGGGGTCAGTAAAACGGTGACGGATCAAGGTTGCAAAATCCTCATAACTGGCATATCGCGCTTCGGTTTCGTCTAATTCCAGCATGGTCAGTGCCGATACTAATGCACGGCGTGTCCAACCATTTTTAACAGCAACACGGTCAAAGCGTTCAATCAACAGTACATCTTTGCCTAAGGCCTGGCAAAGCTTCACTGGTGCAACATGCAGGCCAACCATGGAGGCCAGACGCATGGCGACAAACTCGGCCTTCACTACGTTGTAGAGATCATTACTGGCTGAAAATTTGGCAATGTACTTTTTATGATGATCAACAATCAAAGCCTTGGGGCGTGCGCCCCCCAGCGAAGTGCCATGCTGAAGCGCCATATCCAGTTCAGGAGATAATGGAATGCCTTGCTCTACGCGCTCTGCCGATTGCATTAACTCTTCCAGCGATGCGTGCTGGCGCTCTCGTGCGACATACTTGCCTGCCGAATGTTGGAAATCTAACGCACCGATACGGTCGGAGCCTGATTCCAAAAGATAGGTCAGCTCATCCAGTTCAACCGGCGCAGCAGCAAGTCCTTTGAGCCCCAGCGTTCGGTTGATAATGACGCGTCGCCCCCATGCATCAGGGGAAGCATCACGAATGCAGCTTGGTAATTGCATATTCGCACGCAAAGGAATCGCTCCGGCTTGCAGCGGAAGCTCCGGTGCGTAAATCGCAATTGCGTTATTTCTTTTGAGATAACTTTGACCATAGTTAAATATCAGCCTGCCATCTTCCCGCCTGGCAATCCGGCCCGCCACGACTGGGTCGGTTTGCTCTGGCAACCAAATCCATACGTAGGCCTCATCAACAGGGTGATCAGAAGTCATCTTTTACCACCGTTCTGGTTTTATGAATGGCTTTAGGCAGAAGACGGAGTTTTTCTTGCTGCGCTTTGATGTGCATGGTCAGCGTGTGCGTGCTGTCTGCGTCAAACAGCGGCACCCCTACAATCGCCGCAGCCTCTACAACCAGGCCGATACCACAGCGCGGATCACCTTGTTCAATCCGTTGCATCATATCGCGCGAAATGCCCACGCGCTCAGCCAACCCCTGCACGCTGAGTTTGCGTTCAATGCGATTAATCCGGATGAGATTACCGAGCATCACCACCGCCTCCTGCGCATAGCGGGAGTAGGTACGTACACGTGTCGAACGTTGAGTAGTCATGATGTTTAAAAACCTATTATCATCACTTCACTTTATCGACAACCATGCGCAGTGTCAACAAAATTAACTATATATAAGTCATATTGTCAATTATGACGTTTATGTAACTTAATTAAATTGAAAGATGTCGTTGGGCGTGCTCATAGAGAATATCGTCAAACCCGCGGATGCAAGTGATCAGGCGCATGAGGCCATCGCGCAACGGATTGGTTTTTTGCGGGAAACAGAAGCTGGCGCCCTGTGGCGTATATTTGCCACAGAGTTGGCTTCAGTGAGGCGACTTTTGACAACTTGCACGTCAAATGTAGTGAAATGGCAGCGCGAAACGTGAGCGATACTGCGTACCCTGCATGCTCAAATGACTCAGGCCGTGATAAACAACGCCGACGTCCAGACCCTGGATTGATCGCGCTGTCTCGCTGCAATAAATAGCGGATGATCAATATTGGGGTTCAAATTCAACGCGCCTACATCAATCAAGCCTGACACATCACGCGGCAAAGTCTGGTCTGTGATCCGCTCTATCGAGACTTTTAATTCGGCGCCTGGCAATGCCTTCACGATACTTTGGTGTGTGCGCAACGCATGGCCATCGACCTCAAGCGTGACGTCTGGCGCATGCACATAGGCTTGCGGCTGCAAGGGGTCACCCACTTTAACGTAGCTATCAATGCGCGAATGCAGGGTTATTTTGCAATCACTTAAACTCGACAGTTGCAGTTCTATGCTGTCGCTATCGCCATTGGTATCGGTGCGGAAGCCCAGCGTGGTGGCGTTTTCGCGCCAGCAGGCCTGTTCTGGATGATCTAGACCCAATGCGGTGAAATCATTCACCAGCGCGCCGGTGACTTGAATCTGCCCTGTCCAATACGCGCCACGGTAGCGGTCTTTAATTCTGGCGCCGCCCAGCCGGATACGGATGCGGTTGCTGGCCAAACCAAGCTCCTCGTGCAGATTTCTGGACCAGATCACCTGGTCACCATCATAGAGGCTGACTTCCTCCCAGCCCTGATCGCCCAGCAATTGGTATTGGAGCGGCGTATTGACGTCGAGTGGATACTCATCCCCCATCAGGTGCTCACCCTGGCTCAGGCTGGCAAAGCTTCGCTCGCCGGTGGTGGCAAAGGTGTGTCTGGCACGCAGCGCTTTAGCCACGCCTTCGCGGTCAAATTGCTTGGCTAACACGCCGGTGAGGCCACCGCGCGAACCAAACACAGCGGTTGCTGGCACACCGCCACCACAACGGCCCTGATGCTCATCACTGTTGGCCGCAGCCCCTACCCGATAACCGCGTTGCAAGGCTTCGGCATACACCCAGTGAAACTGCCCCCAGGCCGAGCTGACTTCAATCAGCCTTTCCAGTTGCGGATGGTGCCAGTCCAGGTTGCAGCGACGGCCGCCGACGTGCGGCATCATCAAGTGCCCCTCGGGATCATGTGCATAGGCGGCATATAAATCATCCACCGGCCAGGCACCGGGTTTGAGTGTGCCATGGGTAAACTCATTCCACTCGAATGAACGCACCAGGCGGCCATGCTGATCAAAAGGAAACAGCGGCTTGCCTTCTCGTAAAAATACAATGTTGCGGTCGCCTCCGGCGCAAGAGTTGCCGCACCACTCGGTGCCCGGGTAGCACACAAACTTACCAGGCGCATTCAGGCTGTGGATCAGTTCAACGGCTTTATCCCAGCGCTTTTCCGTGATATTGAAGTCATTGGCGGTGTAACCCAAGATATCCAGCCCGGCGACATCACGCCCATAACTGAGGTTGTATAAGGTATCGTTGGTGCCCACCGTGTCATCCGAGTGCACATGCAAGTCTGCATACAAGGGGCGCAAAGCCCCTGCCGCCGCTGACACATTGACAAAGGCTTGCGCGGAGGCCGCACGTGCGTCCTCAGCATGGGCAATGATCTTCCATTCCCCTGGCTGGCTCAATGTGAGATTGCTGTGCCGCACAATGGCCCAACCCTCTTCAGCCAGGGTAAAAGGCAGATCAAGCACCTCATGATTGGGTCCGTGAAGTTTTAATTTGCCTTGCAGCGGTAAATGGCGGCACGTATTACCCCAGGCATCATCCACGCGAACGATGATATCGAAGGGTTCGTCACGATTCACCAGTCGCGGCGTCACCACTTGCAGTGTTGAGGGTTCGCCTGGGACGATATCGAGTAACACATCGCCGGGCACTTCAGCAAATTTTGAGCTGCCCAAGGGGTCGATAAACAGCCTGAACTGGAAATCCTTTTCGACAAAACTCTGCACACGTGTGCCCGGGCCACCCTGACGACGATCGCCTAGCCGAATGATGATGCGATCGCCTGGATTTAAATAACCATCGACAATATCCACAATCACGGTTTTTTGAAACGGGCGTTCGTGGCCTTTCTGGTCAAACCTGACTTTCAGGCTTTGCACCGTTGCCGGGCTTTGCCCTGGCACCAGTTCACCGGCATGGTATTCCGCTGAAATATAGTTCGCACCTGCTGGATCGCTGGTCTGGAATAATGCCCAGTCAGAGTAAAACTTGAAGGCCAGCTTGAGCCAGGCACCATCCGCCAGCCCGGAAGCCCCCACCTCGTAAGTGAGCACTAATTCGGTCCACTCCCCGGCCACCAGTGCTTGCCGATTGGCGCGAATGCTGCCCAGGAAGGGTTTGCTTTTATTGCGCGCATAGAGGCCTTGTGGCGCAATATAGTGACCAGCTTCATTTTTAGGATCAAAAGTGTTCATACGATATCTCTTTAGTTAACACGCCAGGTTTGGTAGTGTTTTTCCAGCCGTTTGAAGGCGAATGTTTCCATCAGCCAGGCAATCAGCCCGATGATGACAATGCCCAGCAGCACCTGGCTGCTATTGCCAATCTGGCCACCCATGGAAACCATCCAACCGATGCCTTTGGAGGCGCCTATCATTTCAGCCGCCACCAGCGCACGCCATGCCTGGCTGAAGCCGATGCGCAGTGCCGCCGTGACAAACGGCAAAGAAGCAGGCACATACACGTGCAGGATGATTTGACTGGTGTTTGCCCCCAGGGTGCGCGCCGCACGCACTTCTCCTCCCCGTATACTTTGAATGCCCTCCTGGATGGTGATCGCCATCGGAAACACGGCGGCAATAAAAATCACCATCACGATGGACCAATACCCCAGGCCGAAAATGATCATGGTGAGTGGCGCCCATGCCACCGGCGGAATGGCCATAAACAGGCTGTTCAACGGTGAGATGAACTCGCGAAAGCGGTTGGATAGCCCGGCCAGCGACCCCAGCAGGAGTGCTACCAGCGTTGCCAGGGCAAAGCCACCAGCTTCCTCATACAAACTGGCGGCCAAATGCCGCCACAGACTGCCATCATTGATCCAGCGTAAGGCTTCATTGGCCACATCCCACGGTTGCGGCAGGATGTATGCGGGATAAAAGCTGGCGAAGATGCTCCAGGCAATAAGCAGGAACGGCAGTGACAACCAGCCCCAATTGAAATGTGTTTGACGTGCCATGGTGCTTTACTTTAGGGATTGCTCGGCTTTTTGCAGAAAGGTGGTATCGACAACCTGTTCCACTTTCAGCGGTTTATTGATAAAGCCCAGAGACAGTGAATAATCCATCAGGCGCTGAATAAATTGCAGATCCTTTGCATCGAGGCGTGCTGACCAGCCCATGCGTTTACGCGCCTCCTGCACAATCTCTTCAGGTTTAACCGTTTTTCCGTTTGCCCCTTGCGTGGCCTCCAGCTTGAACTCCTGGGCGATGATTTGATTCGACTCTTCGGGATGCGTTTGCAAGAATGCAATGGCCTTCAGGTGCGCACGCAATAACTTGGTCACATCATCCGGGCGGTTTTTAAGCGTGCTCGGCAACGAGATCACCACATACCAGGGGTATTGCGGCAACTCTTTATTCACATCCAGCACCAGCTTGCTCGTACCGCGCAATAAGGACTGGCTGACAAACGGCTCCCATGAGAAAGCGGCATCCACCTCATTGTGCTCAAGAGCGGCATTCATATTGGCAGCAGGCATGTTGATAATGGTCACCTCCTGGTCAGGATCCAGCCTGGCTTTTTCTTTCAGCACATAGCCGCGCAGCAGCACATCCATGCCACTGCCCTTGGCCACGCCCGCCAATTTTTTGCCGCGCAGGTCACCCACCGTATTGATCGGGCTTTTTGTATTGGCAATCACGGCGGCCTGTCCATAATTCACTTGAGCCAATATTTTGCTTTCCAGACCACGCGAGAACCAATGGTAAACCGGCGGTGAACCCACATAAGCGATATCCAGATCGCCGGCGGCCACGGCTTGCTGTAATAAAGGCCCGTCATTAAATGATTTGATATCGACGTTTAAGCCTTCAGCGGCATAGAAGCCTTTCTTGTCCGCAATCAGTGCTGGCGCATTGGCCATGGCATACACCCAGCCGATTCGCAGTGGTTTCTCGTCTGCCAAGGCTGACAAGGTTGAAACACCCAGAACAGCGAGTGTGGTCAAGGAAGTCGCGATGAGTTTTTTAATCATTTTTTTGCTTTCCAGTTATGCGTTGGTCTGTGTCATGCTCAAATTTGAATGAATCACTTCAGAAATCGTGCCCATCAACGTGGTCCGGTGATTAAGAAAACTCGGCAGTTTGCGGGTATCCATATTGGTTCTCGGGCGCGGGATATCAATGGCTTGTTCGCTATGTATCCCTTGCGGGGCAAGGCCCAGCACCACCACGCGGTCCGCCATAAAAATGGCTTCATCAATATCGTGGGTAATGAAAAGCACGGTTTGCCCCAGCTCAGACCACAAGCGTAGCGTTTCTTCATTCAGGTTGTTGCGTGTGATGGCATCCAGCGCGGCGAACGGCTCATCCATCAACAGCAGAGCGGGTTCCAGCGCCAAGGCACGGGCCAGTGAAACCCGTTGTTGCATGCCACCGGAAAGCTGGTAAGGGAGTTTGTCCGCAGACTGCTGTAAGCCGACCAGTGACAGGTAATGCAACGCTTTCTCGGTCCGCTGTTTAGCGCTGAGCGTATTTTGCATGTTCAGCCCGAAGCAAACGTTCTCCAGCGCAGTCAACCAGGGAAACAGTTGTGGGGACTGAAAGACATACCCCAGCGCAGCCATTTCAGGGCGAACGGGTTCGTTGTTGATGCGGATAGTGCCTGCAGTGGGTTGCTGGAACCCAGATAACAGGTTCAGCAGCGTGGTTTTGCCGCACCCCGATGGGCCAAGCAACGAGACAAACTCGCCCGGTTTTGCATGCAGCGAAAACGCGTTAAACACCGCATGCCCGTTGGGATAGGAAAAGCTGATATGATCAACCGCTAATGATGCCGCGCGCCTGCGCGGATCATCTGCTGGAGACGTCGCCACGTCATTGTGAGTTGCCATGAATAATTAACCATGTAAAATTTGCCTGAATAATACAAGTTAATACAAGTTGGCACAAAGAATAAAAAACTATATCCTTATAACTTAAAAATCTATCATACAATCCTCCCTATCGTCGTGAACAAGCACTATCATCACTTATTCTGACTGAGATGGAATCCACCTTGAAGCAACAATCTTCAGCGCTTGTACGCGAAAATCCGACTGCTTTATATTTGCAGATTGCATCCTTGCTACGGGAAGAAATCAGTCGCGATGTATATGAGCCTTCTGGAAAACTGCCCTCCGAAGCCGAGCTGGTCAGCAGATTCGCGGTAAGCAGAATTACGGTCAGACTCGCTGTGGATCTGCTGGTCGAAGAAAAAATCGTTGAACGCAAACAAGGCAAAGGCACGTATGTGGCCAACAAACAGTTGCGCCATGGGCTGGACACCCTGCGCAGCTTTCATGAGTCACTGTGCATTCAAGGCCTCAACCCGCAAATGCAGTTGCTTTCACGTCACATTGTGGATGTCCCGGAGCCGCTCAAAAAAACATTTGGCAGCCACGCAAAAAAGACCCTGTTGATTGAGCGCCTGCATCTTGTCGACAACCAGCCAATTGCGCTGGGTACAAGTTATTTACCCGAGGAAGTTGGCGCGATCAGCCCGGAATCGATTGAACAAAAGCCCAGCTATAAAGCGATAGAAGAAGTGACAGGCTTGCAAGTCGCACGCGCTGATTTAGCCATTACTGCGCAGTTGGCCGACGAGAGATTCGCCCAGATGCTGAATATTGAGGCTGGCATGCCATTGCTGGTCATGAAAAGAACCTCTTACCTGTCAAATGGGGCTTGCTGTGATTACTCTGTTTTTCATATTCGCCCCGAACACTATGCATTTGTGCTGAGCAGCTTTTTTAAATCCAATCATGCTTAAATTTCAGGGTGAACATTTCGTGGTAAAAGTTTGCTTGTGTTTCACGCCAGCAGCCCCTATAGTCCCCTCACTCGTTTAAATCAGGAAATCGCATGAAAAAACTGTTAGTCACCGTACAAGTGGAGTTGGATATCCCGGATAGCTGGAATTTGGTGGAGCATCCAGACGAAGTGCAAGCCATTAAGCTTGAAGATGGGCGATTTATGTATATGAGCTTTTTACCCATGTTTACCACAGAGGCGCATGAGGGGGCTGAATGGTCCAGCGAGTGCTCTGATGAATTTACTGAGCAACTGCTGGATATGGTGGCGGATGAAGAAGTGTTGATGAAATTTGAAACTGATTAATTCAATTTGCCGCATGGATGTCGCGCGACATCCAAAATAAACCAAGGCGCAGGCTAGATTAGCGCCGAGGGCAGCAGAATTAAACAGCAAAACCAGGCCAGTAAATACTGGCCTGGCATTTTTATGGCTTATTTTTCTTGCAGGTGCGTGGTTATACTTTCATTTGCCACTTACTCACGGCGTAAGGTGGGTGACTGGCTCAATACTTTCAAGCTTTCATTGTCTTGCTTCATTTCTTCTTGCCAGTCCAGAATCTGCTCCTCAACATCGGCCATGGTGTGGCCGTAGCCTGTTCTCTTTTTAGGTTCTGCACGGTGTGCATTGTCTTGATCAGTTTCGGGCCGACTTTGCGTGGCGCTGTTTGAATTGCGGTGTGACAGGCTATCAGATTGTTGAAAACGGGTACTGGATTTGACGATATGCATGGGGTGGCCTCATCTGGGTGTATGGGGAGATCGATAATGCGCAAGACGCGCTAATACCAGAAGTGAGTCTAGGTGGAGTCATTGCAGTGTTCTGTCTGCTGACACACATTTAACTCTCCGCATGCAAACAGCGTTCTGGGGAGGTGACACCATCGATAGCGAGGCCCTATAGCATCCGCTGTCAATTAAGTGCGGCAGCGAACAGAGTGTACCCTCAGCACCACCTACACTGCTGACTTTCGTCTTGCCTTGAAGCATCGGAGCCATCAAATGTTTTTATCACGCAGATTTTTATCCTACCGAGTTACCCCTTTTTTATGCGCACTCAGTTGCATGGCTTTGCTTGGCTGTAGCTCTACGCCCAGGCAGGAGAGTACTGGCGAGTATTTTGATGATGGCGTGATCACCACCAAAGTCATCGCGGCGATTGTGCACGAGCCCGGCCTTAAAACGGCGGATATTAATGTGGAAACCTTTAAAACGCGTGTGCAGCTGAGCGGGTTTGTCGGCACGCAAGCCGAAATTGACCTGGCGACCACAGTAACCACTGCGGTGAAAGGTGTGACGAGCGTCAAGAACGATCTCCGGCTCAAATAGCCCGGCAAGACGCTTCAGGTCGCGGGCATGATCCACCGCCCATCCCCGTTCGCCATGGTGATTCAGGCATGCATGATAGTCTGGTAGGTTTGCTTGTCCACGCCATAGCATTGACAGGCTTTTTCTGCCAGTGCAGCCGGGTTCAGAATATGCATGTGACCTCGGCTGTAATGCAGAATGTGTGCCTGTTGCAGTGCACTCGCGGCCTTGTTGATGCCTGATCGGCGCACGCCCAGCAAGGTGGCCAGGAGTTCTTGTGTCATCGCAAAGTCAGTCTGGGCCAGACGGTCACTGTAGGTGAGCAGCAGGCGTGCCAGACGTTGTTGCAAGTCATGCAGGCCATTACAGATGATGGCCTGCGCAAACTGGGCGCTGAGTACGGCAATATAGTAGTCTATGGCCATGCAAAACCCTTTATTAGAGGCCTTGAGCGCAGATAAATGCCGGATTGAAATACGTAAAGCCATGCCTGCGCTCAATACGGTGGCAATATAAGGGACAAAACGCACCCCCAGTGCCGGGGCAATGCCCAGCATGCCCTCATTACCGACAAAAGCCAGCGCAAGCGGTTTATCTGCCTGCTGCTGCATGATGAGCGCAATGACGCCGCAAGTTGGGAAAAAAGCGTGCTCAATTTCAACTTCGGGGGTGTTTAACTGTTGCCCCAGGGCCAGATCCACCCAGTCTCCATGTTTGAGTAACTGATGATGGCAAGGCCGATCCAGCTGGCCAACCAGAATATTGCGATGCAGGGCACGTTTCATAGCGCCACCATAACACTGGCTATCTACCCGGCTCTGTTCGCTTGCACACATGAACCATCAGAAAAATACAGCTGTGTGTGCTGGCAGACGGTCATGTCCATATCCATCCTGTTTACTGGGTAGACCATGGCCCGCACCATGCGGTATCTCCAATGTTGCAGATACAGAGTAAAGGCACACGATGAAACTGAAAAACACATGGATGTTTTTTGATGCGCTGATTCCGCATTACTTTAAAAACAGGCCCAAAAACCAGTCCATACATCAGGGCACACCCCCTTTTTCAACAACGCGTCATCCGCCCGCTGCAAAAACGCACCTGCGCAATGAAGCGCAGCATGGCCTCTGGTATGGAGCAGGCATCGGATTTGTCATCGGCGTGTATATTCTGTTCTTCCCGCTCTGGATTACCGTTTCACCCGCCTGGTACACCCATGCGCCCTGGTATGCGATTCTGGCAATCACCACCCTAAGCTGCATGCTGATTGCAGGCTGTGGTGCCGCGATACTGGGTGCGCATGTAGCGAATCGAAAGTTATACGCGGCCAATAAAACCGCGAGCAAAGCAAACCCAAAAAAAGCAGGCAGTGCCCGCTGAATGGAAACGAGGCTTAAGTGAGGCAGGCTGTTTAGTGATGTTGCCTGTGCATATCCGGCAGCAGCCGGTCAAACTCAGCTTTGACCACCTGGTAACACTCGCACACTCTTTTCTCCAGTTGAGGGCGGTCGAGCACACGGATATGGCCGCGCGAATACTCGATTAATCCGTCGCGTTGCAATTTACCGGCGGCTTCGGTCACGCCTTCGCGCCTGACCCCCAGCATGTTGGCAATGAGTTCCTGGGTCATGTTCAAGTCATCGACAGATAATCTGTCCAGACTCAGCAATAACCATCGACACAGCTGCTGTTCAATTGAGTGATGCCGGTTACACACGGCCGTTTGTGCCATTTGTGTAATCAACGCCTGGGTATAACGTAACAATAATTGCATCATGGGGCCTGCCCGGTTAAATTCCTGCTTGAGCAGGGTGGCACGCATGCGATAGGCATAGCCTGCACTTTGCACCACAGCGCGGCTAGGCGTGGTCTCGCCGCCCATAAACAGTGAAATGCCCAATACGCCTTCGTTACCCACCACCGCAATTTCTGCCGAGGCACCACTTTCCAGCACGTATAACAGCGAAACAATCGCAGTGGTTGGGAAGTAGACATGTTTCAAATGTCCGCCAGACTCATACAAGGCTTGTCCGAGCGGCAAGGGAATATATTCAAGCATGTGCTGAATGCGAATGTAATCCGCCTCAGGCAGAGCTTCTAGCAAATGATTTTGTTGGGGCGAGTGTACGGTGGCCATGGAGTCCTCTTTGTTTGCGCTAGTGCGCATAGTAGTACAAAGCACTATACGCTTATGTACGCTTCCTAACATAAGCGCATCTCTCTCAGACAAAACATCCTCCGTGTTCGCTGTCGCACTGACAGTCAGGCACATGGCGAATACGCTGGTACGCGCAATCTGCCGTATTCCATCACCGCGTTCAAAGGAAACATCATGAAAGCAATAAACCCCGCCTCCACTGCCATTCTGTTACTCACCAGCCTGTACGCCTCGACTGCATCGGCCGACCTGAATGCGGCCAAAGGCTGTACTGAAGACCATGCTTACAAAAACATGGATAGCAACAAGGATGGCCAGGTCTCCAGATCAGAGTTTATGAAGTTTCAAGAACAACGCTTTGACAAAATGAAACAGAAAGATGGCATGCTCAGCGTGGACAAGCAGGAGAAAGACGCCAACAGCAACTCCATGAATCAAAAAGCCATAGGCACGACTGCAGAAAACCCCAACGTCAATGACAGAGATGCGGTGAATGGCAGAAAATACTAATCCCGGCCTGAACACCTCAAATACGACCATCGCAAATACGAACATCTCAGCTGTGGGCAATCAATACCAGGGTAAAAAAACACAGCTGCGTCGACCATTCGTCAAACGGGCTGTGCTTGATCAAACATTCAAGTCCGGGCAGAGCATGCGATGGCAATCTCTTCAGGCAACTTTGATATGGTTGATGACATTTTTTACGCCAGATGTATTCCAGGCCGAGTGATTGATCAACTCACGCTCGGCCCAGCTATGCACATCGCCGGATAAAGTGACTTCGGCACCGCTGACATTGATTGCAACGTTTTTAATATCTTCGACTACACGTCTTTTCAAGGCTTGTTCAATATCGGCTTTGACCGCTGCGCTTTTGACTTTCGGCTCAATGGACAGCTGATTACTCAAGCCCATCACACCCATCAGATTACTTAAAGCATAGCCGATGTTGCGTTTCTGAAAGGCCCATTCCACAAAACCGGTCAGGGTAATCCAGCCACTCTCGACCATGATTTTGACCGAGTTATTATGCAAGTCATTGGACCAGCGCACCACATTCTCGGCGGACCTGGCAATGTCAGCGTCGGTGCGTTCAGCGCTGCTGAGCAGTTTCACATCAATTTCCACGGCCAGCGCCTTCACACCGCATACCCGTTGTGCAGCTTCTTCTGCACGCCACTTTTCGGCAAAAGTATCGACATGCCCTGCCAGCGTGATAATGCCGTCTTTAGCTTCCACGCCAATGTTGGCGGCGTTGACCGAAGGCTCCCATTTAAGTTCATTCAGCACATCCTGTTGCAATTGCAAATCTGTTTTCATGCCTGTCTCCTTGATATGCAGCGTAAAACCTCATGTTAAATAGCCTGCCTCGCAGGCACTGTTCGATAACCAACATAGATTGCGCTGGATAGAAAAAAGCGCCCGGTAAGGGGCGCTTTTTTAATAAGTGGCGCTTTTTTTACACAGCCTAAAACTTAAGCAAAGCGCATGCTTTGATCTTGTTTTTTGATGCGGCGTGACCCGATCAAGCCGATCAGGCCCAAGCCTGCAAACAACATGAGACTGGCAGAAGCTTCAGGTACTGCTGCTGCCGGGCTGAATCGGGCAGCCAACTGTACAATCCGCGGCCACTCCCGCTATTAATGGCCCGACCATTGCCGCATCAAGGTGCGATAGCGCACAGACCCGCCACAAGCACACACGCAGTATCGCTGTTATTCCAGAGTGTTTTTATTCCAAAGGACGCTTCATTTCAGAATCTTCGCTTTTCAGGTGAAAGGATTAACCATGCAGACCTATCAACATCACATCTCAGGGGTGTTTCAGCAACAATCGGATGCACTGACTGCCTTGCTCGCCCTCAAGCAAAAAGGCGTGCCTGCTGCCCACATGCGTATCGAACCCAGCCGCTCAACCTTGCCCGCGCCGGCCAAACCCGCCAACAGCAATCATGTGTTTAACAATATGTTGCTGTTAGGGGGCATGGGCGCCACCGCTGGCGTATTGCTGGCAATCCTCGCAGAGTGGGTGCTGGTGGCGACCCACATGCCCTTACTGAGCGCGGGCCTGGTAATCACGACCCTGGCATTACTGGGTTCCAGTGCCACGCTGGGCATGACGCTGGGGGCTACTAGCGGGGCAATGCTAAGGGTACACGGGACCAGCACATCTAAACCGGTGGGCTTATTGCAAAGCTTTTATACATGGATGCACGCGGTGGTGGATAACAAACAAATGAAGTTGTCCGTCAACACTTACTCGGCCGCAGAAACCGCAATGGTGGCCGAGGTCATGCATGCGTCGGTCAATCTCTATCACGATGAACACATCACACCCTAAGTAGATAGCGTTGATGTTTTTTAAACCACAGGAGCGCAATATGCGTACGCATCACTTTATAAAATTTACTCTGTTTACCGCGGTGCTTTGCCTGGGCTTAAGCGCTTGCAGCAACCCCAACAGTGCGCAAGACGCCGGTGCCAAGCTTGATGGCGCGGTTGCTGATACCGAACAGCGCCTGAACGCAGCCAGTGACAAGCTAAAAGCCGGGAGTGATGCGGCACAGGATCAACTCTCGGATGCCGCCATTACAACCAAAGTGAAAGCGGCATTGCTGGCAGACAGTGATGTTGCCAGCCTCGACATTCAGGTCAACACGCTCGATGGTGTCGTGACCCTGACCGGCGATGTGCGCACACTGGTCATCAGCGAAAAAGTCTCGGAAATTGCCAAGGCGGTTTCTGAAGTGAAACAGGTCAGCAATGAGCTGACCATCAAAGCGTGATATTAGCGCGCATCGATAAGGAGCATGACATGGATTGGGACCGCATTGAAGGAAACTGGAAGCAACTCAATGGTGTGATCCAGGAAAAATGGGGCAAGCTGACGCATGATCATTTACATGTGATTGCCGGAAAACGCGATCAGCTGGCTGGCAAAATTCAGGAAATGTATGGCATCAACAAACAGGAAGCCAATAAACAGATAGAGGCATTTGCCGCTTCTGTACAAGACATTTCGGACCACAAATAAAAGTTACCCACGCGCTGGAGCAAAGCATGTCACTGGTCAATCTCTTACTGATTATTTTTATTCTGATGCTGATTGGCGCCCTGCCGAATTGGCCCCATAGCCGTAGCTGGGGGTATTTCCCCAGCGGAGGGCTGGGGCTGGTGGTGATTATCCTGCTGGTGCTGATTTTATCCGGGCACCTGTAAAACTGTTATCCTCGTTTGAGATGAAGAGACGCGAATGCCCCCTTTAAGAAATGGCCCAACATGAATGGCTTTATACAGAATATTGAACAGGCCAGTGGCCTTAACACTGATTTTCGCCGGGTGTTATACACCGCCAAATACAGTCAGCTGGTACTCATGGCACTCAAGCCCGGTGAGGAAATCGGCTTTGAAACACACGGACTGGACCAGTTTTTCAGAATAGAAACCGGCATGGGGCATGTCATCATGAACGGCGTCACCACCGAGTTTCGGGATGGTTTTGGCATCATTGTGCCAGCCGGCACCAATCACAACATCATCAATACCGGTGCGGTGGATTTAAAGCTGTATACCATTTACTCACCGCCCAACCACCTGGATGGAACCGTGCATCACACCCGCGGACAAGCCATTGCCGCACATGAACAGTTTGATGGCACCACCACTGAATAGGCCAGTGGGAAAGGGATCGAGACTGTGTTGGCTGGCGAACAATACACCTTGAAAATAAAGACTAAAGTACGTGTCTGGCTATTTAAACTCTTCAATAGTCATTGCGTACTTTACAACCTAAAGGATCAATAGAATGACAACTTCCAACGAAGCAAGCGAACTGCACCAACAAGCCGCCAATGACCATGAAGCAGCGGCCAAGCATCACAAAAGTGCCATGGAGTGTCACAGTGAGGACAAAATATCAGAAGCGAAAGATCATGCCAAAAAAGCCATGGAAGCCTGTCACTCGGCACAAAAGAAAACTGAATCTGCCTGCGGCTGTACTTGCAAATAGCGTAGCACTTTAATGCAGGCATCCCCTTCTGCATTAAAGCTCCATCCCGCCCCGGCGGGATCTTTTTATGGCGACCATCGCCACCGCACCTGCCAGGAAAAGCACCATGTGTGATAGCGCACAGAGCAAGTGCGCGCAAAAGGTTATGGTGTGACTGTGGCCATCCGTGGCCATGCGTTTAACTCACCATCATGAAGGCTGACAATGAAAAATAATCTATTACAACTCGCAGTCGCCTCCGCACTGTGCATGACAACTCTGGGAGCATACGCGGACGATATGTATCGAGGGGCCTGGTACTTGTTGCCGGGTGCCAGCATCCTCAGAACCGACTCGGATCTGGAAGCCAAACACCGCGGGGGTGGCCTGTTTCTGAAAATGGGTAAGGAGATCTCACCCAGCTGGGACATTCAGGGCGGGCTCACCTACAACCGTGCCAGTGAAGACACTAACATCGCAGGTGTAGGCGGACATTACAAACAGATCTCATTGGGGGCGGATGCGCTCTACCTGTTCAGCCGTCAAAACTTCCGCCCATTTTTACTGGTCGGGGGTGGTATTGCCCGCAACAATGTGGATTACAGCAATTTGCCCGGTCTGCGCGATGAAATGCGTACCTCATGGATGACCAATGTCGGGCTGGGCGCACAATTATTCTTCAACGACAGTCTGGGCGTGCAGCTAGATCTGCGTCGGCAATGGTCCAGGTCAGATGCCAAAGCGCCTGCCAGCGGCATAGACACTTCCGGCACCGTCGGCAATACCCTGTTGAATATTGGCGGCATTTTTCGTTTTGGGGCCCCTGCCCAACAAACTGCCGAGGCAACAGTAGATGCGGCACCACCGCCTCCGGTGCAACCACAACCGGCCAAGGCAGCCCCACCGCCTGCCGCCGAAATGACTCCGGTAGCGCCACCACCACCCAACTGCAAACCGCAGTTTGAAACCATCAGCATTGCCGCCGAGAAGCTGTTTGGATTCGATAAAATCCGCATGCAGGAAGGGGCCAAGCCATTGCTGGATGAAGTGATCGTGCAACTAAAAGCCCATCCTGAATTTGAACTGGTGATGATCACAGGCCATACCGACCGCATAGGCAGCAAACAATACAATCAGCTGCTCTCCGAACAGCGGGCCAACCAGGTCAAAGACTATCTGGTCTCGGCCGGCATCGATGCTAATCGTCTCAAAAGCGTAGGCAAAGGTGAAACCGAACCCAAAGTCAGTTGCGCCGGCATCCGTGGCAACGCACTGATTGAGTGTTTGCAGCCCAACCGCAGGGTCGTGATTGAGGATGAGGCGCAACACCGTACACAAAAAATGCCTGGCTGCCCTTAAACTTATCGGAAGCCAGAAGATAGCGAAACGCCCTGGCCCTGTTGCCCGCTCCGCCCATTGGCATGCCAGTTTTTTAAATGGCATGCCAATGCTTTTTATAGCCGGGGTTTGGACGAGCTGGCCCCATCCGTGCATGCCCGATATGCCCATTGTTGTAGGCTGATTCTTACCCATCAAGCAGCCATGGCCTGATATGGTAAAAACAGGGCCAAGTTTATGATGTCACGATATTCATTACTACATCACAACAAAAGGGAGTCAAAATTATGCTGTACTATGCATTGGTATTTCTGCTGATATCTGTCGTGGCTGGCTGGATGGGGTTTCGAGGGGTAGAGTCTGGTGCCGCAACCATTTCAAAAGTATTTTTCTTTATTTTCCTGCTGCTGGCCATTGGTGTGGTGTTGGCCGCGGTATTGGGCATCAGCCTGTTTGCATAAGCCGCGGCTAATCCTTGCGGAGTAAGGCGCCGCTAATGATTGAGCAGGCCATCAGCATGCAATATGGCGCGGGCGATCTCTTCGATCGTCACGCGCTTTAGCATGGCCTGCTCACGCATCACTTTATAAGCATCGGTAGCACTGATGTTTTTGGCGCGCGCGATGACTGCTTGCGCTGCACTGATTTCATTCACTGCCTGTAACTTTTCTTCAAGGCGCTGGTTGCGTTTGCTCAGCGTCCGTACTTTTTTAAAATGCTGGATGGTCACAATCAAGGTGGCCAGAATCCCTTTGGCCTGAATCGGGCTGACCAGGATGCCATGACAGCCCAATTCCAGGGCGGTATCCAGGATAGTAGGATTTTCATACTCCACCATGCCAATCATCGGGATTTCAGACGACGGGGTGAGCCAGGACAGTTTTTTCTTGGCACTGGCCTCTGCATTGAGTAGAAACAATACGATGTCCGTGTTTTCCGGCAAGTCGGCTGGGGGTGGCCACAGGCAGGCGGTCTGGCAGCCGATGCGCTGCAATTGCTGTACCAGTGTGTCACGGTTATTGTCGTGTGGATGAAAAATGGCTATGCGGGCATCGCGCAGGCTGCGAAAGGCATCCAGTGTCGAGCGCGCGTGTTTGCCGGGGTTGGGACGACTAGCCATAGTGCGTTTAACCATAGTGCGTTTCTGCCAATGACTGCAAGGTATTCCACGCTACGCCGACATGCGAAACCAGATAAGGGTCCGGCGTGACCCCCATGCCATCAGACTCTGCCAGAATATCAAACTGCCCATGCGCATTGACACGGCCAAGGCGCGGATTGAGCCGTGTATGGTGATTGGCCGGATTAATCACCACCCGCCCCTGTGGCGCCTCAAACGCCCGTCCGAGCAAATGGGGCAGCAGGCTGTCGTAGTGGTCATCGCCTGCAGCACGCATGGCTTCTGCAAACAGGTGCACCTGAAAATAAGCGGCCTCCCAACACATATTGGGTTCAATTTCGTCACCAAACTGCTGCCTGAAGCGTGCCACACAGGCGCGATTGTGCTCGGTCGCAATCGACTGAAAATACGGTGCAGAAGTGATGTGCCCGGCAGCGATACGGTTGCCCATTTCACTGACTTCCGCTTCGCAGGTGGTCAGGCTGGCAATCGGCACATGCATCGCATCCATGCCGATATCGGCATAGGCCTGATACAGCATGCGCGTGGCTTTGCCCACCACGGTTGAAAACACAAAGTCAGGCGACCTCGCCTTGATGTCGCGCACGATGGGGAGAAAGTCTTTCTCGCTGGCATCGAGCGGCAGGTAGCGTTCGGCCAGTTTTTTACCGCCCGGCACCTGCAGGATAAAGTCACTCATGATGCGGTTGGATTCGTACGGGTAAATGTAATCGCTGCCTATCAGGTAAATGCGCGCGCCAAAATGACGGGTCATGTAATCGGCCAGTTGCGCACTGTTCTGGTTGGGCGCAGCACCGGTATAGATCACATGCGGTGAAAATTCAAAGCCTTCATAGGGCGTAGGGTAAAACAGCAGTTTGCGCCATTTTTCCACCACTGGAATCACGGCTTTACGCGTGCTCGACATATAACAGCCAAAAATCACATTGGCCTTGTCTTCACGGATCATGCGTTCGGCCAATGCCTGGTACTGCTGCGGATGGCCTTGCGGATCATAGTAGACCGGCACCAGTTCACGGCCATGAATCCCGCCTGCGGCATTGATTTCGTTAATCGCAAAAAAGGTGGCAAACGCCTGCGAGCGCTCAATGGTAGCGGTGGCACCGCTGGTGGAAAACAGCACACCGACAGGAATTGGATCGGAGTTTGCCATGACTGACTTTCATGTATGGCCCCGGCAGGGTGCCGGGGCTGGTTAGCAGAATGTGCGTTAATTGGGCAGGCCGTCTATCGGCGCCTCTTTGGTGCCCAGGGTCGGTCTGGTAAACAATTCTACCATGGCACGCGCAGCGTCTGGATCTTGCACCCACTTGCTGTAAAAACTGTAGGGGCAGGCAGCCACGCCCTGATCACCGTCGCCAGAATTGAGTACACCGGTATAGCCGCGATGCAGCAGTTTGAACAGGTGGTTTTCTGACTGGCCATGCTGACGGAAATCGCGGATCAGATGCTTGCTCAGGGCCGCATACTGTACGCCGTTTTCCTCTTCACCACATTCCCCCAGCGTACGGCCATCAAAACCGATAATGGCAGAATGGCCGAAATAGGAATACACCCCGTCGAAGCCGGCCGCATTGGCCACGGCTACATAGGTGTTATTGGCAAATGCCATGGCTTTGCTGATGAGGATTTGCTGTTCCTTGGCTGGATACATATAGCCCTGACAACGCACAATCAACTCTGCCCCCTTCATCGCACAGTCACGCCAGATTTCAGGATAGTTGCCGTCATCACAAATAATCAGGCTGATCTTGAGCCCTTTGGGACCTTCGCTGATAAAGGTTTCCTTACCCGGGTACCAGCCCTCGATGGGCACCCATGGCATGATTTTGCGGTATTTCTGTACCACTTCGCCCTGATCATTCATCAAAATCAGCGTGTTGTAAGGCGCTTTTTTGGGATGTTCTTCATGCTGTTCGCCAGTAATCGAAAACACGCCCCACACCTTGGCTTTGCGGCAGGCTTCAGCAAAAATTGCAGTTTCCGGCCCAGGCACCGTAGTAGCGTTGGCATACATTTCCTCACCGTCATACATAATGCCATGTGTGCTGTATTCGGGAAAAATCACCAGGTCCATTCCCGGCAAACCGGCTTTCATATTGACGACCATGTCTGCAATTTTTTTGCAGTTGTCGATAATGTCGGCCTGGGTATGCAGGCGTGGCATTTTATAGTTGACCACGGCCACGCCGACGGTATCGTTACTGCTGGAAATATCACCATGTATCATAAAATGGACTCCTTAAAAATTAAAAAAATGGCATAAAAATCAAACACCAGACAGGCACCAGACGAAAAAAAAGCTCACCGACCGTGTCTAAACGGTGGGTGAGCTTTCTTGCTCCGACCATTACCAGCGCTGTTGCTGGTATGGCAAAAATGTCAGAACTTTTCGACGGATGTCACGTTTCTGTAGAACGGACTTTATGCCGGTTTTGTCAGGCATGCCATGCGTTATTTAACGTAAATCGCGTCTCCATCATGCCTCAAGTCGCTGTATTGCCTGCAACACCAGCAAGCATAAGCGTAAATTTATGTTAGCAAAATCAGCCGATATTCAGAATGTGTCACAATCAATATTGGCCAGCAGCATAGCCAGGGCCAATATCAATACTTTAAATAAAATTGTGCGTTTGGAGACTCTTATGAATAAACTGGTTTTTACTTTACTCATCACATTTGTGAGTTACGCTGCCTGTGCAGCAACCCCGCAGGAAAAAATGAAGACCTGTAACGCAGATGCCACCGCTAAAACTTTAAAGGGCGATGAGCGCAAAGCGTTTATGAAAACCTGCCTGTCAAACAAGCCAGAGTCTGGGCTGACCGCACAGCAAAACAAAATGAAGACCTGTAATGCAGATGCCGCAACCAAAGCGTTGAAGGGTGATGAGCGCAAGGCATTTATGAAAACCTGCCTGTCAGCCAGTTAATTTTTTTCGCCCACCGCTAGAAAAACACCCGCTCCAGCAGCGGGTTTTTTTTATCATAGTTGTAAAGTTATTTTTCCCGCCTAAAGAATTTTTCCCGCTTGCCGTTAACAGTGATAGCGGCAAGTGTATCGATCGTTTGATTTCATCGATAGCTGGCCAAAAGCAGGCTGCGCACAACCATGCGCAGTTCACTTTTGCGCAAAGCGATTGCCGGTATTTTTCGAAATATCATATTCAGGGCAGTATGAAATCACTCCTAAACTCACTGATACTGGTGTTCGGCCTGATGGTCGTACAGCACAGCCTTGCCAATGAAGACATGATTCAACCGCGCTCGGCGGGTAAGCAGATACAGAAAAAACTGCCACTCACCAGCGAGGAGCTTGCCTGGATTAAAGCGCACCCTGTCATCCGCGTCTCAATCAAAAATGGCTGGATGCCGGTGGAGTTTCAACTTGAAAATGAAAAGCATCGCGGCATTTCTATTGATTATCTCAAGCAGATCAGCCAGTTGACCGGCTTGCAGTTCAAACTTGACACTTATCAAGATCGGCCAAAACCCAAACAGGTAGAAGTGATTTCCAGCATCAGTAATGCTGCGGATGTAGAGGGTTATCAGCGCCTGAGTACGCCACATCTGGTGATTCCCTATGCCATTTACATTAACAAGTACACCCCCGCCTTTTCAGGCGCAAGCAGTCTGGAGGCGTTTAAAAATGCAAAAGTAGCCGTGTACAGGCACAGCAATATTGGCCCACGCCTGCAGGCTCTTTATCCCAACATGAAACTGGTGTATGTCGATATCGCGGATGAGGCTTTTGATGGATTGAATAATGGGCAGATTGACGCCTATATCGGTAATGAAATCGTGATTGATTACCATATCGAATATCACCGCTTGCCTTTTAGCGAAAAAATAGGCGCCACCCCGTTTAATACGGAAATCAGCATGGCCGTTTCGGAAGAGCAGCCAGTGTTGGCCAGCATTCTCGAACGTGCAATTATTGCGATAGGCACCAATAATACGAATATTGTGCAGCCATGGCGCGCACGCCCCCCCGTTGAAAAGGGGTTTATTGAAACGGAAACGGCAATTCTTTCGATCGTCTGCGTGTTGCTGCTTTACCAGTTCTGGCGCTTTTATCGCCGGGCGCAGCATCGTGAGGCTGAGGTCCGCCAGCAAATCTGGCGCCAGGCCAATTACGACTATTTAACACAATTGCCTAACCGTTATTTACTGCATCAGTCCCTCGAACAGGCAATCCATGACTGCCATATTGCTCACAAACAGTTGGGTTTACTGCTGATTGATCTGGACGGATTCAAGGATGTCAACGATATTGCAGGCCATGCCGTGGGGGATCGCCTGTTACAAAATGCAGCCACACGCATTCAATCCTGCGTGCGTGCCGGCGATACGACAGCCAAACTGGGCGGGGATGAGTTTGTCGTCGTGGCGCCCAATCTTAAGGATATGGCCATTCTGCATGAGATTGGTGAAAAGATTGTAGAGACCATACGCTCCCCTTTTCACATTGATGACAAACAGCATTTTGTTACAGCCAGCATTGGCATTGCCGTGTTTCCCAACAATTGTGATTCGGCTGAAGAGTTAATGATGTTTGCCGACCAGGCTTTGTACGCCGCCAAACGCGCGGGTAAAAATCAGTACCAGTTTTTCACGCAAGTCATGCAGCAGGAAATCAAGGACCGGATTTCGCTGACCCGTGATTTACGCTCAGCCATTGACCATGATGAGCTGCATCTGGTGTATCAACCCATCTATCGCCTGCAGGATTTGGCACTCATTAAAGCTGAAGCACTGATCCGCTGGGAACACCCTACGCGCGGCTCTATCCCTCCCAGTGTATTTATTCCAATTGCTGAAGAATCGGGCTTTATTATTGAACTGGGCAAATGGATCTTTGATGAGGTTCTGCGTGATTTATCCAATATCAACCCCATCAGTTTACAAGGCATGGAAATCGGCCTGAACATCTCTCCCGTTCAATTTGCACATCCACACCATTTACTGGAATTTATTAAAAGACTGGAACATTCCAGCATTCCATGCGAGCGCTTTTGCTTTGAAATTACTGAAGGCTTATTGCTGGAACCCTCTAAAACCACAGAGGAAACCTTGCAAACAGTGAAGCGATCAGGCATCAAACTCTCAATTGATGACTTTGGCACGGGCTACTCGGCCTTGGGCTATCTGAAAAAATATCAGATTGATTATGTCAAAATCGACAAGTCTTTCATTAAAAACCTTGAAGTTGATAACTACGATTTTATCTTGTGCCGCTCTATCATTCAGATGGCGCACGAACTGAATATGGAACTGATTGCAGAAGGCGTGGAGAACTCCCAGCAGGAGAACATCCTGAAAGTCATGCACTGTGATTATATACAAGGATTTCTGCATGGCAGACCAGGCCTGTTTACGGCCTTGTTTGAACCGAAACACACCTCCGCTACCACGCGCAGAAAAAGCAACACTTCAACGAAGTTTGTGAAATAAGCGGACAGGGCAGCCCAGGCTGCCCTGTTTTAAACGCTGACTTATCTTAAGCTGAAGTTAAACGAGTCAGACGTTAAATGAGTCAGACATTAAATGAGATAGTGGTCCAACAGTAATGCTGCAAAAATCAGGCTTAAATACAAAATAGAATATTTAAACGTTGTTTTTGCCAAGGCATCCGAATAGTGCCGGTATAAGCCAACAACGTAGTACATAAACACCGCATTCAGCGCAATCGCAGACGCCAGATACAACCAGCCGCTCATACCCAGGCTGTAAGGCATGAATGACACCAGTACCAAGATCACGGTATACAGCAAAATATGCAGTAAAGTGAATTGCTCGCCGTGCGTCACCGGCAGCATGGGCATGCCAACCTTGGCGTACTCTTCACGGCGATAAAGCGCCAGCGCCCAGAAATGCGGAGGCGTCCAGGCAAAAATAATCAGAAACATGACCAATGCCTCTGGTGACACCGTATTGTTCACTGCCGCCCAGCCGAGAATCGGTGGCATGGCACCCGAGGCGCCACCAATCACAATATTCATCGGGGTGGCCGGTTTCAAAAACACCGTATAAATCACGGCATAGCCGACAAAAGTTGCCAATGTCAGCCACATGGTCAACGGGTTCACCCAATAATAAAGGATGGTGAGCCCCGCCCCGCCCAGCACACTGGCAAATAACAAGGTTTCCATATGCGACACTTGACCTGTCGCCAGGGGCCTGGCCCGTGTGCGTGCCATCATGGCGTCTATCTTGTGCTCGATCAGACAGTTAAAGGCCGCTGCGGCGCCCGAGGCAAACGCAATGCCGACTGTCGAGGCCAGCAATATCTGCCAGGAAACCATGCCGGGACTGGCCATCAACATGCCGATGATGGCCGTGAATACAATCAGCGCAGTCACCCGCGGTTTGCATAAGGCATAAAAGTTGCGCAGCCCCATTTTGGCGGCTTCGACCTGCGTGACGATTGTCGTTTGCATCATGTGCTCCCCATCCCTTGTTTTAATAGCTTGTATTCATTAATCTGGCATTGATCATCACCAGACATCCGCCAAGCAAAGCAGCGCCTGCGTTATGCAGTACCGCCAGCATCAGTGGCAGATGCAATATCAGGTTACTGATGCCTATGCCAATTTGGCAAACCAAAATCACCAATAGCGACCATGCCAACCAGCGCGATGCTGGTCGCTGCAATAAAATTCTGACACTGATCAGCCCCCATAGCAGGACGACCAATGCACCCAGTCGATGCGTCCACTGAATGGCAGTCAGGGCATCCAGATGCAATTGGCCGCCATCTCGACTTTGTCCCAGCGCGCGGAACACATGGAATCCATCATCAAAATTCATGGCTGGCAACCAGGCACCATGGCAGGTTGGAAAGTCCGTGCATGCCAGCGCCGCATAATTGGTACTGGTCCAGCCACCCAGCATCAACTGACCGAACCAGATCAGGAGTGCGGCTCTTAACCACCACTGTTGTCCGCGTGGCAAGGCAATGTCTGGCCGCGTGGTATTGCGGATCGCAACCCAGCTGAGCAGTGCAAACGTCGTCATGCCACCCAGCAAATGCAGCGTCACAATCATTGGTTTTAGTAACAAGGTCACCGTCCACATGCCCAGCAAGGCTTGTGCCGCAATGAGCAGTACCAGTCCGGCAGAGAGCTGCCAGGCAGTCCTGATCGCATGCCGGTACCGATAGGCAAGTACGGCCAGCGCAAGCACCAGTAGCCCCAGTGTACCGGCAACGTAACGGTGTGCCATTTCTTTCCAGGCCTTGGCATGTTCCAGCGGCTTGTCCGGATAAGCCTGTTGCGCGCTGGCGATGGCCACTTCACTCTGCGGCACACTCAGTGCACCATAACAGCCGGGCCAATCAGGACAGCCGAGGCCGGCATCGGATAATCGCACATAAGCACCAAGCACCACGACACAAAATGCCAGTAGGGCGGCAAACACACTGATAGCCTTAAACATGATTTAGCCTGCCCAGGACGATTTCAGCAACTTGATCAAATCCTTGCGTATCCATTTGGCTTCGAGCTCGGGTCCATACTGCATCATGACATTGCCCAGCGGATCTATAAAATAGACTCTGTGCGCATCCAGCGTATTCTGCTCCTGATTAGTCAGTTGCCGGCCAAGGGTGGTGATTTGTTCCGCTTGCCCATTAATAATCAGCAAATCAGGGTAGCGTGCACGAATGGCCTGCGTGTTTGTTTGCTGGGTAATCAGTACCCGTTGTACGCGCACCATGTCTTTGTATAACGAGACATAAATCTGCCGTAAATCGTACAAGCGCTGCATGCAATCAACATCACATTCACGGGCAATATAGACGATATTCCATTTATCACGCCAGAACTGAGGGACGTTCTGCCCTCCATCTGTCTCCCATTGTGTTTCGTGAGCGATGGAGACAGGCGGCTGGATGAGTTGCCCGTAACTTTTACCGCCCGGCCGCCAGTCAAACTTGATCATGGCCACCACCACCAGCAAAGGCACGGTAAAAAATACGGCCAGCAGCAAGAAAATCATGCGGCCTTTGCGTTGTTGCGCAGCATCAAATTCAGATTGCCGGTTGGTTGTTTCCTGCATCACACTCACTCACGTTTCCCCAGCATTTGATAGCTGCCGATCAATAAACTTGCCAATGCAAAACCAAACCACTGATAGGCATAACTCAGGTTTTTCTCAACTTGCCCCGCTGGCAGCGCCCAATGTCGGACAAAACCATCTTGAGGGATAGCAGGATCCAACTTTAACAAAGCGGCAGGCATTGTGTAATGCCATTGTTTGCGCAAATAGTCAAAATCAATCACTTGCTGCACCGGTAACCAACCCTGCCCTGCCTGATCCAGTCTGAATGCGGTTTTCTTCTGTTGCCATAACCAGCCTTTGACTGTTTGTTCGCCGGTGCTGGTCATGACCTCAGGCAATTGCTGATGATCCGCATAGCCGGGCACCCAGCCGCGATCCACCAGCAGGACAGTCTGACTATCCTGCAACAACAGTGGGGTCATGACATGAAAACCTGCTTGTGTATTTTCAACCTGATTATCGAGAAAGAAGGTGTACTCAGGCAGATAACGCCCTGTTAACTGCACGGTATGCATATGCATCTGCGTGACATACCCGGCCTCCTGCATGCGCTGAATGTCGAGCATTTCGGTACGGGACTGGCCATGCAGCAAAGCATCGGCCATGGCCTGTTTTTGTTCTGCCTTGTGCCACTGCCATAACCCCAGCTTGATGCAAACAGCGATCATCACGGTCATGATCAAGAGCACCAGCGGGCGCAATCGCAACACGTAGGAGGTTCCCAAAGGTATTTGCATTTTTCCACTTACAGCCCATAATGGGCCAACTTTATCGAGAACACATATCATGCTGATTAAAATTGCAACCGTACTGATATTACTGATCATTATTGGCAGCCTGGTTTCTGCACTCATTTTCCTGCTAAAGGATAAACGTGGCTCAGATCGCACCGTCAAAGCCTTGACCATGCGCATCGGTTTGTCTATCACCTTGTTTCTATTACTGATTATTGCTGCACACTTTGGCTACATCGGCCATACACTCTAATCAGCTATCGCCCCCTGCCCTTACACACTCACAGAGAACACCATCAAAAAGGGCGCTGATCGCGCCCTTTTCAATTTGATCAGAGCATGTAGACAAATATATACAAGCCCAGCCAGACCACATCCACAAAGTGCCAATACCAGGCAACACCTTCAAACCCAAAATGATGCTCAGGAGTGAAGTGGCCTTTCATGCTGCGCAACCAGATCACGATCAGCATCAATGTCCCGATGGTCACATGAAAACCATGGAAGCCAGTCAACATAAAGAAGGTCGCCCCATAAGCACCAGACTTTAATGTCAGCCCCATTTCGGTGTAGGCATGGTGGTATTCAGCCGCCTGGCAGATCAGGAAAGTCACCCCTAAGGCGATGGTTAAAAACAGGCCGATCACCAGCTGCTTACGGTTATTTTTAATCAGGCCCCAGTGCGCCCAGGTAATGGTCGCACCAGAACTCAACAGTAATAGCGTATTAATCAGTGGTAGCCCACTCCAGGACATCGGATGAAATGCCTGATCGGGTTTATAACTTTCACCCAATACCGACCCGCCTGGGCCCTGTGATGGCCAGGTGCTGAGAAAGTCCTTATACGGGGTAATATCCGGTGCGTAAGAGGCCAAATCAGGGACGGAAAGGACACGCATGTAGAACAATGCACCGAAAAACGCAGCAAAAAAGGCAACCTCGGAGCAAATAAACACAATCATGCCAATGCGGAATGACTTGTCTTCCCACTTTTTGTATTGTCCAGTCAGACTTTCAGTGACTACAGTACTGAGCCATTTGAACATCATGAACAGAATAATGGCCAAGCCAAGATACATCATGTATTTTCCAGGCGTTGCCAGATATGTCAGGGCAGGATTTTTAATAGATCCATCCATGCGGGTATCCGAACCTGTGACATTAAACACAAAGCCACTGGCCAGTGACAGCAATCCAACCGAGATCAGTGCCGGATAAATACTGCCATGCGGTACAAAATAATGATTTTCTGAATGACTTGCCATGCCTTAACTCCCAATCATTTGATTTTTTATAATTAGTTTAATAGTTTAGTTACTGAGCTGCCGGGAAGAATGAATATGACAACGTCAACTCATGTACGTCCTGCGGCAAATCCGCACTGATAAAAAAACGAAGCGGTAATTTTTTTACCTCTCCTGGCTTGAGGGTTTGTTTCACAAAACAAAAACACTCAATTTTCTTTAAATGTGCCGAGGCTTTCCCTGGTGTCACACTGGGAATTGCCTGCCCGGACACCTCGGTACTCGTCGTATTTTTTGCTTCAAACAACACCGTCGTCACTTGACCCGGATGGACTTTGACACTGTTTTCGAGTGGAAAAAAATTCCATCCCAACCCCGGCATGACCGAGGAAATGAACTGCACAGTGACCTCCCGAGTGCTATCCACCTTCACCGGTACCACTAGCTCGGCAGTGCTGTTAGTTTTTCCGTTGAGTCCCGTCACAGCACAAATCACGTCGTACAGCGGCACTAAAGCAAATGCAAACACTAAAGCACCTGCGACAATCCAAACCAGCTTGATGACCAGCCGTTTATTCGCGCGTTCCTGATCTTCTTTCACATTGTGACTTCTTGTATGCTCTGAGTTACTTCCAAACCGTAAACATGGAGATCACATACCATGCAATGGCTATCAATGCTAAAGCCCAGGCAATTCTCTTGTTACGACGCTGTTTTGTTTCGCTCAAAATTCGACCTTTAATTCAATCAAGGCCTGATCATCATCATTGATTGCCAGGCCTTTATTGCAAACCATCACTGGGCATTATTTCACTACAGGTTGCTCAGTAAAACTATGGTATGGCGGCGGGGAAGGCAACGTCCACTCCAGCCCTTGCGCGCCCTCCCAAACCTGATCCGTCGCTTTTTTACCCCCTCTGGCACAACTCACAATGTTATATACAAACAACAGTTGTGACAGCCCCAGTACAAACGCCCCAATGGATGAGATCATGTTGAACTCGGCAAATTGCAAGGCATAGTCAGGGATACGGCGTGGCATACCAGCCAGCCCCACGAAGAATTGCGGAATAAAGGTGACATTGAACGAAATCGCCGTGAGCCAGAAGTGCAGTTTGCCCAAATTTTCGTTATACATATGGCCGGTCATTTTTGGCAGCCAGTAGTACACACCTGCCATGATGCCCATGATGCCACCGGCAAACAGGGTGTAGTGGAAGTGCGCTACCACAAAATAGCTGTTGTGGTACTGGGCATCCGCTGCCACATCGGCCAGCACCAAGCCAGTCAAGCCACCAATCCCGAACAGAATGATCCAGCCAACGGTGAACAGCATCGGTGTTTCAAAGCTCATGGAGCCTTTCCACATGGTACGAATCCAGCAATAGAACAGCACAGCCAGTGGTAGAGAAATCGCCATGGTGCTATACATAAAGTACAACAGTGCGGGCACCGGCATACCCGCGGTGAAGAAGTGATGCGCCCAAACAACGATCGCCAGCGCGCCAATGGCCCACAATGAGTAGACTTGCGCTTTGTAACCGTACATCGGTTTGCGGCTGAAAGTTTGCAGAATTTGTGGAATAAAGCCCCACACTGGCAACAACAAGATATACACCTCCGGGTGCCCAAAGAACCAGAACAGATGCTGGAACATAATCGGGTCACCGCCACCGGCAGCATCGAAGAAGTGCGTGCCAAAATGACGGTCTGTCAGCAGCATGGTAACCGCACCGGCCAGCACTGGAATCGTTGCAATCAGCAAAAACGCAGTAATCAGCCAACCCCATGCAAACATCGGCATTTTCATCAATGTCATGCCAGGGGCACGCATGTTATAGATGGTCACAATGATATTGATAGAGCCCAGCACCGAGGAAATCCCCAGCAGATGCACTGCAAAAATAGCAAAGTCGACGCCAATGCCCCCTTGTACGGATAACGGCGGGTAGAACGTCCACCCTGTGGCCAGTGCGCCATCACCTACCCCGAACAAAGCCAGTGTAAATGGCAAGGTCAGCAAAATCGCTGAAGGTGGCAGAATCCAGAAACCCCAGTTATTCAGGCGTGGCAAAGCCATATCAGGCGCACCAATTTGCAGGGGCAACATCCAGTTGGCAAAGCCGGTGGCTGCTGGCATTAAGGCCGCAAAAATCATGATCAGCGCATGTACGCCAATCAACTGGTTAAAAAATTCCGGGTTCATCAACTGCAAACCAGGTTTAAACAACTCGGCACGAATACCCAAAATCATGCTGCCGCCAACCAAAAACATAATCAACGAGAATGTCAGGTACATCGTACCGATATCTTTATGGTTAGTTGTCGTCAACCAACGCATGATACCGGTTGGATGATCGTGGTGCTCGTCATGATGTGCTACGGTGGTAGTACTCATAGTGATCTCCTAAATCGCTCAAATATTATTCACGCGCAGCTTTGACTTGCGCTGGTTGCAATACCGCATCGACAGCGGCAGTATTACCCAGTGCATTACGCTCATAAGTAATCACAGCTGCAATTTCCGTATCGTTCAAAGTGGTTTTCCATGCGGGCATCACGCCCTTGCCATTCAGCACGCGGTCAAGATGGCTATCTTTCGCATATTTACCATCTGCGCCAAATATCGGACCCGTAGCGATTTTACTGCCGGTCAGTGCGGGGAAAGCTGGAGGCAAGCCAGCACCAGACACCTGGTGGCATACCGCACAGTTTTTCTCGTAAACAGTTTTACCTTGTGCAAGCAAGTCATCCTTGCTCATCTCTTTAACGTCGTTGGCGGCCTGTTGCTCTGCCTGTTTTTTACCCGCCCACTCGGCAAACTGCTCTTTTGAAATTGCATTGACCACGACCGGCATGTAGCCATGGCCTTTACCGCACAGCTCTTTACACTGACCGCGATAAACGCCTTCTTTTTCAACTTGCACCCAGGTTTCACGAATAAATCCAGGGACAGCCACACGTGAGGAACCGAACTGTGGCACCCACCAGTTGTGCAGCACATCCGAAGCGGTCATCAGAATGCGCACCTTCTCACCGACTGGCAATACCAGCGGATTGTCCACCTCCAGCAGATAGTGCTCGCCTTTGTCTTCCTTGTTATGCAACTGACCATCTGAAGTTGCCAGGTTGCTGACAAACTTGATGCCCTTGGCATCGCCATCCAGATATTCATACTGCCAGCGCCATTGCGAACCAGTAATTTTAATCACCATGGTGGACTGATCACGCGTATCTTCCATCATCACCACACTGTGGTATGCGGGAATCCCCATAATGACAAAGTCGATCAGCAGCAGAATCACAAAAGGAATCAGCGTCCAGAAAATTTCTACGGTCGTAGAAGGCGCCTTGTCAGCAACAGGTTTGTACCCTTTGCTTTTGCGGTGGGTAATGATTGAATAAATCATGATTGCCAATACCACTACAAAAATCACAGCAGTAATCAGCATAAATTTGTTGTGCACGTGTAACGTATCCAAAGCCATCGGTGTGACCGGCTCCGGGAAGTTCCACGTGTAGTCGGCACGCGCACTTAATGTTGAAAACAATGCAAATGCACCAACCCCGAGTTTCTTCATCCCTTGCATCTAATCTGCTCCAAAATCCAGTTATCTAGTTTTTACGAGTGCGCGCCTGAGATGTGCCACCAGTTCTTCGCGTTGCGCGTTGTCCATGGTGGTACGTCCAAACTCGACTGCTTTATTATGGGACCCGATCCATAGAGAAGTTTTACTGCCCTCACTCTCCCTGAGCGTGACACGAGTCCAATATCGCTGATAGCGAACGTGGCTTATTTTCCCCAGCACACTTTGCTCAACATCAACGTACTCCTCGGCAATGGTAATTTTTTCGTAATCACCACTGTGGCGCAACACCACCACAAATGCCAACACCACCAACACCAGCTCCAGACCCGCAAACGGCAACACCATCCATGCACCTATATGCATAAAGGCGACTGCAATCAAACCGGAAAACACCAGCAAACTCAGCAACAACTTGAAAACACTTTCAGCAGAGGCTGAAGCGTTTGGTCGTGCCACACAATGCGTTTCGCAGATCGATAACATGCTTGCCCAATCCAGAATTTAGTTTGTATCAACCAAATTACGTTTAGTTACAAATTTGTTACACAATGAACGTTAGCACAACACGCGCAAACTACGCAAGAAAAAAGCGAAGGAAAAAGACGATAGAAATGTAAAATTTTGACCGGAACCAGTCAAAAATAAAGCGCGGGAATGGTTGTAAATTTTATGTGATACTGTGGTTCAAATTACCCGCAACAGAAGAAACTTACTGAAGGCAACATATATAGGGCATGTCATTTAGTAGCGAGAGATTCAAAGAGTTCTGAACCTTCATTTAGTGAGGACCATAGTCTCTTTATCCATGCTTTTGGATCAGTTACACCAACAAGTTACCTCATACAACATACCCCATCCTTAGGTGAATCAGCTAAACAAAACCAAATGACCTATCAGCCATGTAAACTTAGGCAATCTGAAGAATTTCATGTAGATAGTAAAGGTTATTTCCATTGGCCATCATCTTCCGATGATTTAAAGGAAAGGAAATAGCTATTGATTTAATACTGGATTTAGCGATCTGGTATCGTGGGGTGGATTTAGGCTTCAGCGCCACTCGGGATAATGGTTTGCATCTCACTTAAACAAAAACCACTTCAATGGGCGATTACCAGCAGTCGGTTAATAGTGAAGAGTTTAGTGCTCAAAAGTCACATTAGCTAGGCGAGTGTGATGAAAACCCGCTGGAGCGGGTTAAAACAAGGTTAATGTTTTATTCATCATATTCAATGATGATCGGAAACTTAAACTCTTCACCATTTACAGTTGCAATAAATGAATATTCTCCAGCCCCAACAGCGGGGAAGTTTGAGACATCCATTACAAAATTATGGCTTTTACCTTTTGGTATTACAACATTGCCAATAGGCTGCTCACCACTTTGAATGCTGTTACCAGGTTGAGAAAATCGACCAGATACAGTAACTTCACCTTCAAATTCACTAATATTTAGCATTATTTGAAGTTTGGCTAAAATTGTTAACTCAACTTCTTTGTCCTGAATGACTACCTTGTCTGGTCTACTTACAATGATAGTGTTATCAGGATAAAGACCTATGAGAATGACCTTACCGTTTGATTCTTGTCTTACATCTTCACATAGATAGTATTTAACTTTCATTTTTGTGTTCTTATTAGTGAGCCTTGCCATAAATCTGAGTATCTTTTATCAGTTCGCTCATCAAAGCAAATATCTTCTTCTCGACTTGCGTCACGAACAGTTTCACCAAACATCTGGACTAAATGTGCGGCTGCAAACGCCTTATTTAAATTTCGACAAACCAGTCCACGGACTAGACCCCTTGAGGCGCGACGCTTTTCTTCAGTTGACTCTGCTTTAGTCAAAATCAATTCACTCGCATTTAATTGAACTCTTTGTAAATTAACGCTTGCAAATGAATCTAGAGCATAGAATTCAACATTTGGCATCTGTTCATTTTTCTTTAAATTATTTTTTAACTTCTGGATTGATTCTAAACGAGAGTCCACTTGTAGTTTTTCTACAGATAAAGAGACAAAATCAATCACCGCATCTGCGAATGATTCAAATTTTATTGTTAAAGCCACATCAAATGCTTCAGACAATTTACGTAATGTTTTCATGGTGATGGATGTAAAATCACCAGACTCAAGAAGGGATATTCTCTCTTGAGCAATGCCGGACTTAATTGAAAGTTGCTGCTGGGTCCAGCCACGCTGAAGCCTCAATTGATAAATTTGGGTAGAAATTCTATCTATTAAGTGAGAGTCCATATATGCATGTGCATACTCTTTGTCTTCAAACTCTTTAATTAATCTTTTTTCAATTACGCTCATATAGCCGCTTTCTATTCGCTTTGTCATTCAACATTTTAGTTTTGTAATCATCAGCGACATCCCTAGCATCACCCGGGATAAAATCATTATCTTTTTCAATGCAACCATTCAGGAAAACATAGCAAATATCATTTCTATCAATGTGGTAAGTATCCCCATAAACTACGCAAAGAAGTGGCCTTAACTGAACGTTACCCCTTATTTTGTACTTGGATAGTCCGGCTCTACCACAATCGGCCAATGGGTCATTTCGTAACACTTCACCACTTGCTTGCAACCTGTCCATTTGCCTATTGAACTTTGCTAATTGTATTTTTTGAATTCTCTGCCTTTTAACCCAATCATAAAAAGGTATAGATCCATCAGTATCAACATAAACACAAACATCATAAGCCATAATAGTATAATAATTTTATTATAAATTGATGAACAGAATTAATATTGGTTCATTATTTGTAAAATCAACCATTTATGCAATGCCAAAAAAGTAACCTGTATCGGAATTCTTTTAAAAAGTTACTATTACTCTAGTAATGATGTAAAACCCAATCATTGTTCCGATTGCTGGAATCATCCTACACCCCTAAAAAATCAACCTCTATTGAGTAACAGCCTTAGCTTTTAAACGAGCTTGCGCCCTAGCGCACTTCTTAATTAACTCAATAGCTGCTGTAGCTTGCTCCCCTTCGGTCAACTCTCTCTTGATCACATCTGTCAGTAAAAGATTTTTCAAAAACTCGTCTTCGATCTTTGAAGTGGGGCTTAACTTTTTGAGTTCTTTCTTGATAGTTGATAGCACAGCATCTGTAGTTAGCAATGCGCCGATTGAATATTTACTGATTGCTTGCTGCTGTTGATAGAAGGCTGTCATGCTGGACTGAGTGAAACCTTCCCGGCTAAGAGTTCCAAAGCACTCAATTAGCTGCGTATTTCTTGCTGCAGTTTGGAGTAAATCCACTTCAAATATTAATGATTTGTCGATCGGTTTATCAAAGTGAATTTTGTAAAACTGCCATGAGACCCCATTCGTTAGCACGACCCATTCAATCCCGTGATTCGCGCCGTAATCGATAGCTTGTTTTACATGGTTTTCTTTCAGGTCAATGTTAATAGCCTTTACCTCGACCAAGAATCTAACGTCTTCGCCAACCTTAACGGCCAAATCAACATAGGTACCACGTATTGCGAACTCGGTAGTAATTTCGATATATTTTTTATATCCAAGTAACTCCGCAAGCATGTCAGCAAGGATTACAACGGTATCTGATTCGCTAATATCTCTATTCTTAGCTTCAGCCAATATGGTTTGGTAACGCTTCAGGTTTAACGTTAAACGCTCAACTACTTTCTTTGGTAGTGCCATATTTTTCCCCTTACTGAAACTAATTATTAATAGTGAGTTATGCCTTTTTAAAATACTTTTGTGTCTTAAATGAACAAATACCCGCCATGAAGCGGGTATCTAGAAAGCTTTGATTTTAATGGCAGTGATAACCGCCGGTTTTCCTGTCGTGGTGGCAGCCGTCAAAAGATATTTCATTCGCCTCCCCTTTCAACCACAATAAATTATAGTTCTAATAAAATATATTGCTTTTGATGTAGCTTACTTTGCAAATGCAAGTTTATCAATAGGGGGAGTGAGAGTTTGAGTCTCTCCTGTCACACCCTAGCTTGAAGGAGTTATTATGAAACAAATCGCTAGTTTTCAAGAAGTAAACACAGCTTTTGTTAATAGATCATTCGCGACAAAAACCGATGCCGAACTCAAATCCTACCTGACCGTTTTTAGCCAGGGAGCTCAGCTACAATCAGAACCTTCAACATCTTGCGATCATTAGTGCCCAGAGCATTAACGACTTATTGCTGCAAAGACATATTGAAAAGCTAGATAAACAATCTGCAAAAACCCAGCGTTGATTCATGGTTTTGGCTGTTGCCTCATTATTTGCATCGCTTATCGATATATTCAGAGGTTGGATATTTTAGAATATCCAATATTCCTGATTTCGAGTCAGGTGTACTTACCTTGAAGATCCATTGACATCGCCTATCAACTTTTGCTCATCACTTTCAGATAGGGGTAAGTTTTGTTACCCCATAAGTGCCCCCTATTTAATAATGAATGTGAAACGACGACTTTGGACTTCTTTGGACACAAAAAAGCCCGTAATTCATTGATTTACGGGCTAAATTTTATTTCTTTGAACAACTACTTGGTGCCGGGAGCCGGAATCGAACCGGCACGTTGTCGCCAACGCTGGATTTTGAGTCCAGTGCGTCTACCAGTTCCGCCATCCCGGCATGAGGTATAATGTACAACAGACCGCTATTATAACAACAATTTTTCATAATGAGAATACAAGATTTCGATTTTCACCTGCCTCCGCACTTAATTGCACAACACCCTGCCGCTCACAGGACTGACAGTCGCCTGCTTTGGGTAGACGCCGCCAACAACACGTTCTCGGATGCGATGTTTAAGGATATCGTGGATGCTTTTGAAGCTGGCGATGTTCTGGTACTTAACGATACCAAGGTGATTAAAGCCAGACTGTTCGGAACAAAGGCAACCGGCGGGCAGATTGAGGTGATGATAGACCGTGTGCTGGATAGCCATGAGGCTTATGCACAAATCAAAGCCTCGCGTTCGCCCAAGGCGGGTAGCATGTTGCTGCTGGCAGAGGGTTTTCAGGCTGAAGTGCTGGGCCGCCACGCCAATATGTTTCATATCAAGCTGCTGGGTGATGTTGACTGGTACACGTTTCTTGAACGCCATGGCCAGCTGCCTCTCCCGCCTTATATCGAGCACACCGCAGATGCGGAGGATGACAGCCGCTATCAAACCGTGTTTGCCAAACATGCAGGCGCGGTGGCAGCGCCGACTGCAGGCCTGCATTTTGATCAGGCCATCATGCAAACACTTGCAGATAAGGGCGTGCAGATTGTGTATGTGACACTGCACGTGGGCGCGGGGACTTTTCAGCCGGTAAAGGTCGACAATATTGCTGACCACCATATGCACAGCGAGGTGTACCACTTGCCTGAACATACCATTCAAACCATCCTTGAGGCGAGGTCGCGCGGCAAACGTGTAACCGCGGTGGGCACTACCAGCCTGCGCACGCTGGAAAGCGCCGCACAGGCCAACAAGCTGTTTGCACATCACGGTGAAACGGATATTTTCATTACCCCCGGCTTTGAATTCAAGCTGGTAGATAGACTGATCACCAATTTCCACCTGCCAAAAAGTACCTTGATGATGCTGGTCTCTGCCTTTGGCGGTTATGATCTGATGCGGCAGGCTTATGCACATGCGGTGGAACAGTCCTATCGTTTTTTCAGCTACGGCGATGCCATGCTGATTACGCGTGCAAGTCATCAAGACTCACAATAATTAACCCTAACAACAATTAAACAAAGTGACACGCAGACGGTCACACACAGGCAAAACCAACTATTAAGAACAATGAGGAAATTATGCAATTATCTTTCGGGAAATTACCTTTAAGCACCCTCGGGGCAATCAGTGTGTGTATGTGCCTGGCATGCCAGGCACAGGCCGAAATTCTGCCGCAGGCCGAAATCGGCATTAAAATTCCGCTGGTCAAAAAGCCAAGCACGCGACCGATGACCGTTGCCTACTTGCCAGCCAACCAGCATTATTACATTGCTGACGGTGGCCTGGCACCTTTGGGCAGCGAGTTCGAAGCGCCAATTTCAAAATCGGAAGTGCATGCCTATACAGCCGATGGCCATTACGTAAATTCGGCCAAACCCGGCTTCGACAATCGTTCACTGTATTACAACGCCAACAGCGGCAAACTGGAAACCGTGACCTACAATATTTCGAGTGCAGTGGGCTTTTTACCTAACACGGGGATTTTCAGCCTGGAGGTGAATGAAAAGGGCGAGGTGCTCACCAGCTCTGGCGACGTTTCGCAATTCAACCCGGCTTTTGGGGATGCTGGCACCATGCCCAGCTATGACCCGGTCAGCAACCGCTACTTTGCCAAACAGGAGCGCGGCAATCTGGTGTATGTGGTTGACCTCAAAAGCCGTGAAAAAGTACAGGAGATCAAGCTCGATCTGAGCAAGCCGCAAGTGGCCCATGATGACATCAGCGATCACTTTGTAGGATTCAGCGGCGTCGCTGGCAATGAACTGGTGTTGCTGGATGTGGATCACAAAGCCGTATTGATATACGACCTGAATGGTCAATATGTGGGCAAAAGCGAATTACCCAAAACCATGAAACTGCGCGCGCAAAACCACTACAACGGTTTGGGTTACAGCAATGGCATGCTGTTTGTGTACCATGAAAATGAAGGGGAATTCGGGACTTACTACGGATTCAAGGTCGTTAAATAAACAACCGCGCGCAGGCGCGGTTTTTTGTCACTACTGACTGGCAACGGCGAGTGTTGCCGAAGCAGGTGGGGCATAATGCCAGTGGTTCCGCCAGGCGCCGACCACCAGATTGGGATAATCCGGCTTGCCGAGGCTGCCGTTATACCGGCCAAGTGCACGGAAATAATCGCCCCGCTCAATATCCAGATAATGCCGCAAGATGGTACAACCATAGCGCAGATTCAAGCGCATATCGAACAGGTTGTGCTCGGTCGCGCCAATGGAGCGCACCCAAAACGGCATGACTTGCATATAGCCGCGTGCACCTACTTCAGAGACAGCATACTTCTTAAAACCACTTTCCACCTGAATCAGACCGAGCACCAACTGCGGGTCGAGCCCGGCACGGGTGGCTTCATAATGTACCGATTTGAGAAAATCCTCACGGTACTGCACATCAGGCATGCGTTTGGCCAGTCTGGCCGACATCATCTGCATCCAGTGTTGCGCAGATTGCTCGGTCTCAAACAGCAGACGGGGCGCCGCCACATCACTGACCGACTTCTGCATCAGTGCTTTCACACTATTGGCCAGAGGCTCTTCTTTCTGGTTGCCGGCAATAGCGGCTTCAGACCATAGCCATTGGCCCGCGAACACTACCGAGAAATAGAAAAGTTTTACCCAGTTCATCCCATCATCTTACCGCTTGCAATCACTACCCAACGTTAAAACAGAGGGGCAAAACACCCCTGTTTATTGTGCAAAAAATTACTGCGCCAGCCTGTCAAGTAAAAAGGCCACACACTCAGCCACTTGCAGATTGTGTGCTTCAGTGTCAGTACGGCCTTTATATTCCACCTTGCCTTCAGCCAGGCCGCGGTCACCAATCACCAGGCGATGCGGAATGCCCATCAGGTCACTTTCGGCAAACATCACACCCGGGCGCTCACCACGGTCATCCAGCAACACATCCACGCCCGCCTGCTGCAACTGACGATATAGATCAAAAGCAGCCTGTTTGACAGCCTCGCTCTTGTCGAGCCCAATCGGGCAAATCACCACATCAAACGGCGCCATGCTACGCGGGAAGATAATACCTTTATCATCATTGCCCTGCTCAATCGCCGCCCCGACAATACGCGAAACGCCAATGCCATAACAGCCCATTTCCATCACTTGCGATTGCCCGTTTTCATCGAGGTAAGTCGCCTGCATGGCTTCGGAGTATTTGCTACGCAACTGGAAAATATGGCCAACTTCAATGCCGCGACACAAACTTAATGTGCCCTTGCCATCAGGGCTGGCATCGCCATCCACCACATTGCGGATGTCGGCAACCACCGCTGGTTCAGGCAAATCACGGCCAAAGTTTACGCCAGCCAAATGAAATTTAGGCTTATTGGCACCACAGACAAAATCACTCATCGCTGCCACGGTTTTATCGGCCACAATACGCACACTACCACTCACACCAACCGGCCCGATGAATCCCGGCGGGCAGCTCAAATGGGCACGAATTTCCTCTTCAGTCGCCAGACGGAACTCTTGCACGCCTTCAATCTTGCCAAACTTCACTTCATTCAACTGGTGGTCACCGCGCAACAAGGCCAGTGTAAATACATCATCCACCATCAGTGCCACTGACTTGACCGTTTTGCTCACCGGCACCCCCAGCAAGGCAGCCACATCCTGGCAAGTGGTCTGTTTGGGCGTGTCCACTTCATGCATTGTCTCGGTAGCAGCTTGACGCGTGGTTGTCACAACTGCTTCGGACAGCTCAACGTTGGCCGCGTAATCGGACTGCTCGCAATAGGCCAGCGCATCTTCGCCGCTATCTGCCAGCACGTGAAATTCCTGTGAACCATCGCCGCCGATTGCGCCGGAGTCGGCCTTGACCGCACGGAACTTCAATCCTAACCGCGTGAAGATATTGCTGTACGCGGCATGCATCGCGCTGTAGGTTTCCACCAGGCTGTCGTAGCTGCTATGAAAAGAATACGCATCTTTCATCAAGAATTCACGCGCGCGCATCACACCAAAACGTGGCCGAATCTCGTCGCGAAACTTGGTCTGGATCTGGTACAAATTGAGCGGCAACTGCTTGTAACTGCTGATTTCCTTACGCGCAATATCGGTAATCACTTCTTCATGGGTCGGGCCAAAACAGAAGTCACGCGCATGGCGATCCTGAATCTTAAGCATCTGCGGGCCAAACACTGCCCAGCGGCCGGTTTCTTCCCACAATTCTTTAGGCTGTACGGCAGGCATCAGCAGTTCCAGCGCGCCTGCTTTATTCATTTCGTCGCGGACAATATTTTCCACCTTGCGCAACACGCGCAAGCCCAGCGGCATCCAGGTGTACAGGCCACTACCCAGTTTTTTGATCAGCCCGGCACGCACCATCAGCTTGTGACTGATCAACTCGGCGTCCGAAGGGGCTTCTTTTTGGGTGGCAATAAAAAATTGTGAGGCGCGCATAAAAATGGGTTTCTATTCAAAATCTTAAAGAAAGGAATTTTAGCGTTAATTGCAGGGATAGTCATGCACTTGCTGGCAACACACACCGCCATTTGCGCCAAAAGACGGCTTGCAGGCAACAAGGTCAACTGCTTAGCGATGTTTGAGCGGGCTATCGTCGGGAATATAGCCGCTTTTCCATTGCGCCATTGGGATGATAGTCGCCGGGTAGCCATTATCGTAAAACCAGCTGTCCACGGCATATTCCGCTTTGGTTGCATTCTCCTGAATCACCGCAGCGGTATGTGGCCAGCCGCCAACAAAGAACTTGCGGGTACGGGTATCAAGAATCGTATGAAAACGCATCAAACCACTTTGCTGCATCAACCGCATATAAGTCGTGCTATTGATCGCTTCATCATTACAATCTTGCTGATAGAGGTAGTCACTGTTACCGAAAGTACCAGCGCGGTCAGCAGTGGTACCAATTTTGGTGCCGACCATGTCTTCGAGCATGCCAATCGCTTGGGCAATCTGCGCCCGCTCTTGTGCTGGATTGTCTGCCAAAGGCGTAAATATTTGCAGCACGTTATCCCATTCAGGCGGCGTTAATTGCAATACATCCGAGTGTACACAGCCGCCACCCTGACAGATTTCAAACGATTCCAACGTGGGCGAGGTATGGTAAATACGATAAATATCCATTAAATCTGCCTGTGCTGGCGCAGACCATACACACAAGAGGCTACAACACCAGCACGTGATTACACAATTCGTTACGCGGAGTGACTTCAGGCGGGAAATACGCAGCCAGATGCTGACCAATGGCAGTGATCCCGTGTGTAACGCCTTGTTCAAAATGCCCACTTCTAAACATCCCTTCCATCTGCTGGCAAATAATCTGCCAGCCTTGTTCGCTGACATGGCGATGGATGCCGCGGTCAGCCACGATTTCTACATCCCTGTCAGCCAGCATTAAGTAGACCAGCACGCCATTGTTATGCTCGGTATCCCAGATATTCAATTGCCCAAACAGCTGAATTGCACGCTGCCGGGGCGAAACGCCTTGTACAATGGCTGCCATCGGCAGGCCAGATTCAATCACCACACGCACTTCACCGGCATGCAGGTGTTCGCTATCGGCAATCGCTTTTTCTATACGCTGCAAGGCAGCAGCAGAGAAATAGCGCCTGACTTGCCACGGGTGACTGGCTATATGGCGCACAAAGCGCTGAATAGGATGCACAGGTTTCATCTTACCAATCTCCTGACGCGCCACCGCCACCAAAACCACCGCCGCCACCGCTGAAAATATCGGGGCCACCGCGACTACCGCCACCATAGCCACCTGGAAAACCGCCCATCGGCAAGCCGCCTTGCCCGCCGGCACCCATGGCCAAAGTGAAAATAAAAGCCGCCAGCCCCACCAGGCCCATCACTAACAACGTCGCGCCCAGCCATCCGGCCAGTACCGCCAGCACTCCACCCGTGAGCGCACTGCCGAAAAAAGCGCCTAACATGCCGCGCAGAATAGCACCGGCAAAAATGGCCACGAACATGAGGATAGGCAACCAGTGCATGACGCCGCCCTCTTTTGAAGCCGCTTGTTTATCAGGCGCAGGCAACTGCTCCCCCTGAATCAGCTTGATCAGCGAATCGGTCGCGAGGTGCAAGCCCTGGTAAAACTGGCCCTGTTTAAAAGCGGGCGCCAATTGCTCGGCAATAATGCGTTTGGCCACAGCATCCGGAATAGCGCCTTCCAGCCCATAGCCGACTTCAATCCGCATTTTACGGTCTTGCTTGGCCACAATCACAATCACGCCATCATCCTGCTTTTCACGGCCAATTTTCCACGCTTCGGCCAGCCGGATACCAAACTGGCTGATCTCTTCAGGTTGCGTGGTCGGCAGAATAAGGATGGCGATTTGAGAGCCAGACTGTTGTGAAAACTGCGTGAGTTTTTGATTGAGTGCTGTCTGCTCCTCGGCCGACAAGGTCTGCGTGAGGTCGGTCACCGCGCTGTTTAAGGCGGGGATCTCCACCAGCCCGTCAGCGGCATGGCTGCCGATGCTCGCAACAGCAAGCAGGCAGCATAGCCACAGCCTGTGAAGCCAAGTAAGACACATCATCATGAAAACGGCTTATTTATCGCCAAAATCCACTTTGGGCGCAGATGAAATTTCTTTTTCGTTTTCAACAGTGAATGATGGCTTAGGCTGGTAGCCAAACATCATCGCAGTCAGATTATTCGGAAAACTGCGCACGGCCACATTGTATTGCTTGACCGCCTCGATATAGCGGTTACGCGCCACAGTCACCCGGTTTTCGGTGCCTTCCAGTTGCGCCTGCAAATCCCTGAAACTGGCATCGGCTTTCAAGTTAGGATAGTTTTCTGACACCACCATCAGGCGCGACAAGGCGCTGGTTAACTGGCCTTGCGCAGCCTGAAATTTGGCAAAAGCCTCCGGGTCATTCAGCAGTTCAGGTGTCACCTGCATGCTGCCCACCTTGGCACGCGCTGCGGTCACTTCAGTCAACACTTTTTCTTCATGGCTGGCATAGCCTTTAACCGTAGATACCAGATTGGGCACGAGATCAGCACGGCGCTGGTACTGGTTGAGCACCTCGGACCAATTGGCCTTGGTTTCCTCATCCAGAGACTGGAACTGGTTATACCCACAACCAGACAAACTTAATGTTGCAGCAAGCAACAATACATTTAACAATCGACGCATTTCAGACTCCTGTCTAAAAAATTTAAAACAAAACTCTCGGTAATCGGACGAAAAATCATTTAATCAAACGGGGCACAATGAAAAACCAGTGCAACTATTCAGGATTTTACAATACTGTATACAAGATGCGGCTAGAGTGGCCCGCCTTCAAGGGGAGATCAGACTTTTTTCGCCAATAGCAGACACAGATCAAACCATACTTCTTTTTTGAGTGCCGGTTGCGCCAGCATGTCGCGCGGATGATAGGTGATCACCACCTGTGTCTCACCATGCTGGTGTACCTGACCACGCACTTCCGCCAGTTGCGCATAGTGCGCCCCTAAAAACGTGTTGGCCGCCTGCAAGCCAAACAATACGGCATACTGTACCCGGGTCTGTGCAAGCAGCGTGGGCTGCTGCACCACCTCAAACTGCCCCTCGGGCAGTTGCATGGCTTTGAGAATATTCTGTAACAGCTGCTGGCTGTCAGCATCCTCAGCCATCGGGCAATAGACCAGCCAGGGGCTGTGAATAATGGGAAGGGTTTCGGCAAACACTGCCGGGGCGTCCTGTGGTGTGGCGCTGTTTTCAGCGGCCTGCGGCGGAGCAAACGTTGCCGGTGATGATACGGCTTGTAATTCTGGCGCAGCGATCTCGGGCGCAACGCCTGAAGTGTCCGCTACAGTCATGCTGGCACTGGCCAATGTCGCATCCACTACACTAGTCGCTTGCACAGACTGCGGCTCAGCCGCCATGGTCACAGCGCTGGTCACGGCTGGCACAGCCGGTGGCTGGCGCAAGTGCCACATCGGCACCAGTTCCAGTTCACGTAACATATCTTCACGGCTTAATTGCATCGTATCCACTTCATCAACAGTGCACACACCTTATCACAATGCGAGCCCCATCAACACGGCATCTTCCCGTCCGTGGTGGGCAGGATAATAATTGCGGCGGATGCCCATCTCGCAAAACCCCATCGCCTCATACAAACCGATGGCCTGACGGTTGCTGGCGCGCACCTCCAGAAACAGATTGGTTGCACCATGCTGGCGGGAAACTGCCACCATATGCGCCAGCAAAAACCGTCCTAACCCTTGCCCCTGATACGCTTTTGCAATGCTGATATTAAGCAAATGGGCTTCATCCAGCACCAGCATCACCAGCGCATAACCCAACACCTCACCCGCACTTTCCATCACCCAGGCGCTGTAGCCGGAATCGAGCGAGTCCTTGAAATTACCGCGTGTCCACGGATGGCTGTAAATCGTCGGCTCAATGCGCATCACTGCATCCAGATCAGCTTGCGTCATCGGGCGAAATTGCGGGTGATGTGTTGGTAAAGCACTCATATTAAAATATCTACAATGTTTGCCCTTGCGCACGCTCGGCCGCAGTCAGGGCCACGCGGTTGCGTACATACAAAGGCGCGGCTTCATGTGCGGCCTGCGCTTGACCTGAAATAAATTGTGGCAAAGCCAAAGTCAGCATGGCAGTTGCTTGCGGCATCATGTCCGCGCATATACGGGTCACCTGACCGGGATATTGCGTAGACAATACGTCGGCAAACACCGCCCAACCCGAGCCAGCTGCCAACCAGCCTTCCCCCTCCAGTTTAGGCACTTCAAACGGCTTACACACCACGGGGGCTGAAACTTCCAGCCAGCCAGCCGCGTGTTTGATAAATGCCGCATGGTAAACCTCACCCATCCGCGCATCCAGACACACGACTATTTTTTCAGCCTGTGTTTTCTGCCAGGCCATCTGCGCGACCGCCAGTAAAGAACTCACACCCACGACTGACAGCCCGATGCCAAAAGCCAGGCCCTGCGCCACGCCTACAGAGACTCGCACACCGGTAAATGCACCAGGCCCCATGCCATAGACGATGCCGTCCAGTGCGTTTAACGTCACGCCCGCTTCTGCCAGCAGTTGTTCGATCTCCGGCAAAATGCGCTGTGAAGCGGCAGGGCCAGTGACTTCATGGCAAGTAAATAAGCCACGGTCTGTTTGCACAGCCAAGGATAAAAATTCGGTGGAAGTATCGAGCGCGAGCAGTTTCATGATGGGATTTTTCTCAGGCGTTATTGTGCCACAAGGCCGTTAACGGGTGCAGAGTTCAAGGCTGCTTAATTTGATATCAAATGCACATGACGCCCATCCAAACAAACAAGGCTGGTTACCCAGCCTTGTTGTGCATAGCCAAAATGATTAGATTTGTTTTTTTCGACGCAAGCCTGCCAAACCAACCAGACCACTGCCAAACAGCCAGGCCGCTGCAGGCACAGGCACAGCAGAAGGCGCCGTCGCGGCAGTGAATGTAAGATTCTCCACTAGAAATAGGTGGCTCCAGTCGCGATCACGACTCGCGGGCGACTCTCTTAAATACCAGCCAAAAACATCGCCCGCAGCCACGACAACTGTAGTCGTTCCTCGACTATCGGTGATGTATCCACTTGTATCCTGCACGGAATCCATCTGTGTTTCCGTACCGTTCAGCAAATATCCACCTGTTGCAGTTCCCAGACCAGCGGACCTGACCAACCAGTCAAAACTATAAGTACCGCCTATGCTCATGGTATCGGTGTAAGTGATATAGTTTGCGATCGGATTTCTCGTCATACCGTCTAAAGCTATAAACGTTCCAAAATCCTGCACGCCCCCCCCGTTTTGGGTGTAAGACACAAAAGCAGCATGCGAAAAAGCCGCGTTGAGCAATAAAAATGTACTAACCAGTAATTTAAACAGCGATTGCATAATTGATTTCCCTCTGAGCGTACGATTAAAGATATAAAACTATTGTTATGACAACCATTCAATTATATACACTGAAGCGTTTACAGCAATAGCTCTTCCAGGCTAACAGATGCCAATAGTTGACACATCAGAGGCTATACCTTACATGAAAATGGCTGTAAAAAACTGATACTGGATTCGCATTTGGATTGCAATCAGAAAACCATGTGTTACCAATCAACAGATAACGTTCCGGTGACCTAATAACTATGCTTTTCTTCTGGAAAAGTCCCAGTCTTCACCGCCGAGACATAAGCCTCTATCGCCAACTGAACACTGCCCGCCTGCTGCAAAAAATTATGTGCAAAACGCGGTGCTTTATAGTCTTGGGGCGCTTTATCCGCCGGGCCGGTGTAAATCCCGAGTAAATCCTGCAACACCAGTACCTGACCGCTGCAACCGGCACCAGCGCCTATGCCGATGGTGGGCACCGCTATCTGCTGCGTGATGTGTGTTGCTAGCGCGGCGGGCACCATTTCAAACAGCACCATACTGACGCCCGCATGCGCCATGGCTTGCGCATCGGCCAGCATGGTGTGGGCACTTTCAGGCGTTTTTCCCTGGATTTTGTAGCCGCCAAGTTTTTCCACCGATTGCGGGGTAAACCCCAGGTGGGCACACACCGGGACGCCATGCGCCACCAGATAGGCAGCAGTCTCGACCATGTTGCCACCGCCCTCAATCTTGACCAGATGCGCTCCGGCTTCGATCAAGGCTCGCGCATTGGCAAGCGCAGCCGCTTGGTCATGCTCGTAACTGCCTGCCGGCATGTCGCTCATGATGACGCTATGATTTGAAACATGCTGATTGGCAGCATTTGGCCTGGCACCATTGGCCACGCAACGCGTATGGTAGATCATGTCCTGCATGCTGACGTGCAAGGTATTGGCCGCGCCTTGTATCACCATACCCAGTGAATCCCCCACCAGCAGGACATCCACACTGGCCAATGCCATAAGTTTGGCAAAGGTGGCGTCATAGCAGGTGAGCATGGCGATTTTTTCGCCAGCCTGTGTGCGTTTAAGGAGGGCTTCTAGCATGGTTGAGGCGTGCTTGATGATGTCGATGAACTAAAGTGTAACGCAGCCAACAGCCGGACGTGCCATTTTTTAAAAGTTGGGGTTAAAGTATTCGCGGCTGCTTTTGATCTGGCGGATACGGTCTATCAGCAGATTAAACGCTTCCGGATCTTTGATGATATTGAGCTTTTCATTGTTCACGATAAGCAAGGGGGAGGCATCGTAGGCATGAAAAAACTCGCTGTACGCTTCAGACAGGCGCGCAATGTATTCACGTGGCATGCCTTGCTCGTAGCTGATATTGCGTTCTTCAATTCGGTCCACCAGCGCATCGACCGGGGTTTGCAGATACACCACCAGATCGGGCTTGGGCGCCTTGAGTTGCAAATGGTGATAAATCTGGTGATATAACGAATATTCCTCGTCATCCAGGTTCAGGCGCGCAAACAGCGGATCTTTTTCCAGGAAGAAGTCGGACACGGTGGGCTGGCCAAACATGTCGCGCTGCGCCATATCTTCAATCTGGCGCGAGCGCTGGAACAGAAAGAAGAGTTGGGTAGGCAGTGCGTAACGCTGTGCATCCTGATAAAAGCGGGTAAGGAAAGGATTGGCCTCGGCTTTTTCGGAGAGCAGCTCGACCGAAAACTTTTCTGCCAGCATACGTGCCAGCGTGGTCTTGCCACTGCCAATGGGACCTTCAATGACGACATAGGGAAACTGGGTAAACATAGTAAGCGTTCGTTGGTTTATGCCAGCTTGTGCACGGCATCATGTTCAAATCTTGTTGCCCATTCTACCGCAGTCTGGCCGTTTGCCAACGCATGATGTAACACGTAATCAGGCACAATTTCGGCCAATGGCAGCATGACAAAGCCACGCTCATGCATGCGCGGATGGGGTAATTTCAGCAGCACAGTATCCAGCTGCATGCGTTCATAATCGAGCAAGTCCAGATCCAGAATGCGTGGCGCATTGGGGAATGGCCGCTCGCGGCCAAAGGTCTGTTCAATGTCGAGCAGCAACTGCATCAGCTGCGGCGCAGCAATCTCGGTCTCTAACTGCACCACTGCATTGATAAAGTCTGGCTGATTATCATAGCCGACTGGTGCTGTCGCATACAGGCTGGAGGCTCGGATTAACTGCAAGCCTGGTGTCGCGGCCAGTGTCTGGATGGCTTTTTCCACCTGGCTTTGGGGCTGTTGCAAATTACTGCCCAGGGCAATCAACGCCAGGGCCATTTACGCAGCGCCTTCAGTCACCGGTTTTTTCTTGCGCGGGCGACGGCGACGTTTTTTTACCTCGCTATCAGGCAGCAACATCTCTGTGCGTTCGTCGGTACCGGCATCGGCAAACCGCGTCCACCAGTCACCCAGTGCTTGCGGCAACTCGCCGGAAGCACAGCGCAACAGCAAAAAGTCATACCCCGCACGGTAGCGCGGATGGGTCAGCAAGGCATAAGGGCGCTTGCCCGAGCGTTGCTCGAAGCGCGGCTGCATGGCCCAGATTTCTTTCATGGTGGCGGTGTAACGGTTATGAATCGCCATTTTCTCGGCCTGCTTGTCGATCACTTCATTCATCGCCATGTGCAAGGCCGGGATCATGTGCTCGCCACGTTTCTGGTTTTCCTGCCAGGCCAGCAACACTTCATGCCACAACAGCGTGGCAAACAAAAAGCTGGGGTTGGAAGACTTGCCGGACAAAATGCGATCATCGGTATTTTTCAGCGCGAGCATGACGAATTTCTCGCCCAGCGGCTGCTCCAGCACCACATCCAGCAGCGGCAGCAAGCCGTGATGCAAATGCTGGGCACGCAGAGCGTTAATGCTCTCTATCGCATGCCCGGACAAAAACAGCTTGAGCATCTCATCAAACAGGCGGCTGGGCGGGACATCTTCCAGCAGATCCGCCAGCTTGCGTATCGGCGCCTGGGTGTTGGCTTCTATTTTCAAGCCGAGCTTGGCCGACAGACGCACTGCGCGCAACATCCTTACCGGGTCTTCCTGGTAGCGGGTCGTCGGATCACCGATCATGCGCAGAGTTTTACTGCGGATATCCACCACCCCATCATGAAAATCCAGCACTTCCTGCTGCTTGGGATCGTAATACAAGGCATTGGCGGTAAAGTCGCGACGTACCGAATCCTCCTCTATGCTGCCAAACACGTTGTCGCGGATAATGCGGCCACTGTCGTTGGTTTCAGCATCTCCTTCACTCTGGTGATGACCACGGAAAGTGGACACCTCTATGGTTTCGTTGCCCCACAACACATGCACCAGCCGGAAACGTCGGCCAATAATGCGCGAGCGACGAAACACCTTGTGCACCTGCTCCGGTGTCGCATCGGTGGCTACATCAAAGTCTTTGGGCGGATGATCCAGCAACAAATCACGCACCGCACCACCGACGATATACGCCTGAAAACCGGCCTTTTGCAGACCATCACAGGTTTTAAGTGCCGCCTGAGTGATCAGTTTGTGGTTGATTTTATGTTTGCTGGCAGTAATCACCTTGGCGGCGGCCAGTTTGCCATGCGTCGCCACCTGGCCACGCTTGCGAAATACTTTTTGCAGAAATTGTCTAATCATTGGCAGTCATCATCTACGCACCTGCGTGCGCACTACAGTTTATGTTGATTATTCCACAGTACATCCGACACACCGGCATACTGATTGAGGGCCCGACATAACACGAATAATACATCCGAGAGACGGTTGAGGTATTGCAGTGCAACCGGCGTCACCGCCGACTCTGCATGCAACTGATGCAAGGCACGCTCGGCACGGCGGCATACCGTACGCGCCAAATGGCAGACTGCCGCGGCACGGCTGCCACCCGGCAAAATAAATTCTTTCAGCGGCTTCAATCCAGTGTTCCAGCCATCCAGCGTGGTTTCGAGCACGCTGACGCGGGCGGCTTGCACAAAATTGTGCCCCGGCATACACAGTTCGCCGCCCAGATCAAACAAGTCGTGCTGAATAGCCAGCAAGGCATCGCGCACATCGTCAGGCAACGCTTCAACCAGCAACATGCCCAGTACCGCATTCAATTCATCCACCTCGCCCATGGCATGTACACGCAGGTCAAACTTGGGCACACGTGAGCCATCGCCGAGGCCGGTGGTGCCGCTGTCGCCGGTACGTGTGTAAATCTTGCTCAGCCGATTGGCCATAATCACCTGCATAATATGCTATATAATCCGGCCATTATAAATCATCCCGTGCCATTCCTGATGTCTTCTGCCACGCACAGCCAAACTACCACGCGCGCAGCCATTGGTGTGATGGATTCTGGCGTGGGGGGTATCTCTGTGCTCAGGCATGTGCACGCCCTGCTCCCGCACGAACACATTCACTATGTTGCCGACAGCGCGCATGCGCCCTATGGCAACAAAAGTGCTGATGACATCAAAGCGCGTTGCTTTGCAGTGGCCGACTTTTTAATCGAAAAACAAGTCAAGGCATTGGTGGTGGCCTGCAACACCGCCACCGCTGCCGCCATCGCAGACATGCGCGCACGCTACGCGCTGCCCATTATCGGCATGGAGCCCGCCGTCAAACCTGCCGCAGCCGCCACTCACAATGGTGTGATAGGCGTACTCGCCACAGTAGGCACCCTGCAAAGTGCACAATTTGCCGCCCTGTTAGAAAGCTATGGCCGCAATGTAAAAGTCATCACGCAAGGCTGTGTGGGCTTGGTGGAGTGCATAGAACGTGGCGAGTTGGACAACACGGAAACAAAAGCACTGATTCGCAAATACACCGCCCCCCTATTGGCAGAAGGCGCGGACACCATCGTGCTGGGTTGCACGCACTACCCCTTTGTTAAACCAGCCATTCAAGACATTGTAGGCAGCCAGATTACCTTGATTGACACTGGCGCGGCGGTCGCAAAACAACTCAAAAACCAACTGGAAGAGAAAGACTTGTTAAATCCAAGTACCGCAATCGCAGAAGTGCAGTTTTGGACGAACAGTACAGCTGAAAACGCAGCGCAAGTAACTGAACAGTTGTGGGGGGAGCAGGTTGAGGTACATCGAATCTAGTCATCAATATCACACCTCAATCGAGCCCATGCGCTTTATTCTTTTCTAATCATCAGGCAAGGCAGGCACTTCGATACATTCCAGCGACGCAGACAACCCATGCAAGTGACTCTGGCAGAGAAGGTGCAATAAAAATTCAGTCACGTCCGTCAGAAAGTTGGCCCTACGTATGAGCAACTGACAGGTTGGAATTGTGAGGTTCTTAACCGCGTGGGCAAGATAACTTGCCCACGCGTGCTGCTTTAGCCCAGTGCGACTTCCACCAAATTATCGCTAAATGTCGTCGAGTGCCCCATATCCCCAAATTCGGCAGAGCTGATGCAATTGACCGTACCTTGATTCAGCTGACGCCAATAACCCAGCGTGGCCACCACAATGCCGGGGTTCACGTCTTTCGTGATACGGGCATCGCCTTCAAATGCACCGCGTGCATTAAACACTTTTACTTTTGCACCTTCTGCAATGCCACGTGTGGCGGCATCCAGCGGGTTGATCAGGACAAATTGTTCGCCTTGTCCTTTAATTTTGCTTTCCATATTGGCATAGCATGAATTTAAAAAGCCATGACTTTTAGGCGAGATGATGCTGAGTGGATACTTTTTTGCCAACGCAGGATTGCTCTCTGCACTTTCACGATTTGGCACATAGTCAGGCAGTGGATCCAGGTCTTCGCCGGGCTGAAAAGCATCGTACATTTGGCGGAACGGCCCTGCCACAAAGTTTTTTGCACCTTCGACGTAAAACATACATTTGCCAGTGGGGGTGGGGAAGTTGCCGTTTTTGTGTGGCGCGCGATCATCTTTGGTGCCGACCTTGAGTTTGGCAAAACCATGTTCGCGCATATAGGCCAAGTCGTAACCTTCGCAAGCGGGGGCCTCCCATGCCACATAGTGCTCCAGGCACTCAGCATCGCTCCATTTAAAGTTATCCTCTTCAAACCCCAGGCGTTTAGCCAAGCGGCGGAAAATTTCATTATTCGGGAGGGCTTCGCCCGGTGGCTCGATACATTTGGTGTTGTAAGTGAGGTATAAATGCCCCCAGCTTAAAATCATGTCTTCCATCTCCGCGCCCATGGCGGCGGGTAATACAATATCTGCATAGCTGGCGGTGTCTGAAATAAAGTGATCCGCCACAATGGTAAATAAATCCTCGCGCATGAGACCCTGGACAATTTTATCGGTCTCTGGCGATTGCGTGACGGGGTTGGTGTTCCAGACCATCAGCGATTTAATCGGTGTTTTAAGCTGGATTTCGCCGGTTAATACACGCCCCAGTTGCAAGATGTTCGCCACCTGGGTGCCTTCTGGAATTAAATCCGGGCGGCAAATCACATCAAATTTATAAGGGTGCTCCCATACCGGGAACTGCAAAATACCCCCGCCAACATCACGCCAAGCGCCAATCAATGCCGGCAAGCAGGTAACCGCACGAATGGCCTGGCTACCGCCATAGTTGCGCTCTAGCGCAACGCCAATCCGAATTGCGGCAGGCGCAGTCGTGGCATATTCACGTGCAAACTTGCGAATATCCTCTGCTGGAATGCCGGTGATTTTCTCTGCCCATTCTGGCGTACGGCTTTGCGCGCGTTCAGCCAGCTGCTTAAATCCCACAGTGTAGTGATCAATGTAATCCTGGTCTTGCAGACCTTCATTGATAATCACATGCATCATGGCCATTGCCAACGCGCCGTCAGTCCCAGGCTTGGGTGCAATGTGCCAATCAGCCTCTTTTGCGGTGCGGGAGGCATAGCTATCCACCACCACGACCTTACTGCCTTTTTTCTGTGCCTCTTTAATAATGTGCCAGTGGTGTAAGTTCGTGGAAACAGAGTTAGACGCCCACACGACGATGTATTTAGCGTGGATAAAACTTTCGGGATCGACACCCGCTGTCGGGCCGACGGTGAGTAACCACGCCGTACATGAACCTTCACCACAAAAAGTACGCTCTGTCACGGTTGCGCCCAAACGGGCGAAAAATGCATCGCCACCGTTCAAGCCATGTACCAAGCCTTGGTTACCCAGGTAGCTGGCAGGCATAATCGCTTGTGAACCGTCAGCTTTGATAATCGCCTGCCATTGACTGACAATGGTGTCCAGCGCCTCATCCCAACTAATACGGGTAAATTGTTTGCTGCCTTTTGGGCCAGTGCGCTTCATCGGGTAGAGCAAGCGATCAGGATGATAGTGACGCTTTTCGTAATCGTTGAGTTTGACACACAAGCCACCACGCGTCATAGGATGCGCTGGATTGCCGGTAACTTTCAGCAACTTACCTTCTTTGACATGGAACTGCATACTGCATGTATCCGGGCAATCGTGCGGGCAAGCGCCGTGAAATATTTTGGTCTCTAACTCTCTTGCTTCCAAACCATTGGACTGACTCATTCCCAATACCCCCTTATCAATGTGTAAACAGGCTTTTTATTGAGGGTAAATATATACCGAGTTGTATAGCCATGCAATTACTTAAATATCTGGGCCTGCGTGAATTTCTGCGCCGGTTCGCTGATATGCCTGATTAGGCCTGAGAAGTATTGGGTCATGAAAGCTATTTAGGCTAGCCTAAAAATGAAATTGCGTCTTTTACATCAATCCATTTAAATTAAACAAGCGCGCATTTAGATTGTCTTTTTCACCGCATGCAAATGTCCAGCGTTATTCAATAAAGTTGCCGACGGGCTTAGCAGACGGATGTAAAGAACCATATCCTTATCATTTACACTGCCGCTTCACAACAACGGCTCAACTCTTCCGCCAACACCGCCAACGCCCTCGCCTCAAGTTGCAGTATTTTTTGTGTTAAGTCTGGGTTATCCGGCGGTAAAAAAGACGCGCCGCCCAAGTCACTTAGCACCACTTTGTCAGCCCCCCACAAAATATTATGCGCGTACAAATCGCCATGCATGAGGCCTTTGGCGTGCAGGTGTTCTGCCGCCTGAGTGACGCCATTTAAAATAAATTGGGCTTGTGCAGGCGTTACTCTGAAGTCGTTGGCATACACGTCACGCGAACAGCTTTCAAAGCTGGGCGGGTTGGCCAGCACTTTTAAATCGGCATCCAGCAAGGGCATGACCAAGCCTGACACGCCTTGCGGGTGATTGTAAATAGCGCCTTTTACGCCGACTAAATTGGGGTGCTCACCTGCCAACATATTTGCATGCATTTCGCAACGCGGCAGGCCATCGCTAGTGAGGCCGCTTTTAAATAGTTTGACGGCCACGGGCTCTTGCGCGCCATTATTATTCAACAACGCCTGGTAAGTGATGCCCGAGGCACCTTCACCAAGTGCTTGTTGAATAGTCAGCGCTTGCCAATCGATGTGCTTGATGGGGTGTTGGCTGATTAAGGCTTGTTCGATAGCGTTACAAAACGGATTACCCGCGTAAGCGAGCCAAGTGAGCTTGGGGAGATCGAATAAAAAATCCGGCAAGGTCTCCAATTGGTTGGCGGAAATTCTGAGCAACTCCAGCGCGTGGCAATGGGCCAGGCTGTTGGGTAAAGTGGTCAACTGGTTACCCGCCAGCATCAGTTTTTGCAGTTTGGCGCATTCGCCTAAGGTATTTGGCACGGCGGTGAGTGCGTTATCGGTGACGATAAACCAGCGCAAGGTGCGGGTGGGTATGGCGCTTTCCGGGATGTGATTGATTTGATTGGCTTTAAAACCAATCATGCTTAAGTGTTCACATTGCCCCAGCACTTCTGGCAAATGCGTAAACTGATTGTTGGAACAGAATAAAATACGGAGTTTTTTTAAGCGGTTTAAATCACCGGGCAAATCGCTCAGTGCATTGCCGGACAAGTCCAGAATTTCCAGACTATCGGCTAAATCGAAAATTTGCGGGGGAAACTGCGTTAATTGGCAGCTGAGTTTGAGGTGTTTGACACCTGCAAGCTTGCCCGCCTCAAGCTGGGCAAGTGTGTCGTCTTGCACTTGGGATGTCACAGCTGGATGGATAAAGCTTAATGATGCGCGACTTTTTCGCCTGCTTTAAGCTTGTATCTAGTGCCGCAATAAGGACAAGCCACTTCGCCGGTTTTTGCCACATCCAAAAACACGCGTGGATGCGAGGCCCACAAAGCCACTTCTTTGGTAGGGCAATGCAGCGGCAAGTCTTTTGCCGACACTTCAAACTCTTTGACATCAGACATCTTGAACTCCTAATGCGTCATTCCCGCATCAGCGGGAATCCATTTTTAAATTTTCAACCAAACGGAATCCCCGCTTGCGCGAGGATGACGGCTGAGAATTTTAAAGCGTTGAAAAATGAAACCTTTGAAAATTAAAGCGTTGGCGCCTTAAACCAAGGTCAACCAATCCATGTGTTTGGCTGATTTACCTTTAACCACATCAAAGTACAATCTTTGCAGTTTTTCGGTAATCGGGCCACGCGTGCCTTCGCCAATCGCGCGGTTATCCAGCTCACGAATCGGGGTCACTTCAGCAGCCGTACCGGTGAAGAATGCTTCATCTGCACTGTAGACTTCATCACGGGTAATGCGTTTTTCAATCACTTCCAGGCCAAACTCTTCTTTGGCCAAGGTGATAATCGTGTCACGGGTGATGCCTTCCAGCGCCGAAGTCAAATCCGGGGTGTACAGCTTGCCATTACGGATAATAAAGATGTTCTCACCTGAGCCTTCGGCCACAAAACCATCGACATCCAGCAACAGCGCTTCCTGGTAACCGTCTTGCGCGGCTTCCTGATGCGCCAGAATACTGTTCATGTAGTTGCCGTTGGCTTTGGCTTTACACATGGTGATATTGACGTGGTGACGTGAAAATGAGGACGTTTTTACGCGTATGCCTTTGGTGATGGCCTCTTCACCCATATAGGCGCCCCAGCTCCAGGCACCGACAATCAGGTGGGTAGACAGGGTTTTGGCGGAAATACCCATGGCTTCGGCACCGTAAAATGCCATTGGCCGAATATACGCAGATTCCAGATTGTTTTCACGCACGGCGGCTTTTTGCGCTTCGGCAACGGTCGCTTTGTCATAAGGCATTTTCATGCCCAGGATATGCGCACTGCGGAACAACCGGTCAGTATGTTCTTTCAGACGAAAAATCGCAGTGCCTTTGTCCGTTTTATAGGCACGCACCCCTTCAAACACGCCCATCCCGTAATGCAGGGTGTGGGTTAACACATGGGTGGTGGCGTCACGCCAATTGACCATTTTGCCGTCGTACCAGATTACGCCGTCACGGTCTGCCATCGAACTTGGTATTGCCATTTAAACTCGCCTTTAATCCGTCAGTCATTAAAACCGATATTGTAAACCAATCCCGCGCGTTTTCGCCTATGTTAGAATCCATTTGGATCATGATTGATAAGGATTTTTGTATGCGTGTGCGTTTTATGTTGCATTCTCTGCTGACAGCGGCTCTGCTCTTGTTGCTCACAGCCTGCCAGCCACAAAACGCCACCCGCTTTATTGGTACGGACTTGACCGGTACCCAATTTGGCAAACCCCTGTCGCTGACCGATCACACTGGCAAGTTGCGCAAAATGGCAGACTTTAAAGACAAAGTGGTGGTGCTGTTCTTTGGCTATACCCATTGTCCTGACGTCTGCCCGACCACCATGAGCGACCTTAAGCAAACAATGAAGCTGCTTGGCAGTCAGGCAGATGATGTGCAGGTGCTATTTGTCACGGTGGACCCGGAGCGTGATACGCAAGTTGTTCTGGCGCAATTTGTGCCCAGCTTTGATCCGCGCTTTATCGGCTTGCGTGGCACCGAGGCAGAGGTGGCCGCCAATATGGCGGAATACAAAGTATATGCCGCCAAAGTCAGCGAACCTGGTAAACCAGGCTACAGCATGGACCACAGCGCAGGCATGTATGTATTTGATAAAAGTGGAGCGCCACGGATTTACCTCAGTTACGGGCAGAAACCAGCGGAGATTGCACACGACTTGCAACAATTGCTGTAAATACAACTGCACTGGGTGAATGATTCACACACACTGCAGCAAGAACGATTTTCATTTAGATTTTTATTTAAAATTCCATTAAAAATCAAATACTTAAATTAATATTTTTATTGCATAATCCCTGCTCTGCTGTATCATTGCCGTCAATGACAACGGTTTAAAAAGGAGCCAGAGATGAAGGGCGATAAAAAAATCATAGATATTCTGAATGACCTGCTGGCGGGTGAACTCACGGCCACCGACCAGTACCTGATTCATGGCGAAATGTATGCCGACATGGGTCTGGCAGGCTTGGCTGAACACAGTCTGCACGAGTCATTGCATGAGCGTGAACATGCCCGCGCATTGATCCAGCGCATTCTGTTTCTCGAAGGCAAACCCAGTCTGGCCAAGCGGGACCCGCTCACTATCGGCAAGGATGTGAAATCCATGCTCGAGTCCGATCTGGCGCTGGAGTACACGGTGGTCAAACACCTGAAGAAAGCCATGGAAGCTTGTGAGCAGGCTCAGGATTACGTCACCCGTGATATGTTACTGGTGCAGTTGGAAGACACTGAAATGGACCATGCCTACTGGCTGGAAAAACAACTTAACCTGATCAAGCTGGTCGGCATTGCAAACTACTGCCAGAGCCAGATGAGCGGCAAAGCAGTCTAAGGAGCAGGCATGAAAGGCGATAAACAAATCATAGGCACCCTCAACAAGGTGCTCAAAAACCAGCTCACGTCCATTAACCAGTACTTTCTGCATGCGCGCATGTTTAAAAAATGGGGGCTGGAAAGACTCAATGGCTACCAGTACAAACAATCGATTCGCGTGATGAAAGAAGCCGATGAAGTCATCGAGCGCATCCTGTTTCTGGACGGCCTGCCCAATTTGCAGAACCTCGGAAAACTGCTGATTGGGGAAGAGGTTGTGGAATGCCTGCAAGGCGACCTCAGTTTTGAAAAAGAAGTGCAACGTCCGCAGTTGATTGAAGCCATTGCCGAAGCTGAAAAACTCCAGGACTATGTCAGCCGCGACCTGCTGACCGAACTGCTGGAATCGTGTGAAGAAGCGATTGACTGGCTAGAAACACAACAACGCTTGATTGAAGATGTCACACTGCCCAATTACCTGCAATCGCAGATTGAATCGGATTAATAAACCGTATGCCACGGCACACAGACATGGTGTAAAACCACTCCAGTCGTTGCAATCAATAAACTAAGCCGCGAAAGCGGCTTTTTTCATGGCCTGCCGGAACCATTTTCACCTTGACAAAGTCAACGTTAATGATAATAATTATCATTAGTGATCTTATCAAGAGGCTATATGTACGTTTGTGTGTGTAATGCAGTGACCGAGCGCCAGATTCACCATGCTGTGAAACAAGGCGCCAAAACGGTCAAACATCTCAAGGATACACTGGGCGTGGGCGCCGAGTGCGGCAAATGTGTGAGCTGTGCCAAAGCCTGCATGAAAGAAGCACAAGCCGAACAGCACCCGAGCATGATTAAAAAACTGATCCAGATTGCCCCTGTGCAATTGGGTGCTGCTTAAAATCACACTGTCTGAAATTTGAAGACATTCTGAAAAAGGGGCATTCAGCCCCTTTTTTCATTGTGGGCTTCGCTTTCGCTCAGGCTGCGCCTATCCATCAGTACGTGATAAAGCAGACAGAACGCATCCCCAAAGCTAAGCCATGCGATGCAAAATCGACGAGAGCGCTTTCATTTCTTTCTCTGCGGCCAAGTGTTTGGTAAACAGGCTTTCCAGCACCGCATAAAACCTGGCTGAGTGGTTCATTTCCCTGAGATGGGCCATTTCATGACAGACCACATATTGAATGATATGCGGCGGCGCCTGTATCAGGCGCCAGTTGAGGCGGATTTGCTTGCGGCTGTTGCAACTCCCCCAGCGTGACCTGGCATTAGACAAGGCGACAGAAGCCACCTTTTCGCCCATCTGCGCGGCCACCAGTTGTACACGACGCGTAAAGTCGGGCAAGGCCTGCTGTGCATACCAGTGCAACACCTTGCGCGCCACCCATGCCTGATTGTCAATCTGCGGGCTGCGCACGACCAGTTGGTTTCCTTCAAGCAACACGGCTTTGCTGGTCGGATGCCTGATCAGTGATAAGGTGATATCCTGGCCCATAAACAGCAATGGTTCGCCATCTATCCACTGCATGGGGGGCACCTGGTTTGCCGCGCGCAGTGCAAGCTTTTGCTGTATCCAGCCAGCCTTCTCGAGCAACACCTGTTGCAACTGCGAGGATGAAATACGTTTTGGGGCGTGTACCACCAGCCCTTGTGCGGTAATTTTGAGACCGATGGTTTTGCGCACGCGCAGGTCGAGCTGGTAAGCAATCGTTTGCCCGTCCGGCAGTTGCAACTGCTGCGCTATCACAGTTGCAACATCTCCGCTTCAATCCAGTCTTCCACCAGCTTGTTCACGGCATCCGGCTTCAGTCCCGCGGTTTCAATCGGCGCACCAATCACCACCTGAATCACACCCGGATATTTAAGAATGGAATTTTTAGGCCAGAAACGTCCGGCATTATGGGCGACAGGCACCACAACAGAATGACTATGCGAAGCCAGCCAGGCACCGCCAATATGGTATTTGGCACGCGTGTCTGGCGCAGTGCGGGTGCCTTCAGGAAAAATCACCACACATAACCCGCGCTTCAGGCGATCTTTGCCATTGGTGACCAATTTTTTCAGTGCCTCGCGGCCCGAGCTACGGTCAATGGGAATAGCATCCAGCGCCCAAAAGGCCCAGCCTAAAAAGGGAATCATCATCAGTTCTTTTTTCATCACCCAGACCTGCGGCGGAAAAATGCACTGCAAGCCAATGGTTTCCCAGGCTGACTGGTGTTTGGAAAGAATAATATAGGGGCTGACAGGAATATGCTCGCGGCCACGCACTTCGTAGCGCAGATTGCAAGTGACTTTCAGCCACCAGATCACGCTAAACGCCCAGCCACTGGCGATACGGGACCGGGTAACCCCACGCAGCGGCATGCAGACGATAGCCAACAGAGAAAACGGAATGGTCAAGGCAAACATGCCGATATAAAACAATATGGCACGCACATACAACACCGCCACGCGCATTACTTTTCACCTTTGATGATGTGCTGCACCACCGTCGCCAGATCCGGCATCACCAGTGTATTGGCGGGTAAATCCCCTTGCGCCAGGGTTTCTTCACCCTTGCCGGTACGCACCAGCACCGGCTGGCAACCGGCATTGGCAAAGGCCTGCAAATCGCGCAAGGCATCACCCACACCAGGCACTTGCGCCAGATCGACATTAAAGCGGCGGCCGATTTCTTCAATCATGCCGGTTTTTGGCTTGCGGCAATCGCAACCATCATCAGCCGCATGCGGACAATAAAACAGCGCATCAATGCGTCCGCCCACCTGAGAAAGCGCTTTGTGCATTTTGTCGTGAATCGCATTCAGCGTCGCCATATCAAAATACCCACGCGCAATGCCGGACTGATTGGTGGCCACGGCCACGCGATACCCATGCTGATTCAGCAAGGCAATCGCCTCCAGGCTACCGGGAATCGGAATCCACTCGTTGGGATTTTTGATAAAAGTGACGCTGTCTTGATTAATGACACCATCGCGGTCAAGAATAACTAATTTCATAGGTGTACGAGCTTCATTTTTTCACTCCGTCATTCCCGCGAAAGCGGGAATCCATTTTAGGTTTTATACATTCAAACTGGATTCCCACTTTCGCGGGAATGACGAAATTAGGAAGCATGTTGATTTAACTCGCTAATTTGGACAAATCGGCCACACGATTCATGGCTTGGTGCAAGGTCGCCAACAAACCTAAGCGATTAACTTTGAGTGCGAGGTCGTCGGCATTCACCATCACTTCATCAAAGAAGGTATCTACAGGTGCTTTGAGCACCGCCAGTGCTTGCAATGACCCGGCATAATCACCAGCATCAAATAGCTGGTCCGCTTTTGGGGTCACTTCGGCCAAAGCCTGATGTAGTGCTTTCTCGGCCGACTCCTGCAACAGGCTGGCATTGACTTCGGCACGCACTTCGCCCTCCACCTTTTTCAGAATATTGCTCACACGTTTATTCGCAGCGGCCAGTGCCGGGGCTTCCGGCAGATTGGCAAAGACTTGTACGGCAGCCAGCCGGCGTGGAATCTCACTGAGCAAGCTGGGCGTGAGTGACAATACGGCATCGACTTCCTGCGCACTCGCCCCCTGGTCACGTAAATTCACGGCCAGACGGTCAAAGCAGAAAGCCTGAATCGCCTCAGCCACTTCAGGACTACCATGAAACACTGACAATGTTTGCGCCACCAGCGTATCAAACGCCAAAGGCAAATCGGTTTCTATCAGCATGCGCAAGATACCCAGGGCCTGACGGCGCAAGGCAAACGGATCTTTATCGCCCGTTGGCTTCTCACCAATACTAAACAGGCCCACCAGGGTTTCCAGTTTGTCCGCCAGCGCCACCACCACACCGACCTGACTGCGCGGCAAGGCGTCACCGGCAAAGCGCGGACGATAGTGGTCTTCAATCGCATACGCCACATCATCGGCCAGCCCCTCATGCTGCGCATAGTAACGACCCATGATGCCTTGCAACTCGGGGAATTCACCCACCATATCTGTAATCAAGTCAGCTTTGGACAGGCGCGCAGCTTGCGCCACCTTGGCGACAAACCCGGCCTCGCCCAACTGCTGGGCGATCAGGGTTGCAATGGCCACGACACGCTCGTTGCGCTCACCCTGTGAACCCAGCTTGTTGTGATAGACCACTTTACCCAGACCCGCCAGACGGCTTTCCAGCGTTTTCTTGCGGTCCTGGTCAAAAAAGAACTTGGCATCGGCCAGGCGCGGACGCACCACGCGTTCGTTACCGCCAATCACTTTGCTCGGGTCAACTGGATTGATGTTGGAGACAATCAGAAACTTGTTGGTCAGCTTGCCATTGCTATCGAGCAGCGGGAAGTATTTCTGGTTGGCCTTCATGGTCAAAATCAGGCATTCTTGCGGCACTGCCAGAAACTCTTGCTCAAACTGACCCAGTAACACATTCGGTCGCTCCACCAGCGCAGTGACTTCGTCGAGCAAAGCTTCATCCTCAATCGGGGTTAAGCCTTGCTTGTCGGCCGCAATCTTGAGCTGACGTGCAATTTCGGCCTTGCGCTCGGCAAAACTGGCTATCACGGCGCCTTCGTCACGCAATTGTGCTGCGTAACTGTCTGCATCTTTCAAGGTAATGACTGGCCGGCTGGCTTCAAAACGATGGCCATGGGTGATGTTGCCTGCATTCAAGCCAAGCACGGACACTGGCACCACGACACTGCCATGCAGCGCCACCAGACCATGTGCCGGCCGCACAAAATTGACACTTTCCCAGCCATCATTGATCTGGTAAGTCATCACTTTGGGAATGGGCAGTTTAGTCAGGGCTTCATCCAGGGCTTTCTGCAAGCCTTCAGCAAGTGTCGCACCTGCCTGCAGGGCGTCAAAAAACAAAATCTCGGCTTTGCCATCATGCTCTTTGCGCAGACCCGAAACTGCAGAGGCCTCGGCGCCGAGGGCTTGCAGTTTTTTCAGCAAAGCGGGCGTGGCCTGACCATTGGCATCCAGCCCCACACTGGCAGGCATCAATTTCTGCGCCACCTGCTTGTCAGCGGCCTTGTCGGCCACTGCCGCCACATGTGCAGCCAGGCGGCGCGGTGAGGCAAAGCTGGTCACTACAGCAGCGGCGTCCAGCAACCCTTGTGATTTCAATGACTCGGACAGCACAGTACTGAATGCCTCACCTAACTTGTTCAAGGCTTTAGGCGGCAACTCTTCTACAAACAATTCAACTAACAGGTTACGGGATGTCATGCGGCGGCTTTCTTGTTTTGTTCGGCTTTTTCACTTTCAAGCTTGGTCAGGACTTCTTCTGCCCAGGCTTTGGGCGCCATCGGGAAGCCCAGGCGCGCACGGCTATCCAGATAACTGGCAGCAACACTGCGGGCAAGATTACGGATGCGGCCAATATAGGCCGCACGCTCGGTCACCGAGATCGCACCACGCGCATCCAGCAGGTTAAAGGTGTGTGCAGCCTTGAGCACTTGCTCATAGCCTGGCAATGCGAGCTGGTTTTCCATCAGATGCTTGGCTTGTTTTTCATGCGCATTAAAGGCCGTGAACAAAAAGTCGACATCAGAATGCTCGAAGTTGTAGGTCGATTGCTCCACCTCGTTCTGGTGGAATACGTCGCCATATTTCACCCCGGGCGAATATTCGAGGTCGTAGACGTTTTCCACGCCTTGCAGATACATGGCCAGACGTTCCAGGCCGTAAGTAATTTCGCCGGTAATCGGTTTGCAATTGATGCCACCCACTTGCTGGAAATAGGTAAATTGCGTGACTTCCATGCCGTTGAGCCAGACTTCCCAGCCCAAGCCCCAGGCGCCCAGTGTCGGGTTTTCCCAGTCGTCTTCGACAAAACGGATGTCATTTTCCTTCAGGTCGAAGCCGAGTGCTTCGAGCGAACCCAGATAGAGTTCAAGAATATTGGCAGGGGCTGGCTTGAGCACGACCTGAAACTGGTAGTAATGCTGCAAACGGTTGGGGTTCTCGCCATAGCGGCCATCTTTGGGGCGGCGACTTGGCTGTACATAGGCCGCTTTCCATGGCTCAGGGCCCAAGGCACGCAGAAAAGTTGCGGTATGGCTGGTGCCGGCACCGACTTCCATGTCATACGGTTGCAACAAGGTGCAGCCTTGTTTATCCCAGTACTCTTGCAGTTTTAAAATAATTTGTTGAAAGGTCAGCACCATGTTGCCGGATCCGATGATAAGCAAAAGAAGCCATTTTACCTGATTCGCACAGGGTTACGAAATGCTAAAACCACCGCGTCAAATGACTTAAGCAGGTTTTTACCCCTTGTTTTGCGATTGTGATGTCTGCACAAGTTTGGTAGATTAGGACCATGAAATTTTATCGCCCATGGATAGCGCTGCTGACGTTATGGTTTGCTTTACTGCAAACCGTGGCGCCATTGATGCATGCGCATGCTGCGGGCGACAATCCTGCCGATGACGGTCCGCACATGCATATGATGGAGGTGCCCGCATTCCAGGAAGCCCCCTCTGAGCGCAAACACCCGTTTCACTGGCATGTGCATGCCAGCAAATCGCATGGCCAGATCATCGGCCTGTCGCAAGCCATCAGTGAAAAAGACTGGTTGCAGGCATGGTCAGAGATCGACAGCCAGCTGCTGCTGTTTGCCGTCTTGCCAGCACTGATTGCGCTGGTTTTCTCTACATCGATTCCCCACCCGTCCGGACAACCGTCGCCTGCCAGGCGGCGAAGCCTCACCGGTAGTTCACCACAAGTCCCTCGCGCCCCTCCATTCGCCTGATTTCACAAGGTTGCAACGGCGCACATCCGCGTGAACCGTTGCGTGTGACACTCAGGAGAATCTATGTTTTATTGTTTGAAGACACCCCGTGGTTGTCGTTATTCTTCGCGCATCATCCTGCCGCGTATCGCCTGGCTAGCCGCCTTGCTGGGCATGGCTTTGAGCCAGAGCTTTCCTGCACTGGCTGATGGCATCGCCATTAAAAATAGTCAGTATGCGCAAGGGACGTTCGACACACGCTTGAAGGACGCCGACGTTTACGCGCAGGACCATGAGGATACAATCACCCTCAACAGCAGACTGCAATTGCATGAAGTATTGCAGCAGGTCGTTGCACTGCACCCGCAACAGGCCTTACTGACGGCGCACCAGCAGATGGTGCAGGCTCGCCGTACCATGGCCAACAGCTGGGTGCCACAAGCGCCCTCTGTCGGATTCTCACATCAAAATGACGCCCTGCTCAGCAATCGTAACGAGCGTGAATGGCAAGCCCAGGTGCAAATTCCGATCTGGTTGCCCGGCCAGAAAAATGCACGTAGCCAGGTGGCATCGCTGGCAGATGACAGCCTGATGCAGGATAGGGCCGGGTTACAGCAACTGGCCGCAGACCTGTTGCGTAATGCGGTGTGGGAGATTGCCCTCAGGCGCAATGACGTTGAACTGTATATGCGCAGATATGAAACCTTTCAGGGCATTCGCGATGATGTGAAAAAGCGCTTTCACGCAGGAGAAGTCGCACGGCTGGAAGTCATGCAGGCAGAACAGGAAATGCTGCTGGTTGAACGTCAGGGTGTGACTGCCAGAGCAGAGCTGATGCATGCGCAATTTCGCTATCAGCAGCTCACCGGACTGCAAGAAATGCCGGCCCGGATTGAAGAACCATTGTCAACACGACAGGATTATCTGGAGGCGCCCTTCTGGCTGGCCGCACAGGCCCGCCTGAAACTGGCCGAGGGGCAACGCAGCCTGACCATGATAGAACAGCGGCAAAACCCGCAACTGACCTTGAGCGCACGCAGCATACAGGGCGGCTTTGACTATGCTTTCAACTCCAGCATGGGCGTCGCCATCAATATTCCGCTGCAAAGCGAAGTGCATCGTGCCCCGCTGCTGGCCAATGCAGAACAAAATATCGGCGATGCCACCAGCCAGCTCGAAACATTGCGGCGACAGCTGGATAACACCCTGCATGAAGCCGAGCACACTCTGCATGTCAGCCGTCAGGAGCTCGCTCTGATCAACCGTCAGCATGCCATCGCCCAGGAAAATGCAGCACTTGCCCGCAAAGCCTACCGGCTGGGTGAGCTGGATTTAAACCAGTTATTACGCTTGCAACTGCTGGCCTTTGAAGCCGAGCGCAGCTTGAGCAGCCAGCAATTACAAGTGCAATGGAATATTGCCAAATACAATCAGGCAGTTGGAGTCTTACCATGAAAAAAATGCTTTTAGCACTCTTCACCGTGTGCCTGTCATTCACAAGCCAGGCCGCCAACGTTTTACCCGCCATCCTGCCGCCTCTCACAACGTTACAACTCAAGCAGATGCAGGTGCAATGGGGACATCTGCAGGTGCAAACCAGCGGTCGCTCTGCCAGCTATCCAGCCGAGGTGGTATTGCCCCCTGCACAAACACGGGTAGTGACGGCCGCACAGGCCGGGCTGATTACACAACTCACTGTGAGTGTTGGCGATACGGTCAGGCAGGGACAAGTCATCGGCCAGTTGAGCAGCCCGGATCTGATTACGTTGCAAAGCGGCTATCTGCAAAGTGAAACACAGGCCAGACTGCATGCACAAGCCCTGAAGCGAGATGAAGAATTGTTCCGTGACGGCATTATTTCGCAGCGCCGCATGCAGGAGACTCAAAGTGCCCACGAGACCAGCCAGGCCTTGCTTAACGAGCACAGACAAACACTGAAACTGGCTGGATTGAGTGAAGGCCAGGTGCAACAACTGGCGCAAAAACGCAGCATGCACAACGGCATGCCCATCATTGCACCCATTGCTGGCCAGGTCATGGAACAGCACCAGCAGGTGGGCGCACGTGTCGATATGGCCATGCCGATTGTCACCATCAGCAACCCCAAACTCTTATGGCTGATGATACAGGTCCCAGTGGATAAAGCACTGGCGCTTAAAACCGGCACAGCCGTCGCGCTCCCCAAGCTGGGCTTGCAAGCAAAAGTTGAGACTATTCTGCGGCAGTTAAACAAAAACAGCCAGACCACCCAGGTGCGTGCCAGCATCTCGCAAGGGGCGGAACAACTGTCTGTGGGTCAACTGGTAGATGTGGCACTGGTACAAAACACGACACAAAGCACAAACGCCAGTTTTGCCGTGCCGAGGAATGCCGTCGCACGACAGGGAGAAAAGGCAGTCATCTTTATCAAGCAAGCCCAAGGCATCGCCGTGGTCCCCGTCAGGATCATTCTGGAACAGGACCAGCAACTGACGATACAGGCCGATGTGCGCGGCGATGAAGCCATTGCCGTGCATGGCGTATCGGCACTCAAGGGGCATTGGCTGGGCATGGGCGGCGAATAAGGCGGACACAAGACATGTTAAATTGGTTGATAGCAACTTCCCTCAAACAACGCCTGCTGGTATGCGCATGTGCGCTGGGCGTATTGCTTGCCGGCTGGCAGGCTTACCAGACGATCCCGATTGACGCCTTTCCGGATGTCTCCTCGACGCAGGTCAAAATCATCATCAAATCCCCGGGCATGACGCCTGAAGAAGTCGAAGCACGTATCACCGCGCCGGTTGAAGTTGAAATGCTGGGCATTCCCAAACAAACCAATCTGCGTTCGGTGGCCAAATATGCACTGACGGATATCACGGTGGACTTTGAAGATGGCACCGATATTTACTGGGCGCGCCAGCAAGTGGCTGAGCGCCTCAATAATGTCTGGGCCAATTTGCCTGCCGAAATTTCCGGCGGCATGGCCCCGATGACCACCCCGCTTGGCGAAATGTTCATGTTTACCATCGAATCTGACCGCCTGAGTTTGCAGGAGAAGCGCAGCCTGCTCGACTGGGTCATTCGCCCGCAACTGCGCACTGTAACAGGCGTCGCTGATGTCAACGCACTGGGCGGGCTGGTACGCAGCTTTGAAATTGTGCCAGACAACGCCAAATTGCAGGCACGCGGCATTGCGCTGAGCGACCTGCAAGCCGCCATTCGCGACAATAACCGCAATGACGGGGCAGGACGCCTGAAAGATGGTGAAGCGTCACTGCTAGTCCGCGCAGAAGGCGCTTTTAAAACGCTGGAGGATGTGCGCAATACGATAGTGAAAGGCCAGCAGGGCAGCCCGGTCAGGATTGGCGATATCGCTGAAGTCAAACTGGGCGCCCTCACCCGCTATGGCGCAGTGTCGCGGGATGGCAAGGGTGAAGTGGTAGAAGGACTGGTACTCGGGCTGCGTGGCGCCAATGCCCGCCAGGTGGTTGAGGGCGTACGTGCCAAGCTCGACGAAATTGCACCCCACTTGCCCCAGGGCGTGACCACGCATGTCTTTTACAGCAGGGGCGACCTCGTCGATCGTGCCGTGCACACCGTGAACAAGGCCCTGCTCGAAGCCGTCGGACTGGTGCTGATTTTGCTGGTGCTGTTTCTGGGCAACCTGCGCGCTGCACTGACCGTTGCATGCGCCCTGCCCATGGCCATGCTGGCCACCTTCTGGCTCATGCAGCAAACTGGCATGTCTGCCAATTTGATGTCGCTTGGCGGCCTGGCCATTGCCATTGGCATGCTAGTCGATTCGGCAGTGGTGGTGGTAGAAAATATTGTCGAACATCTGGCCCACATGCCACAGAAATCCGCACCAGACAAACTAACCGTGGTACTCGCCGCCATGCGTGAAGTCAGTGTCCCGGTCAGCGCCGGCATCGTCATCATCATTACTGTATTTTTGCCATTACTGACCCTGCAGGGCCTGGAAGGCAAACTGTTTGCGCCAGTGGCCCTCAGCATCATGTTTGCACTGGGCAGCTCCCTGCTGCTTTCACTGACCATAATTCCGGTACTTGCCTCCTTCCTGATTAAAGCCCCGCAAGCGGGAGACGCGCCCTATCAGGACCCATGGCTGATTCGACATCTTAATCGCTGGTATGCGCGCAGCCTGACCCTGGCGATGCAGTATCCGCGACAGGTGCTTTTCACCGCAGGGCTACTGCTCTTGCTCACCCTGCTGGTGTACCCGTGGATAGGCAAAACCTTTATGCCTAGCCTGGACGAGGGCGATGTGATTATTGGCACAGAAAAACTGCCGTCCATCTCCTTACAGCAAAGCGTGGAAACAGACGGTCAGTTACAACAAACCCTGCTCAGACAAGTGCCGGAAATTCAACAGATTGTCTCGCGCACGGGCTCGGATGAACTGGGCCTGGATCCGATGGGCCTGAACCAGACCGACAATTTTCTGGTGCTGAAACCCCGTGAGCAATGGCAAGTCGCAGACAAACCGGCGTTGATCGAAAAGCTGCGAGGCGTCATGCACGGCATTGCCGGCCTCGACTACAACTTTACACAACCGATTGAAATGCGCGTGAATGAAATGATTCTGGGCGTCCGGGGCGATTTGGCGGTCAAACTGTTTGGCCCTGACCTGCCTGCACTCAATCAAAAAGCCCAGGAAATCATCAAGGTACTGGAATCCATCCCCGGCAACCAGGACGTGTACACGCCCCAAAACACTGGTGTGCAATATCTGCAAATCAAGATAGACAGAGTGGCTGCAGGACGCCTTGGGCTCAACATCACCGACATCAACAACCTGTTGCAAAGCCAGCTTGAAGGCAAAGTGCTCGGCATCGTGCAGGAAGGCAATCGCCGCACCCCGATTCTGTTGCGCGGCAGCCAGGTGGTACGCGAATCCTCAGCCGACTACAGCCAGTTACAAATCGCCCTGCCACAAGGTGGATTTGTGCCGCTGGCCAGCGTGGCCACCCTGGTACGCATGGAAGGCCCGGTCAAGATAGACCGCGAACATGGCAATCGTATGGTCGTCATCACTGCCAATGTGAAAGACCGCGACCTGGTGAGTTTTGTCGAGGAAGCCAGGCTAAAAGTCACCCAAAAAGTGCAGCTGCCTGAAGGATACTGGCTGAAATGGGGTGGACAGTTTGAAAACCAGCAACGTGCCGCAGCGCGCCTGAGTGTGGTCATCCCCATTGCGATTGTGCTGATTACCCTGCTGCTGTTTATGACGTTTGGCTCCTTGCCCAAAGCCCTTCTAATCTTGGTCAACATTCCGTTTGCCATGATAGGGGGCGTATTTGCACTCTGGCTGTCGGGGGAGTATTTATCCGTGCCGGCCTCGGTCGGCTTTATCGCCCTGCTCGGCATTGCCGTGCTGAATGGCGTGGTGATGGTGAGCCATTTCCAGCATCTGGCTGAAAGCGGCATGGCTGCAGGCAAGATTGCCTTTGAAGGCGCCAAACGCCGACTGCGACCGGTACTGATGACCGCCAGCATTACTGGCTTTGGCTTGATTCCACTGTTATTTGCAACAGGTCCCGGCGCCGAGGTGCAGCGGCCATTGGCGATTGTAGTGATTGGCGGCTTGATCACCGCGACATTTTTGACCTTGTTTGTATTGCCGATTTTATACCAGCATTTTTTTGGCAAGACAGCGTCAGGGAAGACTGCTGCATAAATCAAAAAGGGTAACCTATGCCGCATCACCACGTTAGCTGGGTCACTGTCTGGCGGCAAACAGCAGGAAGTGACCCAGCCACAGGCAAAAGACGCTGGGGCTAAATGGCTACACTTTGAAGAACAGTGACGGCTCTCAAGATCTGTAGTCGGCGTTAATCTTCACATAATCATAGGAAAAATCACAAGTCCAGACCGTCGCCTCTGCGCTGCCGCGATTGAGAACCACGCGCACCAGAATATCGCTTTCTTTCATCACTGCCGCGCCTTGCTCCTCTCTGTAACTCGCCGCGCGGCCACCTTTTTCGGCCACCAGCACATCCCCCAGATACAATTGCATGGTGTTGACATCCAGATCGTCTATGCCTGCGTAGCCGATGGCAGCGAGAATACGGCCGAGATTCGGGTCAGAAGCAAAGAATGCAGTTTTAATCAGTGGGGAATGCGCAATGGCATAAGCCACTTTGCGACACTCTTCCACATCTTTACCGGCTTCTACCTGAATCGTCATAAACTTGGTTGCGCCTTCGCCATCACGCACAATCGCTTGTGCCAGCGCAATCGCCACCTCAGTCAGTGCGTCGCGCAACACTGAAAAGTCACCACTTTGTTCAGTGATTTCCGCATTGCCTGCCTGGCCAGTGGCCAGCAATATCAGGCTGTCGTTGGTGCTGGTATCGCCATCGACGGTGATGCAGTTAAAGGATTTGTTGACGGCGTATTGAATGATGCTGTCCAAAGCCGCCTGTGAAATGGCGGCATCGGTTGCGATATAGCCCAGCATGGTCGCCATGTTCGGGTGAATCATGCCGGAGCCCTTGCTGATACCGGTAATGGTTACGGTTTTGCCATCGAGTGTGAGCTGACGCGAAGTGCCTTTGGCCACGATATCGGTGGTCATAATGGCTTCGGCGGCATTCAGCCAGTTATCTGTCTGCAGATTGGCCACTGCTTGCGGAATACCCGCCAGCAACCTTTCCATAGGCAGGGTTTCGAGAATCACGCCGGTGGAAAACGGCAATACCTGCTCAGGGCTGATATTCAATGCCTGTGCGACACCGATACAACTGGCAAGCGCATCATCCAGCCCTTGCTGGCCAGTCCCGGCATTGGCACAACCGGTATTCACCAGCAACGCCCGGATACCTTTGTTAGATTGCAGATGCGCTTTACACACTGTTACCGGGGCGGCACAGAAGCGGTTCAGTGTGAACACGCCGGAGACGCTGCTCCCCTCTGGCACGGTGATCACCAGCACATCTTTACGGTTGGGTTTACGGATGTGTGCCTGGGCATAGCCCAGATTTACGCCTTGGACAGGCAGTAAGGTATCTGCCGCTGGGGCAGTGAGTTTTACGGGCATTCTGGCTCTCTCATCGGTTTCATCATCAATCAGGCTGACATTTTACAAGAGAATTGTGAAAGAAAATTTCCTTTTAAGCGCACGCACAATTTGTGCTGTTTGCTTCTAATTGATGCATGCCGATGTGGTAATCTTTTAATTGTTAAAACTTGATAGGAAAGCGAGTGTTAACAATGACTAAAACTTACTCTATGGAAGAAAAATGAAAAAAATAGTTTCGATGGTGTTGATGCTTGGCCTTGTTGGATGCGCGACTGTGCAAAAGCCTGTAGCGCTGGATAATCACTTTTGGGAAAACCGTAAGCCTGTGATTGGCTTGGCCAAGTCGGTAGTGCCCAAGCCTGATGCATTTATGACTGGCAATATGGGGTTACTTGATATCGCGATCAATCGTGGCAATGCAAAATCGCTGATCACGCATCTGGAAAAGATGGATTACTCCAAGGTGCAGACAATTGATAAAGAATTTTCTGAGCAATTACAGGAAAGAGGATTTCAGGTTAAAAAGATTGATCAGGCCATCGATTTGCAAAAAATGCAAAAGTTTTCAGGTAAATCAGAGACTGTGCAATATGCAGAGTACGACTTTCGCAGCTTGAAATCTAACAATATCGACTATTTATTGCTGCTGGCTGTTGAACGTGTTGGCACGGTTAGAAATTATTACGGATTCATGCCCACCGGTGCCCCGATGGCTGATTTTAAATATAAAGGTTTTCTGGTTGATTTAAACACAAACGAACTCAAGTGGTACGTGGATGATGTCAGCAATATGCCGGTGGCCGAGCCATGGGATCAGGTGCCTGATTTTGCAAACGTTACAACGGCGGTCAATACCAATGTTGATCGTGGCATCGATAGCCTGGGAAATGCCTTTTTCGGTGGTCAGTTAAAGTAGCTCGTAACGCCTCAACGCCGCTGCCTCAGTGGGCAATCTGCGACTTTGGAGCGGAAATCAACTGGGCAGCATCATAAGCAAACATCCGGCCGGCAATGCGGTCGGGTGTTTCCGACAGTACAAGCAGTGGATGTTTATCGATTTTGCCGGTGTGTGTATCCGTCATCGCCATTTCCCTGACCACTGATTCTGGTCCAGTTTTCCATGCAGGATCTAAAAAGTCCTTGATGAACATTTCTACAGAGGCTTGCAGGCCATCCCTGATGGATTGCTTCAGCCGCTCCCCATTATTTTGTGTCCAGTTGGCTTTTAATAAGCCCTTATCCTCGCTCATGATGGGATTGGAAACATACTTGACCTCGGAGAGATAGGCCGGTTTTACCTTGTCTTTGAGCCATAACCTGGGGCTGGTCTCAAAGCACAGGGATTGCAGCTTGCTGTCAAAATAGAGGCGGTTCTCAAAGGTCAAAATATAGTTTTGCTTGATTCTGACCAAAAGACCCGCTTGATTAAGTGTATTTCTGGACAAGGCATTTTCAACTTCAAACTGGGTCTGCGCAAAGTGCTGTGCGAGTTTTTGCTGTAAGACCGCATTAAACTCCTCACTGATATCCATAGTTTGCAGAATACTGCTCAAGTCAGCATTAAATTTTGCGGCAGCGTCACTCTCCTTTGATTGATGGCTATTGATCAAGCTGACAGCAATCAAGGCGCCTATCAGTGAAGACACCGCATCCCCGCCTTGCACTTGTGGTGTCTGGATAAACGTTGCATTGTGATGTGATAGCGGGAAAATGCTGAATTTGCTGGTATGCGTCATGATGTGCACTGCATCCGCTTTCTCCTGAAAGCCTTCAATATCCATGACAACCGAGTGCAAATAAGCGGCTTCTTCAGCCTGGATATTGGTAGCAAGCAGCAGAAAAAAGAGGATCAGCGATTTGGACAATGATAGAGATGACATACTGTATACCGATCAGGCACGGCGCCAGGTCGTGCCTTGCGCCGTATCTTCAAGCACAATGCCGGCCTCGGCAAGGGTTTTGCGAATGCGATCCGCCTCGGCGTAGTCTTTGGCTTTTTTGGCGGCGATACGGGCGGCAATCATGCTTTCAACATCCACTTCGCTGTGATCAGTCCCGCCTTGCAGGAAGCCCTCCGGATCGCGCTGCAGCAGGCCAAGAATAGCCGCCAGCTGTTTGAGCAATGTGGCGGTTACCCCGGATTTGTCTTTATTGAGGTCGTTGGCAAGTTCAAACAACACGGCGAGGGCTTCCGGCGTATTAAAGTCATCATCCATCGCTGCTTTAAACTTGGCAGCTTGCGGCTGTTGCCAGTCTATCGTTAACGCGGTGGTGTCAATACCCCGTAACGCTGTATACAGGCGGGTGAGCGCCTGTTTGGCATCGTCCAGGTGTTTGTCCGAATAGTTGAGCGGGCTGCGATAGTGCGCGCGCAAGATAAAGAAGCGCACCACTTCGGCATCATATTTTTCCAGCACTTCACGAATGGTAAAAAAATTACCCAGTGATTTGGACATTTTTTCATCATCGACACGGACAAAGCCGTTATGTATCCAGTAATTGGCCATGGTGCAGCCGTGGGTGGCTTCACTTTGTGCAATTTCGTTTTCGTGATGCGGGAATTGCAGGTCCTGTCCGCCCCCGTGAATATCAAACTGTTCTCCCAGGTGCGCTGCACTCATGACCGAGCACTCAATATGCCAGCCAGGGCGGCCATTGCCCCAGGGGGATTCCCAGTAAGGCTCGCCAGGTTTGACCGATTTCCACAGGACAAAATCCAGCGGATCCTGCTTGGCACCATCCACATCCACGCGTTCGCCTGCACGCAAATCCTCCAGGCTTTTACCTGACAATTTGCCATAGTCGTTAAAGCTGCGTACTTTATAAAACACATCGCCATTGTCAGCCTGGTAAGCAAAGCCTTTTTCAATCAGTTTGCCTATCATGTCCAGCATGCCCTGCACGTGCTCGGTAGCGCGTGGCTCGAGATCCGGGCGGATGATGCCCAGTTTTGCCGAATCCTCATCCATTGCGGTGATAAAACGCTGCGTCAGGCTTTGAATTGTCTCGTTGTTTTCATTGGCACGCTTGATGATTTTGTCATCGATATCGGTAATGTTGCGCACATAGGTAACTTCATAGTCACTGGCGCGAAACCAGCGTGCCACCATGTCAAACACCACCATCACCCGCGCATGTCCAAGATGGCAAAAATCGTACACCGTCATGCCACATACATACATGCGCACTTTATGAGGGTCTATCGGCGCGAAATCCTGCTTTTGGCGGCTGAGTGAGTTGTATATTTTTAACATGCGGATGAGAATCTAAAAGGGTTGAATACGTGATACACTTGAGATGATTTTGAGTGTTTGCGATGATGTTAAGATAGTTATAACTATGTAAGCATTGCCATGTAATGTTTCGGTATAATCAGTCTGCGCCATCCGGTCAGGATGCCAGTACTGTGAATATTAACAGCTAATAGCAACAGCATCGCAACCACGTTTTGGTAGTCGAAAATTGACCAGACATGCTCTGTCTCTATTACAATCCAAGTATAACATATTGCTAAAATTCAACGATTGTTCAGGTAATTAACTCATGAATGCAACACTAATCAAGTATCTGCTGGCGATAGCCGTGGGTGTGGGCCAGGGCGCAGTTTTTAATATTGGCTTGGCCGGTCAGGCGACCAATGTCGAGCTACGCGAAATCAACCAGTTGTCTGAGCAGGGCAATCAGGCAGCGGCTTTGGAGCGGGTTAATAACTACCTGGCAACTAATCCCAAAAATGCCGAGGCCATGTTTATGCGCGGTGTAATTTTGGTTGAACTGGGCAAACGCGATGATGCAATCAAGGCGTTTACCGATTTAACAGACAAATATCCCAACCTGCCAGAGCCCTACAACAATCTGGCGGTTTTATATGCTGACCAGGGCCAGTATGACAAAGCCAGAAAGGCATTGGAGTCAGCGATTAAAACGCATCCAAGTTATGCTACCGCACATGAGAATCTCGGTGATATTTATGCACGTTTGGCTTCAGAAGCCTACGACAAAGCCCTGAAGCTGGATACGTCCAATACACGCGCACAAAACAAGCTGTCCATGATTACCGACTTGTTCGGTGGTAAACGGGCTGCGCCACGTTCTACCCCAGCTGCGACTATTCCACCCGCACCAGCCACACCACCGGCCACCACTGCACCGCCATCAAATACGCCACCGGCTGCAACAGCGCCATCAGTCACGCCCCCACCCGCTGTGGTTGAAACAAAAAAACCTGCTCAGGAGGCCAAGCCTACCGAAAATGGCCAGCAGGCTGTACTTGATGCGGTGAACGCATGGGCAGAGGCGTGGGCGGCACAAAATGTAGACCGTTACCTGGACAGTTATGCCAAAAGCTTTAAAACCCCGGGTGGCGAATCTCGCCAGCAGTGGGAGTCTGTTCGTCGTGAGCGCGTCAGCCGTCCTTCCAAAATCTCAGTAAAGCTGAACAAGATTGAAGTCAAGATGAATGGCGACAGCGCAGCGACCGTCTACTTCAGGCAAGCGTATAAAGCAACCGGCCTGGATGCGGACTCGAACAAAACCCTGAACATGGTGAAAGAAGGTTCACGCTGGCTGATCAAACAGGAGCGTGTGGGCCGTTTCTAGCCTGAACCTAGGTGAATATTGTAATGCGTAGATGGCCTGAAAAGGTGGATTTGACAGGCCTGGATACAGTGAATTGTGGCAAACGAATGTATAATGTTGGCATGAGGGGTTTGAGAAAATACTGCTGGATTGCATTTGTAGCTTCTGCGCTGTTGCCGTGGAATGCAACGGCGGTCAATCACGACGAGTTGACCGCACGTTTATTCGTGCAAAACAAAAATACCAATGTCATCGAGCGCATGCTGGTTCAAACCCTGCAGTCCATCAAAGAAGGCCGTTTGCAACAGGCGCTCGACTATGTGGACCAACTGCTCGCCATCTCCCCCAACTTTGCGCTTGCCCACCTGATTCATGGAGATTTGCTATCTGCCAAGGCCCGTATATTAAACGGGTTTGGTGATGCCAGTCTGGCTGACAATGCCAGAATCCAGGACTTTAAAGAAGAAGCGGAAATCCGTATCCGCAACTACTTTGACCGTAATCGCGGATTAACACAGCCCAACCTGCTGGTGCAGTTATCAGGCAAGCAAACCCATGTGTTGTTTGTGGACACGGCCAAATCCCGTCTGTACGTATATGAAAAAAATGCTGATGACACCCTGAAATATATTGCCGACTACTATGTCACGATAGGCAAGAACGGTATCGGCAAAAAAGACCAGGGCGATAAACGCACGCCCATCGGCGTGTACTTTGCGTCCAAAAAACTTAACCGCCCATTGCCAGACTTATACGGGGATGCAGCGTATCCGCTCAACTACCCGAATGAAATTGACAGCTTTGAGCGTAAAACCGGGTCTGGCATCTGGATTCACGGCACACCGCATGACACTTACAGCCGCCCACCCAGAGCCAGTGATGGCTGTGTCGTGCTCTCCAACCCTGACGTCAAGGCCTTGCAGGATATTTTGCAAACAGGGAGTACGCCAGTAGTCATCGGCGTTAATTTTCAGTGGGTCAATCCGCAATCCCTTAAAACGCAGCAGTCGCTGAAATCTGACCTTAAATCAGAAATTGAACAATGGCGCAAAGATTGGGTCTCTCAGGATACCGAGGCTTATTTGTCGCATTACGCTTCTGATTTCTTCTACTCAGAAGGCAGCTTGTCCAAGTGGTCCAGTTACAAGCGTCAAATTCAGGCGGCAAAACCCAAAGTGGCCGTTAATTTGAACGAGGTCAGTATGTTCACCTATCCGAACGCCAACCGGCAAATGGTCGTGGTGGATTTCGAGCAGGAATTTATCAGCCCGGCGCTGCGTAATGTGATGAAAAAACGCCAATACTGGGTGCAGGAAAACGGTCAATGGAAAATTTTATACGAAGGGTCCGCATGAGTTCTTTACAGTCATGGGTAGTCTCGCTGACAATGCTGTGTAGTGTTTCTTTCGCACAAGCGGCAACACAGGTGCAGTTCGAGACAAACCAGGGTAATTTTGTGGTGGAAGTGGATGCCAGCAAAGCGCCCAAAACCGTTGAAAATTTTTTACAGTATGTAAAAGACGGCTTTTACACCAACACCGTCTTTCATCGCGTCATTGGGCGCTTTATGGTTCAGGGCGGCGGCTTTGACCGCGAACTGAATGAAAAAACAACCCGTGCACCGATTGTGAACGAGTCAGGCAATGGCTTGCTCAATCAGGTGGGGACCATTGCCATGGCCCGCACGCAGGACCCCAACTCTGCGACCGCACAGTTTTTTATTAACGTTGCAGACAACCAGTTTTTAAATTACGCCAGCCCCGAGCCAGACCTGATTGGCTATTGTGTGTTTGGAAAAGTAGTCTCAGGCATGGATGTGGTCTTTAAAATCAGCAATTTGCCGACAGGTAATCAGCGTGGTTTTTCTGATGTGCCTATCCGTGCAGTAATCATCAAGCGTGCTGCAGTTGTCAGCACCAAGTAATGTCTGTCATCCCCTTACAAAACGGAGAATATTTTGGTTAAACTGACCACCAACTTCGGTGATATCACCATTGAACTGAATGCAGAAAAAGCACCGGTTACTGTCGCTAATTTTTTGAGCTATGTGGAAAAAGGCTTTTACGATGGCATGATTTTTCACCGCGTGATTAAAGAGTTCATGATTCAAGGCGGTGGTTTTGACGTCAATATGAAGCAGAAAGCCACCGATGCTCCGATCAAGAATGAAGCAGACAATGGCCTGTCGAATGACAAATATACTCTGGCCATGGCCCGTACCATGGTGCCAGATTCCGCCTCAGCGCAATTTTTCATCAACGCAAAAGATAACAGTTTTCTCAACTTCTCATCCCCGACCACGCAAGGCTGGGGCTACTGTGTGTTTGGCAAAGTGGTTGAAGGCATGGATGTCGTCGATAAAATCGAAGCCGTTGCAACGACCAGCCGCGGCGGCCATCAGGACGTGCCGGTAGAACCAGTGATTATTGAAAAAGCGGTTGTTGTTGCCTAAGGCATGACCAGCTGGATCATTTCCGATCTGCACCTGAGTGCGCAAAGGCCTGCGGTAACGCAGGCTTTTTTGCATTGGTTGCACACAACCGTCGCGCAGGCCGAATCACTGTATATTCTGGGTGACTTTTTTGAAGTATGGGTAGGCGACGATGTGCTGGATGATCCTCAGCACGGCGCCGAATTTTTACCTGTGGTGCAGGCTTTGCATGATTTGTCAGCGCGCGGCGTCAAGCTTTACGGCATGCATGGCAATCGGGATTTTTTAATCGGTCAGCGATTTGCACAGGCATGCGGCATGCAATTGCTGGAGGATCCCACCTTGCTCGAAGCAGGCGATAAACGCATTCTGTTGACGCACGGTGATGCGCTGTGCACTGACGATGTTGCGTATCAGGCTTTTCGCACCCAAGTACGCAGTCCACAATGGCAGCATACTTTTCTGAGTCAGCCACTGGGCACCCGTATCGCATTTGCTGATCAGGCCAGAGACCAGAGCAGGCAAAGTAAAGCCGTGCAGAGCAGGCAGATCATGGATGTGAACGCCGAGGCTGTTGCCGCCATGATCAGACAACATCACTACCCGGACATTTTGCTGCATGGGCACACACACAGGCCAGCCATCCATGCACTGGAGGTCGATGGGCATGCATGTCAGCGCTGGGTGCTGGGGGATTGGCATGACACAGCCACGGTGTGCAGCCTCGATAAAAACGGACTGCAAGCGCGGATACTGGATCTCACCACATCCATCAAAAACAGCGCCCTCTAGGCGCTGTTTTTGATTGCATAACAAGCCAGGTAGCAGCTATTTTCTCGATTGCTGGCCAAACTCTTGCGGACGCACCTGTGCGGCAATTTTATCCAGCACGCCGTTGATGTATTTATGCCCATCAATGCCGCCATAGGTTTTGGCAAGCTCGACGCCTTCGTTAATAGCAACGCGATATGGAATGCTCATATCAAACATCAGCTCATAGCCTGAAATGCGTAAAACGGCATGCTCAATCGGGCTGAGCTCATCTATTTTTCGATCAATAAACTGGCTGATCATGCTGTCGATTGCTTCTGTATTTTCCAATACCCCAGTCAGCAACTGTTTGAAATAGGCTTCGTCAGCTTTATGGTATTCTGGATCGTCGAGGCTATCCAATCGCAACTGTTTGACATCGCTTGTATTCATGCGATTACAATAAAGTGCTTTTAATGCCAGTTCGCGTGATTTTCGGCGGTTTTTGCTGCCTTTTGCTTTTTGCGGTGCAGCTTGTTCATTACTCATAGTGCATTCACCAGGTTAGCCATTTCGATTGCCACTTGTGCCGCTTCAGCCCCTTTGACGGCGATGCGCGCTTCTGCCTGCTCATCATTTTCTGTTGTGAGAATGGCATTGGCAACAGGAACGCCGGTATCACGCTGCACCTCGGAAATTCCGCGCGCAGATTCATTGGAAACCACTTCGAAATGATAGGTTTCACCACGAATAATCGCGCCCAGTGCAATCAGCGCATCATATGCCTCGCTCAATGCCATATGTTGCAAGATGAGTGGCGTTTCCAACGCGCCCGGTACACTTGCAAGCGTAATGTCATCCGCCTTGACGCCGAGTTTGAGCAGTTCCTGCTCACAGGCTTTAAGCAAGCCTGTGCCAATGTTTTCGTTAAAGCGGGAAAGAACGATACCGATTTTCTTGCCAGTACCGTCCAGATTTTGTGCGATGGTTTTCAATTGCAGAACTTCCGTAGGCTAAAGACCACCATTTTAACCGAAACGGTGCTGTTCATGTCGGCCGTTGCAGCAATCAGTGTAATCTCAGGCAAATAGAGACCATGCTTTCTGTACAGTCATCCATATGCCATAGCTAATCGGGATCAGTACGGCCAACCATGCTAGTTTCACCATGATGGCTGGTGTTCTGGCGTCATTAACAGCAAGTTGCCCACTTTCATTCTTCGATTTTATGCCTGCTTGCTGTTCGGCTGCCAACTCGCTGTCTGACATAAAGTATTTGTCAGCCACCGGCCTGACCAGCAGATTGGCAACAAAGCCCACGCCCAGCAATGCCGCGAGTGTCATAAAGATGGGGGCATAGATTTCAGCATAGGGAATCTGTGCCTCTAAACGCACATCATGCATGTAATTGACGATCACCGGACCCAGAATCCCTGCTGTTGACCATGCGGTTAATAGTCGACCATGAATGGCGCCCACAAACTGTGTGCCAAACAAATCGGCCAGATAGGCCGGAATGGTGGCAAAGCCGCCGCCATACATCGAAGCAATGACGCAGAAAACCAGCAGAAACAATGCCAGTTGGTGGTGGTTGGCTGCGTAGGTACCACAGACATACATCATGGCGCCCAGCACGAAAAATATAAAATACGTGTTGCGGCGCCCCAGTTTGTCTGAGGACGTTGCCCAGCCGATGCGACCAAAAATATTAAACAGCGAAATCAGACCGACGAATCCTGCGCCAACTGCAGCTGCGGTAGCAGTGAGTGCTTCATCCGCCTTGATATCGGCAAAAGTCAGGGCGGGATTGCCTATCAAGCTCCCGCCGAAAGTTTCCTGCAGCATAGGGGCGGCTGCGCCAATGATGCCGATTGCTGCGGAAACATTCATGCACAAAATCAGCCATAACAACCAGAACTGCGGCGTTTTATGTGCATTTTTCAAATGCACATGGCGGGAGGCTACCATGCGGTTATGTTGCTGGTCTGGCGGTGTCCAGCCTTCCGGTTTCCAGTTGGCCGCGGGTACGCGGTAGCCAAGAGAGCCGCAGGTCATGAAAATGGCGTAAATGATGGCGAGCACGACAAATGTTTGCCAAACACCAGGCTCAGTATGGGTGGCAAACAGGCTCATGAGTTTGGTCGCCAAAGGCGAGCCTATCATGGCACCACCTCCAAACCCCATAATGGCCAAACCGGTGGCCATGCCACGCCGGTCAGGAAACCACTTGATCAGGGTCGAAACCGGAGAGATATAGCCCAGGCCTAAACCAACGCCACCTATGACGCCGCTACCTAGCCACATCATCCATAGCTGGTGCTGATGGACGCCGAGTGCCGAAATGAGCAAGCCACCGCACCAGCAGAGCATGGCTACCAACCCCGCTTTACGCGGCCCGGCGCGTTCAAGCCATCCGCCCCAAACGGCGGCCGAACAACCGAGCAGCACAAAAAACAGAGTGTACATCCAGCCCAGGTCAAACTGTGTCCAGTTGCAGTCCGTGGCAAACAGCGCATGCCCGGTGCCGGCAATTTTTTCCGCAAAGGTAGAAGCGCCCGCCGCACATGCTGCGACCGGTTTACCATCTGCGCCTGTAAGCGCAGCGCCCAGCGGCTTCCAGAACACGCTGAAGCCATAGGCCATGCCAATAGAAAGGTGTACTGCCAGTGCGGCTGGTGGAACCAGCCATCGATTAAAATTTTTTCCTGCCGTGATATGTTCTTTTGACAGATTAAGCAACATCCAAACCCCCTTGATTTTTTCCCGTTACATATTGTTACACTTTCCATCAAAAGGCAATAACAGCAAAATTAAATTTATGTGAGTTTGTCATTAAAATGTCATAATTCATTCATAAACTGGCGAGCATTCACAGAAATAAATTTTGTTGAAAAATTGCTTAAAGGGAGTGTCATGGCGGCAGCAAATATATTGGTAGTAGAAGACGAGCCGGCGATTCAGGAATTATTGGCATTGAACATTAAACAGGCAGGGCATCATGCAATTCGCGCCACCAGTGTCGAACATGCACAGATGCTGTTGCGTGAAACGATGCCGGATTTGATTCTGCTGGACTGGATGCTGCCTGGCATGAGCGGCATCGAGTTTGCACGTCGCCTCAAATCTGACAGCCTGACCAAAGAAGTGCCGATTATCATGCTGACCGCCCGAGGCGACGAGTTTGACAAGGTACGCGGCCTCGAAGTGGGCGCAGATGACTATGTCACCAAGCCATTTAGCCCGCGTGAGCTGAATGCGCGGATTAAAGCGGTGTTGCGTCGCCGTGCGCCGCAAATGACCGATGACCCGATTGAAATTGCCGGTTTGCATCTCGACCCTACCACGCACAGAGTGACTGGACACAATGTGCATATTCCCTTGGGTCCTACTGAATTCAAGCTGCTCCATTTTTTCATGACCAATCCGGAGCGTGTGCATAGCCGTACGCAATTGCTGGACAAGGTCTGGGGAGATCGCGTGTTTGTGGAGGACCGTACGGTAGATGTGCATATCCGTCGCCTGCGCAATGCACTGGTGGCCTCCAATCACCAGGACATGATTCAGACCGTGCGTGGCTCGGGGTATCGTTTTTCCGTGCATACTGAAGTCGGTCAATAGATTTTATTTCACCTGTCTTGCCAACACACCTGTCGTGCCAACAAATTTGCAGGGTGGCACGGCCTTGCCTACTATCTAATGCATGACAGTCATGATACGCTTGCGCCTGTTAAAATTCAGTGATTGTGATGCTTATGAAGCCTGGCCCCGCAGCGTGCTCTGTCTTACCAATAACATGGCTTAACCGCCTGATCTGGTTGGGATTGTTTGTCTGGGTTGGGTTAACCTTTCATCAGCATGGCATCAGCAACGATGAGTATGTGCAACACACCTACGGGCAAATGTTGCTCGACTGGTATCGCACTGGCTTCCGGGACGATGATGCCTTTCATTACCGCAATCTTTACCTGTATGGTGGCTTGTTTGACATTGTAGCGGCCTGGCTGGAACCGCATACCAATCTTTGGGTGTGGGATTTACGCCATTTGCTGTCTGCCGGATTTGGCCTGCTCGGTTTCTATGGTGTCTCCCGTTTTGCACAGTTGCTTGGGGGCTTGCGTCTGGCCGCGCTCTCCATGCTGCTGCTGTTTCTCACCGTGTCATGGTCTGGCACCATGTTCACCCACACCAAAGATGTTCCCTTTGCCACCTGCATGCTATGGGCTTTGTATGCGACAGCACTGGTGGTGCGCGACATGGAAAATGTCAGCGGCAAGGTCATTGTGTTACTGGGGTTTGCTGTCGGCGGAGCGCTCGGCTTGCGCGTGGGCGGCGCATTTGCTGTCATTTACCTGATACTCCTGGTGATCTGGCGCGTCTGGCTTGACCACAAACAGCAGCACACGCCTGTCTTTTCGCGCTTATGGCGCATGGTGCTGGTGCTGCTGCCTGCGGCTGTACTGGCTTTTGTATTTATGGCGATCTGCTGGCCATGGAGTGTGATTGAGGCCGATAATCTGCTGGAAGCAGCCAGATCATTCTCGCATTTCGATTTCAACATGCAAACCATCGTCAACGGCGTGGTCTACAACATCAGCGAAGTGCCACGCAGTTATTTGTTTCAGTACCTGGCGGTCAAGCTGCCCGAAGCCAGTCTGCTCGGCTTGCTCGCGGCCGCTGTGGTGTGCCTGTTTGGCCGTCATCGCCTGACCTCGGCCAATACCACAGCACGCTTGACCATGCATACGTTGCTCACGGGTATTTTATTTCCATTGGTGTTTGTCATGGATGACAGGCCTGCGCTCTACAACGGAGTACGTCACTTTACTTTCCTGTTGCCTTTGCTGGCGATCTTATCCGCCTGGGCAGTCGTAGCGGTCTGGCAGGCCATCGGGCGCAGCCAATCACAAAACTGCAACACCTATCACTCAATCTGGGGGCAGGCAATCTGGGGCGGTGTAATGGCCGGATTAATGCTAGTGACCTTGTGCGATATTGTGCAGTTGCATCCTTATCAATATGTGAGGCTGAATCGTCTGGTGGGTGAGCAGCAATCAGCCCAATACAAATGGGAGGGCGATTACTGGTCGAGCGCCTTGCGCGAGGCCGCCGGGCAGCTCAATGCCAAAAAGCTGCCACCTCAGTCACATCCTTACTGGGTCGCCGCGTGCGTGGATACCCCGCAAATTGAACCCTATCTGGATAAACGTTTCAGCGTGACCCGCCGCTGGGAAGAAGCAGACTTCTTCCTCTCGACCACCAATATGCATTGTCATGAGGTGATGCAGGGGCAATTAATCGGTGGAGTCCAGCGCCAGGGCATGTGGTTATCCGTGCTGAAAGATCGTCGACTGCTCGAGGGCAATGGACGCTTGGCAACCCCTGCCAAAAACTAGCTGCAATCCGCTACAATGATGACAGTTTATTTTATTGTGTGATGCCATGACCGCTGTTGACTCTGCCCGCCAAAATACGCAGCCGCACATTACGGTGATGGTGCCTGCCTACAATGAAGAAAAAAACATTGCCAAAACCCTGGACAATATTGCCCACGTTTTGCAACACATGTCCCCACACTGGAACATTGTGGTGGTGGACGATGGCAGCCGTGATCAAACGGCACATGTCGTGCAGGCACTGGTGGAAACCTATCGGGTGACACTGGTGCGTTTTTCTCGCAACTTTGGTAAAGAAAACGCCATCAGTGCAGGGTTGAGCTATGCCAGCGGCGACATGGTCATTTGCATGGATGCCGATGGCCAGCATGCGTCTGAACTGATGTTGACCATGCTGGAAAAATGGCGTGAAGGCTATGAGATGGTGTATGCGGTGCGTCAGGACAGAGCACAGGAGTCCCCGTTTAAACTATGGGGTTCACGCGTGTTCTACCGCATGATGAGCGCCAGTACGCATGTGAATATCCCGCGTGATGCCGGTGATTTTCGCCTGATGGACAGAAAAGTCGTGGATGCATTGTGTGCCTTACCCGAGCGCAACCGCTTCATGAAGGGCATTTATGCCTGGGTCGGTTACAAATCAATTGGCATTCCTTACACTCCATTGCCACGGCTTCATGGTGAAAGCGCCTACTCAAAACTCAAGCTGATCGCATTGGCGTGGACTGGCATCACCAGTTTTTCAGTGTTGCCGTTGCGACTGGCGAGTTTTACCGGCGTGATTCTGGCGCTGCTGGCTTTTGCCTACGGCACCATCGTCATCATTGATACGTTGTTCTTCCATGAATCCGTCCCCGGCTGGCCGACCGTTGTGGCCAGCATGATGTTCTTTGCCGGGGTGCAGCTTTTATTCATCGGTGTACTGGGTGAATACCTGGCCCGCGTTTACGATGAAGTCAAAGGTCGCCCCCCCTATATTGTGGCAGATGTGGTTGCACCGCAATCGGCAGTGCCCCCCATGGAAAAACCTGTGCGCCGCCGCAAAACACCGGTGCAAAATACCGATCAATCTTCACTGCTGTAATGAAAGCGTCAGTGCTTGCTTTTTTGAGTGTGGGCGCACTGGCGGCCGGAATGCATTACGTGGTCGCGATTATCAGCCATGCGCTCGGCCTCTCTCCCGCCATCGCTAACTGGCTAGGCTTTGCCTGTGCTTTTCCCGTCAGCTATATTGGCCACCGCCACTGGTCATTTCGCGGCACCCAGTCCAGCCATCAGCAGGCTTTCCCCAAATTTTTAACCGTGGCCCTGCTGGGATTTTTCGGTAATCAGGCCCTGCTCTGGTGTGGGCTGCACTGGACCGCTTGGCCTTTCTGGCTGGTATTGGCGCTGGTGATGGTGCTAGTCGCGGCCAGCACTTATGTACTGAGTCGCTTCTGGGCATTTCGTCATGACTAAATTGATTATTTGTGCAGATGATTACGCCCAATCCACGGCGATTGATGCGGCGATCTGCGATTTGATCGCGAAAGGCCTGTTGACGGCCACTTCATGCATGACGCTCAGTCCACACTGGCTAAGCAGCGCGAAGCAATTGACCCCGGCTATCCGCCAGCAAGCCGATATCGGATTGCATCTTGATTTCACCCAGTTTTCGCACGCCTTGCGCCTGCCACATCCGCAACTGGTGCTGCGCAGCCTGCTACACCTGCTGGATACGCAAGCGATCATCCATAATATCCGCCAGCAACTGGATGCGTTTGAACTGGCGATGGGCACCCCTCCGGATTATGTGGACGGGCACTTGCATGTGCATCAGTTACCGCAGATTCGCCAGGCTTTGCTGGCGGAACTGTCGCACCGCTATGCACACTTGCCAGCGGCGCAACGGCCATGGCTGCGTATTTCCAGTCCACCGGCCGGTAGTGGATTTAAAGCGCGCCTGATTCACTGCCTGGGCGCGCGCGCCCTGCAGCAACAAGCCGCCGCATGCGGGTTTGCGTCGTCGCCTGTATTGTTGGGTGTCTATGACTTCCAAGGGGATACTGCCGATTACCAAGCACGCTGGCAGCAATGGGCAGACCAGTGTCAAGGGTATGCAGAGTGCGCTGTTACCGGCTTGCCGCCGGTGTTGATGTGCCATCCGGCCCAGCCTGCTTCGCCAGCAGACAGCAGTGACCCGATCGCAGCTGCCCGCATCGTTGAATGGGAACTCATGCAATCCGCCGCATTTCAATCCTGGCTGGCGGGCGTTGATATTCAACCGGTAAAAGGCTCAGTGCAACAAACATTATTGATGAAGGAACCCATGTGAAGTCGTGGCTTGATTGCTTACAGACCGCCTCCTCCTGGCAGCGGGCAGCACTGGCGGCCTTATTGGGCGCGCTCACCGTATTGGGATTTGCGCCTTATTATCTGGCATGGTTGCCGTGGCTCAGTCTGGCAGTGCTGTTTGTACTGTGGCATCAAGCCGCCAGCGCTAAGCAGGTGTTTGCCTTGGGGTTTGCCTTTGGCCTGGGCTTGTACTGTGTGGGGATTTACTGGATTTATATCAGCCTGCACGATTTCGGCGGCATGCCGTGGTGGTTTGCAGGGTTTTGTACATTTTGCCTGTGCGCATTTATGGCCTTATTTCCAGCGTTGGCTGGCTATCTCGCCAAACGTGCAGGCAGTGTGCTTTGGCTCGCCCCGGTTCTGTGGGCCCTTTCAGACTGGGTGCGCAGCTGGATTTTCACCGGTTTTCCATGGCTTACATTGGGCTATTCACAAGCGCCTGCCAGTCCACTGGCAGGCTATTTTCCGTTGCTCGGCGTATATGGCGTTTCCACGCTGACAGCCGGCATTGCCGGCTTGCTCGCCACGACGTTGTTATATCAGCAGCACCGCATCCGTGCGCTGCTATCGGCAGTTGTGTTATTACTGGGTGGTGGACTGTTAGCATTGATTGCATGGAGCCACCCGGTCGGGCAAGCTATCAGCGTCGCCTTGCTACAGGGCAATATCAGCCAAAGCATCAAATGGTCCCCAGAACATGCGCAACAGACGTTGCAGCAATACCTGGACATGGTCAGGCAAACGCAAGCCCGACTCATCGTGTTACCGGAAACCGCTCTGCCCATGCTGGCGGAACAGATCGACGCCACCTATCTGGAAGCGCTCAAGCAACATGCGACCGAGCAGCAAGGCGATCTGCTGGTGGGCGTGGTCGCCTCTGCGCAGGGTGAGTATTTCAATAGCGCACTGAGCCTGGGCGTTTCCCCCATGCAAGCTTACTCCAAAAGCCATCTGGTGCCATTTGGGGAATATATCCCGCTCAAAAGCGTGTTTGGCTGGATCTACCGCGATTGGCTACATATGCCGCTCAGCGATTTATCGCGCGGCACATCGAAACAACCCTTGCAGATAGCAGGCCAAAAAATCGGCGTCAACATCTGCTACGAAGACGTGTTTGGAGAAGAAATTGCCCAACAACTGCCACAGGCAGAGTTACTGGTGAATATCAGCAACGACGCCTGGTATGGACAGTCATTTGCGGCCGATCAACATATGCAATTTAGCCAGGTGCGCGCCATGGAAACCGGCCGCATGGTGCTACGCAGCACCAATACAGGCGCTACCGCTATCATTGATAAAAACGGGCAGGTCATCCAGCATGACCCGCATGATCAGGCGGCAATCCTGATAGGCGAGGCGCAGAGTTATCAAGGATCGACCCCCTATGTGCTTTGGGGTAACTGGGCATTTCTGGCGTTGAGTGGCATCGGAGTTTTGTGGGGATGCGTGCGGCGCAGGCAATCACACAGTTCTGAATACTAACTTCACTCTTCACCTACCCTGCCACGCCCACGCTTGATGATTCCGCGTTGCAATTTACCCGCAACCCTGCGCTTTTGCGAAGCACGCGTTGGCCGCGTCGCAAAGCGTATGGCATGCACATGATTGGCGGCATTCACCACCTCGTGCAAGCGATTGACTGCATCTTTCCGGTTGGCTTCCTGCGTGCGATATTGCTGCGCCTTGATCACCAGCACACCTTCAGCTGTAATCCGGTTATCCTTGCTCTCCAGCAGCCGATTCTTTAACCAGGCACTCAGTGATGAGGCAGCAATATCAAAGCGCAAATGAATCGCTGACGAGACTTTGTTCACGTTTTGCCCACCTGCACCTTGCGCGCGGATAGCCGTCAGCGTGTACTCCGTTTCCGCGATCTGAATCATGTGTCAATGATGGCCGCTTCGCGGGCAAAAAAGGCCTCAACTTCGTCCAGTTTGCGCGTACGCTTAAACGGCGGCAAGCTTTGCCAGATCCTTCGCCCGTAATGCTTATCGACCAGACGCGGATCACAAATCACCAGCACGCCAGAATCGCTTTCATCACGAATCAAGCGGCCCGCGCCCTGCTTCAGCGTAATCACCGCATACGGCAGTTGATATTCCATAAAGGCATTTTTGCCTTCGGCATTCATCTTGTCGATGCGGGCAGACAACACTGGATCATCCGGTGGCGCAAACGGCAGTTTGTCGATAATCACACAGGAAAGCGCCTCGCCGCGTACATCGACCCCCTCCCAAAAGCTTTGCGAGCCCACCAGCACGGCGTTACCGTGGGTGCGGAAGCGTTCCAGCAGCTCGGTACGGTTACTCTCACCCTGCATCAGTAAGGGGAACGCCATGCCTTGCTCTTCAAACGCCTGTCTGAGCAAGGCATGCACTTCGCGCATGGCTTTGAGTGAAGTGCACAGCACAAATGCCCGCCCCTGGCTGGCTTGAATCACTGGCAGGCTGATGGCAGCGACCGCAGCAGCATAGGCACTGCTGTTAGGTTCCGGCATGCCTTCCGGCACATAGAGCAGGGCTTGCTGATCGTAATCAAACGGGCTTTGCCAGTACCGGGTTTGCGCCGACAACAAGCCCATTTGCCCCTGGTAGTGACTGAAATCACTTTTGACGGCCAGCGTGGCGGAAGTGAATATCCAGGCCCTGGGCTGGGCATTGAGCTGTTTGCCAAAGCCATCGGCGACACTCAGCGGGGTGGCATGCAACTGCACGCTCTGGCTGAATACTTCCACCCAGCGCACCAGATTGGCATGGTCGCCTTTCAGCCATGCGGCCAGCAATGCTAGTAAGGCTTCCCCGCGCTGCCAGCATTTCTCCAGCAGAGGGTCGCGCCCGGCCTGCGTTTCCAGCACCTTGGTCAAGTCTGCCAAGGTCTCCAGCATGCGCTGATAACATTCGGTAAAGTTTTTCAACGCCAATGCTTTTTGTGCGGGCATGCGCGCGCCTTCAAACTGAAACGCCAGGCGAAAATCGCGGCAGGCTTTTTCCAGCGGTGGCACAGCTTCGCTCAGGGCGAGACAATCTTTGGCCAGCGTCAGATAGGCCATCTGGCTGTCACGCGCCAGGTCCATCAATTGCGAAGTGGAAATATCCTCACCAAAAAAAAGCCCAGCCACTTCCGGCAGCTGGTGGGCCTCGTCAAACACCACCGTGTTGGCACTCGGTAACAACTCGGCCACACCCTCATCGCGCAGCATGACATCGGCAAAGAACAAATGGTGATTGACCACCACCACATCTGCGGCCAGCGCCTGCTTGCGTGCCTCCATGACAAAACATTGCTTGTAAAACTGGCAGTCCTGACCGACACAGTTGTCACGGGTGGAGGTGACCTGTTGCCAGACTGTGGCCTGTTCCGGCACTTCGACCAGCTCGGCCTTGTCACCGCTCTGGCTATGTTCGGCAAAACTTTGCAATATGGGGATGTATTGCGCGTCTTCACGCGACTGGAAACGGCCTTCCTGGCTGGCACGTTGCAAATGGTAATGACAGATATAGTTGGCACGCCCTTTAAGCATGGCCACGGTCACCGGCACTTTCAGTGCTTCGCGCACTGCGGGCAAATCGCGTTGGTACAACTGGTCTTGGAGTGTTTTGGTGCCAGTTGAGATAATCACCTTGCCGCCTGACAACAATGCCGGAACCAGATAGGCATAGGTTTTGCCAGTGCCGGTGCCGGCCTCAGCCACCAGTTGCTGCTGCTGCTCGATAGCATCGGCAATGGCCTGCGCCATTTCCTGCTGTTGCGGACGACTTCTGAAATCGGGCATGGCCTGTGCCAGCGCGCCATTTTCAGAAAAGACAGTGATCACCTGTTGCGAAAGAGACATACCATAATTATCCCACGTTCAACCATCATCAGCGTGGGCTTTTCTCACCAAAAATAGGTATTTGAACAGCCTCATTGCCGTCCCATCGTGATGGGACGTGCTTGCACACAAACCACATTTATGGCAATGTTAAGCGTATCAAGTTTTTAAATGCGTGTTTTACCATATGACTGATTCCTGTTAACCTTGCGTTATTAATTCACCCATCATATTAATGATAACCATCAAAAAACCTGTGATTCGTTGCATCGCGCTACTTGCAAGCATCTTGCTATGCCAGTGCAAAAGCATGGCCGGGCCAGGGGTCTCTCCCTCAGGCGCTTCTGTGCTGGGCGATGACAAACGCTGGCAGACGGCTTACAGCTACAAGCAGGAAGACGTACTGGAAAGCATGGATGGTGTGGGCAATTCGTGGTCGGAGAAAGTAGAAGAGATCATGATTCGCGCGCTGAGCCTGACAGGCGTTGATTATAAATATGGAGGCCGCAGCCCTGAAACCGGCTTTGATTGCAGCGGCTTTGTACAATACGTATTCAAGCATGCCGCACAGATTTCCCTGCCGCCTTCCGCACGCACCATCAGTGATATGGGAAAAGCGGTCAAACGTGAAGAACTACAGCCAGGTGATCTGGTGTTCTTTAACACCCTCAGACATGCCTTTTCGCATGTAGGCATTTATGTGGGCAACAACCAGTTCATTCACGCCCCCCGCGCCGGGGCGCAGGTGCGTATCGAGAGCATGGATGAACGCTACTGGCGTACACGCTACAACGGTGCCAAGCGCCTGGAAGCCGAAGCCTCTGGCCAGTAACCGTCCCTGCCAGCAGGCAATTATTCCAGCATCGGCTTTACTGGTGTATCACTGTGGCCCAGTGGCCTGTCAGGATCAATTAAATCCCTCACCATCTGCTTTAGCTCTTTGGATTCGGGAAAACGCCCGGCGGCTTTACGTGAAAAAATCAACTGCCCGTCACAACGCACATCAAGCACCCCTCCCGTTCCGGGGACCAGATTGACCGAGCCAAGGTCAGACTCAAAAGTGGTGAGCAGCTCTTGCGCCAGCCATGCAGCACGCAATAACCATATGCACTGTGTACAAAATTCAATTTCTACGATAGGCTTTTGCATGTTTTTCACCCGCTCATTAATTTTCTACTAAAGTATAGTCAATTTTATTGAAATAGCGGAAAATGAACTTAACTCTAATTTCCTCACTCTGTAAAACGAGCTGACAGCATTTACATGCAAGCAGACCCTAAACAAAATAACATTCATCGCTTACTCGATCACACAAGGCACTTTATGCGTTCCAAATTTGAAAAATTCGGCTTAATCGGCGCTGGCGTATTTATTGGCATCCTGGTAAGCCTCAACATCTCTGCCTGGGCAGATAAAACCTCCGTCTCACAACTCCCCATAGATGAGCTGCGTGTATTTGCGGAAGTATTTGCCAAGGTAAAATCAGACTATGTTGAGACAGTTGAAGATAAAAAACTGATTAATGAGGCCTTGTCAGGCATGTTGCAAGGTCTGGACCCGCATTCCACTTTCATGGATGCTGATGCCTACAAGGAGCTGCAAGCAGGTACACAAGGCGAGTTTGGCGGCTTGGGCATTGAAGTGGCGATGGAAGATGGCCTGGTGAAAGTGGTTACACCGATTGAAGACAGCCCTGCCTACAAGGCGGGCCTCAAGTCAGGCGACCTGATCATGAAGCTTGATGATGCACAAGTACGTGGCATGAGCCTCAATGATGCCGTCAAACGCATGCGTGGGGTTCCTGACACAAAAATCGTACTAACCGTGGTGCGCAAAGGCGAAGACAAGCCGCTGACATTCACGCTGACCCGTGCCATCATCAAGGCACAAAGCGTAAAAAACAAATGGATTGAACAGGACTACGGTTATGTACGCATCACCCAATTCCAGGAGCGTACCGGTGAGGACCTTGCCAAAGCGCTGAAAACACTCAGTGCCGAGAATAAGACGCCGCTGAAAGGGTTGGTGCTCGACTTGCGTAACAACCCCGGTGGCCTGCTGGATGCCGCAGTCGGTGTGTCTGCTGCCTTCCTGCCCAAAGATGATTTGGTTGTGTATACAGAAGGCCGTGTTGCAGACTCCAAAATGCGTTTGACAGCGACACCGATGGATTATGCGCGTCGTGGCAAGTCAGACTACCTGAAAGACTTACCGGAAGAGTTCAAGTCTGTGCCGATTGTTGTATTGATTAACGCAGGCTCGGCTTCTGCTTCTGAAATTGTTGCTGGCGCTTTACAGGATCACAAGCGTGCCACCATCATGGGTATCCAGAGTTTTGGTAAAGGCTCGGTACAAACCATTCTGCCAATGAACAATGGCAGTGCCATCAAGCTGACAACGGCACGTTACTTCACGCCTAATGGCCGCTCGATTCAAGCCAAGGGCATCGTGCCAGACATGAATGTTGACGATGGTTCCGACCCTAGCCTGAGCCTGCACGAGGCAGATTTGAAGCGCCATCTGTCCAACCCGAACGAAGGCAAAGCCAATGCTGACAAAGCTGCCGATGATGCGAAAGCAAAAGCCGCTGCAGATAAGTTGAAAGAAGAAAAACATGCCGAATCCCGTGGCCCGATTGAACCGGCCAGCAAGGATGACTTCCAGTTTATGCAAGCACTCAACCTGCTCAAAGGCCAGCCTGTATTAAAGGCCCCTGAACCAGCCAAGGTCAGCGCCGCAAAACCATAATACATCAGCGGCAATGCAGCTTACCTGCATTGCCGCTTTATGCATCATTTGTCATATTGCACGAAAAACGGGTGCAGTTTCGTTTGGAGTCGTTCATGTCAGCCTTGCCACCGTTAACACTGGATAAAGTCATTTCTGTGCTGGATATGGGATTGCGCACCGTATTTAGCCCCGCAACCGCAAGCCGCCCTTGCCCGCAGGCTGCAGAATCCAGCACACTGTCGGATAGCGAGCGTCAGCATGCGGCTGCCCTGATGCGGATTAACCATGTCGGGGAAGTCTGTGCACAGGCGCTGTACAGCGGCCAGGCGCTGTTATCACGTGACCCGTCCAATGTCGAAGCGCTGAAAGAGGCCTCGCGTGAAGAAGTCGATCATCTGGCCTGGTGTGAGCAACGCATTGCCGAACTCGGCGGACGCAAAAGCCTGTTAAATCCATTATGGTACGGCGCAAGTTTTGGCATGGGCATGACCGCAGGCCTGCTGGGCGACAAATGGAACCTCGGCTTTCTGGCCGAAACAGAACATCAGGTCTCTGCCCACCTGAACAGTCATCTGCAGACCCTGCCACAGCAGGACCATGCTTCCAGAGCGATTGTGGCCCAAATGAAAGCAGATGAAGAGCAGCATGCCCAGACTGCTGAACAATTAGGCGGCGCTACGCTACCAGGCCCAGTAAAACTGGCCATGCGTTTGGCTTCAAAAGTCATGACACACACGGCCTATCGCCTGTAAGATTTCAGTATCAACCAGAGTTAAAAATGCAAAAATTTAGTGACAATTTACTGACCCTCGACGCCGCAGACCATGTCAAACGGATCGAACTGTACGACGAGGCGAACCAGCCAGCCGGAGCCATTGAAAACAAACCCGGCACCCAAGGCTCAATCAAGGTATACCATCACCTGTTCAAGCTCTATGGCGAAATCAACACCGATGCAGCAGTAGAGGGCTTGGCCCTATATGCCGAGCATACCGAGGATGCCGAAAATCATCCCGGCAAACATCCCAATATTGACCGCTTGTTGACGGTACTGGATAAAGAACAGACACTGTCGATGAAAGTGATTACAGAATAAAAAACGCAGGTTTGAAACCTGCGTTTTTTGTTTTACTGGCTGGCTTTATTTCCCGTAGACATCAGGACTGCAACTGACTGTAACGGACAATGGGCGGATGGTAAATAAACTCCAGCAAATGGCCAACGCTGTCCAGACAGTAAAACCCGCGTGAACCATCCCTGTGGCTTTTAGGCGCTTCGGTAATGCGCACGCCGTGCGTCACCATGTGGGCATACCAGTCATCCACAGACTGTGCATCGCTAAGTACAAAGCCAATATGGTCAAGGCGCTGCAAGGGATCCGCTGTGTAATCCACCCGATGCAGGGCAAACACATCGCCCTGATTGGTCAAATACACATTATCCGGATCGGGCTGCCATTCAATCTGCATGCCGACGATGCGGGTATAAAAATCTACCGCAACCTCCAGATCCTTAATAAATAAGGCCACATGGCGTATGCCTATCATGCCTGCTGGAATAGTCATCGCTTACTCGAAACTGGGCGCTTGAATCACAAAATCATGCGTAATTTCGCATGCCTTCTGCAGCATGATGCTGGCCGAGCAGTACTTCTCGGCTGACAGCTTTACCGCACGCTCGACTTGCGCTTCATTCAAGCCTTCACCGGTAATCACAAAATGTACATGAATTTTAGTGAATACCTTGGGAATCGTATCCGCGCGTTCGGCAGAAATTTCTGCGACACAATCGACAATCGGTTGCCGGGCTTTTTTCAGGATAGTCACCACATCAAACGAGGTGCAGGCCCCCATCCCAATCAACAGCATTTCCATTGGCCGCATGCCAATATTGCGCCCGCCATTTTCAGGTGCGCCATCCAGCACGACCGCATGGCCGGTTTCCGACTCCCCGACAAAGCTGACACCATCGATCCATTTCACTTTGACTTGCATCGCGACTTCCTATCGTTTCGTTTTCTACTTAACAATCATCAGGTGCAGCATCCCGCTGCCCCAAAGCACTCTTGTTTATTTGACACCCAGCAACTCAACATCAAACACCAATGCAGCATTGGGTGGAATCACACCGCCAGCACCGCGTGCGCCATAACCCATTTCAGACGGAATAATCAAGGTACGCTTGCCGCCCACCTTCATCCCCTGCACGCCCTCATCCCAGCCCTGAATAACCTGGCCACCGCCTAAAAAGAAATTGAACGGGGAGTTGCGATCGAGGCTGCTGTCAAATTTTTTGCCTTTATGGTCTTCCTTGCTGGCGTCGTACAGCCAGCCGGTATAGTGCACGGTCACATTAAAGCCAATTTCAGCTTCACGACCGTCGCCAACGACGGTATCAATTTTCTTTAATTCGGTAACGTTTGCAGTCATTTGTGCGGTTTCCTTTGCATTAGAAGAGTTGGATTGGGCCTGGCAACCGGCGATAGTCAGCAACAGCATCAGACCCAGACTTGTTTTTTTAATTGCAGATTTCAATGTTTCACTCCTTGAAAATTGACCGACATGATACGCGCTTTTTAATCAAAATACCCTGTTACACCTGTACCTACTGCGCCTGATCAAACACAGGGATTATTGCCCTTCAATCAGGCGCTTGAGCAACAAGTCCTGCACTGGCCTGGCCGTCGATGCCCGCGGATGATTCACCAGCATCACCAGCGCATAACGCTTGCCGAAGCCATCCTGTACATAACCGGCAATACTGCTCACGCCTTCCAGCGACCCTGTTTTCAGATAGGCCATGCCTTGACTGCCAGAGGCTGCCAGACGCTTTTTGGTAGTGCCATCCAGCCCGAGAATTGGCAGCGACGCCATGAATACCGGCATCAGCGGACGCTGATAGGCTGTGACGAGTAATTGTGCCAAATGTTCCGCACTGATACTCTCATTGCGAGAGAGACCGGACCCATTTTCAAGCACCAACTCGGGAAACTGTAAGCCACGCTTGCGTAAGGTTTCTTTCACGGCCAACGCGGCACTGGCCTCATCCGTGGGGACCAGCCCAGCCTCCAGCCCTACAGTCAACATCAACTGACGCGCCATGACATTATTGCTCCATTTATTGATATCGCGCACGACAATATCCAGTGGCGGCGACCACCAGGTGGCCACCAATGATGCATTAGGTGAGGTGGCAGCCATGGCTAATCCACCCAAAAACTGCCCCCCCAATTGCTGCCATATTTTTTTGAATGTAAAAAACGCATACTGTGTATCGCTCATCACACTCAACTCCAGGTAGCGCTCATCACACTGGTCTGGCAGCGTCCCACTGAAGGTGACAGTTACCGCTCCGTCTGGTTGAGAATGCACGTCATAACGCAGATCGCCACGCCAATCGGTACAGGCGCCTTTGCGTGGCTGTACAAGGTTAAGGATGCTGATTTGTGGCAACTCAAACTCCTGCGCAATCATGACCTTGGGGCTGGCACTTTCCTGTCGGAGGCTAAACCTGAAGCTGGTATTGCGCCCATTGACCAGCAAGGCGCTTGGGCTGGCGTTGTAAGCGCGCAGTGGTTCGTCATCCAGCACCGGGCGCTGGCTGACTTCAGGCATATATACCGTATGATCCAACACCAGATTGCCTTTAATCTGGCGGATGCCCTGCTGCTGTACCTGCTGTAACAGACGCCAGAACTCGGTGACATTGAGCGCAGGGTCACCATAGCCCTTGATGATTAAATCCCCCTCCAGAATGCCCTGATTTACAGGTCCATTACGGTACACTTCGGTTTTCCAGCGATAAGCGGGCGTCAGCGCCTCCAGTGCGGCATAAGTGGTGACCAGCTTCATGACACTGGCCGGGTTCATGGCTTTGCTGGCATTATGCTGAATCAGTGGCGCACTGCCATCCAGTGGCTGTAGCACAATCGCCACACTGTCAGCAGGCAATTGCGCTTTATTCAGGGCATCCTGCATATAGCCGGGCAACGCAGCATGGGCGAGCGTTGCCCACAGCCAGACACACAGACCTATCCAGCGCATCACAGGCTCTCCACAATGGCATCGCGTGTCGCACGCACCAGATGCGCCTGATCTTCGCCAGTCAAACAATAGGGCGGCATCCAGTACACGGTATTGCCGATAGGCCGTAATAACAGACCATGCTTGAGTGCAGCGGCATAGCAATCGCGGGCAAACTGCGGGTTTTGTGTTTCTACCTCAAACGCCGTGATCATGCCGCGTTGACGCACCTGTTGCAGCGGCAAGTCATAGCCTTGCACTGCTTGCCACAGGTGTTGCGCGGTCTGCCGGTTATCCCCCAGCACATCGCGCTCGGCAAACAGTTGCAAGGTCGCCAGCGCCGCGCTGCACGCCAGCGGATTACCGGTATAGCTATGGCTGTGCAAAAAGCCTTTCACCGTCTGGTCATGGTAAAACGCCTGATAAATGTCGTCGGTGGTGAGCACGGCAGATAAAGGCAAATAGCCGCCGGTAATGCCTTTAGACAGGCAAATAAAATCGGCAATGTCACTCACCTTGTTCGCCGCTTGCTCACAGGCAAACAGGGTGCCGGTGCGGCCAAAACCGACAGCGATTTCATCGGCAATCAGATGCAACTGGTATTGCGTGCAAATTTCGCGCGCACGTTGCAAATACACCGGGTGGTACATGGCCATGCCCGCCGCGCCTTGCACCAGCGGCTCTACAATCAGTGCTGCCAGTGTGGCATGGTGTTGGGCGACATAGCTTTCCAGCGCCTGTGCGCAGCGCAGGGCATAGGCTTCCTCTGACTCTCCCGCTGCTGCCAGACGGCTGTCCGGGCTAGGCATATGCGCCGATTGTTGCAGCAAGGGCGCATAGGTGTCGGTAAAAATCGCCACATCAGTCACCGCCAGCGCGCCCAGCGTTTCGCCGTGATAACTGTTCTGCAAACTCAGGAATTTTGTTTTTTGTGCGTGTCCGGTATTACGCCAGTAATGAAAGCTCATCTTGAGCGCGATTTCGGTGGCACTGGCGCCGTCCGAGCCATAAAAGGCATGGCCCAGCCCAGTCAGTGCCGCTAACTGTTCGGACAACTCCACCACCGGTGCATGGGTAAATCCGGCCAGCATCACATGCTCCAGCTGGTCCAATTGGGCCTTGATGGCGGCTTTGATCTGCGGCTGGTTATGCCCAAACAGATTGACCCACCAGCTACTCACGGCATCCAGATAGCCTTTGCCCTCAGTGTCAAACAGCCAGGCGCCTTCACCGCGACTGATCGGTACCAGTGGGTAACGCTCATGGTGTTTCATTTGTGTGCAGGGGTGCCACACGCTGTGCAAACTACGCTGCAATAAATCCTGATTTCCACTCATGACGCTATTTTAAACCAAGCGCAAACTGCATGCTTGGTTTAAAATAGCGCCTTAAATCAAGTTGTTACCTCCTGCATGCAAAAAACACGTAAACACCTCGAACTGCTGGCCCCGGCCAAAAATGCCGACTTTGGCATCGAAGCCATTAACCATGGTGCCGATGCCGTCTACATCGGCGGCCCGGCCTTTGGCGCGCGGGCCAAGGCACCCAATACCGTGCAGGACATTGCCAGACTGGTCACTCATGCCCACCGCTTTCATGCCGAGGTGTTTGTGGCGCTCAATACCATTTTTCATGACAACGAGCTGGAAGGCGTGCGCCAGCTGGTACATCACTTGTATGACTGTGGCGTGGATGCGCTGATTGTGCAGGACATGGGCTTGCTGGCCATGGATTTGCCACCCATTCAGCTGCATGCAAGCACCCAAACCGATATCCGCACCGTCGAAAAAGCGCAGTTTCTGGACCAGGTGGGCTTTAGCCAGCTGGTGCTGGCGCGTGAGCTGGACATTGCCACGGTGAAAAAAATTGCCGATGCCACCACCGCCAATCTGGAGTATTTTATCCACGGCGCCCTGTGTGTGGCGTTTAGTGGCCAGTGCTTTATCAGCCATGCACACACGGGCCGCAGCGCCAACCGTGGCGAATGCTCGCAGGAGTGTCGCTTGCCCTACACACTGGAAGACCAGAAAGGCCGCATCATCGGCAAGGACAAGCACTATCTGTCGATGAAAGACAATGACCAGAGCGCCAACCTGCGCGCCCTGATTGCGGCAGGGGTGAGCAGCTTCAAAATCGAGGGCCGTTACAAAGACCTGCCCTATGTCAAAAACGCGACCGCGCATTACCGGCAATTGCTGGATGAGATTCTGGAAGAAATGCCGGAATACAGTCCATCTTCCGCAGGTCATGCGACGTATACCTTCACGCCACAACCGGAAAAAACCTTTAACCGCAGTGCCACCGATTATTTCGCCAATGGTCGCCAGGCCGATATTGGCGCCTTTGATACGCCCAAATTTTCCGGTGAAGCGCTGGGCCAAGTCCGCAAGGTGGGCAAAGACTTTATCGATGTCGCCACCGACGTGGTATTGCATAACGGCGATGGCGTATGCTTTTTTGATGTGCATAAAGAACTGGTGGGCCTGCGTGTGAACACGGCGCAAGCACTGGATAAATATACCCAGCGCCTGTTCCCCAACGAAATGCCTGCCGATATCCGCAACAATACCCAGCTCTACCGCAACCGCGACCACGCCTTTATGCGCCTGCTGGAAAAAGACTCGGCCAGCCGCAAAATCGCGGTGGATGCGGTGCTGTATGAAACTCGCGACGGCTTTGCCCTGACGCTCACCGATGCACAAGGCTTTAGCGCCACGGCGCAATGCGATGCGGAGAAACAAGCCGCCAATGACACACACAAAGCCGAGGCCTCACTCAAGGAAAATCTGGCCAAACTGGGCAATACCGATTTTGTGGCCAGAGAAACCAGCCTCGAACTCACCCAGCTCTGGTTTATCCCGGCCTCGGTTGTCAATCAATTACGCCGCGATGCAGTTGAGCAACTGCTTGAAATCAGAACGCTAGGCTACGAACGTCCGGCCTTGCGCCCGGCAGTGGCGCCCCCAGCCATTTACCCTGAAGACAGTTTGAGCTACCTGGCCAATGTCTACAACCAAAAGGCGCGCGACTTCTACCACCAACACGGCGTCAAACTCATAGACAGCGCTTACGAAGCCAACGAAACGCTGGACGAAGTGCCGGTGATGATTACCAAACACTGCCTGCGCTTTAGCCACGGTTTATGCCCGAAAGAAGCCAAAGGCGTGATCGGCGTGCAAGGCACGGTCACCGCTGAGCCGATGACACTGATCAGCGGTAACGATAGATATACGCTTAAGTTCGATTGCAAACCCTGCGAAATGCATGTGATGGGCAAAGTGCGCAAAAACATTCTTAACCTGCCACCACCGCAACCGATTACTTTTTTTGATAAACGGCCTGCCTGAGTGAATGAGGCAAGACTGGGAGCCTAAGACCGCATGACCGAATACGCCTACCTGCTTAAAGTCGCAATCGCACTCATCGCCATCGTCAACCCCATCGGCTGCCTGCCTATCTTCATCAGCGCCACCAGCGGCTGGAGCAAAGCGGAGCGCTCGCGCACCGCCCGTACCGTCGCCATCACCGTCATGATTGTGCTGGGTGTCTCAGCCTTTTTTGGCGACCTGATTCTGGACTTTTTTGGCATCACCATCCCCTCGTTTCAGGTCGGTGGCGGTATTTTGCTCTTGCTGATTTCTATCTCCATGATGCACGGCAAGCAGAGTGCAACGCGCCAAACCCCCGAAGAAGCACAAGATTTAAGCGAGCGTGAAGTGATTGCCATTGTGCCGTTAAGCATTCCACTACTCGCAGGCCCCGGCGCGATTTCCAGCATGATTCTCACCGCTCAGCAACATCCTGGCTTTTGGGGGCACTTGAGCCTGATGTTACCGATTGCGCTGATTTCAATGTTTATCTGGGGCCTGCTATTACTGGCCGATAGCATTACCCACTATCTAGGAAAAATCGGCATTAATATCGTCACCCGCTTAATGGGCCTGATTCTGGCGGCGATGTCGGTAGAGTTTATTGCGCATGGGTTGGCAGGCTTATTTCCACAACTCGTTACCGCCGCATAATACAATTGCAGAGTGACAACAAACTCCTTAAGCTATAACACTTAAATTCTGAACCTTAAACTTAGCAAGAATATGAGTCTTACACCCGATGGCTACAGAAGAATAACAGAACGCGAGTACTCCGCGCACCATACCTTGCTTGACATTGCCTCAACTCAGCTTGATATCGCAAAAAAACAAGAGAGTGGATGGTTTAATAATGCTCTTATTACGATTACATTTTCAGCTTTGGCTTTAGAGGCTTTAGCAAATGCGATTGGCGACAGATTATGGCAAAGCGAGGAATGGAAAGATTTTGAGTCATGCAGCCCAATAGCAAAGTTAAGACTCATCTCAGAAAAACTTGGCATTGAATATAGTGTTAGTCAGTATCCATGGAACACTGTCAAATGGTTAATTAAGTTCAGAAACAAAATTGCACACCCCAAGCCAGAAAAAATTTCAATTTGCAAAGAAATTGGGCAAAAAAGTAAACTGCTTGCAGTCGATTGTCCAGAATCAAAATTCGAGCAAGAGATAACTCTACAAAATGCAGTTCTTGGACTGAAGGCTGTAAAAGACTTAAAAGAATTGTTTTGTAAGAAAATTCCTGATCACCAACTTGATGGAATTGTCACTGATGGCTGGAGTGCAAACACAGAACCAATTATGCACAATCAAAATAACTTCTAAGCGTTTGATAAAAAATGCTTTAGTCAACGATGTAACGCAATCAATTACATAGCGGCAAAATAGCGTTTTTTTAACGACACCTGTACATCTTAAACTCGCCTGTTCTGCAACCCTCCAAATCATCGCGTGACTGGAGGCCTAGCGTCACCGTTGCGGCCATTATTGAGCTCGCGTAGGGCGGACTCGTTTACAGTCCGCCGTATACAGGTTAATCGCTATGCTACTTTTTCAAGACGCTCAGCCAGCCAAACCTTGATGATGGATTGTCTGGTCACGCCAAGTTTTGCTGCTTCGCGGTCTAGGGATTCAATCATCCAAGTAGGGAAATCAACATTCACACGTCTTTGCGTTTGCAATACGCGTTTTGATTTAGAAATGTCTAGTAACGACGTCACATCAAGATTGTCGTCAAATTGCTTATCAAAATTTTCAGCTTTCATAAAGTGCAACCTCCTCGGTGCGTGAGCGACGAACAGAAATAAGCCGTATGTTGTCACCGCGATAAGTAATCACGGCTGACCAATGTTTGGCGACTATCATGCCTATCATTAAATACCTCGGTTCATCTTCGGTCTTGGCGGGAATCTCCAATAACATGGGGTCATTCCAAAGCTGTTGGGCATCCACAAAGTCGATGCCGTGTTTCAGAAGATTCGCCTGACTTTTTGCTTCGTCAAATTCAAATGTTGCCATGGTATATAAAATATACCTTTATTACACCAAAATCAAGAATAGTTGAACGTGAACAGCGCTCGGCTTTAATAGAACATATGCGTATGAAAAATAGGAGGCATTATCGATAAAATTGCAATCGTCTCACTTGTTTGAAATGCCTAGAGCCAACTCGTTTACAGTCCGCCACATGGTAATAAAACAATGCATTAGTTTGGTGAATGCGGGCTACGCGGGCTTTTAGCTGTTCCTCATCAAAAACTATCCCTCGCCCAATCAATCACATAGCGGTAAAATAGTGTTTTTGATTAAGTCTTCACATTTTGAATTCACCTTCTACCAGCCCTTCAAAATCTTCCCTGCAATGGAAACCAAATGTCACCGTGGCTGCGATTATCGAGCAGGATGGCAAGTTTTTGCTGGTGGAAGAAACGACGGATCGCGGCATGCGATTTAACCAGCCCGCCGGACACCTCGAAGAAAACGAGACGATTATTGAGGCGGTGATCCGCGAGACGCTGGAAGAAACGGCGTATGACTTTACGCCGGAAGCACTGGTGGGTATTTACCACTGGCAGCATCCGGTCAATGGCATTACTTACCTGCGTTTTGCATTTAGCGGCAAGCTGGGGGCGCACCACCCCGAGCGCGCATTGGACGATGGCATTATCGGCACCCTCTGGCGTGATGAAGCTGAAATTGCAGCGCATGGTACGCTGATGCGTAGCCCCCAGGTGTTGTTATGCGTGCAGGATTACCTCGCTGGCAAACGCTATCCTTTAGAATTACTTACCCACTTAGGTCAGGCATTATGAGTACACCTCACGTCATTGTCGGTTTGTCCGGCGGCGTTGATTCATCCGTCACCGCGTTATTGCTCAAGCAGCAAGGCTATCGCGTCACCGGTTTGTTTATGAAAAACTGGGAGGATGACGATACCGATGAGTATTGCTCTTCCAAGCAGGATTTGATTGATGCGGTTTCAGCCGCCGACAAGATTGGCATTGATATTGAAGCGGTCAATTTCAGTGCCGAGTACAAAGAGCGCGTGTTCGCTAACTTTTTACAGGAATACCAGGCTGGCCGCACGCCTAACCCGGATATTCTGTGCAATGCCGAAATCAAGTTCAAGGCGTTTCTGGATCATGCCATGGGCATGGGTGCCGACCTGATCGCGACCGGCCACTATGCGCAGGTGCGTGAAAACCCGATTCAGCCGGGCAATTTTCAATTACTCAAGGCGGATGATGGCAGCAAGGACCAGAGTTATTTTTTATCTCGCCTGAATCAGGCGCAACTCTCAAAAACCCTGTTCCCGCTAGGCAAATATCTTAAACGCGAGGTGCGCGAGATTGCGCGTGAATATGGCCTGGCCAATGCCGAGAAAAAAGATTCGACCGGCATCTGCTTTATCGGCGAGCGTCCGTTTCAGGAATTCTTGCAGCGTTATTTGCCACGGCAGCCCGGTGTCATGCGCACGCCTGAAGGCAAAGTGGTGGGGCAGCATGAAGGCTTGATGTATTACACGCTGGGACAGCGTCAGGGCCTGAAAATCGGCGGCAGCCGCGAAAGTAATGGTGAGCCCTGGTTTGTCGCTGGCAAGGACATGGAAGCCAATGAATTGATTGTGGTGCAAGGCCATGAGCATCCACTGCTCAAAAGCGATGGCTTGAAAGCCGGACAACTGCACTGGATCAGCGGTGAACAGCCGCGCACCAACTGGGTGTATGCCGCCAAAACCCGCTATCGCCAGCCGGATGCACCTTGTGAAATTGATGCGGTGAACGAGGAAGAGGCGACGATTCGTTTTGGACAGCATCAGTGGGCCATTACACCGGGGCAAAGTGTCGTGGTATATGAAAGCAATGTGTGCCTGGGCGGCGGCATCATTAACGGTGCCTTGTAATAAACAAGGCATGGTTATTGCTGTAACTTGCTTGATAGAGGAACTGCTACCCTCCAACTGACAAGGAATGACACTTCATGGCTTATGTTTTAAAAAATGCGCAAGGTCAAATCGTTGCCGCAAGTCCGGACACACAAGTGTCGGCGGAATGGGTAGAAGTTGACAATGCCAATACTGACTATTTGCATTTTCTGGAAGATGAGTTGAAAAAGCACAATACATTCCGTGAAAGTGACATCCAGCTCGCACGGGTACTGGAAGACCTCATCGGCATTTTGATTGAGCGTAGCCTGATCAGTTTTACTGACTTCCCCAGCCCGGCACAAAAACGCTTGAACGAGCGCCAGACTTTACGCCACAGAAACAATTTGAACAGCTTGCTGGGTGATGACGATATCACGCCGATTTAGGCAACACCTATGACAAAAAACGGCAAGTGATCCTTGCCGTTTTTTTATCACTATATGCGCTTAGGGTTGCAGCCTAGGGCTGTGGCATGGTTTGCTTGAAACTGGGGCGTTTCACCAGCACGGCATAATGCTTGGCCAGATTGGGGAATTTCTCTTGCCAGTATTTGCCTTCCCAGCATATTTGCTTGAAACGCAAATCAACATAGCCCAAGGCGGTCCCCAGGGCAATGTCTGCCAGACTGAAGGTTTCATTCACGCACCATTTTTTCTTGACCAGATCATTATCCAGCGCAGCCAGGCCAGCAGTGACTTTGGTCATTTGCTTTTCAATCCAGGCGGCAGATTGCTGAGATTCCGGCTTGCGCTGCTCCAGGATCATGGCCACCGCGGCATCGCACACGCCATCGGCCAATGCCTCCCAGCGACGCACCTTGATTTTTGCCGAGTGGTCTTGCGGAATCAGATGTGCCACTGGCGTACGGTGATCGAGATACTCTACAATGACACGCGAATCATACAAAGCATCCCCGTCATCCAGCACCAGCACAGGCACTTTACCTAGCGGGTTGTGTTGATTTACGGGACAGTCCGGCGCAGACAATACGACTTCGGTCAGTGTGAGATCGATGTGTTTTTCCATCGCGACAATACGTACTTTACGTGCATAAGGACTATTAACCGTATATAAAAGCTGCATAGGATGCTCTGTAAGATTGAGGAGGTGTTGTGCTTTCCGGTAAAACACCCCGCCATGAAAAGCTGCTGTTCCGGAGTGCTTTTATTATAATAGCTTTTGGCATGGGCTTAGAACGGTCACATGCAGAATTTTTTAATCACAGGCGTAATCCATGACCCCAGCTGCTGTTTATCACTCTTTGCCCGCGTATCTCACACCTGCCATGGTGGCTGCACAAGTGCGGGCGGCCTTGGCCGAAGACATGGGAGACGGCGACCTGACGGCAGCCCTGATTCCGGCGGGGACGCAAGCGAGTGCCACCATCATCAGCCGCGAGGAGGCCGTGTTATGTGGCTGCGCCTGGTTACAGCAGTGCTTTGAACAGCTGGACCCGGCGATACACTTGCATTGGTATGCCCAAGATGGTGACAACCTTGCGGTCAATAGCAAGATTGTAGACATCCAGGGCGATGCCCGCGCCATGCTCACCGCCGAGCGCCCTGCTCTCAACTTTGTACAAACACTTTCGGCAGTGGCGACGCATACCCGCCGCTATGTCGACGCGATTGCGGGATTGCCCACCAACATACTGGATACACGCAAAACCCTGCCCGGACTGCGGCTGGCACAAAAATATGCCGTATTGACTGGCGGTGGCAACAACCAGCGCCTGGCGCTGTATGACGGCATTTTGATCAAGGAAAATCATATTGCCTCTGCTGGTTCGATTGCGGCAGTGATGCAGGCCGCCATGGCCCTGAATAAAACAAGCAACATTCAGATTGAGGTAGAAAATCTGGATGAGCTGCAACAGGCACTGGATGCGGGGGCGACCAGCATCCTGCTAGACAATTTTACGCTGGATAACTTGTGCAAAGCAGTCACACTCAACCAGCAACGGGCACTGCTGGAAGCCTCGGGCAATGTGGATTTAACTACAGTGCGTGCCATCGCCGAGACCGGCGTGAACCGTATCTCGATTGGCGCACTGACCAAGCATATTCAGGCCGTGGACTTGAGTATGCGCATTCAAATGTAATCGACGGCATTATTGGCTGCGATCAAGCCACCCAATGTGACCATTGTTGCCACTTTTTAGTGGCATGCCTTTTGCATCTACTGCTGGTACACATGCTGGCCGCGTGAGATGAATAGCCCAACCCGTTTTTTACTGCCCAAAACTATCCGCACCCTGAAACTATCAGACTTGCTGCGTCTGCTGGTGACGCACGGCCGCATTGAGAAAACACTGGCTGAAAAACTGCACAAAGACCGCAAGCTGGATAGCTCCAACCTGCATCCGATCATTATCGTGGCCGAGCAAAAATGGGCTGACCTGCAAGCACCTTCGCAAACACTGACCGCGGAGTGTTTGAGCCGCTTTGTGGCTGAAAAAGCAGAAGTCCCCTACCTGCAGATTGATCCGCTGAAACTGGATTTTAGTGCGGCAGCCCAAATCGTGTCGCAGGCCTATGCCGAGCGCCTGCGTATCATGCCGATCACCGTGAAAGAGGGTGTTGCCACCATCGCCACGGCGGATCCGTTTCATCAGGAATGGCTGCACGATTTGGAACGCATGCTCAAATTACGTATCAAGGTGGTGATGGTCAATCCGCTGGACTTGCAACGCTATCTGCCCGAGGTGTACCAGCTCTCTGCGGCGATTCAATCAGCCAATGCCGCCAAAGCCGGACAAATTGTCGGCGTACAAAATTTTGAACAACTGATAGAGCTCGGCAAAGACCGTCAGCTCGATGCTAACGAACAGCATGTAGTCAATATCGTCGACTGGCTGTTTAAATACGCTTTTGAGCAACGGGCGAGTGATATCCACCTGGAGCCGCGCCGCAACCTTGGTTTGATGCGCTTTCGCATTGATGGCGTGCTGCATCAGGTGTATCAACTGCCCAGCAACATCATGAATGCGATTACCAGCCGCATTAAATTGCTCGGGCGCATGGACATGGTGGAAAAACGCCGTCCGCAGGATGGCCGGATTAAAACTGTCAGCAATGATGGCCATGAAATTGAACTGCGCTTATCGACCATGCCCACGGCTTTTGGTGAAAAACTGGTCATGCGGATTTTCAAGCCGGAACTGCTGGTACAGGACTTTCAGCTGCTCGGATTTTCCAAACGGCAAAGTGAGACGTGGACACAATGGACGCGGCAACCGAATGGCATCATTCTGGTGACCGGGCCCACGGGTTCGGGTAAAACCACCACCTTGTACACCACACTTAAACAGTTAGCCACCAGCGAAGTCAATGTGTGTTCGGTGGAAGACCCTATTGAAATGATTGAACCTGCATTTAACCAGATGCAGGTAACGCAAAATATCGGCCTTGGCTTTGCCGAAGGCATACGCACCCTGATGCGGCAAGACCCGGACATTATCATGGTGGGCGAGATTCGCGACCAGGAAACCGCGGATATGGCGATTCAGGCGGCACTGACCGGGCATCTGGTGCTTTCAACCCTGCATACCAACGATGCGCCTTCAGCCATCACCCGGCTGCTGGATTTGGGCGTGCCTGCCTACCTGATACACTCCAGCCTGCTCGGCATCATGGCACAACGGCTGGTGCGCACCTTGTGCCCGCATTGCAAGACAGAAAGCAAGGTCAGTGAGGCTGAATGGGCGTCCATTACCCATCCATTTAAAGCCGCCAAACCGGAAAAAGTCATGCAAGCCGTGGGCTGCACACACTGCCGCAACACGGGTTACCGCGGCCGCACCGGCATTTATGAAATGCTGACGCTAACACCAGCACTCCGCAAACTGATCACCAGTGAAACCGATTTACTCGCTTTAAAGCAAGCTGCGCATCAGGCCGGCATGCAACCGCTGATGCTCAACGGTGCCGAGAAAGTGGCGGCGGGACTGACAACGGTTGAAGAAGTGCTGAAAGTGGCGCCGCCGATAGAGCTGGATTAATCAGGGCGTTTAACCGTACGGGCTTTCACTGCCAGTCGCCCATGCCACATTTGCGCCAGCAGTTGCTGACCAGAGTGCCGAGATACCCAGAAAACGGCAATCACATGCATGACCACCAAACCCAGCAGACAAAAGCTTAGCGCTGCATGCAAATCTACCGGCCAATCTTCACCCCACAAGGCATCGGTTCGGCTCAGCCAGCCTGTCAGCGCCAGCAACCCCACACAGCCCCACATGCAATAAACAGCCCATTGACCGAGCGGGTTATGGCCAGTGGTCACAGGCAACTCTTTGTGCCACATATGCTTAAAATGCAGTTTTAACTGGGCGCATCCCGGCAGGCGCAATCTGGCAGCAGGAAACCCCGTAAAGCAAGCAGCAAGTATCCTCAGGGCAATGATGGCCGACACACCGTAGCCTATGCTGCGGTGCAGCATATCTGTTTCAAAGTAGCCATAAGCCAGTATCCATAACGCCACAATGCCGATGGCAACCAACCAGTGGCTCAGCCTGACCCACCAGGGCCAAATGATGTCAGCCACTGCCATGGTCAGTCTTTCAGGCCAATCGCTTTCACAATCGCCAGTGTTTTCATATCAAAATAAATTTCGACTTTCTTGCCCTCTTTGCTGCGGCCGTAAATCTCGTAGCAATTGCCATCCACCTTAAATTTCTTGATGGTATAGCCTTCAGCCTCAAGCGCTTCTTTCAGCGTATCTTCAGACGCCCATTCTTCTTTGGGATAGGACTTGCAATCAGCGGCTGCAAAGACGCTCGTGCTTAATAGCGCCAGTGCGGTCGCCAGCAAATAGTTTGGGAATTTTTTATACATGGAACATCCTTATTTACAGTAAGAGACTTTTATAAGAACTAAAAAAAGAGACGATTTTTAACAAAATAAGCAATCATCCGTCATTCCCGCGAACGCGAGGATGACGAAGTGATGCGTTTTTAGGGTTTATTTTGATTCGTGCAAAAGCCTCAGTTAATACAATGCGGCCTTGCGTATCACCTTCAAGTTGGAGGCTCCGGTCAATGCCATGGTCATTTCGAGTTCATCGCGCAATGTACGGATCACTTTGGCCACGCCCATCGCCCCTTCGGCTGCCAGCCCCCAGAGATAAGGGCGTCCGACGCAGACAGCATCCGCCCCCAAGGCCAAGGCCTTGAATACATCTTGGCCGCTACGAATTCCACTATCGACGATGAGTGTGCATTGCCCGCCCACGGCCTCCACAATGGCTGGCAAGACTTGAGCGACTGTCGGCGTCGTATCCAGCACCCGGCCACCATGGTTGGAAATAATGAGTCCATCACAGCCGAGGCCTGCCGCCTGTCTGGCGTCATCTACATGCATCAGCCCTTTCAGCAAGAAAGGTACGGGGCACTGATCTCGTAACCAGGCCACATCCTCCCAATCAGGCGCTTGTGACATCCAGCCATCAAATACCTGGCTTTGCCCTGCTGCGATCATTTTTGGCGCCAAGGGCTGCGGCAAATTGACCGCAGAGATACCTGCTGGCAAATCCATCACCGCCTGCTTGACTGGCGCATCTACGGTAAACACCACGGCGCTGTACCCGGCCGCCAGGGCTTTTTGCAGCAAAGCGAGCGTACGCGGGCGGTCGCCTTGCCAGTACAACTGGAACCACAAGGCTTGCTGCGCCTGCGCAATAATCTCTTCAAGTGCTTGGCTGGCCAGGCTACTCACCAGCATTTGTCCCTGCTGGGCATTGCAGGCGACCGCTGAACCCACCTCGCCATCCGCATGAAACAGCTTTTGATAGGCCACCGGTGCGAGCATGATCGGATGCGCCCAGCGCTCGCCAAACAGCTCGCAGCGGGTATTGGGATGCTTTAAACTCGCCAGCGGACGCGGGTAAAGTTTGACAGATTGCCAGCCCTGCACATTAGCCTGGCTCTGCTGCCCGCTACCGGCATCCGATTGCAGATAATGCCAGGTATCGGCAGGCAATAGGGATTGCGCCTGTTGCGCGTAGTGTTGTAATAAGCGAAGTGCCTGCATGCGTGTTTATAAAGCCCATTGCCGTAAAAGATTGTGATACACCCCGGTCAGTTGCACCACTTCGGCGGTCTCACCATGCTGCTGACGCAGCCTGACCAGCGCCATATCCATATCAAACAGCATGCGCCTGTGCGCGGCATCGCGCACCATGCTTTGAATAAACATAAAACTGGCCAAGCGCTCACCCCGCGTCACAGGCGTCACCGCATGCACAGAACTGGAGGGGTAAATCACAATAGACCCCGCCTTGAGCTTGATGCGCTGATCGCCAAATACGTCCTGCACCACCAGTTCACCGCCTTCGTATTCATCAGGGTCATTAAAGAACAGGGTGGCGGAAACATCGGCGCGTACACGCGCAGTGCCGTCCGGCATGCTGCGCATGGCATTATCCACATGAAACCCATACGCATTGGTTTCACCGGCATAGCGATTCACAAACGGTGGCAAAATTTTATCGGGCAAGGCCGCAGAAAAAAATAAAGGATCGCGATGCAATGCCTGCAACACGATCCTGCGAATCTGATCCAGCAACGGGTCTTGTTCTGCCAGTTGCTGGTTATTTTTAACGGTTGCTGCCTGGATACCGGCGGTGGTGCGTCCATCCACCCATTGCGCCTGCTGCAACAGGCCGCGAATGGTATTTAACTCATCTGGATGCAACACATCCGGCAAGGTCAGCAGCAAGTTAACTCCTAGAATTTATACTCAGTAGTAATGATAGCCTGGCGTTTATTGCCTGGCGTCACCAAACCACCATTGTCATATACCGCGTCATAATACTCTTTATTCAGCAGGTTTTTGACGTTCAAGCGCAAAGCCCATTTAGGTTGTTCGTAAGAAGCCATCATGTCGACACGGGCATAGCCAGGGGCCGCATTGGGATTAAAATGGCCATTGATAAAGTTTGCGCTCGCGTCGGTTGCACTTGGCTGATATGCATAACGCTCACCTTTCGCCTCAACACCGCCGCCCACTTTCCAAGCATCAGTCACAGCATAAGTAGTCCACAGGTTGAATGTACCTATTGGGGTATTACGTGCTCGCTGACCTTCAAGTCTTGAGTCAGAGGGTGTTAGCACACCACCAACATAATTATCAGCAACGTTGATAATCCGCGCATCCAATAAAGCAACCCCGGCGAACATATCCCAACGATCGGTAATCTTACCAGTCACCTCAAACTCAACACCATTCGTACGACGACGCTTGGTTAAGATAGAGGCTGTTGACTCTAGATCAGTATTTCGCTCCCAATCTTTTGTTGTTGTAAATAATGCCGTACGCACAGCCAAATCACCATCCATAAACAACCATTTAGTCCCCAACTCCAAGGTACGCGCACGCTCTGGAGGCAATGGTTGAACTGTCAACTGATATAAATCAGCCGTCGGGCTAAAAGAGTCGCTGAAAGTCATGTAGTAGTGACGGTCAGAATTAGGCTGCCATGACAAACCTGTACGATAGCTGTTCTCATAGTACTTCAGTTTTGGAGAGGTTAAGCTTGAATAATCCGCATCCATCTTGTCACGCCGAATACCCGCTAACACTGTCCAGTTCTTAACTACTTCTACACTATCCTGAATGTACAAAGCATAATTACCAGCATCGAATCTAGTTGGTGTTGCGCTCACATTTGCAAAATGACGGTTATAAGCAACGCCATTAGGGTTGGCTAAAATCGCATTTGTCAGCGCATTACCTGTCTGGGTGTATAAAGCACCGGTTACCGGATCATATGGCTGCAAAGTACTTCTGTATGAATTTTCCTTTAAGTACTCAACGCCCGTTACAACACTGTGTTTCATTCCAGCCAATTCAAATTTGGTACTAAAATCTGACTGAAGATTCAATGTCTCATAATCCATTATCCTCGTCACGTTACCACCCAACCGGTCATTTTCAAGTGGCAACGTCGTACCGGGTGTCTTAGCCCAATAACTACGCTTATAGTTTGCATGCCGCAACTGTGTTCTTAACTGCGTATCATCATTAAATTTGTGGGTGAAAATACCCGTGGTTATACGAGTATCGCTATCATCGAAGTTATTGCTACTTCCCCAGAAAGTGCGATCTGAACGACCATTCGAGCTTTCATTAAGTGGTCGTTTATTTGTATCAAACCGAATACCAAAGTCAGGAACGTCACGTGTCTGAGTATATACATGGTTCAGGAAAAACTCATTCTCTGTTCCAATGCCTGCGCCAAAGCTAATTGCAATCCCTTGACGGTCAAACTCTGGTCTATCGCCTGTGGTTGGATTCTTACGATAAGTTTCTTCGTGCCTGTCCATCACATTGACGCGAATTGCAGAGGTTTCAGTCAGTTTCTTATTAAAATCCCCTGTCACCTGATGATAATCATAATTACCCAGGCTACCCGTTAACGTGTTCTTATCCTGCAGTTCAGCCATTTTAGTGACTTGGTTAATCACGCCACCCGCCTGACCGCGCCCAAACAGCATCGCAGCAGAGCCGCGCAATACATCCACCTGTTCAAGGTTGAACGTTTCGCGGTTGTACTGCGCGGTGTCGCGCATGTTATCGAGATAAATATCACCAAACGTATAAAAGCCACGCAGGTTAAAGTTATCCCCCGCACGGCCGCCTTCTGCGGCGTTCACCGATAAGCCAACCACGTTCCGCAATGCCTCGCGCAGTGAACCCACCTGCTGATCATGCAGCAACTCTCTGGTCAATGTGGTGACGGCTTGTGGCACATCTTGCGGATCCTGATAGGTTTTGCCGACGCGCGTTTTGGTTGCCTGATAACCCTTGTTCGGGGCATCCTGTATGCGTTGTGACTTCACTTTTACTTCAGTCATCGTTTGCGAATTATCAGCGGTTTGCTCTTCAGCAACTGCAAGTGCCGGTAGTGCCAGCATCAACGCTATCGTCATTGCCTTTTTATTAAAGCCGTTAGGCATGTTTTCTCCCATTGGTTCAGAATTGCTGGCTACTTGAGAACATCACTCGTTGGCTTGCGATAAAAATGCTAATGATAACAATTCTCATTTAATTAAACAATGAAAGATACTGCGAAAGTTTATTGATACCAAACAAAAATGCCCTGCCAACTGGCAGGGCGCATGATATTAAACACCGACTAGCAGGATGTAACTATTGACTAATCCAGTATCAATGTACGGCTTAATACTTCCACGTAAGGGTAGCCAAAGCACTCGCCGGGGCAGCATAATAGGCTTGCCCAGCAGCCGCATATCTTAAGCTGGACAGGTATTTTTCGTCTGTCACGTTATACAGGTTAATGGCGGCATCCCAGTGATGATCAATTTTATAATTAGCCATCAAATTTAAAACAGCGTAACTTTCTTGTTCGTATCGCACACTGCCAATATCCACATGCACATCACTCTGCCAGTTGAGACTTGCTCCCACTTTTAAATCCTGAACAAATGGCACTTTGTAGACCGTGGTCACATGCACCATGTGTCTAGGTAAAAATGGATTCACATTCTGGCCCTGGTCGTCTTTGACACTCATTAAGCGGGTATAACCAGCACTCATGCTTAAGTGATCATTCACTTCACCAGACATATCAACTTCATAGCCTTTGGTTGTCGCTTGAATACCTTGATAAATATTAACCGTGCCACTTGATGTAGTGACCGTATCAATCTGCTGCGCCTGATTTTCCTGCTCGGTTTTAAATAGTGCAAAAGAGGTATTTAACTTTTTATCAAACCATTCGCTTTTAACGCCTATCTCGTAATTCTTGCCTTTTAGCGGGGCGAGTGTTTTTAAGTTGGCACCGCGCTCCACTTGTGGTCTGTAAATACCCGCATAACTCACATATAAGGAGTGCAGGTCATTCAAGTCATACACGGCACCGATATACGGTGTGAACTTATTGTCTTCTTTTGCGCTTTGGTCGACACCATAGCTCACGCCGTCCAACTTGTATCTCAGCAAGCTGCCGCCCACTGTCACTTTTAAGTCATCTGTCGGGTTGAGTTTAGCGGCGGTATATAAATTGGTGGTTGTAGCCCTGTAGTCGGACGATTTACTCTCGGCACCAAACGTGGGTAGCGGAAAATCGCCTATATCATCAAAGCTACTTACGAAAGTGTTGCCAAGCGTGCTGCCTGTGCGTGAGTATTCCTTCATATAGGTCTTGCTCATTGTTGCACCCACCACCAGCTCGTGCTTGCGCCCTGCAAACTCAAAAGGTCCGTTGACGTATACATCCGCGACATGGTCTTTGGTTGCAAAGTCGTAAATGTAAGGATAGCTTGTGTATGTAATCAACCCTGTGGAGCGGTTTTCACTGCCATCAATATAATGATGGCGTCCTTTAGAACTGACCTCCTTATGGGTCAACTGCCCCTTAAGCTTCCAGTCGTTATTAAACTCATGTGTGAGCTCGATAAAGCTAATATGGGTGCCCACATTCCTGTAACTCCAGTCTGGCGCAGTTGAATCTGACACTTTGTAGTGACGTTTACTGCCATCAGAATAAAGTAAAGGCAAGCTACCAAAGTTATTGCCACTCGCATCGTTTTGCTGATAAGTATGTCCAACAGCTAGATTGGTGCTGTCGGTCAAGTCGGCTTCTACCACGCCGTAGACAACGTTTCTTTCGGTGCTGTAGCGGTCAAGATAGGAGTTTCTATTTTGATTGGCGACCACCAAACGCCCACGCAAACTCCCCTCATCATTCAGTGCGCCAGATACATCGGCATCCAGACGGCGATTATCCCAAGAGCCCAAAGAGAGATTGGCTTTTGCCTGAAAGTCTTTGGTCGGACGTTTGCGAATAAAATTAATGGTGGCAGAGGGGTTACCGGTGCCCGTTAACAAACCATTGGCACCGCGCAGCACTTCAATGCGGTCATACAATGCCACATCCAGATCACCATAGTTCGTACCGCTAAAGCTGATCGGCGTGCTGAGGCCGTCTATCTGAAAATTAGTAATGTTAAGGCCGCGCGCCATATATTCGGTGCGGTCTGTTTCAAACTGTTCAACTTTAATCCCCGTTGCATAAGACAGCGCATCATTCACACTGAATACGCGAAAGTCGTCCAGTTGCTCACGGGTAATCACCGAAATAGACTGTGGCGTTTCGCGGAGGCTGGTGTTCAAACGTGTCGCCGTTGCGGTGGATTTAACCGTATATGACTTTGTTTTCTCAGAAGGCTGGTCTTTCACAGCGGTTGAAACGACCTTTACTTCAGGTAGTGATTCAAGCTCTTTGCTGGATTCTGTCGTCTCAGCAAACACGACATACGGTAAAGCCAGCATGGTTGCAGCGACCAAGACGCGATAACGAAACTGCTTGTATTGCAAGTGCATCATAAAACTCCCTTTGTGATGTAACGGCTGGCTACAGGAGTGATGACTCGTTGGCTTGCTATAAAAATTTCAGATAACAGCCATGCAACCGCATGACTATGCTTCTGAACAACTCAAAAAACATCCGCCCGATCGGGTCGGTATGCATGCAGCTGCTTGCTGCCTTGGGTAATCATGACGGACACTTTTCTCGCCCGACGTTTTTTCCACCATAAATACACGCCGGTGACTGAAAGCATGGCGACCACGATGCCCATGACCGAAATCAGGATTCTGCCCGGCAGGCCTAATATACGGCCGGAGTGTAAGGGGAATTGCGCCTGCACGATGATATCCCCTGCCGTCCCCTGCCAAGGGATGCGCTGCCCCATCGGGCGCGCATCCATCGCATCGTAATACAAACGTTTGTGCCCTGCTCCAGCTATGCCGTGGTCGGCTTCCGGGTAGTAAAAATCAACGCTAAACAATTGATAAGGCAAACTGTAGGAAATGCGCCCGGCAGGCTCGTGCCAGCCATTTGCCCTTGCGTCACGGATTGCCAACGCCAATACCTGTTCAAAACCAACTTTAGGCGGCACTTGTTCTAATTTTGGCAGCGGTTTGCGTAAATCAAAGGGGGTGGGCGTCAGTGTAAAGGCTGATTGCATCAATGGCATAAACACTTCCCGACGCAAATTCAATGCAACAGCGGAGAAAGCCAGCACAATCAGCAATAGCCATGTCCACAAACCAAAAGCACGATGCAGATCAAAATAGCGCTTATGCTGGCTGCTGTTCCAGCGCACTTTCCAGGCAGGCCACCAGCGCTTAGCAAATGGCGCAGATGATGTAATTGCAGATACCGCCAGCTTGCGTTTGCCCACGTTCGAAGCCTTTGGCAAAGTGAGGTAAAAGCCGACAAAACTATCAATTAACCAGATGATCGCGACAATGCCCATCAGCCAGATCCCCCATCGGTCTATCCCCCACATCTCCGGCAAATGCAGGCTGTAATGCAGTTTATACAAGAACGAGACAAAGTTGGTACGGTCCAGCGGCCACACTGCGCCCCACTCACGCTTGCCGAGCTCCTGCCCGGTGACCGGGTCCACAAACATCTGGTTAAATCCCACCTCATACAACTGACCGCTGCGTGGATCGACCAGTGGCTTCACGCCAATCGACAGCGTATGCCCAGCTTCCACCGCAAGCGGAATTGAAGTCACCTGCACGTGTGGATAGCGATGGGCCACCTGCTGTGCCAATGCAAGGGATGGCATATGCACACCTGTTGAGGTGCTATGCATCCACGCAGGATTGAGCCACTCATCGAGTTCGTGGTCCCACGAAATGAGCGCCCCTGTCAACCCGGTCAGCAGCAGAAATAAGGCGCTGGCCAAGCCCAGCCAGCGATGCACTTTAAGAAAGAATGGACGCATGAACATACCCAACACTTAAAAATCTAGCTGTGCACTTACTGTGACGGTGCGCGGGGCACCCATGACCAGATAGCCATTGTTGGGAAAGCCACCACTGGATGCCCAATAATCACGATCAGCAACGTTATCGATCCGGCCACGAATAGTCATCAACTTTCCTTTAATCTCAGTGACATATCTTGCACCAATGTCTAATCGCGTCCAGCCTGGCACTTCAAGTGAGTTGCTTGCATTTGCATACATGCTGTCTGTCGAAATGACGCGTGCATCCAGCGTGAGTCCTGAAAGTCCGATCACATCCCACTCAATACCAAAATTGGCTTGTTTATCAGGGACACCAATCGTTTGCTTGCCTTCAGTAGCCGCATTGTTGGTATCTTTCTGCTCAGTATGCAACCAAGTCACCCCACCAAGTACGCGCAAACCAGGCACCACTTCACCATAAGTCATCAACTCTATGCCTTGATGATCCTCACTACCGGCGCTTGTGAATTGCTGCGCTGCATTTGTGATACCTCGTGGTTTCTCCGTCGTAAAGTAAGCAGTTGTGAGTCGTACCTTGCCAAAATCAAACTTGGCACCTACTTCCTTTTGCTTGGAAACAAAAGGGGCAAGCACCTGGCCTGCATTGGCTACGGGCAAGCCGTTTGCCGTCACTGGGGCAGTGTCACCTTGTGCAAGGGCTTCAATGTAATTGACATACAAAGAAACGCTATCCCACGGCTTGACCACTACGCCAAAGATTGGACTGACCTTGCTTTCGTCATACTGACTGGTGACAAGCCCGGTTGCGCCTTTATTCAAATACTTCAAATTCTGGTGACGCAGGCCTGCTGTCACCAGTAATTTTTTATCAAAGAATGAGAGCGTATCTCCGATTGCCGTACTTTGCAGATTTGCTTCATAGTTAACATAAAGATCAAACGGGGTTGCATTTGCACCGGTGAATGCAGGTTGCGCATAGTAAATTGGCGCATAAAGATTGGTATTTAATGTGTGCTGAAAAGCAAAATCAATCTTCCGCAATGTAGAGTAGGCAGTAGTAGAGAGTACCCAGTCATGCTCAACCGAGCCAGTTTGGAAAGCGCCTTTAAAGCCAACTTCGCCAGTAAGCACTGACTCTTCCCTGATGTTATCGAATCTTGATTGAGTTCCTGCCCCAGTATTGGAGTTAGTCAGCGTCAGATTGGCGAGCGAGTTTGCCTCATGCGTATGTCGCGCACCCGCTGCCGCAAAGGCCGTTAGTTTACTATTGATATCCCACTCGCCACGGATGGTGCCGAACACATCGCGCTCGTTGGAGTATGACCATGGTTGCGCCCAGTTTTTATCGCTGGATGGCGCACCGGGAACAGCGGTGATATTCGGGCTGGTCGCACTCAGTGTCACATTGGTTCTTGTTTGCTTGAGCTTGTTATCCTGATAACCTGCGTCAGCAGACAGGCGCACGTCATCTCCACGCCAGTCAAATGCGAGTGAAACCAGATCGAGTTCCGCATGTTCCTTATCAATCGCAGTACCGCCATCACGCCTGGAAACATTTAACCTTACGCCCGCGCTATCATCAGGGCCAAAACGTCTGGCGACATCCGCCGAGAGGAAATGCTGATTACCTGAGCTCCATCCTGCTGAAACAAGGTTTAATGGATCATTAGGCGCACGCTTGGGTAAGAGTGAAATAGAACCGCCAATGCCATCACCGTTTGGGCTTGCGCCATTTAAGAATGCTGATGCGCCGCGTAACACTTCCACGCGCTCAAACAGTTCAGCAGCAATATACTGTCTGGGCAGAATGCCGTATAAACCGTTATAGGCCACACTGTCCGAGTTCAAAATGTAGCCGCGAATAAAGTACGATTCCTGAAAGTTACCAAACCCGCGAGCCACACGTACCGAAGGGTCATTCAGCAATACATCGCCTACGCTGCGCGCTTGCTGGTTCTGTATCAGTGCGTTGGTGTATGCATTGATTGAAAACGGTGTGTCCATGGCGTCCTTATTACCAAGGACGCCAATTCGCCCGCCAGTAGCAACCTGACCACCGGCATAAGACTTCATCAGCCCTTTGGCACTCGCATCCGCGGAGGCGTTCACCTTGACTTCATCCAAGGTCTCAACTTGGGCGTCATTTGCTTTGTTCTCTTCTGCCACCGCATGCTCTAAACAAATTGTGTATAGCAAAGCAAGAGACAGTTTTTGGGGAGCGAATTTCATTGTGAATCCTGGGGTAAAAAAGCCAGGCAACTTTGATAAGTTGCCTGGCTCGTTAATAAGCGTATGTTAGAACTTGTAATTGGCAGAAAGCACGGCGTTTTGGCGCTCGCCATAGCCGCAGTCTTGATTCAATCCTCGGCACCAAGAAACATACTCTTTATCTGCGATATTCCTCACAGTCGCACGGATGTCCCAAGGGCCATAAGTAAATCCAACCATTGCGTCGAATAGAGTCACTGAGGGCGCTTCGGGTAGATTGGCTGTTCCACCAACCACATCCCCGATATATCGCGTACCAACGCCTGCGCGCCAGTGATCGTTAAATCGATATTGTGCCCATGCTGAACCAATTTTTTCAGCTATTGAACTTAAACGGAATTTTGTGGCGTCGTTAATAGCGCTCATATGCGTATAGTTTGCTAGCAAATCAAGCTTGCCAAAACGTTGGCGCGCATCTATTTCCCACCCTTGCGTAACAGCCCCTGTTTGCGCGACGCCACCGGGGGTACTCCCCTGAACAACGCGATTGATTTGCTCTATGTCAAACCAGGCAAAATTCACTGAAGTATCGCCAGCATGAGACAAATATTTGATGCCTGCCTCTCGTTGCTCACCTTCAGTCGCCTTGAGTACGCCTCCTGCACCATCCGTTCCCAAATTAGGAACAAACGCTTCGGAGTAATTAATGTATGGTGAAATACCATTGTCAAAACGGTACATCAGACCTAAGCGTCCCGTGGTTGCTGAATTTCTGGAGTCCACATCAGCCAGCGCTTGATTGAATCGCAACAAGGTATTAGTTGCATGATCGCGTCGAATGGCCCCTGAAGCTACCCATGCCCCCCATTCAATGTGGTCTGACAGGTAAAAACCAGTCTGCACGATTTTGTTGTTATCGCGCTCAGCGCCAACCAGTTTAGAGTAATCAACATTGCCATAGACTGGGTTATATAAATTGATACCAAAAGCAGAGGTGGTAGACGCGTAATTGCTTTCTGTCCATAGCGCATCTTGATAATCCATGCCAAGCGAAACTAAATGTTTCGTTTCACCCAGCTTAAAATCACCCTGCAGGCGCGTATCTGTCGCAAACACATGCGTGCTACGGTCTGCAGTATGTATTGTTCTAGTGATGTTTCCAGCATTATCAGGAATTGCACCGACGCTTGCCCAATGCTCGCGAGTTTCACTACTTGAGTTGGTTTTTCTGATATTCGCAATCAGTTTAATTTGGCTGGTCAACGCCTGATCTACAAACAATGAAAGCTCGTCTCTTTGCATGTCATAGCGATCCCAACCAGGCTCACCTACGAAAGTGCTGCTTGATATTCTGCCGAGCGGGGCTGATTGTATTGTCCCTTTGGATGGCAAAAACTGAGAAGAGACAACGGTATCTACCTCATGATGGAGGTATTGCAGAGTAATACTGGTTTTGTCGCTGGGTTGCCAAGTAATGGATGGCATAAATAAGACGGCATCATCATTGACATGGTCAACCTGTGTACCGCTGTCACGTTTTAACGCAACAAAACGATATAGCCATTCGCCATCTTCAGTCATCGGCCCAGTGAAATCAACAGCCAACTGCTTTCGGTCGTACATGCCGTATTGCATGTTAACTTCGCGAGAGGCTTCTTTTTTCGGACGCTTGGTCACTGCATTCACGATCCCGCCCAAATCTGATTGACCAAACAAAGAGGATGATGGCCCCTTAAGAACCTCTATGCTCTCAAGCGTATAGATATCCATGCGCGTGTTGTTGTAGGAGCCATACAAAGTACGAATACCATCTAGAAAAATAGAGGGTGTAAACCCACGCACTGAAACCCAGTCACCCCTGGTATCAAAACCATAACGGCCTGAATATGCACCTGCGGTATAAGTCAACGCATCCTGAATATTCAGTGCGCCCATTTCACGCGCCTGCTCTACATCGACAACGGTGATGGACTGTGGAGAGTCTTGCACGCTGACCGGACTTTTACCCACGCTGGTGGCACGGTCCTGCGTGATAAAACGGTCTTTCTTACGACTTTTCTCAGCCTTGACGGACACTTCAGGCAATGTTGCCTGCTCCTCGGTGACACCCTCTTCAGCCCAGACCGGCATAACAGGCACGGCCAGCAACAAGGTTAAGGAAATCGTTTTCCTGCGAAAAATTGACATACCCACTCCAGTAAACAAACAGCTGGCTACTGGAGTGAGACTCGTTGGCTTGCGAAAGCCTTAAATGATAATAATTATCATTACATAATGCAACCTATTTTTATGACAATAGACTATCGGACCATGCAATTATCCAACTGGGCAATCATCCCGCTGAGCAATCATCGAGCCGGGCAGGCCGCCACCCAGGTCGCAAATGCCGCACCCAGTGCCTTCTGGTCCGCCTGATGCCCTTGGGTCACGTGCTCCGCTTGTTCAAACACAGCTTTCATCAGATGCGTATCGTTCAAATCAGACTGGAGTTGCAAGCAATGATTTTTCTGCAGAATAGCCTCCCAGCGTTGACGGATGCCATCCCAGTAACCGGCCGTTTTTTGCCAGTAATCGTCTGCCGTTTTGAAATTTATGACGCTGACTTTCTGGTAGTCATTAAACCCCACTTCGCGTACAAGCAGTGACTCTGTACTCTCGCCTTTACGGACTACTTTGGTGTTGTCCTGCTCGTGCGTCCAGCCAGAGGGCGTAATGGTGTGACGGTTCTCAACATTGAGTGCGTTGTAATCGTTGCGGGTAGTGTATTCGCGACGGGGTAACGGGCGCCAGGTACGGTCTGATGTCCAGGTCGGATGCCCGTAATGATGGTTCCATTTACCGGTTCCGCAGTAACGCGGCGCATCGGTCACTTCATACACACACTGGGTCCAGTAGCCTTTGATCTTGTCATCAGCTATTTTTTTTACGCGCCAGACCTGGTCTTCGGTGAACTCCAGTCGAGTGGTTGCCTCGTATAACCAATCCTGACGCCAGTGCTTGATCACTTCTCCGGCATCAGACACCAGCAAATGCTGTAGCACAATCTTTTTCGGTGTATCTTCAACCACATACACCTTCTCAAACGCGCCAGACAGCTTGTCGTCCTTGCGGTGGTAGTTAGGCTTCAATGTCACCGTTTCGATGAATTTAAACCCCACTTCGTATTCGCCTTGCATGGCCAAAATAGCTTGACGATCTTGCGTTACGGTTTCTTCATTGTCTGGCGCAGAGGCGTGCAGGGACATCGGGGACATGCTCAAAATGCATGCCAGCCAGGCGACATGCATGCGCCTGACCATAAAATCTGACAGATTCATTTAATTTAACGCTCCAAAGCGACTTCTGGATAAGCTGCCAAAATTAAGCATGCGCCTTCACTCTATTGAAAGGTGTATTGATGAGAGCGTGGAACACGCCGTCGCCACGCTCTCAACTTGTGGAACAGATTAAATGAGTTTGATCGCACCCTTCATTACCGAAGCATGCCCAGGAAACGAACAGAAAAAGACATAGTTCGCTGTGGCCTCAAGTTTTGCCGGACTGAATGTCGTGCTGGCCTGCTCGCCACCACCAATGAGCGCGGTAAAGGCAAGCACACGGCCATCCTGCGGCTTAACAAACGATTGGCTGGCACCTGCCTTCATGCCGTCTTGCAGAACGGGCTGCTGATCCGTCTGTTTGCTGACCACCAAGTTATGGCCCATGATGTTTTTGCTCATCGTGCCGGTATGTTTGAGGTGAATTGAAAATGCCTTACAACTTTTTGGGACTGCAATTTCCTTGGTCGTGAAGGTCATGGAATCGGTCGCTTCTACCGTCACTTCGCAGGAGTCTGCTGCCAGTGCGTATTGGTGGAATCCCAAAAAGGCGGATGCCAGAATAGAAAGAGTATGCCAATGCAAGTGTGTGTATTTGTTCATGTGTGCTCCGTTTCATCCATCTAGAAAGATTGGCTGGCTAAAGGAGTACAACACTCGTTGGCTGGCTGGTTAAGTGCCTTGCCTGTACAGGATGTGCAGGCAAGCAATCATAGAAATTAAGCTTATGGCTGGGGTTTAAGCCAGTAGTAATACAGCGCGAACAATATCGGCGTAGCCACTGCTGCATTCGATAGCCACTCGCGTGAATCATCAAATAGCAATGCAGTGACCAAACCAGCGCTGGTCAATATGGCGATGATTGTGGGCCATAAAAAAATATGTTTTAAGCTTTTGTTTGCCATAAATAAATGCGTGACCATCATATGCTCACATTCACTCGCCCTGTGGTTAATAAGCTTCGCTCAATGCAATGCGTGTACTGACATCGGGGACATACTGGTGCCGCTTTTTCCACCATAACTTCAAGCCGGTCCACAACACCACGATGGTCAATATGTCCAGCAAGGCCCAGATCAGCTTCAAAGCCATGCCACCATAATCACCAAAGTGCAGGGGCTGCGAGACCAGCAAGGCCACCAGGTACCAAGGCAACGCGCGACTATCGGTCAGCTGCGCAGTTTGTGCATCCACCAGTACAGGCTTGAACAGTCGCTTGGTGAGTGGTGTATCACCCCGCATGAAAATACCGTAATGATGCTCACTGGTATAAGGGGTGCCAGGGAAGGCAATAAAGCCCAGCTGCATGTCTGGCTCAGTGTGCTCTGCCACCTGCAATGATTGCTGCAGGGAAGCGAACTGCGTGGGCGGCGGCAAATGTTTATAAGGCGCCACCATTTGCGCCATCTGGTCAAACTGCCAGTATTTCACCAGCAGCTCAGACCAGGTGTTAATCACCCCGGTTAACCCCACCACCAGCGCCCAGCTCAAGGTCACGATGCCGATAAAATTATGGATATCCAGCCGCTTGAGCTTTTCACCCCGCGTATGGCGGATTTCACCAAAGGGCAGCTTACGCATGAAAGGGGCATAAAGCACAATGCCGGAGATAATCGCCAGCACCAGCAGCAAACCCATGACGCCCAAAAACAGCATGCCCGGCAAGCCCGCAAACAAGTCGACATGCAACTTGAACATCACGTACAAAAAGCCTTCGTTGGCGGGCGGCTGCCCTAATACCTGTGCCGTACGTGCATCCAGCACTACATTCTGTAACTGTGCCTGGTCGGTAGGCGTGGCGCCCAAACGGACAGTCCACTGCAGCGGTTCATCCTCATCGCGAAACATATACTGCGGCACAAGTTTGGGATGCAAAGCCCGCGCAGCACCCAGCAAGGCGTCCATCGAGGCATTTGGGCCCTGATGTGCAATATTGGGCATTTCAATTTCGCCACCCAAGAGGTGATGAATTTCATGGCTGAAAATCAAAGGCAGGCCAGTCAGGCATAGCAGCAGCATAAATGCCGTGCATACCAGGCTTGACCACTTATGGATCCATACCCAGGTTCTGAGTCGCTGTGGCGTCATGTCGCTTACTCTTGTGACTTATACAGTGATAGCTATGGCACAGTTACGGCTGTGGCTGGCTGACAAAGCCAACCTTTTTCATGCCTACTGTTTGCGCCTGTGCAAGCACTTCGGCCAATACCTGATAACGCGTGTTTTTATCCGCACGAATCTGCAATTCAGGCTGCTGCTGTTTGGTGCTGGCCTCACGCAAACGTGTGATCAGGTCGGCTTTCTCGATCTCCGCATCATTCCAATATAGTTTGCCGTCAGTATCCACGGCCAGATCAATCACTTCCGGCTTTTCTTCCAAGGGTTGCGAAGTCGCCTGCGGCAAATCAATTTTGACTGCATGCGTGAGCAGGGGCGCTGTAATGATAAAAATCACCAGCAGCACCAGCATCACATCCACCAGAGGCGTGGTGTTGATTTCGCTCATCGGCTGCGTATGCTCACCGCTGCTGAAAGGATTATTGCCAATCATAGGTTACCGCCTTTATTGGCCACTTTCGTATGAATCGCCGTCACATTGGCGGGCTTGCTACCTGGCTTTATCATCAGCGGCGCCCCCGTCGTCAGCAAGGTGTGCAGGTCTTGCGCAAAGCCTTCAAGCTCTGCCATCACGCCGCGGTTAGCCTTGATAAACGCGTTATAGGCCAGCACTGCCGGTATCGCCACCGCCAGGCCAATCGCCGTCATGATCAGCGCCTCACCTACCGGGCCAGCCACTTTATCAATGGTTGCCACTCCGGATTGACCAATCGCAGTCAACGCGTGGTAAATGCCCCAGACCGTCCCGAACAAGCCAACAAACGGGGCCACACTGCCGACCGAGGCCAGCACAGATAGGCCGCTTTCCATGGTTGCCTGCTCCTGCGACAAGGTGCGGCGAAGCTGGCGCACAATAAATTCATCCTGGCTGCACACCGCCGCCAGTGACTGGCTGGCATATTGCTGGTGATGTTGCGCAGACTCAGTAGCGGTGAGTGCCAGGCGAAAGGCCGGTGAATGCAGCTGTACATCCTGCAAGGCATCCTGCAAGGTGGATTTCTGCCAGAACTGGCGAATATAGCCACTGACCGCACTGCGGTGCTTGAATACCTGCCATGCCTTGACCACAATAAAATACCAGCTTGACACTGACATGGTGGCTAAAATCAGCGCGACAATAATTGAAACCGCGCCACCCTGACTGATAAATGCCAGCCCACTCATAGATTGCATAACAACACCCTTTCCAGATAAAACTTGTTTAATTCAATGTAAAAGACAGCGGCACAATCACGTTGGCAATGATGGCCTTGCCACCCTTGCGCGCAGGCTCGAAGCGCCACTGTTTCACTGCATCTAATGCCGCATTATCCAGCCGCTCAAACCCACTGCTTTTTGTAATTTCTACAGACCCTGGCAGACCATCTGCGTTCACCAGCACTTTTAACAAAACACGCCCCTGCTCACCTGCGCGTTTCGCAAGCCGCGGATATTCCGGCGCCGGATTGTTGAGGTAAGCCACTCCAAACTTGGGTGGCTCCTCTTTTTCTTCAACCTCATGCTTTGGGGGTGCCACCGGTGTGGCAGCCACTTTTGCAGGGGCCGCCGCCTCAGGCGCGGCTAGCGGTGGCGGTGCCGCTTGTGCACTGGCTTCAAAACGCGGTGTATCGGCAGCAGGCTCAACAATACGCTCGACCACCGGGGCAGGCCGCTCAACCACTTTTTGAACGGGTGTTTCTTTCGGCTTGATCACCGGCTTTTCAATCGGTTTTTGCTTGATGATCGGCACAATTTCCGGTTCGGGCGCCGTCTTTTCAGCAGGCAAGGTGATCAATGAGACCGTCATTGGCGGCGGCTCCACCTTGGCGAGTGGTGGCTCAATCTCAGATAACGCCCACCAGATCAAGGCAATATGCGCAGCCACAACCGCCAACATGCCAAAGCCATGCCATGACTGCTGGCGCCGGTGAGCACTCCAGATATCCTCTACCGCCAGTACCGACCAGCGAAACACGCCCGCCAACTCGCCCAGCTGGCGACGACGCAAGCTGAGTTCAGGCAAGTCAGAAGGCACATCTTGAGAGGGCGACAACGATAACTGCCCCCACGTTTTGCGCTGTGTCATTAATTCAACTCCTTTGCTGACGTTGGACGCATCTGCTCGATGCCGGCCTGCGCCAGCTGATAATACTGCAAACGGGCATCCGCATCCCGTAACAGGGTAGCTAACACGGCCAGGTCTTCCATGTAAAAACGCAGACTGGTGGCACCGACATTCAGCTCCACCACTTCACACCCCTCACAAAATTCTACTGTACCCGCTGTATTTTTTGCCAGCAATAGTCGCTGATGTGCGTCATGCGTCATACCATCACTCCTTGTATACGGGACGCATTGTGGCCGACACGGCCGACAATCCGCCCTGCTTGGTCAGTAACAACTTGTTTAACTTGGTGCGCGTGAGCAGATACACTTCACCCGCATGCATGATTGCCACGGTATTGGATGCGCCAAACAGCTGGTCAGCATTAATCTCCGGCAAGCCATGTCGCTTGTCACTTACACATCCGGCATTCGCAGGCTCAACGTTCCGTACCAATGGCCTTACTTGTTCCGTCATCCTTATCCCTGTCATTAATAAAAAAAGCCGACTTACATGCGTTAACAATGCGGCACAGATTTCAAGGAACACCCTTACCAGGGGTGATTGCGGCGCCTCAAGCAACGCCGTATTTGAGCAATGGACATGTGTCGGGGGATTAGGGACATTGCTCAAATGCAGTACCACAAACCTGCGATTAGACGCGATTTGCGTAATATTCCACCACTTGCTGCACATCCAGCGGGAAAGGCACATCCGTAATGGATGGTAAATGCCCAAGCTTAACCGATGCAGCCGTTGCATCTACTGATAGCCACTCCGGCCGATCGAGTGCAGGCGTCGCCAGCGAATCCACCACCATAGGAATCTTGCGACTGCTTTCCTTGACGGTCACCACATCGCCCACACGTAACCGTATGGATGGAATGTTGGCAGCCCTGCCATTCAGCAGCACATGGCCATGGGTGACCAATTGGCGCGCAGCCACGCCCGTCGGTGCAAATCCCGCCCTGAACACGACATTATCAAGCCGGCGCTCCAGCAGGGACATCAATTTTTCGCCAGTAGGCTCGGTGCCTTTACGTGCTTCCAGCATCAGGCGGCGCATTTGCTTTTCACTGACGCCATAGTTGAAGCGGATTTTCTGCTTTTCAACCAGCTTCACTGCAAAATCAGAGCGGCGGCGGCGCGAAGCCTGCTGGCCATGCTGACCAGGCGGATTAGGACGATTTTCAATTGACTTGCGCGACAAACCAGGCAGCTCCACGCCCAATGCACGCATAATCTTTAATCTTGGTCCTGTTGTTCTTGCCATTTACGTACCCTTAACTCATTCAATATTAATCATCCCCGCGCAGCCCTGACTGCCCGGCATTTCACTACCTAATCACTCGCCACCCAACCAATCACTGCATGGTGGCTGATTGCGGAATAAAATCCGTGACCGCCTGCTGCATGGCAAACTCGCGATGCGCATCCAGCAAATTGCGCCATTCCTGCATCAACTGTTTTGCCGCCGATACCACCAGTCCGCTCTCGGCATACTCTGGTGCAGTCAATGTCTGCGCCAGACTCCATCCCAGTAAAGCAAGATCCTCTGAAGGATTGCAGGCGTAGCGGGTGGCGACACAACTCAGCGAAACCAGCACAGCGCTCGCATTAGGTAAATCAGGATCAAACATTCCTGCCTGCTCAATTTCTTGATTGCATTGCATCAGTCATTCCTCGCATTTTTGTAAATGATAATACTTCTCATTTGTATTGTCAAAACATTTGTTCGGCTTTTTACTCAGATTGCATCAAAGTTAACTTTCGCTTGAATCTTGACCAAATACCCAAACCAAGTTAATGTTTAGGGTTCAACATTAATTAGCCAATAAATCAAGGTTTTATGGATTCTTCAACCCACCCCGCGACCGACACTCCCGCCAAATCGATGACGGGGGCGGACATTGTTGTCAATTGTCTGAACGAGGAAAAAGTCAAATTTGTATTTGGCTATCCCGGCGGCGCGGTCTTGCATATTTATGATGCGCTGTATAAACAGAATGGCTTCAAGCACATTCTGGTGCGTCATGAACAAGCGGCAGTGCATGCAGCCGATGCTTACTCACGCGCCACAGGCGACGTTGGCGTGGCGCTGGTCACCAGCGGGCCGGGGGCGACGAATGCCATTACCGGCATTGCCACCGCTTATATGGATTCAGTACCGCTGGTCGTGATCAGCGGTCAGGTACCTGTTCCGGCCATTGGCATGGATGCCTTTCAGGAAGTGGATATGGTGGGCATTACGCGCCCATGTGTAAAACATAACTTCCTGGTGAAGCATGTTAAGGACATTGCACCGACCATCAAGAAAGCATTTTTTATTGCTAAAACCGGCCGACCAGGTCCGGTGGTCGTAGATATTCCTAAAGACATCACCGCACATGTCGCGGATTTCATTTACCCCAAAACGGTAGAAATGCGCTCATACAACCCTATTTTGAAAGGCCACAACGGCCAGATCAAAAAAGCGGTTAAATTATTGCTGAGCGCAAAACGTCCGATGATATACACCGGCGGCGGCCTGGTGCTGGGCAACGGCGCAGCAGAACTGGTGAAACTGGCCAAAGCACTTAACTTCCCGGTCACCAACACCCTGATGGGCCTGGGTGGTTATCCGGCGACCGACAAACAGTTTGTTGGCATGCTTGGCATGCACGGCACTTACGAAGCCAATATGGCCATGCAGCACTGTGATGTGCTATTGGCGGTCGGTGCACGTTTTGATGACCGCGTGATTGGCAACCCGAAGCACTTCACAAGCCAGAAGCGCACGATTATCCATATCGACGTGGATCCTTCCAGCATCTCCAAACGCGTGAAGGTCGACGTGCCGATTGTCGGTGACGTGCATTCCGTACTGACAGACATGAATGAAATTCTGGCGCAGGAAGAAAACCAGCACACTGAAATTGCCGACTGGTGGAAACAAATCAGCGAATGGCGTGGCGTAGAATCCATGGATTACGCCTACTCTGACAGCGTGATCAAGCCACAATATGTGATCCAGAAACTGTGGGAAGTGACCAAGGGCGATGCCTATATCACCTCCGATGTGGGTCAGCACCAGATGTGGGCAGCGCAATATTACAAGTTTGACAAACCACGTCGCTGGATCAACTCGGGCGGCCTGGGCACCATGGGGGTAGGCTTGCCTTATGCCATGGGCTGTCAGTTTGCGGACAAAAATGCGCAAGTGGCCTGTGTGACCGGTGAAGGCAGCATCCAGATGAATATTCAGGAACTGTCGACCTGTGCGCAGTATGGCCTGCCGATCAAGGTTATTCTGCTGAATAACCGCTATCTGGGCATGGTACGCCAGTGGCAGGAGTTCTTCTACGAGAACCGTTACTCTGAATCCTATATGGACAGCCTGCCTGATTTTGTCAAACTGGCAGAGTCCTATGGCCATGTCGGCATGCGCATCACCAACCCAGCTGATGTCGAGGGCGCGCTCAAAGAAGCATTCGATAAAAAAGATAAATTTGTATTTATGGACTTTGTCACCGATCAAAGCGAAAACGTGTTCCCCATGGTTGAAAATGGCAAGGGCTTGTCCGAAATGGTATTGAGCCCAATGACACAAAGCCGCCTGAAAGGGGATCAATAATGCGTCATATTATTTCCCTGCTGATGGAAAACGAGGCAGGCGCACTGTCACGTGTGGCCGGCCTGTTTTCGGCGCGTGGTTACAATATTGAATCACTGACGGTGGCAGTCACCGAAGACCCGACCCTGTCACGCATGACCATCGTGACATCAGGCTCTGACGACGTGATTGAACAGATTATCAAGCAACTCAACAAGTTGATTGACGTGGTCAAAGTGCTTGACCTCAACGACGGCAAGCACATCGAGCGCGAACTGATGCTGGTGAAAGTGAAAGCCACCGGCATTTATAAAGACGAAATGAAGCGCATGTGCGACATTTTTCGTGGCCGTATTATCGATGTGGCCGACAACAGCTACACCATAGAGCTTACCGGCTCTTGCAGCAAACTGGATGCGTTTATTGAAGCCATAGACCGCAGTGCCATTCTGGAAACAGTGCGCACTGGCGCGTCAGGCATTGGCCGTGGCGACCGCATTCTGAAAGTCTAATTCACTCCTAATTTTTTATAGATACCCGCATTTGTATTGAAAGGCAAAAGCAGACATGAACGTTTATTACGACAAAGACGCCGACTTAAGCATTATTAAGGGCAAAAAAGTGACTATCGTGGGCTACGGCTCCCAAGGCCATGCACACGCAGCCAACCTGCGCGACAGCGGTGTCAACGTCACCATCGGTTTGCGTAAAGGCGGCGGCTCATGGGCTAAAGCTGAAGGCGCTGGCCACACCACATTGGAAATCGCAGCTGCGGTCAAAGAGGCAGATGTCATTATGGTATTGCTGCCAGACGAAACCATGGCAGAAATCTTCAATGCCGAAATCGCGCCTAACCTGAAAAAAGGTGCTGCGCTGGCTTTTGCCCACGGTTTTAACATTCACTACAACCAGATCGTGCCACGCGCTGACCTGGATGTCATCATGATTGCCCCTAAAGGCCCAGGCCATACCGTACGCTCCGAGTACCTGAAAGGTGGCGGCGTGCCTTCACTGATCGCGGTATACCAGAACACCTCTGGCAAAGCGAAAGAGATTGCACTGTCTTACGCAGCGGCCAATGGCGGCACCAAAGGTGGCGTCATCGAAACTGACTTCCGTGAAGAGACTGAAACCGACTTATTCGGCGAACAGGCCGTCTTGTGTGGTGGCGCAGTTGAACTGGTAAAAGCTGGCTTCGAGACCCTGGTTGAAGCAGGCTATGCCCCGGAAATGGCTTACTTCGAGTGCCTGCACGAACTGAAACTGATTGTTGACCTGATGTACGAAGGCGGGATCGCCAACATGAACTACTCCATTTCCAACAATGCGGAATATGGCGAGTACGTGACAGGCCCACGCGTGATTAACAGCCAATCCAAAGATGCAATGCGTGAGTGTCTGACCAACATCCAGAACGGCAACTACGCCAAGCAGTTCATCCTGGAAGGCCGCACAAACTATCCAGAAATGACCGCACGCCGTCGTTTGAATGCTGCCCACCCGATTGAACAAGTCGGCGGCAAACTGCGTTCAATGATGCCATGGATTGCGAAAAACAAATTGGTAGATCAATCTAAAAACTAGTTTTTTAGTAAATTGATCGAAATCAAAAGATCAATCTAAAAACTAGTTTTTTGGATCATCAACACTAAGGGTTTAATCGAGAAATTACTTTTGCAGACTTGGCAACCATTGATCAAGATCAAGCAAAAAACCCTTTGAGTACCGCACTATATAAAATATTGAGCACAGGCTGGCTTGCCACCCTGTGCTTTATTTTATGTTTAAATTTGTTCAAGTCTCGAGGAACTCACTTGAAATTTTCAATACTGTTGCAATACATCGCACCCAAACAATTACTGACAGAAGTAGCAGGCAAGCTGGCACACTGGCCAGGCGGTCGCTTGACCACCGCTTTTATTGGCTGGTTTGTACGCAGATATCGCGTCGTCATGGATGAAGCTGCCAATAGTGATATTGGCAGCTATACCACGTTCAACCAGTTTTTTACCCGTCCACTCAGAGCAGGCGTCAGGCCGCTGGCGAATAGTGCGCTGATTTGCCCGGTAGATGGAGCCATCAGTCAATTTGGCCCCATCGAACAAGGACAACTGTTCCAGGCGAAAGGGCATCACTATTCTGCCCAGGCACTAGTGGGAGGAGATGCCACGCTGGCTGCCAGATTTAACGCTGGCAGCTTTGCCTGCCTGTATTTAAGCCCCAAAGACTATCACCGCATCCATATGCCCTGTGATGGAAAACTGCTTGAAATGACTTATGTACCAGGCGACTTGTTTTCGGTAAACCCGACCACCGCCGCCAATGTCCCTGGTCTGTTTGCGCGCAATGAACGTGTGGTCTGTGTGTTTGAATCGGAGCTGCATGGCACATTCGTCATGGTACTGGTAGGCGCCACCATTGTTGGCAGCATGGCGACGATCTGGCACGAGGCCAAAGATCAGATCATCAATCCACCACGCCACGGCAGAACTGTAAGATGGGATTACAGCGACCAAGCCATTACACTGAAACAAGGTAACGAGATGGGCCGCTTTTTACTGGGATCCACCGTGGTCATGCTGTTTGAACAAAATGTCTGCACATTCAACCCAGGCTGGCATTCAGGCAAGGTCATTCGCTTGGGTGAAGCGATGAGTACTGAAGCTTAATCTGGACTATCAGACAAAAAAGCAGAAGGTTTCTTCTGCTTTTTGTCTGCCTTTGTGCTTACTCTGCCAAACTAATCGTTCTTTACCGCAGGCGCCAGCTTTTCCTTGTGCAAAGGCTTGCGTGATTGCGTGCCATAGCGCTTGGCAGGATGATGCAGGAAATTAACCAGCTCATTAAGCGCAAGCTGGTAGACTTCACGCTTAAACTCAATGACATCAGCCAGTGGTACCCAGTACTCGCTCCAGCGCCAGGCATCAAATTCGGGGTGGTCACTGGCGCGCAAGGAAACATCACTATCCCTGCCAACCAGGCGCAATAAAAACCATATTTGTTTTTGCCCTTTGTAACTGCCGCGCCATTCACGCTTGATCCAGCTGGTAGGCACTTCATAACGCAACCAGTCACGCGTACGCCCCAGAATTTTGACATGCTCAGGCTTGAGCCCTACTTCTTCCATCAACTCACGATACATGGCCTGCTCAGGGGTTTCGCCATACTTAATGCCCCCTTGCGGAAACTGCCAGGCATGCTCTCTGATACGCTTACCCCAAAACACCTGATTGTGGGTATTACATAAAATAATTCCCACATTTGGACGGTATCCATCACGATCTAACATAAAAACTGCCTTAAATAGTTAGTGCAATTTTTTCATACTTTAGGCTTTAATGAAAGCAAACTGTGAGCAACAATTGATCTAAAGAAACATTGCAGCACTTCAGGTCAACCAAGCACCCCCAACTATCGTTTAAACTGCATGCTTTTATTGATCTCACGCCCCCATGCCCACCCTGTTTAGCGCCTTATGGAATAATTGTCGCCAGATTGCAGTTTTTTGCGCACTACTGTGCACTTCACTGCAGCTGTTTGCAGGCAATATTGCCTACATTACCAACCAGGGCAGCAATACGGTTTCAGTCCTTGATATAGAAAGCAACAAAATCACACATACCATCCCAGTCGGCAAAGCCCCGGTAGGTGTTGCGATTGCCGAGAAACAGCAACGTATTTATATCTCGAATGCGAACAGCCAAACCATTTCTGTCATCGATCATCGCAGTAAACAACACATTCAGGAAATCCCGGTCAGGATCCAACCGGTAGGCATTGCGCTGAGTCGTGACGAAAAAACACTGTATGCGGCAGATTGGGAAGGCGCGCAAGTGATTGCCATCGACACTGCGCATCCAGAGAAACAGTCGTCATTTAAAGCAGGCAAAACGCCTTCAGGCATGGTGGTGAGCGCCGACAACAAAAAGCTGTTTATTGCCAACCGTGACAGTGATGATGTCACAGTCGTTGATACCCGCACACTCAAACAGATTGCCCGAGTACCTGTAGGCATCCACCCGTTCGCACTGACCCTGAGCCCGGATGGCAAAGCGGTCTATGTGGTGAATGTGGTCAGTAATACATTAAGCCTGATCAATGTAGAAACCTATCAGACACGTAGCCTCAAAACCGGCCAGCATCCTTACGGTGCCGCCATCAGCCCGGATGGACGCTGGATATATGTCTCCAACAACCACGCTGAAAGTGTTTCGGTGATCGAGGCTGCCAGCGGCAACACAGTCAAAACAATTACTGTAGGTGAGTTTCCCGAAGGCATAGAGTACGACCCGGCCAGCCAGCAAGTCATTGTAGCCAACTGGGGCTCAGACAACATTTCAATCATAGACGCCCGTACTAATGAAGTTACCAGCACAATCAACAGTGACAAATTATGTCGGGCGTTTGGACACTTTATTTTGAGAGCAAGCGCCCAAAAATAAGCTTTTTAGCCAACCTTGCTCCGATTATTGGATTTTTTTAAAGGAATATTCATGAGTTAGTCGCGCAATCACGATTTTTTAGGTAAAGTCACGTGTTCTTTTTTAACTGCTTGCCCAGTTGTCATACTGACAAAACCAGCAAGTATGCAATGATGATATTTAGCCCGCACAGGAGATAATTTAATGAAAAAACTACTTGGCATGATTGCCATTACTTTATTGCCGCTTGTTCCGTTGACCGCAGCTGCACACGGCGCCGCCGCATTGCGCTTTGAAAAAAGCGTCACCATCAAAGCCGCTCCCGCCAAAGTGTGGGCATTGGTAAAAGATTTTGGCAATGAACAAGCCTGGCACGCCGGGGTTGAGTCCACCAAAGTGGAAACCAAAAAAGATGAAAATGGTGACGACGCGACTTACCGCACCGTGAAATTGAAAAATGGCGGCACCATGTATGAAAAACTGCGCTCAGCCGATGATGCAGGCATGCGCCTGAAATATGAATACATTCTGGAAAAAAGCACCCTGCAATTTGCCAACTTCTACCCAACCATCAGCGTGAGCGCCAACGGCAGTGACACCGTGGTGACTGTCAAAGGCAGCTATACACGCGCCGACTCTTCCAACATTCCGAAACCGGAACAAAACGATGATGCCGCCACCAAGGCGATTAACGAATTTTTTGACGCTGGCTTTGCCAGTTTGAAATCGGTGGCCGAATCGGGAAAGTAATTCGCCAGGCAACTGGCGCAAACTCAAATAGCGGTAAAAAACCCTGGTGGAAGTTTTGGTAATAGCCTCACTAGACGTTTAGCAGTTTTTTGTTTTTGCAAATTCAGCGCCACACCAAAAGTTGGGTGCTGACAACAATGAAGGGATTGTGTACCACACAATCCCTTTTTTGCATCCAATGCCTGCGCTTGCACCTGACAAAAAATATCACCTGCCTTAACTTTTGCTGACTAATCGTGTCACTTGCGACCCAAATTCTCTTGGGACCCTTGTCATTCAGATCAACGGTTCAAATCAATGAATTAAGGGGCAAAAGCCATTTAATTCATAATTATCAGCAAGTTACAAAGCCATTAAAAATCTGGCACACCTATTGCTAGTGCTTATTCGAACACTGTTGGAAAAGCAGTGAATGAACCATAAAGTAGTGACATTCAACTTTGACTAAAGGAAATGACAATGAAAAAACAAGTGCAAAAAGGCTTTACCCTGATTGAATTGATGATTGTAGTGGCCATTATTGGTATTTTGGCATCGGTGGCAATTCCGGCTTATCAGGATTACACACATGAAGCAGCAGATAATGCTTGCCTGTCTGAAGCAAGCGCATATGCTAAAGCTTCTTTGGCAGCCATCACCCTTGACAAACAGGCCCCTACCCATACAGCAGCCGCTTGCGCTGCAATTACTCGCCCTACAGCAGCGTCAGGTACATTTACTCCAACCCCAACAAAAACCGGAGTAACTGGATCAGTGATTACTTGTAACATGGCCACTGGCTCTTGCACTCGCACAGTAACAGCACCAACAACATAATAGTTGGTTGATTAAATTTAAGCCCTGTCTAACGCAGGGCTTAAATTTTTACCACACCAAAATCTGTCCAAAATTGAATAACCTCAAAAATCTTAAATGCTCAAGCCCTTCAGCAAATAAAAACGCGTGAGTAATCAAGTATCAACGCTCAGTTGATTTAATGCGGCCTGTGACTATGATTTCCATTTGTAAAAATCCCACTAAATCCGCGCTAAAAGCGAGGAACGCCAACTCACTCATGCATATCGTGATGTTTTACTTCAGGGACAACTGAGCTCCAACCATTGATACCAAATTACTAAAAACTCTTGATCAGCTGTAAACTAAATAAGCCCAAAACGACATAGAGGTATACTTGATATCTATTTATTTCATTAAAACTTAAAAATACATGCTAGAAAGCACCTTAATCAATCAACAAAATAATACAGAAACCACTGTCATTTGGTTACACGGACTAGGCGCCGACGGTCACGACTTTGAACCTGTGGTGCATATGCTCAACCTTCCGCATATTCGCTTTGTTTTGCCACACGCCCCCTACCGCCCTGTCACATTAAACAATGGCTACGAAATGCGCGCATGGTATGACATTTTTGGTCTGCAACCTGACAGTCCGCAAGATGCGCCTAGCATCCGCCATATGCAGTCAGAAATTGATGCCATGATTGCGGCTGAAATTGCGCGCGGTATTCCTGCGCATCGCATTTTGTTGGCTGGGTTTTCACAAGGTGGAGCAATGGCCTTACATACGGCGTTGCGCTATCCAGAAACGCTGGCAGGTGTATTGGCACTGTCAACCTACCTTCCTTTGCGTGCGCAACTTGCTACCGAGAAACACCCAGCAAATCAGAATACGCCCATCTGGATGGCGCATGGCCGCGTTGACAGTGTCATCAACCTGCAAACAGCACTTGCCGCATGCGAAGCACTGATTCAAGCTGGTTTTGATGTGACCTGGCAAGAATATGACATGCCACACAGCGTATGCGAACAGGAAATTGATGCCATTCGCACCTTTCTGCACAAGGTGTTACCAGCCTGAAACAGGTGCACGCGCGCAGAATAATCCCGCAAGGGCAGGGACTTTTGTTAAAATAGTGTGGATTTTACAGGCCCTATTTTGATGAGCAACCAGAACACTTCTCCATCCAACACGCTTGACGCCGGCTCGTTTGCTGAACGGATGGCGGCCCTCGAAAGTATCGTCAAAAAAATGGAGTCTGGCGAGTTACCACTGGAAGAGGCGCTTACTGCCTATGCGCAAGGCACGCAACTGCTCCAGGCTTGCCAGCAGGCGCTGCAACACGCCGAGCAGTCAGTCATGATCCTGAATCAGCAGCAACTCACGCCTTTTGATCCACAAGAATAACCGTCCATTACCAAGAACCAGCAAACCGCCTTCATTACAGAATTCATGACTGCTTCATCCTTTGCATTTCAGCCCTGGGCAAACATACATCAGCAGCGCATTGAGCAGGTATTGTCACGCGCATTGCCCGCTGAAGAACTGCTGCCCGAACGTTTGCATTCCGCGATGCGTTACGTGGTCCTGGGTGGTGGAAAACGTGTGCGCGCCTTACTGTGCTACGCGGCGGCCGAACTGGTGGGTGCCATCATGATTGCAGCCGATACCCCTGCAGCTGCAGTTGAAATGATTCATGCCTTTTCGCTGGTGCATGATGACATGCCATGCATGGATAATGATGATTTACGCCGCGGCAAACCCAGCTGCCATAAGCAGTTTGATGATGCGACAGCGCTGCTGGTTGGCGATGCACTGCAAAGCCTTGCGTTTGAGCAAATAGCGGCATCGCGGGCACCGCAAGCGCTGATACAAGTGCAAGTATTGGCACAAGCCACTGGCTCGCGTGGCATGTGCGGTGGGCAAAGCATCGATCTGCAAAGCACCGGGAAGCATCTGTCACTGGCAGACCTGGAAACCATGCACCAATATAAAACCGGGGCATTGATCCGCGCAGCCACCCTGCTTGGCGCCTACAGTGCTGCAAGCACTGACCATGCGCTGCTGCTGACACTCGACCAGTACAGTCGCAATATGGGACTGGCTTTTCAGGTGGTGGATGATATTCTGGACGCCACTGCCGATACCCAAACGCTGGGCAAAACGGCGGGCAAAGATCAGGCGCAAGACAAATCGACCTATGTCAGCTTGCTGGGCATTGCTGAAGCCCGCACGCTGGTTAGAAAACTGCACGATGACACCATGCAATTATTATCCCCTTACGGCCAGGCAGCGGATCCATTACGCGGGATTGCCAGCTTTATTTGCGAACGGTCGTTTTAAACCATGACTTCATTACTCCATCAGATTGATTCGCCACTGGACTTGCGCCAGCTGGACAAAATGCAATTGAAAGTGCTGGCAGCCGAGTTGCGCGAATTTCTGGTACAAAGTGTTGCACAAACTGGCGGGCATCTTGCCTCCAACTTGGGCGTGGTTGAGCTGACCATTGCCCTGCACTACGTGTACAACACCCCGGATGACCGGCTGGTATGGGATGTGGGACACCAGACCTATCCACACAAAATTCTGACAGGCCGCCGCGCAGCCATGGCCAGCCTGCGTAAACCCGGCGGCATCGCGGGCTTTCCAAAACGCGACGAAAGTGAATACGACACGTTTGGTACCGGACATTCCAGCACCTCTATTTCAGCGGCACTCGGTATGGCGGTTGCAGCCAAAGCGGCCGGACTCCACCGCAGAAGCGTGGCCATTATCGGCGATGGCGCCATGACGGCAGGCATGGCTTTTGAAGCATTGAATAATGCCGGCGATATGGATACCAATATTCTGGTGATACTCAATGACAACGACATGAGTATTTCCAACAATGTGGGCGCCCTGAACAATTATCTGGCGCGCCTGATGTCGGGCAAGCTGTATGACAGCGTGCGCCGTAGCGGTAAAAAAGTGCTGGACATCATGCCGCCGGTGAAAGAGTTTGCACGCAGGGCAGAAGAGCATGCCAAAGGCATGGTCACCCCGGGCACCTTGTTTGAAGAATTCGGTTTTAACTACATTGGCCCGATTGATGGCCATGATATCGACACACTGGTAGACACCCTGGGCAATATCCGCCAGTTGCAGGGGCCACAATTTTTGCATGTGGTCACACAAAAAGGCAAAGGCTACAGCCCGGCTGAAGACAATCCGAACAAATACCACGGCGTCAGCAAGTTTGATCCGCAAAATGGGCATAGTGTCAGTCACGCTGGCAAACCCAGTTACACCGAAATTTTCGGCGACTGGCTGGTCGACATGGCCGCTGCCGATGACAAACTGATTGGTATTACCCCGGCCATGTGTGATGGCTCAGGACTGAATCGTTTTGCTGAAGCTTTTCCTGAGCGCTATTTTGACGTTGGCATTGCCGAACAGCATGCACTGACCTTTGCCGCAGGCATGGCCTGTGACGGCCTGAAGCCCGTAGTCGCGATTTACTCTACGTTTTTGCAACGGGCTTACGACCAGTTAATCCATGATATCGCACTGCAAGATCTTGATGTGCTGCTGGCAATAGACCGTGCTGGTCTGGTAGGTGCCGACGGGCCGACCCATGCTGGTAGCTTTGATTTGAGTTTCCTGCGCTGTATTCCCAATATTGTGATCATGGCACCCAGCGATGAAAACGAATGCCGCCAAATGCTCAGCACCGGCTACCTGTACCGGGGTACGGCAGCGGTGCGCTACCCGCGAGGCAGTGGCGTAGGCACGCCTGTGCAAGCGTCGCTGGCGCCACTGGAAATCGGCAAGTCTGAATGCAGAAGACAGGGCGAGCGCATTGCCATTCTTGCGTTTGGCAGTATGCTACTGCCTGCCCTGCAAGCAGCAGAAACACTGAATGCCAGCGTGGTAAACATGCGCTTTATCAAGCCGCTGGATGAAGCCATGGTGCTAAAAATGGCTGAATCGCACGACTACTTAATCACGGTCGAAGAGAACGCGCTGATGGGAGGCGCAGGTGCTGCGGTACTGGAATGCCTGCAAAAAAACCGTGTGGTCATGCCGACATTATGCCTAGGCTTGCCTGACCAGTTTATCGAGCATGGTCACCATGAAACTATGCTGGCCGAGTGCGGTCTAGATGCTAACGGCATACGCTTGGCTATTGAGAATTTAATATCCGAGTAGTATACTCAACTATTAACCAACAGGCGACTTGCATCGCCATGGAACCCTGATGAATCAACCAGTTATCCCTACTACGATCGAAGACGTGCAGAACACTCCGGATGTTCGTCGTCTCGATATCAACAAAGTCGGTATCAAATCTATTCGTCACCCGGTGATCGTCAAAGATAAAACTGGCGGTGAGCAACACACAGTGGCTATGTTTGATATGTTTGTGCACTTGCCGCACAACTTCAAAGGCACCCATATGTCTCGTTTTGTTGAAATTCTCAACATGAACGAGCGTGCGATTTCGGTAGACTCATTTGAAACTATTTTGCGTGAAATGGTGGGGCGACTGGAAGCAGAATCAGGCTATGTTGAAATGCGGTTTCCGTATTTTATTAACAAAGCCGCACCGGTTTCAGGCGTCAAGAGCCTGCTGGATTACGATGTGACTTTCATCGGCGAAATTAAAAATGGGGCATTTGAGATCACGGTCAAAGTGATGGTTCCGGTGACCAGCCTGTGTCCATGCAGCAAAAAAATCTCTGATTACGGTGCGCATAACCAGCGCTCTCACGTCACTGTGACCGCCCTACTCAATGAATTCATATGGCTGGAAGACTTGGTGACGCTCATCGAGGAACAAGCCTCTTGCCAGTTGTATGGCTTGCTCAAACGTCCGGATGAGAAGTTTGTGACCGAACGCGCTTATGACAATCCTAAATTTGTCGAAGACATGGTGCGTGATGTAGCTGCGCAACTTAACCTAGAAAACCGCATTGTCAAATATGTAGTCGAATCTGAAAACTTTGAGAGTATTCACAATCACAGCGCCTATGCCCTCATTGAGAAAGACAAACGCATTCAATAAGCTTGTTTGACAAAGTTTCAGTGCAGGCTAACCTTGCCAAGCAAGGTTCAGCGTAGCGGCCGAAGCTAAAACTTTGAGAGCATTCACAATCACAGTGCCTATGCCCTCATTGAGAAAGACAAGCGCATTCAATAGTAAACTGCAGTGACCCTTGACGAAAAAGCCCGGCTTCCGGGCTTTTTCGCTTTTTGTGCGCATAAAACCTCACTTACTCCTAACGGCTGAACATGCCTCTGCCGGCATAAGGTTGTGCGAGTTTGAGTCCAAGCGCGATGACAATCGCACCAAGCAACGGAAATAGCGCCGCCAGTGTAAACGTGAGCTGTCCGCCGAGGGTTTGCAAAGCGAATCCACCTAACAAACCACCCAACGCCCCGCCCACGCCATAAGCAACACTGTTGTAAATGGCCTGCCCCTTGGCTTGATGACGTCCATTGAAATACTGAGTGATCACTTCTACCGAGGCCGCGTGAAAGCTGCCAAAGGTGAACGCGTGCAGGGTCTGCGCAATGATCAGCAAGCCCCAATGATCTGGCACCAGGCCCATCATGGCAAACCTGACAACGGCCAGACCGAGGCTGGCCAGCAAAATTGTTTTTAATTTAAAGCGGGCCATCAGCCAGGGCATTTTCATAAAGATGCCAATCTCGCAAATCACGCCGATTGACCACAGCCAGCCGATGGTCCCTTTGCTATAACCATGCTCTGCCAGATAAATGGAATAAAAGTTGTACATCAGGCCATGTGCGGTCACCATCATGGCACACCCGACCAGCAAGGCAATCACTGTAGGTTGCTTCAAAATCTGCCACACTGAAAAAGTATCGTGCGCATGCGGCGGCACATGCGCCTCAGGCAGTTTAAAGGTGAGTCCAAACAAGACACACTGCACCATCAAAATAAACCAGAGCAGGCTTTGAATGCCAAAGCGCTCGGTCAGGTAACCGACTACAACAGAAGCCACAATAAAGCCCCATGACCCCCACAAGCGGATGTTGCTGTAATGGCCATTGGTGCTTGCCAAATGTGCGAGCAAAAGGGATTCTGACAGTGGCAAGGTGGAACTGGTAAACAGACTGAGCGCGACCATCACCACAAACATGGCGGCAAAGCCGTGTGCCCAGAAAATGGCGACAAAGCCCAGCAGGCCAAGAAACGCGGTGAGACGTATCCAGCGTACACGCTGCCTGGTATGGTCCGCCAGCCAACCCCACAGGTTAGGCGCCACGATGCGGCTTAACTGAAACAGCGACATCAAAATGCCGATATCGGCCGGGCTGAAGGATTCGGAAGTCAGGTACAGGCCCCAATAGGGGACAAAAGCACCGACAAAGAAATAATAAATAAAATAAAAACGGGAAAGGTTGAAATGCAGGGCACGGCTCATCAATTCAACCCGATCATGATACGAAGATTAAGCGCTGCACTAACGCCGACCGCATGGCAAGGCAGGACACCATGACGCATCGATACAATGCATCACTACTTCAACACAGGTACGGTAGTGCGCACATCCGCATTTTGCCCGCGATGGCGCAGTGCATGGTCCATCAGCACCAATGCCAGCATCGCTTCGACGATCGGTGTGGCACGAATGCCCACACAGGGGTCATGACGTCCGGTTGTCTGCATCATGACCGCTTCGCCATCCATATTGATCGAGCGACGTTCCTGCGGAATGCTGGAGGTTGGTTTAAAAGCCACATTGACGACGATCTCCTGTCCGGTTGAGATGCCGCCCAAAATGCCGCCTGCGTGGTTACCCACAAAGCCTTCTGGTGTCAGCTCATCACAATGCTCGCTGCCGCGCTGGGCAATCGCATCAAATCCTGCGCCAATCTCGACGCCTTTGACTGCATTGATGCTCATCATGGCATGTGCGATGTCGGCATCCAGACGGTCAAAAATCGGCTCACCCAGGCCCACAGGAACATGCTCAGCCACTACCGTAATTTGTGCGCCTACCGAGTCACGTTCCCCACGGACCTGGTCCATATAGGCTTCAAGTTGCGGCAGCATCTCGACATTGGGGGAGAAAAACACATTATCAGGGTGAGCCAATGCATCCCAGCCGACAAATGGCACCGGAATCTCGCCCAGCTGGCTCAGGTAGCCACGAATCTGTATACCATACTGTTGCTTCAGCCACTTTTTGGCAATGGCCCCCGCAGCGACACGCACGGCGGTTTCACGCGCACTGGAGCGTCCACCGCCACGATAATCGCGGATACCGTATTTTTGCGTGTAGGTATAGTCGGCATGTCCCGGACGGAACGTGTGCATGATCTTGCTGTAATCCTGGCTACGCTGGTCTGTGTTGCGGATCAGCAAACCTATCGGTGCACCCGTGGTCTTACCCTCGAACAGGCCGGACAAAATCTCTACCTGATCAGCTTCATTGCGCTGTGTGACATGGCGGGACGTGCCAGGCTTGCGCCTGTCCAGATCCACTTGTAAGTCATCTGCAGACAGTTCAAGACCTGGCGGGCAACCATCCACAATACCACCGATGGCAGGGCCATGAGATTCACCAAAGGACGTCAACGTAAACAGGGTACCCAGGGTATTGCCAGACATGCGATTTTCTCACTGAAAAATTTTGTTTTATTTTATCATAGACTGCTTGCAGACCCGTCCGGGCTTTTCCGGCATGCATACATTCCTACCCGTGATTGATACTTAAATGTCCAAACGCAAACATATCCACCGCAAGCACCGCTTGCTCGGTACTGACAACAAGGTGACCACCACGCCCGCCAGCGCTGAGGCCGCAGCCTGCATCCATAAAATGTGCTACAACGCAGAAGAGCTGGTTTCACAGCAACTCACCATGCAGGATATTGGCCACTGGCAAGCGCCGCCTGCACACGTGGCATGGATCAACGTGCATGGTGTACTGGACATTGCCTTGCTGCAAGCCGTTGCCAAACGTTTTAGCCTGCATCCGCTGGTGCTGGATGATATCCTGAATACCGAACAACGCGCCAAACTCGACAGCTATCCGGAATATCTGTTTCTTGAAACACGCCTGTTCTACTATGATGCAGAAAGCTTGAGCGTCAGTTCCGAACAAATCAGCATTGCATTGGGCCGAGAGTGGTTACTGACCTTTCAGGAACGCCCATCCGGCAGCTTCGAGCCCGTCAGGGAGCGTTTGCGCCAGGGGCAGGCATTACTGCGTAAAAGCGGCGTTGACTATCTGTGTTATGCACTGCTGGACAGCCTGATGGAACGTTACTTTCAGGTACTGGAAGCGATTAACGAGGATGCAGAGCGACTGGAAGCCCACCTGCTGGACAATCCCAGCCCTGAAGACCTGCAAAATATTCATCGTTTAAAGCATGTGAGTATTGAATTACGCCGGGCGGTATGGCCTTTGCGCGAAGTTCTGAACAGCCTGATACGTAATGAGCACGGTTTTTTCAGCCCGCAAACGGTACCCTATCTGCGCGACCTGTATGACCATACCGTGCACTTCACAGAGTCTCTGGAAGCAATTCGCGATACGCTGAGCGGGTTAATGGATATCTACATGACGAGCCTCAGCCAGCGCGTCAATCTTGAGGTCAGAGCACTGACCGTGGTGGCCATGCTGTTTATGCCTGCCACCCTGATCGCCGGTATTTTTGGCATGAATTTCAGTAAAATGCCGTGGATAGATGACACCTATGGTTTCTGGTGGGCCATCTTGATCATGCTGACCATCGCCATCGCGATGCTGCTGGTATTCTGGCGGCGGCAATGGCTAAGCAGCCGTCACCAGCAATGATTATGCAACAGCCACAGCGCTTTCGGGAAGCTGCTTGCTGACATCTTGCAACTCAAAATACAAGGCCATATAGTCACGGGCACCGGGGCTGCCTGCATCATAATCAAACACATTCTTGCCGATACGCGGACTTTCGGCCAAAGCAATATTTTCAGAGATCTTGGTGACCAGCACCTCGCTCCCAAACAAGCGTCGCATCTCCTGCTCAACTTCCACGGTCATTTTCTTGCGCTTGTCAGCCCGCGTCAGCAAATAGCGCCGTTCAATACGCCGCTTTAAGACAGGCTCCAGTGCGCGCAATGCCTTTTCAACCTTCACGGCCGAATTAATGGAAAAATAGTCTGATGAGACAGGGATAATAATCAAATCACTGGCAAACACTGCATTAAGTGAAATGACGCCGATATACGGGCAGCAATCGATAAACACATCCATCCCCGGATGCGTTTCAGTGAGGGCCGTTAAGCCTTGATTAAGTTTTTTAAGAATATTGGGGCCACGTCCGAAATGCGAGTCCACTTTCATCAGCTCCGCATTGGCTGACAACAACATCATTTCCGCACGCACGGGTTGCATCAACTGCGCCAAAGGCACGTCCGACTGATAAAAGTGGAACAAATGCTTGTGGTGATCAAGGCCAACATGTTTGTGAATCCCCGTCAAATGTGCCTGCGGGTCAAAATCCAGTAATGCGACCTGATGTTGTTGGCGGTGAAAAGCCCCTGCCAGATTCAGCGTAGTCGTGGTTTTACCCACGCCTCCCTTTTGATTAAAAATGGCAATTCTTGTCATAGTCAACATTCATACAAACCATCTCTGCGCCCAAGCAATTATCTCACAAGCGCACCCCTGTATCTTAAAGGATAAACCAATTCAAATACTTAGGCTATCATTGATAGCCCGGCAACAAGTGAAATCAGGATAAAATGCGTAAACAGGCAAAAAAAAGCCCGCTATTGCGGGCAAAAGGGGGTTTGGATCAGGAGGAAATCAATGCTAGTGTTGACAAAATCAACCAAACCTAGCCATCAAACGAAGCATTGTGTGTTTCGTTTAAAGATGGGTTCATTTTAGGGGGGAGTTATTGCAGCAATTTGACGAAGCTGTAACTGAATTGTAAAAGTCAAAATTCAATTGTTATCAAATTGTAACTTTAATAAAAACAATTACTTATCAACATGCAAGTCATTGACTGAGGGTACGATGACCGAAACGGCCATCATACCCTGAATCAACAAATGTGACCAAAACTGGTTATAAAATCAGCGGCTAGCTGAAAAAATCACGGGCTTTGTCTACCCAGCTTTTATTCTTTGGGCTGTGTTTTCCGGCATCCGCCTGCGTACTGCTCTCAAATTCGCGCAACAAGTCTTTCTGTTTTTCAGTGAGCTTGACCGGCGTTTCAACGACCACATGCACCATCAAGTCGCCATACTCGCTTGAACGCAATGGCTTGATGCCTTTACCACGCAATCTGAATACGCCGCCGGTTTGTGTTTCCGCCGGAATTTTCATTTTTGCCGCGCCATCCAGGGTTGGCACTTCTATTTCACCCCCTAATGCCGCGGTGCTAAAACTGATCGGCATTTCGCAATGCAAATTAGCCCCGTCACGCTGAAAAATGGCATGCTCTTTCAAGTGTACGACGACGTACAAATCGCCCGTAGGGCCGCCGTTCACACCGGCCTCGCCCTCACCGCTCAGGCGAATGCGGTCACCTTCATCCACACCTGCAGGAATTTTAACGTTAAGTGTTTTATTTTGCTTAAGGCGACCATTGCCATGACAGGTCGGGCAAGGGTCTTTGACCATTTTACCGGTGCCATGACATTTGGGGCACGTTTGCTGTACCGAGAAGAACCCCTGCTGCATACGCACCTGACCGTGACCATTACACGTCGTGCAGGTCACGGGTGAAGTCCCCGGGCGCGCACCAGAGCCATGACAGGTTTCGCAGGCGGTTTGTACCGGAATCCGTATTTTGGTCTCGGTGCCTCTGGCGGCTTCTTCCAGTGAAATTTCAAGGTTGTAGCGCAAATCGGCACCACGATAGACATTGGAGCGCTGGCCGCCACGGCTACCACCGAAGATATCGCCAAAGATATCACCAAAAGCATCGCTAAAGCCACCACCATTAAAGCCGCCAAAGCCATTGCCGCCACCCATGCTGGGATCTACGCCTGCATGACCATATTGGTCATAAGCCGCACGTTTTTGCTCATCGCTCAATATTTCATAAGCTTCTTTGGCTTCTTTAAAGCTGTCTTCGGCCTTCGGGTTGTCAGGGTTACGGTCCGGGTGAAACTTCATTGCCAGCTTTTTAAAGGACTTTTTAATTTCCTCATCACTGGCATCGCGATTCACGCCCAACACTTCATAGTAATCTTTTTTTGCAGCTGCCATAATTCTTCCGTTTAAGCGCATGCGCCATATAGACAAACACACCCGTTATCAGCGAGGTGTGTTTGCCAGCATCAAGAATCAGTGTGGGCGCACAGCACCCACACCCTGTCACGATCAGTCTTTTTTCACTTCTTCAAACTCGGCATCCACCACGTCGCCTTCAACCGTTTTTTCACCTTCAGGCTGCTGTGCGCTCTCGGTGTTAGCCTGCGCCTGTTGTTCAGCGTAGACTTTCTCACCCAGCTTCTGCGAAGCTTCCATCAAGGCATTGGTTTTGGCTTCGATGACTTCTTTATCATCACCATCTTTGGCTACCGCTTCCAGCTCTTTAATCGCTTCTTCAATCTTGGCTTTTTCATCAGCCTCAATCTTGTCGCCATGTTCAGCCAACGATTTCTTCACACTGTGCAACACGCTGTCAGCTTGGTTACGGGCATCGACCAGTTCACGCAGTTTCTTGTCTTCGTCCGCATATTTGGCCGCATCTTCTTCCATGCGCTGAATTTCTTCTTCAGACAAGCCAGAGTTTGCCTTGATAGTGATCTTGTTCTCTTTACCAGTCGCCTTGTCTTTGGCAGACACATGCAAAATACCGTTGGCATCGATGTCAAACGTCACTTCAATTTGTGGCATGCCACGGGGTGACGGTGGAATGTCGCTCAGGTTAAACTGGCCCAGGCTCTTGTTGCCAGCCGCCATCTCACGCTCACCTTGCAGCACATGAATGGTCACCGCGTTCTGGTTGTCTTCCGCGGTAGAGAACACCTGTGATGCCTTGGTCGGGATTGTCGTGTTTTTCTTGATCAGCTTGGTCATCACGCTGCCCAGTGTTTCAATCCCCAGAGACAATGGGGTCACGTCCAGCAACAATACGTCTTTGACGTCGCCTTTCAATACGCCACCCTGAATCGCAGCACCTACCGCTACGGCTTCGTCCGGGTTCACGTCTTTACGAGGCTCTTTGCCAAAAATCTCTTTCACTTTTTCCTGCACTTTTGGCATGCGGCTCTGACCACCGACCAAAATTACATCAGAAATGTCAGAAGGCGATACGCCCGCATCTTTCAAAGCAGTTTTACAAGGTGCAATGGTGCGCTCGATCAGCTCTTCTACCAGCGACTCCAGTTTGGCACGGGTAATTTTCACCACTAAATGCTTAGGGCCAGTTGCGTCTGCCGTAATGTAAGGCAGGTTTACTTCAGTTTGTTGCGCACCAGACAATTCAATCTTGGCTTTTTCAGCAGCCTCTTTCAAACGCTGTTTCGCCAGCAAATCTTTACGCAAATCTAAACCGTTTTCTTTTTGGAACTCATCGGCCAAAAAGTCAATAATGCGGTTATCGAAGTCTTCACCACCAAGGAAAGTGTCACCATTGGTAGACAGCACTTCAAACTGGTGCTCACCATCAATTTCAGTAATTTCGATAATGGAGATATCAAACGTACCTCCACCCAGGTCGTAGACTGCAATCTTGCGATCACCTTCCTGTTTATCCATACCAAAGGCCAGAGCCGCAGCAGTGGGTTCGTTAATGATACGTTTCACATCCAAGCCGGCAATACGGCCCGCATCTTTGGTTGCCTGACGCTGGCTATCGTTAAAGTAAGCCGGCACCGTAATCACGGCTTCGGTCACTTCTTCGCCCAGATAGTCCTCGGCGGTTTTTTTCATTTTGCGCAGTACTTCGGCAGAAATTTGTGGTGGCGCCTGTTTGTTGCCACGTACTTCTACCCAGGCATCGCCATTGTCAGCTTTGGCAATCGTGTAAGGCATCAGGTCGATGTCTTTTTGTACTTCTTTTTCGTCAAAACGACGGCCAATCAAACGCTTCACCGCAAACAGGGTATTTTTCGGGTTGGTCACTGCCTGGCGCTTGGCCGGAGCACCCACCAGAATTTCGCCATCTTCCTGATACGCGATAATGGATGGGGTAGTGCGTGCACCTTCAGCGTTTTCAATCACGCGTGGCTTGCCGCCCTCCATCACTGCTACGCAGGAGTTGGTCGTGCCCAAATCAATGCCAATAATTTTAGCCATGTTGTTGTTTCCTTAAATTCGTTAATCTCAATACCGATGTTCTAATAATTGGGATGCCTGAACAGATTTCAAGTCCCTGATCTTAATATGGGTTTATTGGGCTTGAATCACGGTCACCAGTGCCGGACGCAATACACGCTCATTCAAGGCATACCCTTTTTGCAATACGCTCAATACCGTGTTGGGTTCGCCTTCGGCAGGTACCATGCTGATCGCCTGATGCTTGTTCGGGTCAAACTTCTGGCCCAGAGGATTGATTTCAGCGATATTGAATTTTTCAAAGACGCTGAGCAGCTGCTTAGAGGTCAGTTCTACGCCATTTTTATAGCTGTTTACATCGGCACTCTCTACCACCAGTGCCGCATCCAGACTATCCTTGACTGCCAGCAACTCGCCGCTGAATTTCTCCAGCGCAAACTTGCGCGCTTTATCGATATCATCCATGGCACGGCGGCGGATGTTCTCCCCCTCGGCCTTTACATACAGGACTTGTGCTTTGGCTTCTTCTAGCGCGGCTTCCAGCTCAGCAATACGCGCTTCGTGTGCGCCAACACCGGTGGCTTCTATACCGTCATTCACTGCGGTCTCGTTTGCGGTCACCTCGGAAGGTGTATTTGGTTCTTGCATGGGGCTCCCCTTTAATTCAACACTGTTCTACCTGAGAAGCGTGCAATGAAACATTGCACATCTCAATACTTCACCATGTTGGGGATCTCCCTACTGATTTCAAGGGTAAAGCGTGAATTTAAATATAAATTAAACCATGCATTTTTAAATAGATGCTTTAAAAGCCGGGCGCAGCGGTGACAATGGTCGAGAGGTGCGCGATGACCGTAGCGACCGTGGGCACCTGTCCCTTGCCCCCCAGATTGATTGCAGCACTCACGCGACCACCTGCCACCCCGGTAAATGCAGGCTCGGTATCCGTGTATATCGCCACGACGGGCACATCCAGTGCAGCCGCCAGATGAGAGAGGCCCGTATCCACACCGACGGCAAAACGGGCTTGTGGCATTTGACTGGCGAGCTGTTGCAGTGACAGTTTAGGCAACACCTGCGCATGCGGCACCTGGGAAGCAATACGCTGTGCCCTGGCCTGCTCGCTGGCACTGGCCCATGGCAACCACATACTCAACCCTTGTGCAGCATAGTGCTGACCGAGTGCAACCCAATGGTCTTCTGGCCACAGTTTGCTGTCGCGGCTGGTGGCGTGAAGCGCAAGAAAGGCCGGCACAGGTGCGCAGTCACTGTCTATTGAAAGTCCGTAGTCCGGGTAATTTTGCGACACCACATAGCCCAGCGCCATGGCAGCGAGGCTGCGCATCCGCGTCACCGCATGCTGCTGGTAGGAGATAGCGTAAGTATGCCGATAACAACGGCTGGCCAGAGGCTCTCGAATTGACTGCGCGTCATAGCCATGGCGCGGGCCATGCGCCCAACTGGCCATCACGGCGCTTTTCAGCAGCCCTTGCAAATCCAGCACTGCATCATAGGTCTGGGCGGCAACGGCGCGCTTTACCGCAGTGATTTCACGCCAGGTCTGGCAACGCCACCATTGCCTGCGCCAGCGTCGTACAGACACGGTAAATACTTGTTGCACACGTGGATGCAGACGCGGAATATCGGCAAAACTGTCTTCCACCAGCCAGTCGATGTGCGCATCAGGAAAATGTTGCAGGATATCCGTCACCACAGGCAGTGCATGGATAACATCCCCCATAGAAGTAGTTTTAACCAGAAGAATACGTTTCATGGCCGTTATTTTCGCATACAAAACCGGCATATCACCGGCTTCTTTGCAACGCACTCCATGATTGACTCATCCAGGTGATACACCGCAAATCTGCCAAGCACATTGAAAATCACAACTGCAGTGATGGCGTAGCATCAGCAGCCTAACAATGAAGCCTCTTCGCAACATGGATACAAACGGACTACAATGCATACTCTTTTTGAACGTCAATTCAAGAAGGAAATTTTAAGTCAACGCAAGGTGCCGATTTTGAAATTCGCATTTATTATTTTTAAATATTTTCCTTTCGGTGGCATGCAGCGCGATATGTTGCGCACTGCGCAACATTTGGTAAAACGCGGCCATCAGGTAGAGATATTTACCATGCTCTGGCAAGGGGATCTCCCTGCTGACATCCAGGTGCATATCATGCCCCAAACAGGATGGCTCAATTATCAGCGCTATCAAAAATTCATCAATGCCGCTTTTGCGCATATCAAGCAAAACAGTTTTGATTATATTTTTGGCTACAATCGCATGCAGGGCCTGGATGCCCACTTTGCGGCCGACCCGTGTTTTATTGAGCGGGCACATAGCCAACGCAGTTTCTGGTATCGCCTGCTTCCACGCTATCAATGGTTTAGCGCCTGCGAAAGCGCTATTTTTGATGCAAAGTCACTGACCGAGGTACTGGCGGTCTCATTGACCGAAAAACCGCATTTTCAGCATTGGTATGCCACGCAGGATGCCCGCTTCCATTATATTCCGCCATTCCTTTCTTCTGAGCGCTTGCAATTGCATGACAGGGTGGAAATGCGTGCGCATCTGCGACAGGCGTTTCAATTTGGCGCGAATGACTTTGTATTTTTGCTCACAGGCTCGGGCTTTCATATGAAAGGACTGGACCGTGCCATCATGGCGCTCGCCGCCCTTCCCGCTGAGACGTTACAAAACACACGCTTGGTAGCGGTCGGCCAAGACAATCCGCGTGATTTTGAAAAACTGGCCAGGCAGCTGGGCGTTGCGCAGCATGTAATGATCTCTAAAGGGCGCCCGGATATCCCGCAACTGATGCAAGGCGCGGATGTATGCATACACCCGGCAAGACGAGAAAATACAGGTCTGGTCATTCTGGAAGGGATGGCCAGCGGTACGCCCATGCTGGTGACAGATACCTGCGGCTATGCACATTACGTGCAAGAAGCGGATGCCGGGATGGTATGCAACTCTCCGTATCAGCAAGCCGACTTTAATGCTTTATTTGCAGCAATGCGTCAGAGCAGTGACGAAGCCAGAGGGCAATGGGGGCAAAACGGACATGCCAAAGCCATGACGTTAATGCAGGAAAATGATGGGAGTGCAGAAGCGGCCATCTTGATACGCCTGGCCGAAAAAAAGAAACTGGCGGGCGCGGCTTTGAAAGCACATGCAGCGCAATGACCTGGACTTATCGGTCGTCTGTTGAGCCAACACTATAACTGCGCTGATAAATAAGCCTGCTTATCAGGAGACGGATCAGCTTAAGTGATGATCAGGGTCTGGTTGGCATAAAGGGAATATTTCGCAATTGATCGGCAGCGGCCTTGCTCGCCTCACTGCGTTTTAGCGCATAAGCTTTAGCTTCTTCCAGCAAGGCTGCAGAAGGTAGTTTCGGGTCATCTGACAAGGCAGAGAGTTTTTCAAAACTCTCTTCGTAAGGGGTAGCCACCTGTGCATCAATTTGCGTAGCCATGTCATCAAAGCTCACATTCCCCTCCCGCCCTTCCAGCATGATTTGCTGCCACTTGCGCTGGGCCTGCTGATCAACAAGATTGAGCTTTTGCACCTGTTTTTGAATGGCAAGTTCTTGTTGCCATAGATATTTAGGGGTTGGCAAATGGGTCAGCAACCAACAGAGTGCGATGACCCACGCCGTGCCCGCCAGCCATTGTATGAGACTTAACTCACGGCGCGATGGATAGTTTGAAAGGCCAGGGAGCAGCAAGGCCGCCATGGCAATACCCGTCACAAAGCCGCCGATATGCGCTGAATTATCAATGCCCGGAATGATATAGCCCATGGCAATTGTCAGTGCTGAAAATGCGAGTGCACCCCAAAACATCCAGCGAAACTCCATTTGCTGCATCTGGTGCCTGGCGCACCAGACATAGACCAGCAGTGCACCATAAATGCCAAACACAGCCCCGGAGGCTCCCCCGGAGACAGCATCATTGCCTTGCACCACCAGCGAGAGCAGATTACCGGCGACACCGCTGATCAAATAAATCGCCAGAAACCTTACTGCGCCAAACATGCGTTCAACCAACTTGCCGCCATCCCACAACGCCAGCATGTTCATGCCCAGATGCACTGCACCAAAATGTAAAAACATGGCCGTGCCTAAACGCCACCACTGACCATCCGCCGTGGCAGGCGCAAAATTGGCGCCCCAGGTGAGCTGCACCGTATTGGGGGAATGCCAGAAACCCGCGCCACCAAACAGCATGACCGCAAACACCAGCACATTCAGGCCGATCAGCACCCTGGTCACCAGCGGCACCGGCGCGCGAAAGGCAATCTTGGTGATTAAAGGCGGCTCCATCTAGGTCAGCACTGCCTGAAAAGGCACTTCTAATAACGGGGGTTGTTGCAAACAGCTGGTCAGCGTCTGCAAGTTTTTCTGCGGCAGGGACATCTGTGGATCCAGGTAATTCGCCACCCAGCCGCATAAGGAAATGCCACGTTGCTTAAGCACTTCGGCAGTGAGCGTGGCATGGTTAATACAGCCAAGGCGCATGCCCACGACCATGAGTGCTGGCATATCTAGGGCCAGGATTAAATCAGCAATGGTGTGTTGCGCCTGATTCAGCGGCACCAGCAAGCCACCCGCACCTTCTACAATCACCACATCTGCCAGTGCACTGAGCTGACTGTAGGCGGCTTGAATCACTTGCAACTCAATTTCGACACCTGCTTGCGCCGCCGCAATATGGGGTGCAATCGGCGGTTGAAAACAATAGGGGTTGACGAGGTCGGCAGGTGCTTTGACATTGGCAGCGGCGGTCAATTGCATCACATCTGCATTTTGCCAGCGGCCATTGATCCATTCGCAACCGGAAGCCACCGGCTTCATGCCAATCACCGTCAACCCTTGTGCGGCCAGTTGCTGCATCAGGCGGACAGTGACTGTAGTTTTACCGACACCGGTGTCAGTGCCGGTGACAAAAAAATGGCGGGGTAAATGACTGGCTGTCATGCTGTTTTAAACCGTGGAAGCCGACTTGCGTGGTACAAATTGCACCGGGCTGCTACCAGGTGCAGCGTAAGGCTGACTGCCTACCCAGGCATGCACAAACACCACCTCGTAGGTGGCTGGCAGCTTGCCTTGCTGGCGAAAGGCCTCGTAGCCATCCCGCAACTGTTGTAAAAAACCTTTACCCAGCAGGCCCCGTGCACGTCCGGCTGTGGCATTGTGCGCGCCAATCGCTTTCAGGTCACGCATAACAGACTCCACCGAATCGTAGGTGAGTGTGTAGTGCATGACATCGAGTACCGGCGCACTAAACCCTGCGCGCGTCAGTGCATCACCAATATCGTGCATATCGAGAAAACGGCTGACATGGGTATGCTGCTGGCTGCTGGCCGCACGCAATTCCTTGAGTGTATCCGGACCAAATGTGGCAAACATCAGCAGACCATTAGGACGCAGTACGCGGCGGAATTCCTGCAGGGCAGCGTCCAGATCATTACACCACTGCACGGACAGATTGGACCACACCATATCCACACTGGCCGTGGCCAATGGCAAGGCTTCAATATCAGCACATACAAGTTGCGGGCGCGCCTGCCAAAAACGATAACGTGGGAACAAGGCCTGGGTGCGGGCCAGCATACCTTCGGCAATATCCAGCGCAATGCCCTGTGCGCCTTTAAATCGCTGCAACAAGGCATGCAAACCATGGCCAGTCCCACAACCGGCATCCAGGATGGTGTGCGGCGCCAACTTGACCACATCCAGACGCCCCAGCATTTCTTCACGCACCTGGCGCTGTAAAATGGCAGCCGCATCATAGGCTTTGGAGGCGCGATGAAACGATTGCCGTACGCGTGCTTTGTCTATCCAGTAAGCATCCTGCATCAACGTTCACCTGTGCGCAGTGTCGTATTTTCTGCCATAAACTCTTCAATGCTGTCACAAAATGCATCTGCATGCGACAGGAAAGGCGCATGCGCGGCACCGGCCATCACCCGCAAACGTGCGCGCTGCATGTGCAGGGATAACCAGTGCGCAGCACCCAGAGGCGCCAGTGTATCGCGGTCACCATGTACAATCAGTGTCGGCTGAAATATTCGCGTCAACGCCTCGCGCAAATCTGCTTGCAATAAAATCTGTAGCGCCTGATTCAGTGCATCCTGTGAAGGCGTAGGTTTGGCGGCAAACGCCGTACGCAATTGCCGCACTGTGCTGCGCGTATCTTTGGCGTGCATGCATTGCAGGGTTAAAAAATTCAGCAGCGTCGCATTAAAGTCCTGCGTAAACCGGTCATTGAACTGCTCAAAATACTTGGCGCTGATGCCATGCGCCCAGCCGGGCTGCGTCACAAAACACGGATTAGTGCCCACCAGAATCAGCTTTTCAACCCGGTCGGGCTGATTAAGGGCAATTTGTTGCGCCACCAGCCCGCCCATCGACCACCCCATAATGGTAGACACGCCGGGAATGACTTCAGCGATGGCATCGGCCAAGCTGTGCAAATGATAAGGATAGACTGGCTTGCTCTGCCCCATGCCTGGCAGATCAACAAGATACAAGCGATAATGGCTGGCTAGGCGTTTGGTCACGCGCTGCCAGACAGCACTGTTCATGCCCCAGCCGTGCAACAACACCAGCGGCTCGCCCTGCCCCATGATTTCTACATAGCAATTCATTGCGCCATCCCAGTTGTCACAGCAGCTTCTGCGGCATGCAACACACTGACCAGTTTACGCACATCTTCTGCGGTATGCGCAGCAGAAAGCGAAATACGCAAACGCGAAGTGCCTGCAGGCACCGTCGGCGGACGAATGGCAGGCACCAGAATACCCTGTACCTGCAAGTACTGACTCAAGGCCAGCGCTTCATGGTTATCACCGACAATCAAGGGTTGTATGGCGGTTTCAGACGGCCATAATTGCCAGCGTGTCAGTTTCAGCTCGGCTTTGAGCAAGGCAATCATGGCAAACAATTGCGCTCTGCGCGCATCACCATGCTCAATTTCATGCAGTGAAGCCAGCAATGCTGCTGACAGCGGCGGCGGCGCTGGTGTGGTATAGATATAACTGTTGGCCGATTGAATCAGGTAATCAATAACGATTTTTTCACCGGCAACAAAGGCCCCGGCCACTCCCGCGGCTTTCCCCAGCGTGCCCATCATGATCAGGCGGGGCGACTGCAAACCGAGATGCTGCAAGGAACCACGTCCCTGCGGCCCCAGCACGCCAAAGCCATGCGCATCATCTACGTACAGGTAGGCATCATAGCGTTCGCATAAAGCCAGATAGGCAGCCAGCGGCGCAATGTCGCCGTCCATACTGAATACGGCATCTGCCGCAATCAGTTTATGGCGGGCGGTGCTGGCTTGTAACAGTTTTTCCAGTGCAGCCACATCATTGTGCGGAAAACGGTGGTGGCTGGCGCGCGATAAAAACGCGCCATCATTCAGGCAGGCATGGTTGAGTTTATCGGAAAACACCGCATCGTCACGCCCCATCAAGGCACTGATGACGCCAATATTCGCCATATACCCGGTTGAAAACAGCAGGGCCGCCGGCTTGCGTACAAAGGCCGCCAGTGCATGTTCCAACTGGTCATGGTAACGGTGGTGCCCGGTAATCAGGTTAGAGGCACCGCTGCCCACGCCAGCCTCAGAAGCTGCATGCTGTAAGGCACGCACCAGCGCAGGGTCATTGGCCAGCCCCAGATAGTCGTTACTGCAAAAAGACAAAAACGGCTGACCATTGGCAGTGATATGTTCAGCTTGCGGCGAATCCAGCAAACGACGCTGGCGCATCAGCCCCTGCGTTTGGCGCTTGTCGAGGTCGGCCTGTAAATAATCCAGCATGGCAAGGTATCCTAGATTTTTTTCAAACCCAGTTTGGTAAACAAGGCATTATCTGCCTCGGCTTCCGGGTTGCCGGTGGTCAGTAACTTTTCGCCGTAGAAGATACTGTTGGCACCTGCCAGAAAACACAAGGCCTGTATCGCATCCCCCATGCTTTGACGGCCTGCGGACAAGCGGACAAAACTCTGCGGCATGGTAATGCGCGCTGCTGCGATGGTGCGCACAAACTCCAGCGGATCCAGTGCTTCCGTCCCATGCAGCGGCGTACCCTCGACTTGCGTGAGCAGGTTGATAGGGACGCTCTCGGGCGGCTGTTCCATATTGGCCAGTTGCGCCAGTAATCCGGCGCGCTGGGCACGGCTTTCGCCCATGCCGATAATGCCGCCGCAGCAGACATTGATATCGACACTACGCACGCGGTCCAGCGTATCCAGCCTGTCCTGATAGGTACGGGTAGAAATCACATCGCCATAAAATTCCGGGGCGGTATCGAGGTTGTGGTTGTAGTAATCCAGACCGGCCTCTTTCAGCTGTTCGGCCTGGCCATCCTTGAGCATGCCCAGCGTGGCACAGGTTTCCAGCCCCATGGCTTTCACTTCTGAAATCATTTTAAGCACCGGCTCCAGATCTCTTTGCTTGGGACCACGCCAGGCTGCACCCATGCAAAAACGGCTGGCACCACTTTCCTTGGCGGCTTTGGCGGCTGCAAGTACGTCATCCAGCTGCATCAAGGGCTCGTTTTCAACTTCGGTATGATAACGCGCCGCTTGCGGACAGTAACCGCAGTCTTCGGAGCAACCACCGGTTTTAATCGACAGCAGGGTGCTGACCTGTACGGCGTTCGGATCAAAGTGCTCGCGATGCACGCTTTGCGCACGGTGCAGCAAATCATTGAAAGGCAAGGCAAACAGTGCCATGATGTCCTCTACCTGCCAGCGTTCAACCGTCGCATGGCAGCTTGCAGACGCCTTCAAGCTATCAATATTAATCACCGAAGTGTGCATTTCGTTGCCGGAGGCCTGTGTAGAATTGTGTTGTTCCATAATGGTTTCAATCAAGTGAAAATTGCGTAATCGACGGATGGCATTATAAGTTGTTTAAAAACTATCGTGAATAAATTTTACAATAGCTTATTTTTTAATCAATGTACGCACTTCAGTGTTTTGAAGCAGGCGTGGCAATCGGCACTGCCCTGCATGCTATGTGGCGGCCGGTCGTCCACACACACGCAGACATCTCATGTGTCACTGTGCAATGCCTGCCACGCTGACCTGCCCTGGTATCGATCCGCACGTTGCCCGCAATGCGCACTGCCTGCGCTGGACAATGCCCATTGCGGCATTTGCCTGCAACACCCACCCGCTTTTGACCATACGCTCGCCGGCTTGCGTTATGCATTTCCGCTCAATCGCTTGTTGCATCAGTTCAAATACCAGCAAGATCTGGCTGCTGGCGCACTGTTATCCGGATTATTACTGCAGGCAGCAGACCCTCCGGCAGCCTTGCCGGACAGCATGATCGCCATGCCTATGCATACGCATCGACTACAGCAACGTGGATTTAATCATGCGCTGGAAATCGCCAAAGTCATCCAGACACAATGGAAGATCCCTTTGCTGCCTGATGGCTGTATCAGACTCACGGATACACCCACGCAAGCCGGGCTCGACCTGAAGACCCGTATCCGCAATTTGCGCAGCGCGTTTGCGACAGAAAAAAACTGGCAGGGCAAACATGTATTGATTGTGGATGATGTGATGACCACCGGCGCCAGCATGCATGCACTGGCTACAGTCATTAAACGCGCGGGGGCACGACAGGTGACCGCGCTAGTACTGGCGCGTACATTAAAAGATGCGATTGATTAAGCAATCAAGATCGATTGAGCGCGTTATTGCGCTTCAGCACGACCGCCACTGAGCTGCCTGATCTGTTGACTCACAAACTCTGACATGCGCTCACTGAGCGGTAAGTTCTGCGCCATTTGCAGTTGCTGCAAAGCCTGATTTGCCTGGCCTGCGGCACGTAATGACAGCGCATAGGCCACATACCATTGTGCGTGGCCAGGTTGCAAATTGATTGCTCGCTCAAAATAGGGCAATGCCTGTCCATGCTGGCCGCTTTGCTGGTTCGCCATCGCCAGCATCCAGTTCAACTCTGCGTCTGGCCCGGCCTCTTGCAGCATGGGCTTGAGGGTTTCCAGCACCGCCTCAGGCTGACCGTGTGATAATTGCCATTTAGCCAGTGATTTTCGCAAGCTACGTTGATCCGGATAGCTTTTGAGGCCGGCGCGCAATAAGGCAACGGCCTCGGCATCCTGTTTTGCTTCAAACAAATAGCTGGCAAGTAACTGCCGCGCATCTTCAGACTGCGGATAAGCAGCCACGGCCTGACGCAACAAAGCCAGCGCTTCACTGCTGCGCCCTTTCTGCTCTTGGTCTACCGCCTGCTGAATCAGTACATTGACTTCCTGATCGGGCTTGACCTGTTTATTCACTGAACCTTTATCCACTTGGCCGCCAGCCTGACCGGTTACTTTGGGCACAACCATGGTGATGGCCTCTGGCTTGATGCCTTTAAGCACAGGCTCGCCTGCGGCTGGCACTTCGGCAGCAGCACCTGCGGATGAAACTTCTTGTGTGTTCTGGGGTATTTTTTTAGGCGAGAGCAACGCATCTGTCGTAACGGTGGCGACCTTAGGAACATCCTTCGCAGAAGGCTGCGACTCGCTTTGCCAGTTGCCGGATAAGGTTCTGGCCAAGCCGTCCCACAGGTGGGCGGACTGCACAGGCGGATTGACAGGGCCGGTAGGCGCTGCCTGCGGAGATGCGGTCTTCACCGCGGCGATTGGCAACGCATGCTGCTCAGGCGCACTCCAGCGGTTAAGCAGGCGTAACCAGTCTGCACGGGTATATACGATTAAATAGGCAGCACCCACCAGCAATAAAAGCCAGAGCATGTGCTTCAACCAGTTTCGCCCAGTATCGTGTGTAGGCACCTGTAACACAGGGCGCACCTGCCCCGCCCAGCTTGCGTGCGCATCGCCCGCCTGACGCTTTTCAACATCCTGCAGCACCTGATTAATTAAACTCACACCATCACTCCGCAATAAAAGACCCACATACTCAGCGCCCCATGGCTGCCATGGCAGCATGCACACCCAGCCACCAGCGGAAGCCATGACGCAAGCTGCGATGTTGCGCTTTGACGCTGGCTTGTGTATCTAAAATCGCCGCTTTGGCATCGACCACAGTGACGGTATGCTGGCCGCGGCCATAAGCAGACAATAAGGATTTATGAGAAAGAATATTCAGCAGTCTGGGAATCCCGTTGGCATAACGATACAGCAAACGCATGCTGGCCGCGTTAAATACCATGCCGCCCTGATAGCCTGCGACATGCATACGATGATTGAGGTAAAAACCGAACTCCGACCATTGCAGGCCTTTTAAATGGTATTCAAAACCTATACGCTGCCTGAGTTGGCGGATGGAAGGATGATTGAGTCGCTCCTCAAGCTCGGGCTGACCAAAAATCACCACCTGTAACAACTTGCGTTTTTCGGTCTCGAGATTGCCCAGCAAACGCAGGGCCTCCAGCGTTTCCAATGGCATGGCCTGCACTTCATCCAGACACACAATGACACGCTGCCCCTGCTCTGCATAAGTCAGCAATTTGCGATTGAGGGCATCCAGCATGTCATGGTGCGTGTAATCGGGCTTGAAAGCGACGCCAAAATCGGTCGCCAGCGTCATCAGCAACGCATGTGGATCCAGATAGGGGTTAGGGATATAAGCCACTTTGCACACAGGCTCAAGCGCCTTGAGCAAGCGTCTGCACAGCAATGTTTTACCAGTACCCACTTCGCCAGTGATTTTCACAAACCCTTCGCCAGAGTCAATAGCGATCAGCAAGGTATTCAACGCCTCCTGCAGACTGCGCGTGGCGTAATAAAAACTGGTATCCGGCGTGATGGAGAACGGATATTCCTTCAAGCCGAAATGTTGCAAATACATGAGAATAAACCCTAAAAATCCCGGTTCCCAATGCCTTCAATATGCTGCTGAGCATTGAGCATATCGTCTGCCCAGTTATCACCGCCCCTGACCACAGTCGATTTAAGCAATATCACCAGTTCCGACTTCAGAGAGCCCTCTTCGCGTTGACGGAAAAGGTTACCCAGAAACTTCACATCCCCCAACAAAGGTACTTTGGAGCGAATATTCGAATTCGACTCAGTCATCAAGCCGCCAATAGCAATAATATTGCCATCGCGCGTGCGGACAATGCTATCAGTTTCATTAATGGTTGAAGAAGGCACCGGGATATTAAAGTTGGAAGTTGAACCCAGATTAATTTGTTTGTTCACACTGACCACGTTACTGACTAACGGGTGTATATGCAAGATGATATTATCCTCACGGTCAATTTGCGGGGTGACATCCAGTGAAATACCAGAAAAATAGGGCTGCAATGTGACTTGCGGAAAGGATGTTGTTCCTGCAGTTGTCGCAGTGGTATTGTTGCTGACATTGGTCACAAACAATTCATCCGTACCCACCTTGAGCACTGCTTTTTGGTTGTTCAAGGTCGAAATGCGCGGGCTAGACAAGACTTCCACATTGCCCTGGGTTTCAAGAAAATTGAGCAGGGCAGAAAATTTGGCACCCTGCACTGCCAATGCAAACATAGAGCTGCCAATGGCAGTCGCGCCCGTGTAGGCCAGGTTTGAATTGGACAAACCACCATTCTGCAAGCTATCTGGGTTTCCGGTAATGACGCCATTGGTATTGTTACCATTTCCGAGGGTATTCAGATTGGTGTTTCCAGATACATTACCAAAACTGTATCGGGTATCGCCAATGGTACGGAATGCCGCCCAATTTACGCCTTGTTGCGAACCCTTATTGAGTTGCACACGTAAAATTTTAGCTTCAAGAATCACCTGGCGGTCAATGGTCACCTGCATCAGGCTGAGAAACTTCTCCACCTGGCGAATTTCCTTGGGCAGCGCTTTGACCATGATCAGCCCAGACTGCTTATTGACAATCACACTGCGTCCACTCACGTTGCCGACAATGTTGGTCAGGGATATTTCCATATCTGCCCAGAAATCTGTATCCGTACTGGTACTGACTGTAGAAGCATAACTTTGCTGAGAAGAGTTATTCGAGCTACCGGCAACCGGGGTGGCCGTCAAGGACGCCGTACTACTGGTGCCACCGGACTGGCTGTTGTTATTAGGCATACTCAAACTACCAGAAGAAACCTTGGTCCCTGACTCGCCTTTCCGACGGCTGGCAATATAGTTCACCTGAAACACGCGCGTTTGCAAGGTCTGCGGCTCTACATAAATTTGCTTGCCCTGCATGCGATACTCCAGGCCGTAAAGCTCCCGCAACGCATTCAAGGCCTCGAACAAGGTCACATCCTTGAGGTTGACACTGATATCACCCGTCAGCTCAGGACTCAACACCATGCTGTAAGGGGTTCCAGTAACAATACCCATCAATACCTGGCTGGTCGGCGCTTTAGAGACGATCAAATCAAATCTCGGCTCCATTTTTTTTGCGATAGACTTCGGCGCCTCTATTTTCAAAGGCTGCAACATCTCATCGGTGACTTCTTTGGGTATCGGGAAAGCCTTGCCTTGCATAGTATTACTGCTATCTTTCAAGGTTTCCTGAATTTTAGGCTTGATCGATGGGTAAGTGGTCATTCCCGGTGTACTCGAGCAGCCCGTGATCCAGACTGCCACTCCCATGACAACAATCATTTTATTCATACTTTTCATGGCCTGATCTCTATCTAATATTGTATATGCCAATTTTTCGGGCACTTCTACTTCTTCACTGCAGAATGCTTGCGTTTAACACCCTTGGGGGAGGTCGCCTGTACCGACGAACTTTTACGATAGTCGACCACATCCATACTCAAGGTCGTTTTATTTTTCCCTTGATCCACGAATATCGCCTGCTTACCATGCACCCCTATCAAACGGTAACCTTGATAGCTGTCGCCCATGCGTACCATCGTATTATTCACAATAGCAAAACTGTTCTTGCCATTGTCCTTGACACCACTCAAGACCAATACGCTTGCCTGCGTTTGATCAGCATCGGGCATCATAGACATCACTTCCAGCGGCGGCTTTGTTGGATCGTCCAAGGCATAAGCGTTAGAGAACACCATCATGCCCAAGAGCATCCAAAGAACTGCCTGACACCCCGCAGATTGAATTGACAGCTTTTTCTGCATATTCAAATTCCCATCCAGACACGCTGCGTACTTAAGGTATACACTTCCAGAACAAGCTCATTATCTGGATATTTGGATTTCAATTCCGCACTCTCCCAGGCAATCATCTGTCCCAGCTTTTTCAAATCCGCCACGTAGTTCACCAGCGCCATGTAACTCCCTGTCAGACGCAATCGAATACTGTGCTGATAAATACTGCCCACACCTCTGGACTGTCCATTTCGCTCAGCTTGCGGAAACTCTTCCGCGTTACCCACATGTTTTTTGACAAAGCTGACGGCAGGTAAAGACTCCATGGAAACCACCCGGACATCCTTGTGTTCTACCAGTAATTTTTTCAATACATTCAAAATTTCATCAGGGCTGACCATCATGCCACTCAAGTCAGACAGCATCTTTTCCTGCTCTGCTGTTTGTTGCTTGAGGTCGTTAATTTCTTTTTGCAGGGGATTGACACTGGTACTCCCACCCGCCTTAAGCTCAGCCACCTGCAATTGTATTTTTGCTGCATCTTGCTGCAGTTTAACGACCTCTTCTTGCGCGATGCCCGCTTGCTGACGCAACGGGTCCGTGAGATAAGTATCCATTAATCCGGCAATCCCAAACAGGCCCACCATAAACAGCATCAGCCTGTCCCGCTTGGTCAGAATTACCCACTTTTGCGCCAGCGTCTTTATTTGATTAACCATGCGCAGGCTCCTGTTGGCTCATGACTGGCTGCGTTTTCCCTGTAGATGACATACCATCCTGATCCTGACCAGCCTGCCCTTTCACATCAAACTCAATCAGCTGCAGCGGCGTGCGAACCGGACTTGTCTTGAGTGGGGTACGCACTTCCTCTGGTTTGTCGGAACTCGCAACATCCGCCTGCTTGACTGGGTTTGCCGCGGCAGCACCTGAAGTTTCATCCTGCACTTTGTGCACCTCATCAGACTGCGTCACCTCTTTCAACGTAAGGCCGCTAAACAGCTTGCCTTTAAACACCGGCAATTCACCGAGACGCTCAATAAAGACAGGCACGAGATCTGCCTGTAAGGCACGTCCTGTCAATGACATGTTTTGCTCAAATGCATTGAGCTTAAAGGCAGTGATCCAAACGTCTTTTAATGGCTGGCTGGCAAACCCTACCATGTAGTCCAGCACATGATGGCCCGCATCATCCTGAACATGCCTGAAAGTCGATAGCAATTTGCCTTGCATTTCTTTTTTTTGCACCAAACTCTGCAACTCCAACTCTTGCTCTTTTGTACTAGAGACATGGCTTGCCTGATTCGAAACTGCCTGAAGCTCCATTTGTGCAGCTTCAAATGCGGCAACACTCTCATTGCGTTTTTGATGCAACGCTTCAGTTTGCGCCTGCACGCTAGCGTAGTACCAATACATCACAACAATAATCACTGCATAAATAGCAGCTACATTTCGCAATGACAACCAGTCTCTGGCACGTATCAGTGACGTGTTGAGTAAGTTAATCTGCTGACTCATGCGCCCTCCTCTGAACGCAATGCTGCCCCTAGCGCAGGTAACAGCATCGCTTGTTTTTCGAGGCTGGAATAATCCTTTCCATCAGTAAACTCTACAATATCAGTTAAATCAAAGGTTTCAACCGGTAAATAGAGGCTCTTTTTCAGCACATCTACCAGTCTTGCCGTGGCACTGTCAGGCGCGACCACTAAACGATGAATGGACAAAAATGGAAACTGACGATCAAAACTGTCAAGAGATCGCTGCAGCTCAAGGATCAGCCGATCCATATTACTGTTAAACAGCTCGCCATTCTGGTCATATAAAAAACCACGGTCCAGCTCCACAAAACGTGTATGGTAGAGCTCGCCATTGGCGGTAAAGGTTAATAAACAGCCGCGTTCCAGCACGCTCACCATCACCAGCACACGGCCTTCCTGTTCAAGCAAAGCAGCGACATTTCTTTGTGCAAGCGCATGTACATCCACTGTTTTAAGGTTCACGCCTGCATCCAGCAAGCTGTTGCTTAACTCGGCGAGATTTGCATTTCTGGCACAAATCGCAAACATATAAGGCAAACGATTGGGATTTTGCGGATCTGCCGGGATATCCACCCCATCTACAGTGGCATTTTCAACCTGATAATCCAGCAGCTCCTTGACTTTCCACTTCAACGCAAGCTTGACCTCAGCCTCGGGCATATTGGGTTTGTCCACTTGCAAAATCTGGTATTGATCCACATTCAGCAGGGCATTGCACGGAAAAGACTTAAGGGATGCATGCGAGATGACACTCTTGAGTGCGGGTGCGTTGCGCACACTGATCTGTGAAACGTCTGCGAACTCAACTTTAGGTTTAACGCCAGCACTGGCACGCACAACGACAATACTGACATGCTTGTCGGTAGAACTTAGCCCCATGCGACCTTTATTGTTTTTTTGTTTAAACCATTTCATGTATTGTCAGTCTTTCGCATCCCGAAACTGCTATTAATATACGGTGCCGATCCTGCTGGATCATGCTGCCCATTTACTGTTCGCCAGAATAAATAAGTTTTGATTTGTATTGCCCAAAACTAATCAGGGCTTCCTCTGAAGTTGCCGAAGTGAACTGCGATAAATTACTGGTGACCGTACTGACAGCAGTACCGAGCACACATGAAATCGCAGTGGTATTGTCTTGCTTAAGACTGATATAAAACCAGCCGTTATGTCCATTGCCAGGCGCAGTAAAGCGTAAGTTTGCTGCCCCTTTGCTAAAGTTACCCAATCCAAGCATGCTCACAGAGCTGTTGCATTGTGACAGATTGTTTCTTGTAGATACCGGGAACCGCATTTTAATCATATTTGCACTCAGCTGCGTACAGCTGTCAGCGGTATTGGTTAACCAGTCAGACCCGCTCCAGTATTGCGCAGTGGCCGCATAACTCAATGGCATGGTTTCTGCGCCGTAGGCATTATTTAAACGTAACCTGCCGTAGCGAAAGGTGAGCAAATTATTAGCATCTGCTTGCGTATCAGCCACTTTGCTACTGGATGTAGCAAGATAGCTCAATGGCGAACTGGCTTCAGTGTCGTTAGGCAATGCGCGCAATACAATTGTTTGCGGACTTGTGCGAGCAGATGGTTTGGGAATTTTATGGGTCGCTTTGACTGTTGCCTGTCCGGCAGCCCATGCGGAGACAAAGGTAGGTGAGGCAGCACCTTGACTGATAATGGCCGTGGACACAGGATTTGTCAAAGAAACGTCTTGGAAATGATAGTTAGTGTAGGTAGTACCCACCGTTCCTGAACCAAACTTTGCAAAACTGCCAGTGTAATTTTTTGTGGTTTGCAAGCCGTCATTAACGGCCTTGATGGTAAATGTGGTCGAAAACTCGCTGCCAAAATAGGGGGTAGTGGTTGTACCCCCCGTTGCCGTACACGCCGCAGCATTCGTTACCGGAGTGGTTACAAAGCCATAAGGAATAAAGCGTCCAAAATACACAGAATTCGCTTGTGAGCCAATATTACAGCCAATGCGGCCATTGCTGTCTTTTGTGATAGAACTCGAATTGGCAAGACATCGCCCATTCTCCCGATCTATTGCAGTGTACGTTGAATCTTCAACGCCGCCCGCTAGCACGCGAAAATAACCCACCTCAGAGTAAGTAAAATCTTGTGATGCAACCCCGTACGAATTCGCCTGACTAAAAGCCGTCGAATTTAAACTACCCGCTACGCTGCTGCCCTGAATGTTAGCCGCCTTGATCACAGGAAAACCGTTATACCCGCTACCGTTGACAGCAGTGGCCGTAAGATTAAACTCTGTTCCGGTGACTGGCGCACTCGTGCTGGCTTTGAAAATATTGCTGGTACTGACTGTTTTGACGCCATTACTGTCGGCGTTGGCATTGACGCTGGTCAGGGTAAAACTGCTGGGTCTGGCAGCAAAGGTATAGTTACTGCACTTGCGATATGTAGTACCGTTATAAACGACCGTAGTTCGACACATGAGCGCTGGGGAGCTATTAGTAACCGTCAAATTTGAGACCCGTTGCCTGCTACTGCTAACCAAGCTGGTCAAGGTCATTGTTATCCCGGACTGAACCCCAGCGATGCCACTCTGGCAAGCCGCCACATCAGTAGTTTGCACAAATTCCAACGTTGCAACGTTTCCACTAAGAGAGTTATCCAATGGTGAAAGGGTGCCATTTTTCAAGGTGACGATATCCACATCAAAAGGCACGCCACTTAATTTTGTATACGTGCTGTTCAACTGGTTCGGCTCGGTACAACGGAACTCATACCCATCAAGGTTTGCCTGAACTTCCTGTGGTGATGAGCACCCAAATTGTACCAGTGCAATTATTGTCACAAAGTATGCGAATATATTTTTTGAGTCTCGCATGATGCCTCCAATTAAGTACCTGTCGAACCGCCGTCAATTACACTCAGTACTTGGCAACGGTGTATTATTCTGTATACATCTGCTATAGGTAGCAGTCACTTGTCTTTCAACGTAATCATAGGTACCAGCAGACCCCTTACTGGCTACAGTATTGACCTGATAGACACGCACATTCTGGTCACTATTATCAACATATGACTGGCTGCTACAGCCAATTTGCACATTAAAACCATTAATCACCAGCGAACTGGTTGACGGACAACTTTGCATGGCTGGCGTAGCCACATCAGGCTGGTAAATCTGATAAGCCACCCATTCATTGCCTGCTTTGGCTGCCATGTATGCCCCGGCACCTAACACATCTTGCGAAAACGACATATTTGCAAGTACTGTCAGGCGCATGGCATAAGCCCCCAGCGCTGATAATACCACTAGCAAAAAAACAGCAACCGGCAACAACAGTCCAAACTGCTGCCTGGCTAATGCACGATAATTTTTCATGGCGAATTCACCACATTGACCAAATGCACCAGCCGAACCACCGCACCGTTACTCGCCACTTGCAATGTAATCGTCACAACACCTGTGCGCTGCAAGACGCCAGGCGAGTATGCAATGCTACAACCGGTTAATCCATCGAGAACAACATGCTTAGTTGTTAACGAGTCCAAACTGGCCAAACTTGATGGCTGGCTGCTTGAAAAGCTATATCCTGCATATTGAAGCAATTGACCGGTGCTCATATCACACACGTAGCTACTGGCCCCACCCACAATAAAAAACCGATTATTGGGAGAGGACAAGGCGAATTGCTTTGAAGCAAAGCCTATATTCTGTATTCCATTTCCAACAGTACTGATAACCGCTGTGTTATTACCTATATACACATCAGAAACATCAATACCCAAGTTGTAAATCACCAGTTTATTGCCGCTTGACACATTCACCGATGGCCCCAGGACATCAAAACTTGTGTCTGCCGCTGTAAAGTCCAGAGGGTCCCCACTACTTGCGCCAGACCTATAACGTCCTGCGCCCTGAATGGGAATAAACTCCAAATAACTGTTGGACCCGCTCACTGAAACACGCATACTGTTAGGCAGTGAATTGCGCACATCGCGCGCAATACGCCGCAATGCAATGTCCGTGCGATCCGCCAGTTCCAAATTGCCTTCTGTACTGATATACGATGCCACAGAGGATCGGATAAACCCTACAGACATCGTGCCAATAATCGCAATCACGGCGATCACCACCACCATTTCAACCAATGTAAAACCAGCACCATTCTTAAAAAAATGATGCTTATTATCGTCAGGTTCTTGGCGCATATCTCACCCGAAACCCATTGAGCACCACCCTGGTATTTGCCGGACCTGTGACAGAAATGGTCACCTGCAAAGCGGCATCAGCACTCAGCCCCGGAAACGCGGAGGATCCGCCCACCTGACTTAAACCAACACTCACCGCATATCCACTAATGCCTGCCAGCGGCGTGTTGTCACCTACACGACAGATACCGGCACATGCACTGCTCGGCATTTGAAACCCGCCATAATCAGCCACATTATCAAATGGGTTGGCTTGATCATAACGACTCTCGTTAGACGGTGTTGGCCCCGTCAGTGCTTGTTGTGTATTAGCTGCACAATCCGTGTAGGCCCTGGCCGTTGCCGAATTGTCATCATTCGGATCACAATAAGTAAACGGCACCTGTTGAATTTCCTGCATTAAAGCTTCGGCAATGGCCATTGCCTGCTTCTGAACCAGCGGGTTGGCGCTGTAGCGATTGGTATAGCTCAGTGCCCCCACAACCCCTGCAATCGCTATTGAAATAATAGAAATGAATACAACCAGCTCTACCAAAGTAAAACCTGAAAATTTGGTAGTCGAATTACAGTTTATGTACATAGCCTGTATTTGCTTCAACTTTTATTGTACTTGTCTGCCTAGAGCTGTTTTTATTTGTCACTATGTAAGTGGCATCAACATTAGGTGATGGAGAGCCGTCTGCAGAAAAGCCCAGCGTTGTTTGCGAAGGGCTGACAATTACATTCGCATTTAAGTTGATTCTAAAGCTGCCACCAGATACTGGATCTTGCAATAGCGTCCCACAACTATTCGAATAACATAAACTTATTGTTTTATTCACAGAGTTTACCTGCACGTAGACAGTTCTATGCTGAGCAATTGCCGTCTTTTGCGCATACCGCAGACTTGAAAGTATGAGGCCTTGGCTCCCGCGAGTGTCAAAAGTATCTGACGCTACGAACTTTGGTGCAGCGATTGCAGCCAAAATACTCATGACTGCAATCACAGTTACCAGCTCAACAAGTGTAAACCCCCGCATTTGCACCCACTAATTATTTAACTAACTACTTGTACAACCGGTACCAGTAATAGTAGCTGTTCCTGAAGTCTCAGTATAAGTAACGGTACATGGAGAGCCGCTCTTGGTAAAAACTCCAGTATCAGCAGTTGCCTCACTATAATTTCCAGAGTCTTGTAAAAAATCAGAAATTGCTGCGGCTGTTGGCCACCCACTTGCATTTACGGCTCGAGATGTGCCATCCACATCAACAGTTAAGTCAGCTGAAGGACTACCCTTCGCAATCCAAGCTGCTCGAGCAAGATTAGCTGCCGATCGAATCGAAGCAGCCAAGCCCTCTGCTGCAGCTTTATTTGCACTTGTTTGTACATTTACAAACCTAGGCAAAGCAGTCGCCGCCAAAATCCCCAGCACTGCAATTACCACTACCAACTCAACCAACGTAAAACCAGCCTGTTTTCTCATTCAACACTCCTAATCAAAAATTTCCTGCCTTTATGCACACAGCGACAGGTTTAAACTGCGTTTATTAAAAAATAGCAAAAATCATACCAGACAATTTTAGACATACTTTTTTAAAATATGTTAAAAACCACTCCAAATACCATTCATTCCAAGAAACCTTCGCCATCTCTATAGTTTTCTGAGTATTTACAAGCAATTTGCATTAACAAAATACGTCACATAAGCACCTCAACAATTGAGATGCTATGCACCTTTTAGCATGGTTGAGCTCATATCCCAAATCGGCAAGAACACCCCCAATGCTAATATCAGCACAAGCACACCCAAGAAAATAATTAAAATCGGTTCTATCTGCGCTCCCAAGGTTTTAACGTCATATTCCACATCCGACTGATACATATCAGCAACCTCTTGCATGAGATCGTCTAAAGAACCAGACTCTTCGCCAACGGCAATCATTTGCAGTACCAGTGCGTTAAATACGCCGGTTTGAGTTGCAGTACGTAATATCGTTTCGCCACGCTCAATCCCGGCAGACATGCTCATGATTTTTCCCGAGATATATTCATTTTCGACAGTTTGAGCCACCAATCGCAAGGCACTTAAAATTGGCAATCCACTGCGAGTTGATAGTGCAAAGCTGCGGGCAAAGCGTGCCATTGTGCCTTTGAAAATAATCTTTCCGGCGATTGGGATACGCATTTTGAATTGATCCCACTTGGCACGACCGACACTACTACTGACAAAAGACCTGAACATCCATCCAGCACCAACCACCATGGCAATCAGAAGATACCAGTAGTTACGCATGAAGCTACTGAATCCGATCAGCATTTTGGTAATTAATGGTAAGTCAGCGTGCATGCTGGCAAACACCTTTTCAAATTGTGGAATCACCATCACATTAATCACTACAATCGCAATCGCCATTGCTGTGAGTACAAACATCGGATAACGCAATGCAGATTTAATCTGACCGCGCATAAAACGCTCAAACTCAATATGGTGAAACAGGCGCAGAAAAATATTATCGAGATTGCCCGTGGTTTCACCTACCCGGATCATGTTGATATAAAAACTATCAAACACTTTGGGGTGTTCTGACATGGCCACGGATAACTCGCGCCCGGCGTCCAGGCTGGTTCTGAGCTGACCGACCACGCGCGCGAGTTTTGCGTTTCCCACAGAGTTTTGAATGCCATTCAGGGCGCGCATAATCGGAATACCGGCTTTGAGCAGGGTGTACATCTGCCGGCTAAAAAGCATGACGTCAAGACTGTTAATTTTCTCTTCAAACCAGTTAATCGTAATGGCGCCAGCCACACCGGCATCTTTACGCTTGATCTCAATCGGGGTGATCCGCGAAAGCAGTAAGGCCGAACCCAGCGCATCAAGGTCGGCAGCTTCTTGTAAACCGCTAACCATCATGCCGTCTTCACTACGTCCTTTATATTCAAAAATCGGCATAAGGATTACTCTTCAAACTGGTTATCAACGCGCATAATTTCATCCAGGCTGGTCTTGCCCTGTATGGCGAGTTGCAATGATTGATCACGCAGTGTTTTACCTTTCAAACGCTCACGTGCTTTTTGAATAAATACATTGGTATCCTGCATGTTTGCAGCCATGGCCAGATCGTTAGTCATCTCAAGAAACTCATACAGGCCGACACGACCGAGATAACCTGTGCGATTACAATGCTGGCAACCACGACCATGCTTGAATGTTGGAGAGATATCGGTAACGGGCATGACCTGCCGTAGCCATGCAGACTCAGCGGACGTCGGCTGGTATTCTATGGCGCAATGCGGGCAAATCAAACGCACCAATCGCTGCGCCATCACGCCTAACAACGACATAGCCACCATAAAGCGTGGCACCCCCATATCAATCAAGCGCACAGGGGCTGTAGAGGCGTCATTGGTATGCAAGGTTGATAACACCAGATGCCCTGTCATCGCGGCGCGTAAACCAGTTTGCGCGGTTTCTTCATCACGCATCTCACCCACCAGTACGATGTCCGGGTCCTGACGTAAAATGGAACGCAATAATCGGGGAAAGTCGAGCTCGATTTTTTCATTCACTTGCGTTTGTATAATACCCGGCAAGCGATATTCCACTGGATCTTCAACCGTAATGACTTTGGTCTCTGGCGTGTTGAGTTCACTCAGCGCGGAGTACAGCGTGGTGGTTTTACCACTACCGGTTGGCCCGGTCACCAGCACCATGCCACTGGGTCGATTGATCATTTTGCGAAAACTGGTCAGCAAATGCGCGGGCATGCCCAGATTATCCAGCTGAAAATGTGCAGTGTTCTGAATCAGCAAGCGCATCACGACAGTTTCGCCATATTGCGTAGGCATGGTGGAGATACGCATATCCACCGCCTTGCCCTTGACGGTAAAGCCAAAGCGGCCATCCTGCGGCAGGCGTTTTTCGGAAATATCCAGGCCCGCCATAATTTTGAGACGCATAATCAGGGCAGACACAATCTTAATGTCTGACTGGGTCTGGAAGTGCATGACACCATCAATCCGGAACCGGATGAGCAGTTTGTTTTCCTGAGGCTCAATATGGATATCCGAGGCGCGGACCTGTACCGCATCCTCGAAAATTGTTTGCAGCAACTTGACCACGGGCGCATCATCAATCCCAAGATCCACCCCCATCAGGCTGGCCAAATCCACATTGGTGGAATCCAGATCTTCCTGCAGCTCCAGGGCAAGTGAAGAAATCTCCTCAGTCAATCGATAGGAACGGTCTATCGTCTGCATGAGCAGACTTTCCTGCACGACAACTATCTCGATATCGCGCTTGAGCAATCTGACCAGTTCGTCATAGGCATAGACATCCGAAGGGTCCACCATGCCGATGACGAAACTGTTTGGTTTTTCTTCGAGCAGAATGGCACGGAAGCGTCTGGCCTGCACTTCGGGCAGTTTGTGGACCTGTTTGACATCGAGCTCGTACTGGCCGAGATCAAGGAATGGGATATTTAACTGGTGCGCAACGGCCTCTGCAATTTGCCGCTCGCTGGCATAGCCTTTTTCGGCGATCACCCGCCCGAGACGACGCCCCGTTTTTCGCTGTTCTTCCAGCGCCTGCTCAAGCTGCGCAGGGTTCATGAAATTCTGTCTGACCAGAATTTCACCTAATCTGATTTTTTCGGGACGAGCCATGGCGTTGTAATTGTTCTCTTAAAACAGACTTTTATGGTCTATCATATCACCAACATTCTAACTTCACGTTCACAAACAAGCTGCAAAAAATGTTTCATATTGTGCTTTTCGAACCAGAAATTCCCCCAAATACCGGAAATATCATCCGACTGTGTGCGAATGCAGGGGCGAAACTGCACCTGGTCAAACCGCTGGGGTTTGAGCTCACGGACAAACATCTCAAGCGTGCAGGCCTCGATTATCATGAATATGCCGCCCTGCAAGTCTATGAAAACTGGCCTGCCTGCGTGCAGGCACTGGCAGGCAAACGCATGTTTGCACTGACCACCAAAGGCAGTACACGCCACACTGATTTACAATTTCAGGATGAGGATGTATTTGTATTCGGTCCGGAATCACGCGGGCTCCCAGAAGATGTTCGAGCCGGATTTGCACCCGACCATCGCGTGCGTCTGCCAATGCTGCCACACAGCCGCAGTTTAAATCTCTCGAACTCGGCTGCGATTCTGCTCTATGAAGCCTGGCGGCAAATTGGTTTTACCGGCGGCACCTGATACGCAAACGACAGACAAAAAAAGCCCCGATTAAGGGGTAAATCGGGGCAACAGGCCTCATCGTAAAGGCTTCCGCTCAGGGAGGAAAGAAGCGGAAAGATGACTCATCATCATCGTGCAAGTATGAGTATCCCGTCATCAAAAAGTTCCAGAAAATGCAAATGCATGCGAAGAATGGTTTTTTCGACCAGCAATGCCTGGTCATCATGAGATAATACACAGATGCAATCCGACACTACCCTACTGCAAGGCCTCAACGACAAACAACTGCAAGCGGTGACCCTGCCGCATGTCTCCGCATTGATTTTAGCCGGGGCCGGTAGCGGAAAAACCCGTGTGCTGACCACCCGCATTGCCTGGTTGATTCAAACCGGGCAAACCTCGCCCATGGGCCTGATGGCGGTGACCTTTACCAACAAAGCCGCCAAAGAAATGCTCACCCGTTTAACCAGCATGCTGCCGATCAATACGCGTGGCATGTGGGCCGGCACCTTTCATGGCTTGTGTAACCGCATGTTGCGCGCCCATTACCGCGAAGCTGGCTTGCCCAACACCTTTCAGATCCTGGATACGGCTGATCAGCTTTCCGCAATCAAGCGTGTGATGAAAGCGATGAATGTGGATGATGAAAAATATCCACCCAAGCAGGTGATGGGCTATATCAACAGTTGCAAGGAAGAAGGCCTGCGCGCGCATACGGTAGATGCCTATGACGGCCACAGCCAGAAACTGCGCGAAATATACGCCGCTTACGACCAGCAATGCAATCGCGAAGGCGTTGCAGATTTTGCTGAACTGCTATTGCGCTGCTATGAACTGCTGGAGCGCGAGCCGCACATCCGCGCCCATTACCAGCAGCGTTTTCAGTATATTCTGGTGGACGAGTTTCAGGACACCAACCGTCTGCAATACCTGTGGCTGAAGCTGCTGGGCGGGGCACACAACAGTATTTTTGCCGTGGGCGACGATGACCAGAGCATTTATGCTTTCCGCGGGGCGCGCGTCGGCAACATGAGCGATTTCCAGCGTGACTTTCAGGTACAGAATGTCGTCAAGCTGGAAGAAAACTACCGTTCGCACAGCAATATTCTCGATGCGGCCAACGCCATTATCAGCAATAACCAAAACCGTCTGGGCAAAAACCTGTGGACCACGGCAGGTAAAGGTGAGCCTATCCGCATTTATGACGCCTACAACGACACTGACGAAGCACAATTTATTGTCGATGAAGTGAACATGCTGCAAAACGAAGGGGTGGCACTGGGTGACATCGCACTGCTGTACCGCAGCAATGCGCAATCACGTATTCTGGAACACACCCTGTTCTCTTCCAACATTCCATACCGCGTGTATGGTGGCCTGCGCTTTTTTGAGCGCGCCGAGGTCAAGCATGCGCTGGCGTATATGCGTTTGATTGGCAATGCCAACGATGACACTGCCCTGTTGCGCATCATCAACTTCCCGCCACGTGGCATTGGTGCCCGCAGCTTGGAGCAGCTGCAGGAAGCCGCGCGCCAGAATGAGTGCAGCCTGTGGCAAGCCGCCACCAACAAAGTGGGCGAAGGCAAGCTGGGTAGCAAAGGGCTGGATGGCTTTGTCGCCCTCATCCGCCACATGGTGGATCAGGCGTACGGCATTGCGCTGGGGGAAGTGGCTGAAATGGTGACCACAGTGAGTGGTCTGATGGCGCACTACCAGAACGACAAAGAAGGCGAAGACCGCATCGAAAACCTGAAAGAACTGGTCACCGCAGCCGTTGCCTTTAGCAAGCAGGATTTGGGCAATCACCATAATATGGAAGAAGATGCTGACCTGATGACCCAGTTTTTAAACCATGCCAGCCTGGAAGCCGGTGACCATCAGGCCGATGTAGGCCATGAAGCGCTACAACTGATGACCGTGCATGCCGCCAAGGGGTTGGAGTTTCATACCGTATTTATCAGCGGTGTGGAAGAAGGCCTGTTTCCGCACGAACAAGCCGCCTACGAAAATGGCGGTCTGGAAGAAGAACGCCGCCTGATGTATGTGGCCGTCACCCGCGCCCGTCAACGCCTGTATTTAAGCTACGCACAGAGCCGTATGCTGCATGGACAGGTGCGTTACGGCATTGCCTCACGCTTTCTCGATGAAATTCCGGCAGAATTGACCAAACGCCTGAATAGCAAACCTGTTGCCAAATCCTATGCCGCGGGTGGGCAATATACCGCAAAACCCAGCGTGCCCCCGGTTGCGCATTCCAGTTACCCGTTTAAAATCGGGCAGTCCGTGCGCCACGGCAAGTTCGGCGAAGGCGTGGTAGTCAGCTATGAAGGCAACGCCAGCGACCTGGCGGTGAAAATCAACTTTGGCAGTGCGGGCCTGAAAACACTGATGCTGGAATACGCCAGGCTGGAAAAAATATAAGCCGCCGAGCAGTACTTTTATCCTTCGCAATGCTTTCAGCACAGCGGCAGCATGGCTGGGATGTACTAAGAAAAAAGTTGGCGCAATAGCCACCTGAGCGCCGCATGACAGGTCGATATCAGTGCTCATCACGCAGCTCATGTCATAAATATTTCATCAAAATCCCTGCTTTGTGCAATCAAGAAAGCATGCTGGGCGTCGATACTGCTTGCATGACATATGACGCCCCCCAGCTTGAAGTTGCCGCCATACTGGCGCAAAAAAACCTGTTAGCCCTGTTTCAACCCATCGTCGATATCAAACAAGCGCGGATTTTTGCCCATGAGGCCCTGATCAGGGGCCCGGTTGAATCGAAGCTGCATGCGCCAATCGCGCTGTTTAACGCGGCCAGTATTTGCGGCTTGAATATCGATATGGAGTACGCGGCACGTGAAGTGATTTTTAACGAGTATAGCCGCACCGATCAATCACACCCGCTGTTCGTCAACTTTAGTCCAGACTGTTTGCTGCTGAACGACAGCCATTTGTCTTTTGGCTTGACGCAACTTGCACGGTGCGGGTTGCAGCCGGGTAATATCGTGATTGAAATCACAGAAAGTTCGACCATCCGTGATTATGCCGTGCTGAAAGAGGCGGTGATCCGGCTAAAAGCACAAGGCTTTAAAATCGCACTGGACGACCTGGGCGAAGGTACCTCCGGCTTGCGTTTGTGGTCAGAGCTGTCACCAGATTATGTCAAAATCGACAAGCACTTTATTGCCAATATCCATAACGACCCGATTAAACTGGAGTTTGTACGCGGCATACAAAAAATCGCGATGGAGTCAAACACACTGACCATTGCCGAAGGGGTGGAAACCAAAGAAGAACTGGCGGTGATCAAGGACTTGAAAGTGGATTTCGCGCAGGGCTATCTATTGGGACGGCCATTTCCCAAGTTTCAGTATGCGTTGACCGAGGAGGTCAATATTCTGCTGAACAAGAACATCGTGCGCCTGTTTGCCGAACATCAAAATAACGGCTCAAAACAAGCCACGGTGATTGGCCTGACCAGTTATCAAAGTGCCGCTTTTCCGGAAATGTCCAACGAAGACGTATACAACTGGTTCAATCGCGAAAGCACGCTTAACTCGATTCCAGTGGTTAACCAGAAAGGCAAGCCGCTGGGGCTAATCAGCCGCTATGACACCATAGACAGGTTTGCACGCCGCTACCAGAAAGAGCTGCATGGCAAAAAGTCCTGCACCACATTCATGGATGCCAACTGCCTGATTGTGCAGAAGGACATGTCTATTCTGGCCTTGAGCGAGCTGATTCTGGAAGCGGACCCCAAGTACCTGCTGAATGGATTTATCATTGCGGATGGCGAACGCTATGTCGGCATGGGCAGTGGGCATGCCCTGCTGCGTGAAGTCACCAACATGCAGATTCATGCAGCGCGCTATGCCAACCCGCTCACCCTGCTGCCGGGCAATGTGCCCATCAATGCACACATTGATAAATTACTGGAGCGGCGCATTCCGTTTATCGCATGCTACTGTGATTTAGACCACTTCAAGCCTTTTAACGATGCCTATGGCTACCGTCGTGGCGATGAGGTCATTCAGTTTGTCGGTCGCCTGCTGAGCGGCATGGTCAACAGCGACCATGATTTTGTTGGGCATATTGGCGGGGACGACTTTGTATTGGTTTTTCAAACCGAAGGCTGGGAAGGCATTTGCCGCGATATTCTCGACACCATTGCCAAAGTGATGCCTGACTTTTACGACCTGAGAGACGTACAACAGGGTGGCATTCGTATCGAAGATCGCCTGGGCAACGAACACTTTTTCCCGTTTGGCAGTTTATCGATTGGCGCGGTGCGGGTGTGTGCAGACAGTTTTGCCAGTCATCACGAGGTGGCCGGTGGCATGAGTCATGCCAAAAAACAGGCAAAGAAAACCATGGGCAACAGCCTGTTCATAGAACGCAGAAAATCCCAGCCATGACCAGCCCACCCCGCAGAACAGAGGGCTTTAAAGCGGGGAAACGGCCTCGGCTTGTGGCGCGGCTCTGAACACATCCTTATAAGTGATGTATTGAAACGCAAACATCAGGGCATTAATCACCAGCAGCGCAGCAAACACCAGCAATGGCATCAGCAACTGTGCCAGCATGGGAATCAGCGCACCCAATATGCCGATGATCAATCCCAGGCCCAGCATTAACAATAATATGCCGAGGGTCATCACCAGCCATGAAACACCCATGGCCAATGTATATTGCAACATCCCGGCTATACTCGATTTAATCGCTTTCACCAGGGGATAGCTGTTCAAGGTAATCAGCATCGGCGAAAACCAGGTGGCAATAAACAGGGGCAATAACAGTAACAGCACTTTGACAATAAACGACAGGGTATTCTCGAGAAACAGGGTCATCTGTGATTCTGTCATGCCAGCCTTGGTGGGGGCATGCGCCACCAGCGCAGCCAGCTCACTGCTCAGCAAATACGTCGCCAGTACGGCATACACCAGACAGCTGAGCCCCAGTAACATCAGCATTCTGAGATGCGGTTGCAGTTGCGCCCACACGGCGCGGGGAGACATGGCTTGCTGCAAGTCGGCTTGCCGATATAGCAATACGACAAAGGCCATGCAGATAGGCCAGATAATGACTGTCAGCAAGCCGAGAAAGCCCATGCCGGGTAAAGAAGGCAACACCATAAAAATCACAATATAGGCCAGTGACCATAACATCCAGAAATGTGGCTGCATTTTAAATAAAGCCACACTTTCACGCACCCAGCGCAATCCTTGTTGGGTTCCAGTTTCAGTCATGAGCATCCCTTGTCTTTTGTTTGTATCGTGTATTTAAATGGTATTTCTAAACCAGCGCCTTGCGATTGAGCAACACACGCTCAAAATGCGCAGGGTCTTTGGCATGGGTGAGTTCACCAGCTACCGGATAATGAAAATCATACAAGCGAGAGAGCCAGAAGCGCAAGGCAGCCCGGCGCAGCAAGGCAGGCCAATAGGCTTTTTCATCCGCAGTAAACGGGCGTACGGCCTGATAGGCATTCATGAACACGGCCAGTTTTTCATCCACAAATGTCCCGGCAGTATCCACGCACCACTCGTTGACAGCAATTGCCACATCATAGGCAAGCACATCATGGCAGGCGTAGTAAAAATCAATAAAGCCACCCAGTGCATCGCCATCAAACAGCACATTATCGCGGAACAAATCGCCGTGAATCACCCCATGCGGCAAGGCAGAAAGGTCGAGCCCATGCTGGAACTCCAGTTCTTCCTGCAACAAATGCTGCTGTACCGGCATCAGTTTGGGCAATACCTGTTGCGCGGTCATCACGCGCCAGCCCTGTCCGCGCTGATTATGAGACTGTTCATGAAATTGCATGCCAGCCACATGCATATGCGCCAATGTCGCAGCAACGGCTTGTATTTGCGCCAGGTTAGGCTCACTGACATCGGTGCCTTTGAGGCAGCTGACCATCAGGGCAGGCTTGCCATGGATCCGGCGCAGCGCCACACCCTGGGCATCGGCAATCGGGGTTGGGCATAAAATGCCATGTTTGGACAAATGCGCCATCAGGTGTACAAAGTATGGCAGCTCGTCAAAATCGTTCTTCTCAAACACCGTCAAGACAAAACGGGCACTGGAAGTTTCAACAAAGTAATTGGTATTGGTGATGCCAGCCGCGATACCGCGCAAGGTGTGTAACTCGCCGACATTAAATGGCACCAGCCACTGGCGCACTTCTTCTATACTCAGAGTGGTAAAAACAGACATGTTGATTTTCTGGCCCGCCGGCAGGCAGGCCACTTAAATTAGAATCGGAATAAAATCCACTTGGGAACAGACAGCGGGCGGGTCGGGCCATCATGCACCCAGTCACCATTACGGTCTTCACGATGCAGATAATAGGATTTGCCACTGGGCGGGGTGACCTTCACCATGTACACCTCGCCGTTCAGGCTGTACTCCTCAATGTCGTTCTCGCCATCCTTGCGTTTGGTAATTTCGGATTTATCCATGGGCTGGCCTTCAATCACTTTAGGCGGAGAAGGCACTTCTTCCAGCAACTCGGCATCTTTGGGCGTCACAGCCCATGCCTGCACAGCAATACCGCTTATCGCGAACATCGCACTGGTGATCAATAAACGGGCAACTTTATGCATGGACAACTCCTTATGAGACAACGCTATTCTAGCAAAAGACCGGCTTGCGCGCCGAAGCCGTAAGCACCGAATCACAAATAAAGTTGCATTTTGCGTTCGGCCGGACTGAGTTCAAAACCAGTCGTTTCGTAATGTTTGAAAATAGCCGCGACAATTTGTTTCGGTTCATCAATAATTTGGATTAAATCCAGATCTTTTTCGCCTGCCATGCCTTCTGCCACCAGCGTGTTACGCAGCCAGTCCACCAGCCCAGTCCAAAAAGCAGAGCCAACCAGGATGATAGGCACTTTGCGTGACTTGCCGGTTTGCACCAGTGTAATCGCTTCCATCAGCTCATCCAGGGTGCCAAAGCCGCCTGGCATCACTACACAGGCACTGGCATACTTCACAAACATCACCTTGCGCATAAAGAAATATTTAAAACTGATGCCAATATCCTGATAAGGATTGCCATGCTGTTCAAACGGCAATTTGATATTCAAACCCACGCTGGCACCTTTACCGGGAAATGCGCCTTTATTCGCGGCTTCCATAATGCCGGGGCCCCCGCCGGAAATCACACTGAAACCGGAATCGGATAATAAGCGGGCAATTTCTTCTGTCAGCTGATAGTTGGGATGCTCTGGCTTGGTACGCGCACTGCCAAAAATTGAGACTGCAGGCGTGATCGCCTTCAGGTTTTCAGTGGCGCCCACAAATTCGGCCATGATCTCGAACGCACGCCAGGACTCGTGACTGTCCGAGTCGGTATTGTGCAATTCCGCTTCAATCATGGTGGGCAGTTTGTGGCTGGTCATAAGGGTTCCTTCAAAAATCAGACCAAATTAGTGTACATGAAGTCGGTTTGAAATGCGTAAAATACGCATTGAATTGACTCTAGAGAACTTCGTATGAAAACCCTGCTTTTGGTTGACGGCTCCAGTTACCTTTATCGCGCCTTTCACGCCATGCCTGATTTACGCAACTCGGCCAATGAGCCTGTCGGTGCGATTCAAGGCGTCCTCAACATGCTGCGCCGCCTGCATAAAGACTACCCCGCCGAATACAGCGCGTGTGTCTTTGACGCCAAAGGCAAAACCTTCAGGGATGATTTGTACCCAGAATACAAGGCCAACCGTGCCAGCATGCCCGACGATTTGCGCGTACAAATCGAGCCGCTGTTTGAAACCATCCGCGCCATGGGCTGGCCACTGATTATTGAAGAAGGCGTGGAAGCCGATGATGTGATTGGCGCGCTGGCCAAACAAGCCGAAAGCCAGGGCATTAAAACGATTATTTCCACCGGCGATAAAGATATTTCACAGCTAGTCAACGAGCATATCACCGTTGTAAACACCATGCGCGATGCCTTTCGCAAAACGGATGACGTACTGGACATTGCAGGGGTCACCGCCAAATTCGGGATCCCGCCTAGCCTGATGATTGATTACCTGGTGCTGGTGGGTGACACCTCGGACAACGTGCCCGGCGTAGAAAAAGTGGGCCCCAAAACTGCGGTTAAATGGTTGCAGGAACATGGCTCGCTAGACAATATCGTGGCTAACGCCCAGAGCATTTCAGGCAAAGTCGGAGAAAACTTGCGTGCCGCGCTCGACTGGCTCCCCACTGCGCGTGAACTGATTACCATCCGTTGCGATGTAGGCATTAGAGAACATTTTGATGAACTGGTGCAACAGGCGCCCGACAAAACAAAACTGGCAGCACTGTTTGACCGCTTTGAATTCAGAAGCTGGAAACGTGAGCTGGACAATATGCCGGACGGCGGCAAGACACCTGCAGGCATCGCCTCTGCGCCAGTGTCCAACGCCACCAGACAGCAGGCAGATCAGGCCACTGCGGATATGTTTGCAGTCGCCGCCAATCATAACCGTCATTACAGCACCATTTTAAGCGAGGTGGATCTAGAGGCCTGGCTGACAAAAATACAGTCCGCCGAATGGCTGTGTTTTGACACCGAAACCACCAGCCTGGACCCGATGACAGCCAAAATCGTGGGTTTATCCTTTGCCACACAATCAGGCGAAGCAGCATACATCCCACTCACCCATGATTATTTTGATGCCCCGGTACAACTATCACTGAACGAAACACTGGCCAAATTCAAACCTATTTTAGAAAACCCCGCCATTAAAAAAGTGGGGCAAAACCTGAAATACGATATGCACGTACTGGCGAACCATGGCATCCATTTGCAAGGCATTGCACACGATACTTTATTGCAATCCTATGTGCTCGAAAGCCACCGTACCCACGGCATGGATGACCTCGCCATGCGGCATTTGGGCGTGCAAACCATTCCATTTGAGCAAGTGGCGGGCAAAGGGGCAAAACAGGTTGGCTTTAATCAGGTGACGGTAGAAGTCGCCAGCGAATATGCGGCAGAAGACGCCGACATCACCTTGCAACTGCACCAGGCCCTGTACCCGCATGTGCAAAAAGACAGCAAGCTGGATTTTATTTACAGCCAGATTGAAATGCCTTCGATGACGTGTTTGTTTACCATGGAACGCAACGGCGTGCTGATAGACAGCGACATGCTCAACCGCCAAAGCAACGAAATCGGCATGAAACTGATGGCGCTGGAAAGTCAGGCCTACGAACTCGCTGGCCAACCATTTAATTTAGGCTCGCCCAAACAACTGCAAGAAATCCTCTTCGGCAAACTGGGCATCAAACCCACCAAAAAAACGCCTTCTGGCGCGCCAAGTACCGATGAAGATGTGTTGCAGGAACTCGCGCTCGACCACCCCTTGCCCAAAGTGCTGCTGGAATATCGCGGGCTGGCCAAACTAAAGTCCACCTACACCGACAAACTGCCCAAAATGATTAACCCGCAGACGGGGCGCGTACACACCAGCTACAACCAGGCCGTCGCCATTACCGGTCGCCTGGCGAGTAGCGACCCCAATTTGCAAAACATCCCGGTTCGCACCGCCGAAGGCCGCCGCATCCGCGAAGCGTTTATTGCACCCGCCGGGGCGCATATTGTCTCAGCCGACTATTCACAGATTGAACTGCGCATCATGGCGCACCTGTCGCAGGATGCGGGTATGCTCAATGCCTTTGCCAATAACGAAGATATTCACCGTGCCACCGCCGCCGAGATTTTTGGCGTAGAACGTAGCGCCGTGGATAACGAGCAACGCCGCTACGCCAAAGTGATTAACTTCGGCCTCATCTACGGCATGAGCGCCTTTGGCCTGGCACAAAACCTCAACATCGAACGCAGCGCCGCCGCCAACTACATTGAACGCTACTTCGCCCGCTATCCAGGGGTGAAAGCCTACATGGAAAACACCCGCGCACTCGCCAAACAGCAAGGCTATGTCGAAACCTATTTTGGCCGCAGATTATGGGTGCCAGAAATCAACAGTGCCAATGTGCAAAGAAGAAACGGCGCCGAACGCGCCGCCATCAATGCCCCCATGCAAGGCACCGCGGCTGACTTGATCAAACTGGCCATGATTGCCGTGCAAAACTGGCTGGTGAGTGAACGCTTGCAATCAAAATTGATTATGCAAGTACACGATGAACTGGTGCTGGAAGTAGTGGATGCTGAACTGGAACTGGTGAAGCAAACCTTGCCAAAATTGATGCAAGGCGTGGCGCAGTTGTCAGTACCGTTGTTGGCGGAAGTGGGTGTGGGGGGGAATTGGGAGGGGGCGCATTAACGCTTGGAGTTGGTATGAGTGATATATTTATTAAGGCGAACTTGATATCACCAGCAGCCGAAATTGGAAAACCGTCAGTAGCGGATGGATTTTTTTATACTGCTGAGGAGTTCCATAGAGGCTTCGTTGCGCTGAAAGACTCAAGCCCTGTCACATACACTTTCTTGTTTGGGTTTTGCTTGGAACTGTATTTGAAGGCATATCTCTCTTATGTAAACCCACTCGAATTTAACTATAAAAAATTAAAACGCATGCTTCATAACATCGATGACCTTTGGAATCATGCAATTGAAAATAAAATTAATCTTGCTTACTCTTACCCAGACTCAAAAGCTGAAGCAAGTAAAAAAGAAAACCTATGGCTATTTGAGGCAGTGCGATTGCATAAAGAAAATATTTTTCGCTACCCCTTTTACACTGAAAACGTGAATGGACATGTCGAGTATTTTGCTTACAACGGCACATCATGCCCACCTTGGAATGAGATGTTTTCTTTGCTCAAAGCACTTAACGACGAGTGTCAGAATGTCAAAAAATGAACACCAAGTACAAAAAATGGCATTAAAACGGATACTAATGGCAAAGATGAACATGCTAAACACTCTGGCGTGAGTCTTTTGGTGTTGTTTGAATCGAGTCGGTTAATCTTTTAACTCGTAAAGTTAGCATGGATCCCCGCTTTCGCGAGGATGACGGGGCGAAGGCATAAGACAACAAGCTTATTGGGAATGCGGTGTAAGACCATTAGGTCTTTCAATCATATTGTTATCAACGCTTGCACCTGAACCTGCCTTCTCTTTGATTGCTTGAACTTACCCCTGACCGTCATTCCCGCGAACGCGGGGATCCATTTCTATGGCTTGCGAAAACTGAAGTATCCCTGCGTTTACATTGCAAGCAACCAGGCAAGAAACACTTTCTATTTTGATGGTATTGCAGATTCAAGACGCTATTTTTCTGTGCAATATTACTTGGAAGACTTGCTAGGTTACCCAATCGAGTCAGTGACTTAAAAAGCGTTAAACCCAGAATTGAGGCCGGTTATTGAGTGCGAGCCGATTAATCTCTGAATTAATAAAGTCAACATGGATTCCCGTTTTCACGGGAATGACAGGGTTGGAGCGCTCCGCCATCTAGGCATAGAACTGCGGCTTAGGTGTATCAAACATTTTCTTAATCAAAGCTCGCAAATCAATATAGCCTATTATTGCTACAATTTACCCATTACCGTCATTCCCGCGTACACGGGAATCCATTTTAGGCTCTCAAGAAATGAAGCGACCCTGCGTTTACATTTTAAGCAATCAGGCACGAGGCACTTTGTATATTGGCGTGACCAGCGATTTAATGGGGCGTGTTTGGCAACACAAACAAGACTTGGTGGATGGGTTTAGCAAGCAGTATCAGTTACACACGCTGGTTTATTATGAAGTTGCAGAAACCATGCTGGCAGCCATTGCGCGTGAAAAGCAGCTAAAAAAATGGAATCGCGCTTGGAAAATTGAGTTGATTGAAACTATGAATGCCGATTGGCGAGATTTGTATTTAGACTTAGTGCCTAAAAACTAAAATCAACTTGGATTCCCGCGTACGCGGGAATGACGGTCTTTGTAACTTCACCCTGAAAATTCGCTGAATTTGCACTCGCGATAACAACTAGCGCAAAGCATGTGAAGTAGTCTATATTTGCCAAACCATCACATAAAAATACTAGGAAGAGAAACTATGAAAGCGTTAGTTGCAGGCATTATTTTAGTGGCACTGGGCACAGCAGGCCTCGTTTACAAAGGGTTTAGCTACGAGAGCAAGGAAACCGTTGCAAAAATTGGCTCACTGGAAGCCACTGCTGAAGTGACCAATGATGTCGCCATCCCCACACCCATCAGCATTATTCTGATTGTGGCAGGTGCCGGGCTTGTGTTAGTAGGGTTAAAGAAATAGGCGCACGCGAAAACACTCTTCTCGCTATCAGCGCAATCCGACAGGCAATGACTGAAAGCACTGACAGCCTAAAAACACAGACTTGCTTATCATTGCCATACGAATAACTATGATTTGGGAGCACACAAAATGATTTGGACTATTGTTGTAGGGATTATTGCGGGTTGGTTGGCAGGCCTGATTATGAAGGGGGATGGCTATGGACTGGTGTGGGACTTGATCCTCGGCATTGCAGGCGCGGTGGTTGGTGGCTGGCTGTTTGGCGTGTTGGGACTCAGCGCTTCAGGCGGCACAGTGGGTGCCATTGTTGTCGCCACCATTGGCGCGGTGTTCCTGATTTTTATTTCGCGCCTGTTACGATCAGCCTGATGACTTCACAGACAAAAGGCGATGACGCACTGTCATCGCCTTTTTTATTTTTCGCTATTTTAAAACCTATGCTTGGGTACGATGATCTACTAAGGTAATATTTCGTAACTTTCGTACTCCTTCAACCCATGCAATCATTCGGCGTCTATATTATTGGCGATGAAATCCTGTCTGGCAAACGTCAGGATGCACATCTAGGCAAAGTCATTTCACTTCTTTCGGCGCGGGGCCTGCAACTAAGCTGGGCCCATTTTATTGGTGATGTTCCAGAGCAAATTACCAGCCAGCTCAGGGCCAGCATGGCGCGAGGCGATATTGTGTTCAGTTTTGGCGGCATAGGTGCCACACCGGATGACCACACCCGCCAATGCGCCGCCGAAGCGGCTGGAGTACCGATTGCACGGCATGCCGGTGCGGTTGCCAATATCGAAGCGCAATACGGTGAGGCCGCTTACCCCAAGCGGGTACTGATGGCAGATTTTCCACAAGGATGTGATTTGATTCCCAACCCGGTCAACCGGGTGGCCGGATTCAGTCTTCATGAACATTACTTTGTGCCTGGATTTCCGGAAATGGCGCACCCCATGGTGGAGTGGGTGCTAGAGACCCATTATCAGCATTTGTTTCACCAGCAGGATTATCTGGAACAGGCCATTGTGGTCACCGAGGCTGGTGAAAGTGATTTAATTGATTTGATGAACGAAATATTACGTCAATATCCGGAACTTAAACTGTTTAGCTTGCCCAGAACCAATCAGCGCAGAACCACCGAGGTCGGCTTAAAAGGCACAAGCGCGCAAGTCATGTTGGGGATGACCGATTTAAAAGCGGGCGTGACAGCGCTGGGTTACCCTTGGCAAGCTAGCCAACCATCACCATGAGACAAAAAAGAAAAAAATCGCCACGCATTACCCACGCCAACCCAGTAAAAAGCGCTGTTCCACCCCAACCCCTCCCCAGGCATGGTTTGTTTCTTTTGGCGTTACTCACGGTCCAATTTCTACTCTTGATTTGGGCGCTGGCACATCAGTTTATTCCCAGTGCGGCTTGGCACAGCGCTGGCTTTTACTGCAACCTGTTGATCAGCGCGATGGTGACGGGTGCTTTTTACGTCTTGATGTGGCGTCATCGAAAAGCTTACCTCTCAGGCTACAAGCAGATATTTTTAATAGTGTGCAGCCCGATACTGCTTTATTTTTTAGGGTATTTTTCACTGATTTACGGGGCCGGTGATGTGTATACCCACCTCACAGGTATGCCCGCACACATAGAGGACCGTTGGCAGAAAAATATTGATGATGCAGCGCGTTTTGAACAAGAATATATGGCTGCGGGGGTGTATGAAAAACGGTATTTTGACAATCGCAAAGGCTGTATCACGCGATTATCCAGTCCCATGCTTGCTCGTGGGTTTCCCGTATATTTTTGCGTTGCAGGGAAAACCTTTGCCAGACTCCCTCCTGAGATCACCGTGACGCTGCATGGCTTGCAAAGTCAGGCAGGCTTTGAGTTACAGCGGGTAGATTATCAGCAATAGGAAGAAGCCGCTGTGAAATCAACTTCCCTGATAGATTGCAAACCAGGCTGTGGCGCATGCTGCATTGCCCCCAGCATTCATAGCCCCATCCCTGGCATGCCCAACGGCAAGCCAGCAGGTATGCCTTGTGTTAATTTAACAGCAGACTTTAAATGCCAATTGTTTGGTTTGCCAGAACGACCTGCATTTTGCGGCGGCTTGCAACCCAGCCTCGAAATGTGCGGGGAAGCCAACCAACCCCGCGAGTATGCAATCGAATGGCTGAGCGCTCTGGAAAAGGCCACCAGACCTTAGTGACTGGCGCTTGCAAGCCCTATGATTTGCGGTAAGCCCGGTACATCAGGCCCAGACCCGCGATCAGCATAGGCAGACATAACCATTGCCCCATGCTCAAGCCCATTGACAGCAAACCAAGGAAACTGTCTGGCTCACGCGTAAACTCAACCACAAAACGAAAACTGCCATATCCCAGCAGAAATAATGCAGACACTGCACCAACCGGACGTTTTTTGCCAGCAAATGTCCACAGTATCAAAAACAACAAGACGCCCTCCAGCGCAAACTCATACAACTGCGACGGGTGGCGTGCCAGCATATCCACCTTGGGGAACACCATGCCCCAGTCAGCATGGGTGGGCCGTCCCCACAACTCACCGTTGATAAAATTGCCCACACGGCCTGCGCCCAGGCCAATCGGCACCAGGGGCGCAACAAAATCCATCAATTGCAGCCAGATGACCTTGCGACGGCGGGCAAAGAGCGCCATGGCGACCATGACACCGATAAAGCCTCCATGAAAAGACATCCCGCCCTGCCACAAGGCAAAAATCTCCAGGGGATGCTGGATAAAATAGAGCGGTTGATAAAACAGCACATAGCCCAGGCGGCCACCGAAGACCACCCCGAGGGCGATATAAAACAGCATGTCGTCGGGGTCCTGCGCATGCCAGGGCGAACCCGGATCTATACGCTGCAAGCGCTTGACCTGGTATTGTCCCAGCCACAAGCCGCCAAAAAAGCCGACCAGGTACATCAAACCGTACCAATGGATACCAAAGCTGCCGATTTGCAAGGCAATAGGGTCAAACCCCGGATGCATGAACATAAGCGCTACCGTCAAAAAAATTGCATTATACCTGCTGCAGCGGTGGTCGTTGTGACCGCATCAGCCAGACCGCACTCACACTGAGCATTGCCATGACTGACATATAGCCGCCAACCCATGACAACCCGCCTTGCATCGCCAGCCACTGCGCAACTGGTGGTGCAAAAGAGGCCCCTAAAATACCGCCTAACTGATAGCTGAGCCCCGCCCCGCTATAACGGACAGCAACCGGAAACTGTTCAGGCAAAAAGGCCCCCATGGGCGCAAAGGTCACCCCCATCAGGAACAGGGACAAAAATAAAAACAGGGTGATCCAGAGCGCACTGCCACTGCCTAGCATGTCATCCAGCAGAAAGCCGAGGCCTGCCGCCAGCAACCCACCGCCTAACAATACCGGCACACGTCCCCAGCGATCCGAGAGCCAGGCAGACCATGGCGTTGCAATGGCCATACCCATCACGGCCACGCAGAGCATGCCCAGAAACTGCGGCCTGGCGATATGCAGAGTATTGGTGCCGTAATTGAGGCAAAATACCGTGGCAGTATAAAACAGGTGATAGCAGACCCCCATCGCCAATGCACCCAGCATAATGCTGCGCCCATGTTGCGAGAGCAATGCCTGTAGCGGCCAGCGATGAATATGCTGCTGATGCAAGGCCGCCGAGAATGCAGGCGTTTCTGCCAGCTTGAAACGCACGTACCAGCCAATCATCACCAGACCGGCACTGGCAATAAACGGTACGCGCCATCCCCAGTGTCTAAACTCTGCATCGGTCAACCCCAGGGTCAAGCCGAGAAACGTCAGCGTGGCCAGTAAAAACCCCACTGAAGGCCCCAATTGAGGGAACATGCCATACCAGCCGCGCTTGCCCGCTGGCGCATATTCTGTCGCCAGCAAGGCAGCGCCACCCCACTCCCCCCCAAGGCCGAGGCCCTGGGCAAAGCGCAACACGCACAGCATTATCGGAGCCCATACACCCGTTGTGTGATAGCCAGGCAACATGCCAATCAACAGGGTAGACACACCCATGACCAGCAAAGAGGTTGCCAGGGTGGATTTGCGCCCGACCTTGTCGCCAAAATGGCCGAACAGAACAGCGCCCAGCGGCCTGGCGATAAAGGCCAGACCAAAAGTCAGCAAGGCATTGAGTGATTGTGCCGCGGGATCGCCAGGCGGGAAGAACACTTCGCCGATCACCAGCGCAGCCGCCATGGCATAAATATAAAAATCGTAAAATTCAATCGCTGTGCCAATAAAGCTGGCAAAAGCGATACGACTGAGGGAGGGCGTTGACATCGCAGCATGTTATCTGCGTACAAGCGTTTTTGCAAAACGTAAATAAAAAGGCCGGAAAACGCATGACGTCTTCCGGCCACCTCTGGTAATGATTAGCTTACAGAGACTGTATATAGGCACTAAAAAAGGGGCCATTTTTAACAAAAGAATCCATCGCCCGTCATTCCCGCGAAAGCGGAAATCCAATTTAATCAATCACTTACATGGATCCTCGCTTTGCGAGCATTCGCCAAGCAAATTGCACGCTTAAACCACTACGCGGGGATGGCGAAGTGATGCGTTTTCAGGATGTACTTTGATGCATGCAACAGTCTCTTATACATTTATTTTGCTGCAGCCGATTTTTCTTTCAGCGTCTCGGGGTTCCAGCCGCCACCCAATGCTTTAAACAAAGAGATAGTGGCAGTGAGTGTGTTTTGACGGCTCTGCACAAAGGCCTGTGTGGCCTCATTGTGATTGCGCTGTGCGTCCAGTACCTCCAGATACCCCGAATAGCCAGCCTGATAGCGGTTTTGCGAAATCTGCAAAATGTTCGCTGTGGTCTGCTGCTTGGATGCTGCGACTGTTTCCTGCGCGCGATACTGACGCGTACTCACCAGCGCATCATTGACTTCGGTAAATGCAGTTTGCACAGCTGTCTGGTAACTGATCACCGCCTGTTTCTGCTTGGCATTGGCTTGCGCCACTCTGGCTTTCAAGCGGCCACCGTCAAAAATCGGTAAGGTCAGCGCCGTACCCAGCGACCACACACGGGCAGGTGCGTTGAGCAGGTTGTTCAAGGCAATGCTTTCACCGCCGTAGGCTGCCGTCAATGAAATGCTCGGATACAGATTGGCTTTGGCCACCCCGATATTGGCATTTGCTGCCACCAGGGTCTGCTCAGCCTGTCGCACGTCGGGCCGCGCCTCCATCAGTTCGGAAGGCAGTCCAGCTGGTACGGTCGGTGCAACTGGCAAAGACGCACGGTCAACCTTGGCGACCCGCAAGCCCAGATCATTGGTCAGGAAGCCCAACTGGTGTTCACTGAGTGCACGCAAGCGTTCCAGATCCAGCTTTTGTGATTGTAACGTGGTGACCACCAACTCGGCCTGATGCGCATCCAGAATCGTGGCAACGCCGCCTTCTACACGTCGTCTTGCCAGGTCCAGACTATCCTGTGCTGTTCTCAGGTTTTCTGCATTCACATCCAACTGCGCATCAAGACTGCGGATCATCACATAGTGATTAACCACCAGACTGGAAGTGGACGAGTACACAGCTTCTTTAGCGTAATTTGTCGACAGCAAACTGGCGCGGGCACTTTCATTTGCACGCCGTAACTTGCCCCAGAAGTCGAGTTCCACGCTGCTGTTCAAGCCAATTTTATAAGTTTTGCGTGGATTGTCACCAAATACGGGGAAAATACCAGACTCAGTGACACGATTGCGGACACCAGAACCATCCAGCGTCACTGACGGCAGGATATTGGCACCAATTTCCCGTGCTTGTGCATCTGCCTCTTCAATTCTGGCCACGGCCAACTGTACATTGGTATTCTTTTCCAGCGCAGTTTCAACCAGGCTATTGAGCGCACTGTCATTAAACAATGTCCACCACTGTTGTAGTGCCAGTTGCTGCGCTGCACTCGTTGCCATACCGGGATGGCTATCGAATTGCGCTGGTAGCGTAGATTCCGGACGTGAATACATCGGACCAAGTAACTGACAACCAGCCAGCGTGGTTGTAATCACACCCAGCATCAGCGCCTGGCGCATCGGTTTTAATACTGTCGGTTTCATACCGCTTCCTCTTCTTCAACATGTCCGTGGTGACGCACTTTTTTCTCGTTGGTCAACCAGGTAAAGAATAATGGGATAAAGATGGTGGCAACAAAGGTGGCCAGCAACATACCGCCAAACACGCCGGTACCCATAGACTGACGGGCAGCCGCACCGGCACCGGTGGCAAATACCAGTGGAATAATCCCTAATACGAATGCCATCGAGGTCATCACAATCGGTCTGAAACGCAAGCGTGCTGCTTCAAGCGCGGCTTCGGCCAATGGCATGCCTGCTTCCATTTTCTGCGAGGCAAACTCCACAATCAGGATGGCATTTTTAGCCGCCAGACCAATCAGCGTGATCAAGCCAATCTGGAAGTAGATATCGTTGTTCATACCGCGTGTCAGCACTGCAATCAGGGCACCGGTCATGGCAAACGGAATCGCCATGATCACCGCCAGGGGCAAGGACCAGGTTTCAAACTGCGCGGCCAGGATCAGGAACACCATAATCGTGGCGAAGCCAAATGCCACCAGCGCAGCAGAGCCCGTCCGTTTTTCCTGATAGGCCTGACCAGTCCAGGCAATCTGGTAGCCATCCGGCAGGTTTTCTTTGGCAATTTTTTCCACCAGCTTGATGGCATCACCCGAACTCACACCGTGCGCACCGCTGCCAAACACCTTGGCAGAGAGCAGGCCGTTGTAACGCTCCAGCTGCTCGGCACCCACGATATTGCTCACTTTGGCCAGCGCCGACATCGGGATCATGTTGCCATTAGGGTTGTCTTCCGTCGGCTGGCTGCGTACATACACTTTGCCCAGATCCTCAGGGTTCATGCGGTATGCGGCTTCGGCCTGCAATTGCACGCGATAGGTACGGCCATTGCGGTTAAAGTCGTTGACATACAAGGAACCCATGGTGCTTTGCAAGGTGGCGTAAATATCGGCAATACGCACATTTTGCGTCAAGGCTTTCGCCTCATCCACCTCGATAAATAACTGCGGCACCGTAGGACGGAAGAAGCTGTTAATGCCAGTCAACTTCGGATCTGCACGCATGGCATCCATAAAGTTATTCATGACTTGCGCAAGCTTGATCGGGTCAGTATCACCGTGACTTTGTACATACACCTCAAAACCACCGGCGGAACCCAAACCACGGATGGCCGGCGGATTTACCGCAAAGCCCATACCGTCCGGCTGGCTCATGCCGATGCCAATCAACTTGCCCACCATCTGGTCGGCATTGGTGGTCCGCGCATCCCAGTCTTTCATCCGCACAAACATGGTCGCCGCATTGGTTTTATTGGCCCCTGTCAGCAACTCAAAGCCGTTCACCGCAAATTCGTGTGCAGTTGCTGGGTCCTGCGCTACGGCAGCACGAATATTTTCTGTGGTTTGCGAAGTCCGTTTCAGCGTGGCTCCATCCGGCATCACGACAATACTAATCACGTAGCCCTGATCTTCTGGCGGTACAAAGCCCCCAGGCACGGTACGGAACAGCAAAATCATCACCACCAGCATGCTGCCAAATACCACCGCACCAATGATTTTATGGCGCAAAGTCAGCTTGACTGTACCGGTGTACAGGTTTGTCAAACGGCTAAAGCCCTGATTAAACTTCTTGAAAAAGGCATTTTCATGATGACTGTTTTTCAAAATCATGGCGCACAGGGCCGGGGTGAGTGTTAACGCCACCACGCCTGAAATCACCACAGAAATCGCCACAGTCACCGCAAACTGGCGATACAACTCACCGGCAATACCGCCCTGGAAAGCCACCGGTACGAATACCGCACACAACACCAGCACAATCGCCACCACCGCGGCCTGCACCTGGGCGATAGACTTGATGGCCGCATGCAGCGGATTCAGCCCTTCTTCTTTCATCAGCCGTTCGGTGTTTTCAAGCACGACAATCGCATCGTCCACCACAATCCCGATGGCCAGGATCATGGCGAACAGGGTCAGCAGGTTAATTGAAAAACCAAACAGGTACAGCCCGGCAAAGGTACCAATAATCGAGATCGGTACTGCAATCATCGGAATCAGGGTGGCGCGCCAGCTTTGCAGGAACAGGAACACCACCAGCACCACCAGAAGCAGCGCTTCACCAAAGGTATGAAACACTTCCTTGATCGTCGCTTTCACAAAGTCACTGGTATCGTAAGGAATGTTGTACTCCATGCCCTCGGGAAACTTGGCTTTCAACTCCTCTACCCTGGCCTTGATGGCCTCTGCTGTATCCAGCGCATTGGCACCGGTCTGCAAGAAAACAGGCATCGCCACACCTGCCTGGCCATCCAGCGCTGAAGCCACGTTATAACTTTGCGCACCCAGCTCAATGCGAGCCACATCTTTCAAACGCAACACACCGTTAGGGCCCTGTGCGCGCAAAATGATATTACCAAACTCTTCCGGATCAATCAGGCGCCCTTTGGCCGTCACAGTAAATGCAAGCTGCTGGCTGGGAGGCGCAGGCTCGGCACCAATTTTACCTGCCGCATATTGCGCGTTTTGCGCACTGATGGCTGCAGAAACATCACTGGTCGAAATACCCAATTGCGCCATGCGATCAGGACGTAACCAGACGCGCATTGAGTAATCCTGACCACCAAAAATGGTGACATCCCCTACGCCTTTAATCCGCTTGAATTCATCGAGCAGGTTCAGGGTCGCATAATTGCTCAAAAACAAGCGGTTATGGTCTTTGTTTTTTGAAGTCAGCATGACCACCAGCAAAATGTCATTAGAGCGCTTTTGCACTACCACGCCGGTACGGCGTACATCTTCCGGCAAGCGCGGCAATGCAATATTTACGCGGTTGCTGACGTTAAATGTAGCCTGGTTAACATCGGTCCCCACATCAAACGTGGCAGTGATGGTCAGGGTGCCGCTACTGTCCGAACTGGAGTTAAAGTACAGCAGGTTTTCGACCCCGCTTAACTGCTCTTCAATCGGTGCGGCCACCGTTTTAGAAAGTGTGTCGGCACTGGCGCCAGGATAGCTGGCGGTAATCAAAACCGTAGGCGGTGCAATTTGCGGGTATTGCGCAATCGGCAATTTAAATGCCGCTGCCAACCCTGCCAAGACGATGATGATAGACAGCACGCTGGCAAAAATCGGGCGTGTGATAAAAAATCGGGTCATATCGTGTTCCCTGAAACGGACCTGATTTCTGACATCAGGTCCCTGATAATATAATTAAATAGAAAACTCGTTTAAGCGCTTGCCAAATAGCATCAGGCTTTGGTTTTTTGCTGCGCCGGTGCGACAGCAGGGGCAGCGTCAGCCGCATGGGGTGCCACTGGCGCACCAGGGCGTACCTTGATCAGGTTATCTATAATCACCTGGTCACCGGCCTTCAAGCCATCCAGTACAATCCAGCGATCATTGAACCAGCCACCGGCCTGAATGGGTCTCACCGCTGCAATGCTTTTGCCCTCTTTGTCTTTTTCAGCCACAAACACAAACTTGCCCTGCTGGCCGTTCAACACTGCTGTTTGCGGAATCAGGAACACACCATCACGCTTGCCGGTGGTCAGGCGTACACGCACAAACTGGCCAGGTAACAAGGTATTGTCACTGTTTTTAAATTCAGCCCGTAATTGTTGCGTACCCAGTGCAGGATCGATCTGGCTGGCAGAAAAATTGATTCTGCCTGACTGCGGATATTCAACGCCGTCAGCCAGAATCAACCTGACATCCTGCACATGGCCGGGACGCAAATGCCCGCCGAGTGTCATCAAGTCGGATTCAGACAGACTAAAGCGTACCCAAATCGGAGACACCTGCACAATGGTGCTCAGCAAGGTGGTATTTGCACTTGCCAACGCCCCTTCGGACAGCACGAAACGACCGGCAATACCGTTTTCTGGCGCTTTCACATGGGTGTAAGACAAATTCAGTTCGGCTTCACGCAACTGTGCCTGATACTGCAACATGGTAGCAGTGGCAACAGAGCTGTCTGAGGTCGCATTATCATACTCACGCTGACTGATAGAGCGCGTTTCCAGCAAGCCTTTCAAACGCAAGGCTTCACGCGCTGTTTGATCAATCCGCGCTTTTTGTTGCGCAATTAATGCTTTGGCCTGCTCTACTTGCAACTGGAAAGGCACAGGATCAATCAAAAACATATCCTTACCTGCTTTCACAGGCTCACCTTCTTCATACAAGCGCTTGAGGATAATGCCACCCACGCGCGGGCGAACCTCAATCTGCTTGGCGCCTTCAGTTTGTGCGACAACTTCGGTCTGTACAGGCACAGTTTCTGCAGTCACAGCTTGCACTGTCACGGGCATTGCTGGCATGGCCGCCCCTGCTTGCGGCTCATTTGAAGACTTGCCACATGCACTCAGCATCACTCCCAAAGTGATCAGCAAAAGCGCCTGACGGCGCTGTATAGTCCGTGAAATCAACATGTTATCCTCTTCCAATTTATAAATTAAGCTTGCATTACATACACTCTTGGATGTATATTATATACAAACATGTATGTATGTAAATGGCTTTTACAAGAATTTTATGCGAGCCCCAATCAAATATACATAAATACAATGACCAACCAATGACTTTTGAAAGAAATATTCAACTTTATGGTACGCAAGACAAAAGAAGATGCAGCCGTCACCCGAAAACGTCTGATAAATGCCGCGCGTGAAATGTTCCTGCTTAAGGGCGTCAGCCGCACTAGTCTGGAACAAATCGCCTCACATGCAGGCGTAACACGCGGCGCGGTGTACTGGCACTTTCAAAACAAGGCTGATCTGTTTCATGCCATGCGTGAGGAAGTTTATCTTCCATTGATTGACCGCATGGATGATACCTTGCTGGGATCCCAGGAAGACAATAGTACAGACCCCTTAGGTCGCATCCGCAAACACCTTGAAAACACCATTCAAATCCTCGACCAGGACCAAACCACACGCGAAACCTATGAAGTGATGATGGCCAAATGTGAGTACGTGGATGAGTTTGCCGAAGTACTCAAATCCATCCTGAGCAATTGCAGTGGACTGGTGCACAAAATGGAACTCACCTATACCAAAGCCCAGGAAATAGGCCAAGTCAGCACCCAGGTTACAGCGGCGGAACTGGCGATGGATACCCACCTGTTCTTCTCAGGCCTGCTGCATATGTGGGTCAAGGATACGGAAGGCACGCTGTTTCGTGATCGCGCCATGCAACTGATAGACACTCACATCCGCCTGCGTAAAAAATAAGCAAAAAACACAGCCAGAGATTCCCAGCGTCCCGATTTGCAGGTAAAATAGTTAGTCTTTTCACTGACTTATAGCCCCCACTATACACAACATGCACATCGGACCACATCAACTGAAAAACAATCTTGTGGTTGCCCCTATGGCAGGCGTCACTGATCGCCCGTTCCGCATGCTGTGCAAAAAGATGGGCGCAGGCTTGGCCGTGTCAGAGATGGTGACCTCGAACTCCTTGCTGTATGGTAGTGAAAAAACCAAACGCCGCGCCAACCATGAAGGTGAAGTCAGTCCTATTTCGGTGCAAATCGCAGGCGCAGAACCCGCAATGATGGCAGAGGCCGCACGCCATAACGTGGACAACGGCGCACAGATCATCGATATCAACATGGGCTGTCCAGCCAAAAAAATATGTAATGTGATGGCCGGCTCTGCGCTATTGCGTGACGAGCCGCTGGTTTCGCAAATCCTCAAAGCCGTGGTCAATGCAGTGGATGTGCCAGTGACACTTAAAATCCGCACGGGCTGGGACAGACAAAACCGTAACGCCATCCAGATTGCCAGAATGGCAGAAGACATTGGCATTCAGGCACTGACCATCCACGGACGTACCCGTAACGACCTGTACCATGGCGATGCCGAATACGACACGATTGCCGCAGTCAAGCAAGCCATCCGGATTCCACTGATTGCCAATGGTGATATCACTACCCCTGAAAAAGCCAGGTTTGTGCTCGATTACACCAAAGCCGATGCCGTCATGATCGGCCGCGCCGCGCAAGGCCGCCCCTGGATTTTCCGTGAGACAGAACACTTCCTGAAGACCGGCGAACACATGCTGCCGCCTACCGTGGATGAAATTCATCAGGTCATGCTGGAACACCTGCATGATTTATATGCATTTTATGGCGACCTGACCGGCATGCGCGTCGCGCGCAAGCATATTTCCTGGTACACCAAAGGGCTGGCGGGTTCTGCCGCTTTCCGTCACAACATGAATACCTTGCAAACGATTGAGTTGCAACTCCACGCGATCAACGATTTTTTTGCCGAACTCAAAGCCAAAAACGATCGTCTGGTCTATGCCGACCACGAAGACACAACCGACGAGGAGTTAGCGGCCTAATGGAAAATGATTGCAAACTCAGTGTCGCCATCCGTGAATCGCTTGACGAGTATTTCACCCATCTCGATGGTCAGCCACCCCATGCCATTTATGACATGGTATTGGGCTGCATTGAAAAGCCCATGGTTGACTATGTGCTCACCAAGGTAGGCGGAAACCAGAGCAAAGCAGCGGACATGCTAGGCATCAATCGTAATACCCTGCGCAAAAAAATGGCGCAATACGGTCTTGAATAACCTTGTCTTTCACCACAGAGCCGCTGAGGCTCAGAGCAAGCCAGAACCCACTTGTTTCATCTCTGTGCCCCAGTGCCTCTGTGGTCAATATTCTTTTGATTTTTAACGACATCATCACTATGACCTCACACATTAAACGCGCGCTGATCAGTGTTTCTGATAAAACCGGTGTGCTTGAACTTGCACAATCCCTCAACCAGCTGGGTGTAGAACTTCTCTCTACCGGCGGCACAGCCAAGCTTTTCCGTGACAACAATATCCCAGTGAAAGAAGTCAGCGACTTCACCGGCTTTCCTGAAATGCTGGATGGCCGCGTCAAAACCCTGCACCCGAAAGTGCATGGCGGCTTGCTTGGTCGTCGCGATTTACCTGAGCATGTGGCGGCCATGCAGCAATATGGCATTGAGAATATTGACCTGCTGGTGGTCAATCTGTATCCATTTGAAGCCACCGTCGCCAAAGCTGACTGTACGCTGGAAGATGCGATTGAAAATATCGATATTGGCGGCCCGGCCATGGTGCGCTCCGCCGCCAAAAACTGGAACGATGTCGCCGTGTTGACCGATGCCGCACAATATGCAGAAGTGATGGCTGAATTAAAAACCAATCAAGGCGCGGTTTCCAAAGCTACCCGTTTTAAATTGTCGGTAGCCGCCTTTAACCGCATTGCACAATATGATGCGGCGATCAGCAATTACCTTTCAGCGATCGATTTTGAGGCCACAGAAGCTGCTGCCAAACCTGTCATCAGCCAGTTCCCGGCACAAATGAACAGCAGCTTTGTCAAGGTACAAGACCTGCGTTACGGTGAAAACAGCCACCAGCAAGCCGCCTTCTACCGAGACCTGTACCCTGCCCCCGGCAGCCTGGCCACCGCGCAACAACTTCAGGGTAAAGAATTAAGTTATAACAATATCGCCGATGCCGATGCCGCCTGGGAAGCAGTGAAATCATTTACCGGCCCGGCTTGCGTCATCGTCAAACATGCCAACCCATGCGGCGTCGCCCTGGGTGCCAATGCGCTGGAGGCTTACAGCAAAGCCTTTAAAACCGACCCGACTTCAGCCTTTGGCGGCATTATCGCCTTTAACACTACATTAGATGCCGCGGGTGCCGAAGCGGTGAGCAAACAGTTTGTCGAAGTGCTGATTGCGCCAGATTACACGCCGGAAGCACTGGCCATTTTCAGCGCCAAAGCCAATGTGCGCGTGCTGAAAATCGCCTTGCCACAAGGTGGCAATACGCCATGGGAACAAGGCCGCAATGCGGTGGATTCCAAACGCGTCGGTTCCGGCATTTTGCTGCAATCTGCAGACAACCACGACTTGAAACTGGCTGACATCAAAGTCGTGACCAAACTGCAACCGACACCGCAGCAAATGCAAGACCTGCTGTTTGCCTGGAACGTGGCCAAATACGTCAAATCCAACGCCATCGTGTTCTGCGGCAATGGCATGACACTGGGCGTGGGCGCAGGCCAGATGAGCCGTGTCGATAGCACCAAAATCGCCGCCATCAAAGCGCAAAACGCTGGCTTAAGCTTGCAAGGCTCTGTGGTAGCGTCTGATGCCTTCTTCCCGTTCCGTGATGGTGTCGATGTGCTGGCCGATGCCGGTGCCAGCTGTGTGATTCACCCGGGTGGCAGCATGCGCGACGAAGAAGTGATTGCCGCTGCGGACGAACGTGGCCTGGCGATGGTAGTGACAGGCATTCGTCACTTCAGACATTAATTCTTTTGCCACAGAGGGCACAGAGTACACAGAGAACTTCTTCAAAGCATTCAATCATTGCACTCTCCTCTGTGATCTCTGTGTCCTTTGTGGCTCAAACTCAATTAGGTAATAAAAGATGAAAATTTTAGTGATTGGTTCGGGTGGTCGTGAGCATGCACTGGCCTGGAAAGTGGCGCAAAACAAGGCTGTGAGCCGCGTCTATGTCGCTCCCGGCAATGCCGGAACAGCCACCGACCCGGACATGGTCAATGTGCCGATTACCAAGATTGACGAGCTGGTGAAGTTTGCTGAGGACGAGCAAATTGCCCTGACCATCGTCGGCCCGGAAGCACCACTCTCGCAAGGGGTGGTCGATGCCTTTCGTGCCCATGATTTAAAAATATTTGGCCCAAGCAAAGCAGCGGCGCAACTGGAAAGTTCGAAAGACTTTGCCAAAGCATTTATGTGCCGCCATGGCATTCCTACCGCCAAATATCAAACCTTCAGTGATGCAACACTTGCGCATGCCTATATTGATGCAGAGGGTGCGCCCATTGTGATCAAGGCAGACGGCCTGGCCGCGGGCAAAGGCGTGGTGGTCGCCATGACACTTGAAGAGGCGCACGCCGCAGTGGATGCCATGTTGTCAGATAACAAACTGGGCGATGCCGGCGCCCGCGTAGTGATTGAAGAGTTTTTAAGCGGTGAAGAAGCCAGTTTTATGGTGATGGTGGATGGTAAAAATATTCTACCGTTGGCAACCAGCCAGGACCACAAACGTTTGCAGGATGCTGACCAGGGACCCAACACTGGCGGCATGGGCGCTTACTCTCCAGCACCGGTGGTCACCCCTGAAATTCATAACAGGGCCATGCGTGAGATTATTATCCCGACCGTGGAGGGCATGGCCAAGGACGGCATTCCCTACACCGGATTTTTATATGCAGGCTTGATGATTTCGCCCGCAGGCGAAGTCAAAACACTGGAATTCAACTGCCGCATGGGTGATCCTGAAACACAACCCATCATGATGCGCCTGAAATCCGACCTGGTAGAATTAGCAGAGCATGCAGTCAATGGTACGCTCAACGAGGCCAAGGCTGAATGGGACAGGCGCTTTGCCCTCGGCGTCGTCATGGCCAGTGCCCATTACCCTGAGACCCCAAGACTTGGCGATACCATTACCGGTCTACCCAGCGATGTACAGGATGGTCATGTGTTCCATGCGGGCACAACACTGAAAGATGGCAACGTCGTGACCAGCGGTGGTCGCGTGTTATGCGTCACGGCCCTTGGAGAAACCGTCAAGTTCGCCCAGCAACAGGCCTATAAAATGGTTGAATCCATACAATTCGAAGGTGCACAATACCGTACCGATATTGGCTACCGCGCCATTAAAAACTAACGTTCATCTCCCTATGCAAACACAAGCCGTTTACGATTTCCTGCAAGGATTGCAATCACGTATTGTAGAAGCTGTCGAACTGGTCGATGGCAAAAACTTTCTGCAAGATAGCTGGCAACGTCCGGAAGGCGGCGGTGGTAACTCCTGCATGCTGGAAAACGGCAATGTGTTTGAGCGTGCCGGCGTGGGCTTTTCGCATGTGCTGGGCAACAAACTGCCACCTGCAGCCAGTGTCGCCCACCCTGAGGCGGCTGGCCGCCCCTGGGAAGCCATGGGCGTGTCTTTGGTGTTTCATCCGCACAATCCGTTTGTACCAACGGTGCATATGAATGTGCGATTTTTTGTGGCAAAAGCGCAAACTGAAGCCGAACAAGATATTTGGTGGTTTGGTGGCGGCATGGATTTGACGCCTTATTATGGTTTTGAAGAGGATTGCATCCACTTTCACCGTGTGAACAAGGAAGCACTGGCGCCTTTTGGTGCGCAGTATTACCCGCAATTTAAAAAAGATTGCGACGAGTACTTTTTCCTCAAGCATCGCAAGGAGCCACGCGGTATTGGTGGTGTATTTTTTGATGACTTCAGTGAACTGGGGTTTGAGCAATGCTTTGCCCTGCAACGTGCGGTTGGCGATGCCTTTGTCAACGCCTATCTGCCGATTGTGCAACGCCGTAAAGACACCGCCTATGGCGAACGTGAGCGTGATTTTCAGGCCTATCGACGCGGCCGTTATGTCGAGTTCAACCTGATTTTTGACCGCGGGACGATCTTCGGACTGCAATCCAATGGCCGTACCGAGTCCATTCTGCTATCGATGCCACCGATTGTGAAATGGCGCTATGACTGGAAACCGGAAACCGGCAGCCTTGAGGCCAAACTGTACACCGACTTTTTGATCGAGAAAGACTGGGTTTAGCATGCAGATTTCAATAGAAGCCAGACAACAGGCGAAAGCGCTTTTGGATTTTATTGATAGCAGCCCCAGCCCCTGGCATGCGGTAGCCTCGGTAGCCAGCCGCCTGAAGTCGCAAGGCTTTAAAAATCTGCGCGAAAACGAACCCTGGCAGTTCAAACAGGGCGGAAAATATTTTGTGGTGCGCGATGGCGGCTCGGTGATCGCCTTTGTATTGGGTCAACAGCCCATCGCTGACACCGGCTTCCGGCTCGTTGGCGCACATACCGATTCACCTGGTTTACGCCTGAAACCCAAAGCGGCTTACGCCACTGAAGGTCTGGCACAACTGGGCGTCGAGGTCTATGGCGGCCCTATTTTAGCGACATTTACCGACCGCGACCTCAGCATTGCCGGACGGGTGACCATCAAATCTGAACAAGGCTTTGACACGCAGCTGGTGAAGCTTGAGCAGCCTGCGGCGCGCCTGCCTAACCTGGCCATCCACATGAACCGCGAGGTGAATGAAAAAGGGCTGCTACTCAACAAACAAACCGGCTTACCACTGATTTTTGGCCATGCCGCCAACACCGAGGCGGCACACACCCTGCTGACCGGTTTACTGGCGCAAACTCTTGCGCTTCCGGCTGAAAAAATAGTGGGGTGGGATATCGCCCTGTATGACACGCAACAGGGCAGTTTCTGGGGCATCGATCAGGAGTTTATTGCCGACAGCCAACTCGACAACCTTGCCTCATGCCATGCAACGCTCGAAGCCCTGCTGCACACTGAAAAACCGCAATCAACCATCATCTGCGCGCTGTTTGACCATGAAGAGGTCGGCTCGGAGAGTGCGACAGGTGCCGGTGGCAGCTTCTTACTAGATGTCATCAACCGCATTTGCAGTTCGACCAGCACCAGCGAAGAAGAAAAACTGCGCGCATTTGCCAACAGTTTTTTTATCAGTGCAGATATGGCACATGCCTTTCACCCCAACCATGCCGGCAGCTACGAGCCCTGTCACCATGTATTGGTTAACCAGGGGCCTGTGATTAAAACCAATGCCAACCAGCGCTACAGCACCAATGCAGTGACTGCTACGCGGTTTATACAATTATGCGAAGCTGCCGGGGTATCTTATCAGCAGTATGCGCACCGTACCGACTTGGGTTGCGGCAGTACCATAGGCCCTATCATGGCAGCACAGCTGGGCATCCCGACCGTGGATGTAGGCAGCCCCATGTGGGCCATGCACAGCATCCGTGAAAGTGCCGGTGTGCTGGATCATGCCGCGATGATCGCTGTACTCAAACAACACTTTCGTGCATAACTGGCGCATCCCGTCATAACATCGCTATAATCCCTGAAAGACAAAGGGATAAATATGCAAGTATTAGAAAAACTCGTCGCCACACTCTCAGCTTGGGTATGGGGCCCCCTGATGCTTACTTTACTGGTTGGCACTGGCTTATACCTCACCATTCTCCTCAAGGGCGTGCAATTTCGGGCCTTGCCGCATGCGTTCAAACTGATCTGGACCAAAGATTCAGGCCATGAAGGCGATATCAGTCACTTTGCAGCATTAATGACCGCTCTGGCTGCCACGGTGGGCATTGGCAATATCGTCGGTGTAGCCACTGCAATTACCCTGGGTGGACCTGGTGCCGTGTTCTGGATGTGGGTAACTGGACTGGTGGGCATGGCCACCAAATACAGTGAAGCGGTATTGGCTGTTAAGTACCGAGAAAAAGGTCCGCACGGCATGCGTGGTGGACCAATGTATTATCTGAGCCAAGGTGCCGGCTTACCTTGGCTGGGTACCCTGTTTGCAGTATTTACTGCTTGTGCTGCGTTTGGCATTGGCAATATGACGCAAGCGAATGCTGCAGCCAAGATTTTTGAAGCGACTTTTAATGTCCCGCTCATGACCAGCGGCATTGTGTTGAGCCTGTTAACCGGCTTGGTCATTTTGGGTGGCATACGCTCGATTGGCCGATTTACTTCTTTTCTGGTGCCATTAATGATAGTCACTTATGTGGGTGCCAGTCTTTGGGTTCTCATCATGCACATTCAGCAAATCCCACATGCCTTTGGCCTTATTTTTTATCATGCGTTTAACCCCAGTGCCGCAACGGGTGGCTTCGCCGGGGCCACTGTGGCTGCTGCCATGCGCTTTGGTATCGCACGTGGCGTATTTTCCAACGAGTCAGGCCTGGGGTCAGCACCGATTGCGGCGGCGGCGGCGCGCACCAATGATCCAGTGAAACAGGCACTGGTGAGCATGACGCAAACATTTATCGATACCCTGGTGGTATGTACGATGACGGCCTTGGTGATTTTGACTGCCAGTAGTTGGACGCAGGGGGTCAGCCCTGCCGAGTTAACCAGCAGCAGTATGGCGGAGTCACTGGGAAATACTGGTCGGGTCATCGTTGCAATTGCAACAGCGTTATTTGCATATTCAACACTCATCGGCTGGCATTATTACGGCGAAAAAGCCATCGAGTATTTATTAGGTGCACATTGGATTAAAGCGTATCGCGTCATGTTCACCATCGCAGTGATGATAGGCGCCATCACCAGCCTGGAATTTGTCTGGAACTTCTCAGACCTGGCGAACGGTTTAATGGCTATCCCCAATCTGATTGGTTTGTTATTACTATCAAACATCATTAAACAAGAAACCACTCGCTACTTTTCCATTAAAAATAACGCTTAGGAAACGCTATGTCACAGCATCGTGGCGCTTGGAAAAACCGCTGGACCTTCATGCTGGCCACGGCAGGCTCCGCCATCGGTTTGGGCAATATATGGAAACTGCCCTACATGATCGGGGTGAACGGCGGCAGTGCTTTTGTACTGGTATTTATCGCATGCATTTTCTTTGTCGGCATTCCGTTAATGATGACTGAAATCATGTTGGGGCGACGCGCGCAACAAAATCCGCTCGATGCCATTCATACACTGGCAAAAGAGGCCCATGTTTCTGCTCAATGGCGCTGGATGGGCGCAATGGGCATGCTGGCTGGCGTGTTGATATTAAGCTTTTACAGTGTGATTGCTGGCTGGGTATTAAGTTACACCGTGGCTGCCATGCAAAATACATTTAGCCATATTTCAGCCTCGCAGTCGCAATCCAATTTTGCAGCCTTGCTGGCCAATCCAGTTCAACTCACCATTTGGCACACCCTCTTTATGGTCATGGTGATGGGCGTGGTAGCCCGTGGCGTTAATTCCGGGCTTGAAAAAGCCAATAATGTGCTGATGCCAGCGTTGTTTGTGATTTTATTTATCTTGCTGGGTTACAGCATGTCGGTTGGCGATATGCGTGCTGCCGCGAATTTCATGTTCGCCCCGGACTTTTCAAAGATCACACCAATAGCCGTTTTGTCAGCATTAGGTCACGCTTTTTTCTCCTTGAGCCTGGGCATGGGCTCGGTGATGGTGTACGGCTCTTATTTAAGTCGTGATGTTTCAATTGCGCGCACTACCGTTTGGATTGCTTTGATAGACACGATGCTGGGCTTATTAGTCGGCTTGGCTATTTACGCGCTGGTATTTGCCAATCACCTAGCCCCCAACGCCGGACCTGGGCTGCTATTTCAAACACTGCCGATTGCGTTTGGCGCCATGCCTGCAGGCAATGTCGTTGCCACATTATTTTTCCTGCTGGTTGCTTTCGCCGCCTGGACCAGCGCTATTTCACTGGTAGAACCCACCATTGCCTGGGTGGTTGAAAATACAACATTCAAGCGCAATATGGTCAGTGCAGTATTGGGACTCATCATCTGGCTCACGGGGCTGAGTGTGGTGTTGTCATTTAATGTATGGGCCGATGTGAAAGTGCTTTTCGGTTTAAACATTTTTGAGACGCTAGATAAACTCACGTCCACCCTCATGCTTCCCCTTGGCGGTCTATTAATGGCTGTATTTGCTGGTTACTGTATGAAAAAAAACCACACGCAAAACGAATTTGGCTTACATCCATTCACTTATAAATGCTGGCGAACGGCTAACAACATTATTGCCCCTGTCGCCATCGTTGCAGTGTTTGTTTACTTGTTTGGACTTGTGCAATAACAGATTTATCTGCACATCAAAGGCGTGGAGAATTTCTCACAAAAAAAGCCAGCTGGTAACGCTGGCTTTTCTATTTCTTGCAAGCTCTAAATGATGTTTAGAGTGCCAAAATCCACTGAACAATGGTTTTGATATCTTCATCTTTTACTTGAGGACTGTTAGCTGGCATTGGAATATTGCCCCAAACGCCACTACCGCCTGCTTTTACTTTAGCAACCAATTTAGCTTCTGCTGTTTTATCACCTTTATATTTTGCAGCGACATCTTTGTAAGCTGGGCCTAACACTTTAGCGTCCACGCTATGGCAAGCCAAACAACCACTTTTTTGTGCCAGGGCTTTTGCAGCAGCAGCGTCTACTGCCTGTGCTTGACCAGCCATCAACAAAGTAGCAGCAGCGATTGCGGATAATAAGACTTTCATGCGATCTCCTTGAATACTTTCCTAAATTAATACATCCCCGAAATGCAACTTTTGTGCATGTGGCATCTTACCTGACCAAGTGAAATCCACAATACCAGCACACAATATTTGTGATAAAAATCAGCCAATTTCACAGGCATTTGGTGTTTTGCCAACAGCCCTAAAACGCATGTGCTCAGCTTTGGTTGACACCGTCACAGTCAAGTTACAGTGTCTCGATGGAATATTCCGCACTCAATGTGTGCTTGCGACCTGGATTGATGACCACCATGTTATCCATTGCATTGGTAGTCTCCACACAAATGGTTTTTCGCCACTCATCACCCACACCCATATCCCCCATCTGAGCCGCTTTATCGGCGCCCGGATTCCACACAACGGTGGTATCACTGCCAGATTTTGAAACATGAATAATGCGGTTATACCCACTGTCGTGAATCGCACAGTCAGAACTGTGATGCACATACACACGGTCATACTCATCGCCACTAAAACTGAGCGCTTCATGCTCGACGTTCCGTTCATATTTCAACAACTTGTCCAGATAAACCAGATCCTGCATGCCGGTGATCTGGATATTCGACAAATCACTGACATTGAAATAGGTGTGGAATGCTTCACTGATCACAAATGGATGCTCGGCCAGATTGGTCGTTGACAGGTCGATACGCAAGCGGCGACCGATGGTAATGGTCAGCGTCAGTTCGTATGGATAGGACAACTGACGCTGTGCCTCTGGTGTTTGTTGCATCTCCAGAATAATTCTGGTGGCGCCGGTTGGCGTGGCATCAATATCCATGACGCGCCAGGGAATCACACGCGCAAAACCGTGCGGACACAATGTACTGTCAGTAGGATGTGCACCAAACCAGGGCCAGCAAATGGGGACACCACCTCGTATAGAACGGCCTTTCACATAGCGTGCATTACTTGAAAGCCAGAGTACCGGATTAGCCAGAAACTTGGGTTGCCAATGAATGACATGGGCACCTTGCAATGCAATCTTGCCTGTCGCCAGTGGGTTATCAATTTCCAGATACTGCAGGCCATTTTCATCCTGCCACTGGTTGACGTGGGCATGTAGCTTTAAACGTTTGGTCATTTCCATGCTACTGGTCAAAATTCCACACTCCGGACTCATTTACTTCCCCTTTCTATCTGGGCAACATCACGTACTGCCCCCCTGGCCGCACTGGTGCTCATGGCGGCGTAAGCACGCAAAGCAGGCGAAACTACACGCGTGCGGTTGAGCGGCTTCCATGCATCCCTGCCTTTGGCCTCCATGGTAATGCGCCGGTGTGCCAGGACTTCGTCTGTCACGTTCAGATGAATGGTCCGGTTCGGGATATCAATTTCAATGGTATCGCCTTCTTCTACCAGACCAATCGCGCCCCCTTCCGCAGCCTCGGGGGAGGCATGGCCGATACTCAGGCCAGATGTGCCGCCTGAAAAGCGGCCATCGGTCAGTAGCGCACAAGCCTTGCCCAGACCTTTGGATTTCAGATAGGAGGTCGGGTATAGCATTTCCTGCATGCCAGGCCCTCCGCGTGGACCTTCATAACGAATCACCACCACATCCCCTGCCACCACCTGATCGGCAAGAATCGCCTCAACGGCAGTATCCTGGCTCTCAAAAATGCGTGCACGGCCGGTAAACTTCAAAATACTGTCGTCCACGCCTGCGGTTTTCACAATACATCCATCGAGTGCGATATTGCCATACAGCACTGCCAAGCCGCCATCCTGCGAGTAAGCATGGGCTTTGTCGCGAATACAGCCTTCGGCACGGTCAGTATCCAGTGCAGGCCACAACATGCTTTGGCTAAACGCAATCGTCGTTCTCACACCCCCGGGAGCGGCCGAAAACAGTTTGTGCGCCTCCTCATCTTGCGAGGTTGCAATATCCCATTTTGCTAACGCGGCTTGCATGCTTGGGCTATGCACCGTTGGTACATCGCCATGAATCACGCCCGCACGATGCAACTCACCTAAAATCCCCATTACGCCACCCGCACGGTGAACGTCTTCCATGTGGTATTTAGCCGTGGCAGGCGCCACTTTACACACGCATGGCACATGGCGTGAGATGCGGTCGATGTCTTTCATCGTAAAATCCACACCCGCCTCATGTGCCGCCGCCAGCAAATGCAACACGGTATTGGTTGAACCGCCCATCGCCACATCCAGCGCCATGGCGTTTTCAAACGCCTTAAAGCTGGCAATATTGCGTGGCAACACACTGTAATCGTCCTGCTCATAATGACGCTTCGCCAAATCCACAATGGTGCGCCCCGCCTGCAAAAACAACTGCTTGCGCGCCGCATGGGTGGCCAGCGTTGAGCCATTGCCTGGCAAACTCAAGCCAAGCGCCTCGGTCAGACAGTTCATTGAGTTTGCAGTAAACATGCCTGAACAGGAACCACAAGTTGGGCAGGCTTCGCGCTCGATGGCTTCACTTTCGGCATCGCTCACTTTGTCGTCTGCCGCCGCCACCATGGCATCCACCAAGTCGAGTTTATGTGCATTGCCTTGCCAGTTGACCTTGCCGGCTTCCATCGGACCACCAGAGACAAAAATGACCGGGATATTCAGGCGCAAGGCGGCCATCAACATACCGGGCGTAATTTTGTCACAATTGGAAATGCATACGAGCGCATCGGCACAATGCGCATTGACCATATATTCCACGCTGTCCGCAATCAGGTCACGGCTGGGCAAACTGTACAACATACCGCTGTGACCCATTGCAATACCGTCATCCACCGCAATGGTATTGAACTCTTTGGCAACGCCCCCTGCTTTTTCAATTTCACGGGCCACCAGTTGACCGAGGTCCTTCAGGTGGACATGGCCAGGCACAAACTGGGTAAACGAGTTGGCAATCGCAATAATCGGCTTGGAAAAATCTTCATCTTTCATACCGGTGGCACGCCACAAAGCACGTGCACCAGCCATATTACGACCTTGAGTTGTCGTGTGAGAACGGTATTTAGGCATGGGGAAACACTAGGATTGTCGTTAAAACCTTATTTTAACTGAATAAGGCATAAGCATGTGCAGTCAAGATTTGTTTGTTACATTCCACTAACAATATCTTGCACAAGCAGTGGGGCCAATGTCAGACCTCATGGCATGACCACCTTAAGGTCTCACTTGCTTGTGCTGGTAGTGTGAACAATGTCGGCTGATATCCTGATTGCGCAGCATGGCATGCTTGGTCAACTGCCCACGTGTGCGCTGACGCCAGGACTTGAAACTGGCCGCATGTAGTTGGCCGCGCATCAGCTTGATGACACCCGCCTGATTAAGCCCGAACTGGTGTTCAATCGCCTCAAAAGGGGTGCGATCCTCCCAGGCCATTTCGATTACCCGTGAAATATCTGCCTCAGTTAACAACACCGTTTAATCCCTTTCCATTTTTGATCCTGCCATTGCCTGAAAAAGGCGGCGCGAGACAAGTGTGGACAGGCTTCGGGCATACCGGCGTGCTGTTCGGCATAATGCGCCAGATAGCGCTCATAGGCATCATCGCCGGATAACTGGCGGATACGCTGCCAGCATTGCTTTAACCATTGCATACTTGCCCTTTCAACCTGGGTGTTATTTAGCTTTGAGCCAATCACATCACAGTGGTTCACCTGTGATGCTTATTCATGTTACAGCCGGGTGGCCACATAGGCTGTCTCGCTGCTAGGCAACACGGCCTTGCCACGCACACTGCGCCAGCACATCAGTAACATATCCAGCACCACGATCCATAGCATAGCCACAAAAAACAGGGTGAGCCAGGCATCCAGCTGCTGGTTAAAAATCAATTGCGGCGCAACAGCCGCTTTTTCCGGGGGCAGCAGACCTGCAGACAGCTTGTGCGCCAGATCATTGGCCGCAGCAAAAAAACCGACACGGATATCATCGCTGAAGATTTTTTCATAAGCAGCGGCACTGGTAATTGCCAGCAGCCAGGTCAGCGGGAGCGCGGTAATCCAGGCAAACTGAAGCCTGCCGGATTTGACCAGAATGCCCGTCGCCACCGATAGCGCAATCGCGGCCAGCATCTGGTTCGCAATGCCAAACAAGGGCCACAAGATATTCACGCCTCCATTCGGGTCGATGACACCGATATAAAGAAAATAACCCCAACCCGCCACCACCAGCGCACTGGTCAGAATCACTGAGGGCGTATAAGAAGTAGCGCCTAACTTGGGGTGCAGATTGCCCAGCATGTCTTGCAACATAAAACGCCCTACCCGTGTACCGGCATCCAGTGTGGTTAAAATAAAAATCGCCTCAAACATAATGGCAAAGTGGTACCACAACGCCAGTAAATGCTCGCCAAACACACTGCCAAAAATACTCGCCATGCCCACTGCCAGACTGGGTGCGCCACCGGTGCGGGCAAACAGGGTACTTTCACCCATGGCATCTGCCAGATGCTGCATTTGCGCTACGGTCACCTCATAGCCCCAGCCACTGATGGTGTTCACTGCATCCAGTGCTTCTTTACCAACCACACCCGCCGGACTGTTAATAGCAAAATAAACACCAGGCTCAAGTACCGTGGCGGCGATCATGGCCATAATGGCAACAAAGCTCTCCAGCAACATGGCGCCATACCCGATCATGCGAATATCCCCTTCACTGGAGATCAGCTTCGGCGTCGTGCCACTGGCAATCAGGGCATGAAAGCCGGAAATTGCGCCGCAGGCAATCGTGATAAACACAAAGGGAAACAGCTTGCCGCCAAAAATCGGGCCAGTGCCATCAATAAACGGCGTAACCGCAGGCATATGAATTTCGGGGCGCAACAGCAAAATGGCGATCGCCAGCAGCAGCACAGTCCCCAGTTTCATAAAAGTAGACAGATAATCACGCGGGGCCAATAGCAACCACACCGGGAGTACCGCGGCGGCAAAGCCATAGCCAATAATGCAAAAAGCCAGTGGCAGCCCTTCATGGTCAAACAGGGGTGCGAGTACGGGATGATGGTCAACCCAGCCACCCAACCCCACAGAGGCCAGCAAAAGCAGCACACCCAATACGGAAGCTTCCAATACGCGTCCTGGGCGCAGATAGCGCATATACACACCGACCAGCATGGCGATAGGAATCGTGGCGGCCACTGTCGCCGTTCCCCACGGGCTATGCTTCATGGCGTTCACAACCACCAATCCCAATACGGCGATCAGGATAATCATGATCATAAAGGTGCCGATCAGCGCAGCAGTCCCGCCAATCGCACCAATTTCATCCCGCGCCATTTGCCCGAGGCTACGGCCATTACGACGTGTGGAAAAAAACAGGGTGACCATGTCTTGCACAGCCCCGCCCAGTACCGCACCAATCAATATCCACAAAGTGCCGGGCAAATAGCCAAACTGGGCCGCCAGCGTCGGCCCCACTAAAGGGCCTGGGCCCGCAATCGCAGCAAAATGGTGACCAAATACCACCCAGCGATTGGTTGGCATAAAATCGCGACCATTGTTTAAGCGCTCACCAGGCGTTGCGCGGGTAGCATCAATCGTGAGTACCCTGGCAGCAATCCAGGCCGCATAAAAGCGGTAAGCAATCAAATAAATACACACAGCCGCCGCAATCAGCCACAGCGCATTCAAAGTCTCACCCCGTGCCCAAGCCACCTGCGCCAGCGCATATGCCCCCAACAATGCCAAGCCTCCCCAACCGGCGCACCCCCACACTCTTTTCACCACAGATCACTCCCCGTTTTATTTTATAACCGCAACTAAAGTCTGGCGCGCACCTGTTTACAGATAGCCAACGGCTTTCGCCCGACTGGTGCAACAGCACTGCAATGGTGCGGCAACATGCAAGACAGCCACATTGAGCACCCCTGCATTTTATCCAAAAACACATTTAAAATCATCACGTTAAAATACATTTTCAAACTGGCATGCTGATTGCTAAACCAAAGTCAGTCTAATGATACGTTGATGTCTTAAATGAGAACCACACCATTACCCATGTCCACTGCAGCCAACGCAACCTTATATGGCCATTTGCAATCCCTGAGTGAGGAAGAGCAAAAGCTGGTTGATCATGCCAGAGACATTCTGATGAGGCAACGCAATTTGAGTACGGATGACGCCTATCAGCTGCTTTCCGAAATGGCGGAGAAACGTAAAATCAGCGTCGCAGACATTTCTCAACAACTGGTGACTCTCACCCAAAAACTTACTGTCTGATCTCAGGCATCCGTAACTCGGCTAAAACTTGCCAATACAAACACCCTTGCTTAAAAATATTGAGGCGAATGCTTGCAGTCGAAAATGGTTTTATGTATTATGCGCGCTTCGTTTGAAGGCACGGGTGCTTAGCTCAGTTGGTAGAGCGTCGCCCTTACAAGGCGAATGTCAGCGGTTCGACCCCGTTAGCACCCACCAATCCCTTGCCTTATCTTGCTACATCATCGTTTTTTCTGTTACAACATTCCCTGCTCGCTGAAAGAATACGTGTGCTGACCAGCCACGATAATGTGATCAAGCACACGCACGTCAATCAAATGCAAGGCATCCTTAAGTGTTTGCGTTAATTGCTGATCTGGCCGGCTCGGTTGTGCCACACCTGTCGGATGATTATGGCTGAGAATGACTGCAGCTGCATTGTGTGCCAGTGCCCGCTTCACCACTTCGCGCGGATGCACACTGGTTTGCATCAATCCACCTTCGAACAATGTTTCATAGGCCAGCAGGCGATTCTGGGTATCCAGAAACATCACCCCAAACACTTCACGATCCAGCTGCGACAAACTTAACTGCAGATATTGTTTAACCTGTTGGGGCGCCGTAAAGCTGTCAGCTTCATGCAACTGCTCACCCAGTGCACGTTTGCTCATTTCCAGCACGGCCTGTAACTGGCAGTATTTACTCACCCCCATGCCATGCACCTGACACATATTCAGCAGGCTGGCAGCAAAAATACCATTTAAAGTATGAAACTGCTGCAGGAGGTCTCTAGCCAAGTCGACGGCCGTCTTTCCAGCAACGCCAACTCTCAGGAAAATGGCCAGTAACTCGGCGTCAGACAATGTGTGAGCGCCAAGACGCAATAATTTTTCTCGCGGCCGTTCCTGTTCCGGCCAATCAGTAATTGCCACGGCAAGCCTCCCTTATCGTGTGATTATTTTAACCAGCCTATTTCTCTTGCCGTTTTCCTGCTGATGACTGTCTCGTTCAAATGCCGCGCCATGCGAGAACTATGTTCAGTTTCCGGAATTCTGCCCGCCATAATCTCTGCCATGCTTTGCGGATAGACTGGTTGTGCATAAGGCTCCACATAACCTTGTGGAAAAACAGGCTCATTATTGGCAAGATTGTACTTGTCGGTCGCTTTCAAGGTGTGTAACAACTCATGGGCAACCACCACCATATTCACATCATGATGCCGTGCGTCGGCAAACAGGTTCACTCGCCCGATACGGCCTTTGTTCAGTGCAGTCGAATGCAGTAAATGTGAGTGCTTGCTACCGTTATAAAACAGCAAATAAAGCTTGATATCCACCGGCACACCCACATCGGGATGATGCTGCCAGCTAAACATGCGAAAGTTAAGGCTCCAGCGCATGATTTCAAACAAATGCCCATTCACCGCTGGAGGTGCAGGCGGCACCTCATTAATCTCTGGGCCCAGCCGCACCATCACCGGCCTGCGGATATCCAGCTGGTAGCGCTTGGCCTCCGCCGAAAAATACTCTTCAAGCACGACAAAATCACTTTGTTTAAGGCTGTTGATATAAGCTTCAACCTCCTGATCACCATCAGCATTCACGGGATACAAGGCCACATACAAAGGCTTACGCCATTGTAAAATTTGGTACTCTTCCCATAACTGCAATAAAACAGCCAGTACCACAATAATCCAGAAAGAAATCCTGATTGTTTTTAGCATGCCATTCCAATCCCGCGTCATTTTCATATTAACATGTTTAAAGATTTCGTTACATGTGCGCCAATTACAAACACACCCATGTCAGTTAAAATATGATTTATGCAAAAACCTTCTCATCATCAACCGCATCTATTGCTCGGTATTACAGGTGGAATCGCCGCCTATAAAACAGCTGAGCTGATTCGCCTGCTGGTCAAACAAGGCATCAGCGTACAAGTGGCGATGACAGAAGCCGCTACACACTTTATAACCCCGACCACCATGCAGGCACTCTCGGGTATGCCAGTATTTTTAGATAGCTGGGACCAACGCATTGACAATGGCATGCCCCATATCGAACTCAGTAGACAAGCAGATGCGATTTTAATCGCACCGGGCAGCGCTGACTTTATTGCCAAATTGACGCATGGCATCGCCAATGACCTGCTCTCCACACTGTGTCTTGCACGTGAGTGCCCGCTACTGCTTGCGCCCGCAATGAACAAACAAATGTGGGAAAATCCGGCGACGCAACGCAATATTGCCCAACTTACCCTGGACGGCATCACGCTGCTGGGGCCTGACAGTGGTGAACAAGCTTGTGGCGAAATTGGCGCAGGAAGAATGCTAGAACCAGAAGCCTTGCTGGAGGGCGTGCTTTGCCACCTTGCGCCTAAACTGCTAGCAGGCAAGAAAATCCTGATTACTGCCGGTGCCACCATTGAAATGCTGGACCCCGTACGCGGAATCACCAACCTGAGCAGTGGCAAAATGGGCATTGCACTGGCTACCGTAGCCACGCGCATGGGCGCAGAAGTTACCCTGGTATACGGACAAATCAGCACGCCGCTACCACCAGTCCATCGCGCCGTCCAGGCGACTTCTGCAGAGGAAATGTACCTGGCAGTCATGCAGCAAATGGCAGATCAGGAGATATTCATTGCGGTGGCCGCAGTGGCCGATTACAGCCCTACACAATCCTCCGCCCAAAAAATCAAAAAAACTGCGCCTACCCTGACTATTGAACTCAAAAGAAACCGGGACATTCTGGCCGAAGTGGCCGCACTACCCAACCCGCCCTACTGTGTGGGATTTGCCGCAGAAACCGAGCAGGTGATTGCATATGCATCCCAAAAAAGAATAGCCAAAAAAATCCCCATGATCATTGCCAATCACGCTGTTACTGCGATGGGCCACGATGAGAACACGGTCACCATTATTGATGATAGCGGCCACACAACCCTGCCACAATCCAATAAAGTCCAGATTGCACAACAAATATTGACCCATCTCAGCCAGCACCTAAACACCTCTGCATAACCCGGCTCCCAGCAGTATTTTCATGAAAATACTGAGAAGTTTTATCTTACGTTCAGCTTACAATCGCGCGTTAATTTTGATTGGGAACACCGATGCGCTATCCAGTACTGACACTTACCCCTTTGTGCCTAGCTATTTCTGCCATATTTGGCGACGTAGCTTTTGCTGAAGCAGAGGATGAAAAAACCTTAATACTATCGCCTGTTGTAGTCACCGCTACCCGACAGGCTCAAAATAGCTTTGACCTACCGGTGGCCATTGATGTGGTCGAGCAAAAAAACATTCAGGATGGTCAGTTACAAATGAACCTCTCTGAAAGCCTGATTCGTGTACCTGGTATCACAGCACAAAGCCGCACCCAGCAAGCTCAGGATCCGCAAATCTCCAGTCGTGGGTTTGGCTCACGCTCGAGCTTTGGTGTCCGCGGTGTGCGCGTCTATGTGGACGGCATTCCGTTGACCATGCCAGATGGTCAAGGCCAGCCTGGCGTGGTTGACTTATCAGCGATTAAAAGCATCGAAGTGATGCGTGGACCATTCTCGTCGCTGTACGGCAACTCTTCTGGCGGCGTGATTCAGATGTTTACAAGAGATGCGCCAGCTACGCCCACTGTAGGCGCCACTACCATGTTTGGCAGTTACGACACCAAACGCGAAATAATGGAAGCAGCCGGCCAATTGGAAGGCTTGGAATACATGCTGAATATTTCAAATTTCAGCTCTGATGGTTATCGAGATCACAGCAAAAGCGACAAACAAATGGCAACTGCCAAATTCAAGATCAACATTTCAGAAGACACCAAGCTAACAACACTGGTCAATTGGTTTCAACAAGACTCCCAAGACCCTTTGGGCCTACCACGAATAGCGACGGCTACAGACCCTTCTGCTTTTAGCAATCCTAAAGCAGTTCCTAATAGTGCATTAAATGCAAATACCAGAGTGAGCAGAAGTCATACTCAAGTCGGCTTCAATCTTGAACACGCTTTTAATGATAACAACTCGATAAACCTCGTGAACTATGTTGGCACCAGGGAAAATCTGCAGTATCTGTCTACAAATACCACTTCAAATGCGGGTCGTGCGAGTCAAATCTCACGCGAATTTTGGGGCACCGACATCCGCTGGAATAATCATGGGGAAATTTTAGGTAAAAAATATAATTTTTACTTGGGTGCAAATTATGGCAAATCAACCGATACTCGCCTTGACATTAACGCTGATGGTGGAATTAAAAGAAGCACTTTAGTAGCAAATAACGCCAACAGCGCTTTAAATAGGGATGAAGATAACGTGTCTACCAACTATGACCGTTATGTTCAAGGGATGTTATCCGCGACTGATGCTATCGACATTCATGCTGGATTAAGAAGAACAAAGGTGAATCTGGAGGTTAAAGACCGGTTTTTGACAGGAACAGGCAACAATGGAAACAACAGCGGTTCGGTTTCTTACGAAAAATCCAATCCAGTCGTTGGAATAACATGGAAGCTGTCACCAACATTTAACATGTACGCGAATTATGGCAAAGGGTTTGAGACACCAACCTTTATTGAAGCTGCCTACGATGCAACCACCAATGGAGCACCGAATCTAAATTTGAAATCAAGCAAAAGCCAAAACTATGAAGTCGGCGCAAAGGCATATTTGAACGACAACACATTAGCAACAGTCAGTTTTTTCAAAATCGATACGGATGATGAGATTGTCCTTCGTGAAACGAATTCGTTTAACAGAAGCGTTTACGGTAACGCGAATCAAACAAAACGTAGAGGAGTTGAGCTCTCCCTAAACAGTCAGTTTGACAACAATATTTCAACATATTTGTCCTACAGCATGCTTGACGCAAAATTTGATTCAGACTTTAACTACACCACGTCTGCGGGAGCCATAAGAACAGTTCAATCTGGCAATCAGATTCCAGGCACCTATCGTAACCAATTGTATGGCGAAGTTGCATGGAAATATCAACCATTAGGTTTTTATAGTGCGATTGAAGGCCGTTACAATAGCAAAGTATACGTTGACGACATTAATTCTGACAGCGCATCCTCATATACCATTTTTAATTTACGAACAGGATTTGAACAAAACCTGACAAACTGGAAATTTAAAGAATATGTTCGTTTAGAAAATATCTTTGACCGCGAATACATCGGCGCTGTGAGAGTGAATGATACAAACTTACGGTTCTTTGAACCTGCCGCCGGCCGCAACTATCTGGTTGGCATCAGTGCCCAATACAAATTCTAAATTCCGAGCATACCGAAAAGGCCAGCGGAAGCTGGCCTTTTTATATACGCCTACTTATCGCGCTTAGTGATTTTCACCCTTATTTCGTGTTTAATATCGCAATACTTTTTCGGAGCATCCGCATGTCCATTACCGTAGACCTCAAAATCCTTGACCCACGTTTGCATCACATGATGCCAACCTATGCCACACCGGGCTCGGCCGGGTTGGATTTACGTGCCTGCATTGAACATACGCAAACCATACAGCCGGGAGAGACCATCATGATCCCTACCGGGATGGCGATTCATATCGACAACACCTATTATGCTGCCATGATTCTTCCGCGCTCCGGGCTGGGTCATAAACATGGCATTGTATTGGGCAATCTGGTGGGCCTGATTGACTCGGACTATCAGGGTCAATTACTGGTTTCATGCTGGAACCGCAGCAAAGAAGCGTTTCTGCTGAATCCGATGGAGCGTATTGCGCAGATGGTGATTGTGCCCGTAGTGCAGGCTGATTTTCATATCGTTGATGAGTTTACGACCAGTGAACGTGGTGAAGGTGGCTTTGGCAGTACCGGCAAACACTAATTGCTTGAAAAACTGCAATATTTGCTTGATTTAATGATTCATTTCAATCTATAATCTCGCTCTTTCTGAAAAAGATAAAGTATTTGGAGACAACCATGGCACGTGTATGTCAGGTAACCGGTAAAAAGCCGATGGTGGGTAACAATGTTTCTCACGCACAAAACAAAACAAGACGTCGTTTCTTGCCTAACTTGCAAAACCGTAAGTTTTGGGTTGAGAGCGAAAACCGCTGGGTAAGCCTGCGCATTACTAACGCTGCTTTACGTACCATTGACAAAAATGGTATTGACGCTGTGTTGGCTGATCTGCGTGCTGCTGGCGAAAAAATCTAACCAGCAACTGAGTCTGCAAAGGAACTATCATGCGCGAAAAAATTAAATTGGAATCCAGTGCTGGTACAGGTCATTTCTACACCACCACTAAAAACAAACGTACTATGCCTGAGAAAATGGAAATCAAAAAATTTGATCCAGTTGTTCGCAAGCATGTAATGTACAAAGAAACCAAATTGAAATAACCTTAGCTTGAAGCCCAAGGGTTTCAAAGCCAAATAAAAAAGCCTGCTACTGCAGGCTTTTTTATTACCATTACACGTCCAGCAATAAAAGCAGCCTCAGCTGCCTGTAGCTCCAGCAGCACTGTTTAACACACCCTGCGCAGCGATAATGCGCACATCGCGCTGTGGGTATGGAATCTGGATGTTATTGGCTTTAAAACGCTGCCAGATCTCGTAGTAAATCTCACTTTGTAACTTGGCAGTCGCTTCTTCTGGATTGACCACCCATAGCGCCAGTAGCAGATCAATTCCGTTCTCACCAAAAGATTTGATCGTCACATCAACGGCCGCATCATCCCTGATTGTGCGCTCATGCGTTTTTCCGATTTCTTTTAACAATTTGATGGCCAGATCAAGATCACTTTCATATGAAATTTGAACCGGAACAGGGACCTTCGCTTTATGTGCCGCAGAGGTATGATTGATGACCACATCAGTGATCATCATTTCATTCGGGATAATAATTTCCGTCCCGTCCTGCTTGCGCAAGATCATATAGCGCGAGCGCAATTCTTTCACAATGCCGTAGTGACTACTGATGGTGATGATATCTCCCATATGCAACGACTTATCCATCAGGATAATAAAACCGCTGACATAGTTACTGGCAATTTTCTGCAATCCAAAACCCAGCCCAACGCCCAACGCACCACCAAATACTGACAACATGGTGACATCTATGCCAACTGCAGAGAGAGAGACCAGCAATGCAATCACAATGGCAGCCATACGCACCAGCTTGACCATGATGACACGCCAGTTACTGTTCATGTTTGCAGAAGCCATTAAACGCAGTTCGATCATGCGGCTTAACCACAATGCGACCAGCATCGTCACCACGATGGTTAACAGGCCCTGCATCAGCAAAAGCAAATTGAGCTTTTGCTTCCCTACGCTGAACTGCACATCTTCGAATACCTGCAGCACTTGATCGAGAAAACCACTCAGATGCAATGCCACCACCACCCAGACGCTCCAGGTAATGACTTTTTCAAAAGAGTGTAACCAGGCACTGGGCGAAAAAACGTAGCGCAAAATATAGACAATTGAACGAATAATGACCATAGCTATCAGCATGCGCGCCGCGAGGCGAAGTACGCCGACATGCATCCATCCATCGAGTGAGTAACGCGCAATGACCAGCAGCAAGAATGCTGTAAAAGGAAAAAATAGCCGCTCCACCCCTCCCAGCAACATTTTATAGACAGGATTGACTCGCCCTGCTGCAATTTGTCGATGTAAGTGCAGGTTAAGCAACCCGCTGATAGTGAGCACGACGCCAATAACCGCCAACTGCCAGAATACTGTGACCGTACTAAAGTCTTGTACGATTTCCTGCCAAATAAAATTCATCTCGTTATTCATAGTAAAGGGTTATAGCAAAAAGATGGTCGCCAAACCAAGGAAAATAAGAAAACCACCACTATCGGTCAGGGCAGTAATCAAGACACTGGACCCCACCGCCGGATCGCGATCCAATTTATTCATCACCAGTGGGATAATGACGCCAATAATAGCGGCTAATAGCAAATTAAGGGCCATAGCAGCCATCATCACCACTCCTAAAGCCGCACTACCGTAAAGCCAATAAGCAATCAGCCCTAGCACACTGCCCCACAGCAAACCATTAAGTAACGCAACCCCCATTTCTTTTTGCAACAGGGACTTCATGTGATAACCGGAGATCTGCCCCAGTGCGAGGCCGCGTACAATCATCGTGGTTGTTTGATTACCCGAGTTACCACCTATGCCTGCCACAATCGGCATGAGCGCGGCCAATGCCACAATCTTTTCAATACTGCCTTCAAACAACCCAATCACCCGCGAAGCCACCAATGCAGTCACCAGATTGATTGCCAGCCATGCCCAGCGGTTTTGTACCGATTTCCATACTGAAGCAAAAAAGTCCTCCTCTTCGCGCAAGCCAGCCATGGACAACATATCGGCCTCAGCTTCCTCACGAATAATGTCCATTACCGTATCGACTGTAATTCTCCCAATGAGCTTGCGGTTATTATCGACCACCGGCGCAGTCACCAGGTCATATCGCTCAAAAGCCATCGCGGCCTGATCAGCCATGTCCTCTGGATGGAACATGACCGCATCGGTCGCCATGATGTCACTGACCCGCGTTTCAGGGTCATTCAGGATAATTCGCTTGAGTGGCAACACGCCTTGCAACGTATCATCACGGCTGATTACAAACAATTTATCGGTATGGTCAGGAAACTTGGGCAAGCGCCGCAAATAGCGCAATACCACTTCGAGCGTAATATCATCGCGGATAGTGACAATATCAAAATCCATAATGGCACCAACGGTATCCTCAGGATAGGATAGTGCAGATTGCAAGCGCTCACGATGCTGTGCATCGAGGCTGTACATCAGGTCTTGCAACACATCTTTGGGAAGGTCAGGCGCAAGGTCAGCCAGCTCGTCAGTGTTTAACTGTTCAGCCGCAGCGAGCAATTCATCGCTATCCATGTCCGCAATCAACGTCTGACGAACAGCGTCAGATACTTCCAGCAGGATTTCCCCGTCACGGTCGGCTTTTACCAGCTCCCAGACGCGCAAACGATCATCTAATGGCAAGGCCTCCAGGATATAGGCCACATCAGCGGGGTGCAGCTGTTCCAGCTTATGCTGCAAGCTATTCAGATTTTGCTTATGGACAAGATGCTCTACCAATTCATGCTTGTGCATCTCTTGCTTGTGAACAACATGCTCTACCAGCTTGTGTTTATCCAACAAGTGAATGACTTGCTGCAGTGTTTCGCTCAAGCTTTCCTTGCTTTCAATCACATCATCATGTTCACGAGTTTCTGTCATGCCATATCCAATTTTTCAACGGGTGATTTAATATAGATGTTATTGTACAAAGCGTTGATGACACTACCTAGCGAATTATGCGGAGCGAACTGATTTTATATGGCACAGCCGGCTGTCATTTATGTGACGATGCAGAGCGTCTTTTAATGAGTCTGGAACTGGCTTACCAGTATGTAGATATTATTGATGACGACAGCCTCTTTGAGCAATTTGCCACAAGTATTCCTGTATTGTGTGATGCGGCAGAGAGAGAACCTCTATACTGGCCATTTACCACATTAGAAATTAAGGACTGGTTATTGCAAAGATGACAGCATCTTTAAAAGCAAAAGAGCCAGCAAAGCTGGCTCTTTTTATATTGCAATACTTCAATTACTCAGCACTTGGTGCTTCAGCAACTTCTGGACGATCCACCAACTCAACAAATGCCATCGGTGCATTATCGCCATTACGGAAACCGCATTTGAGGATGCGCAGGTAACCACCATTACGTGCATTGTAACGAGGGCCCAGTTCACCAAACAGCTTACCTACGATGTCACGATCACGCAGACGGCTAAACGCCAGACGACGGTTGGCCAAAGTAGGTGTTTTGCCTAAAGTGATCAAAGGCTCTGCATATTTACGCAGCTCTTTTGCTTTTGGCAAAGTAGTTTTAATCACTTCGTGACGCAGCAGTGAGGTGACCATGTTACGAAACATGGCAGCACGGTGGCTGCTGGTTCTGTTCAATTTACGATTGCTATTACCGTGACGCATAGTAATTTCCTTAAGTATTTATCTTATCGGTAATTAAGCTTTTTCCAAGCCAACAGGTGGCCAGTTTTCAAGCTTCATACCCAGAGTCAACCCTTTTGAGGCCAACACATCTTTAATTTCATTCAATGATTTTCTACCCAGGTTAGGCGCTTTCAGCAGCTCATTCTCTGTGCGCTGAATCAAATCACCAATGTAGAAAATATTTTCTGCTTTCAAGCAATTGGCAGAACGTACTGTCAATTCCAGATCATCAACCGGACGCAACAGAATTGGATCTACCTGTGGAGCAGCTTTCACTTCAACATCAGCAGAAGCGCCTTCCAGGTTTGCAAACACAGACAGTTGGCCAATGAGAATACGGGCTGCATCACGAATGGCTTGCTCAGGTTCAATAATGCCGTTCGTTTCAACGTCCATAATCAATTTATCCAAGTCTGTACGCTGTTCAACACGCGCGCTTTCGACATGGTAACTGACTTTATTGATTGGACTGAAAGAAGCATCCACCATCATAAAACCAAGCACACGATCTTCATCGTTTGCTTTTTGGCGTGCAGGAACGGGCTGGTAGCCGCGACCCATTTCAACTTTAACTTCCAGATTCAGTTTGCCGCCTTTGGTAATGTGCGCAATGACATGATTCGGGTTAACGATTTCAGCATCATGACCAACATCAAAATCAGCTGCAGTCACCACACCTTCACCAGATTTGCTTAATACCAAAATGGTTTCAGTTTTACTGTGCAGTTTTAATGCAACACCTTTAAGGTTCAACAAGATATCAACGACATCTTCTTGCACGCCTTCGATAGTGGAGTACTCATGCACAACACCATCTATTTTCACTTCGGTAATGGCATAACCCGGGATCGAGGACAGCAATACTCTTCTCAGTGCATTACCAAGCGTGTAACCAAAGCCACGCTCCATCGGCTCCAAAGTAACACGCGCTCGTAGTGGAGTAATAACTTCCACATCCACGACACGTGGCTTTAAATATTCAGTAGGGTTATTTTGCATATATTTCCTTGAAGTAATTGGGTATAAACAAATAAACCTTAGCCTAGACTAAGTGATTACTTAGAATACAATTCAACGATCAATGACTCATTAATGGTAGCAGGCAACTCATCACGCTGAGGTTTAGCCTTGAATTTACCAGTTAATGCCTTGATGTCGACTTCCAACCACTCAGGGAAACCGCGTTGTTCTGCGGCTACAGCAGCAGCCTTAATGCGCAATTGTGCTTTAGATTTTTCTGCAACAGAAACAACATCACCAGCCTTCACTTGATAGGAAGGAATGTTGACGCGTTTACCGTTAACCAAAATGCTGTTGTGGCGAACAACCTGACGTGCCTCTGAACGGGAGCCAGCCAGACCCATACGATAAGTGACATTGTCCAGACGTGATTCCAGCAACTGCAACAGGTTTTCACCAGTAATGCCTTTTTGACGATCAGCTTCAGCGTAGTAAGTACGGAACTGACCTTCCAATACGCCGTAAATACGACGCACTTTTTGTTTCTCACGCAGTTGAACGCCGTAATCAGACAACCGTGAGTTACGGCGCTGACCATGCTGACCTGGTGCAAAGTTACGCTTTTCAATCGCGCATTTATCTGTAAAGCATTTTTCTGCTTTCAGAAACAACTTTTCACCTTCACGACGGCATTGACGGCATTTAGGGTCTAAATTTCTAGCCAAAATAGTTCTCCAGTATCGATTCGCTATGATTCAAGCGAAATGAATTAAATTCTGCGTTTTTTCGGTGGACGGCAGCCATTGTGTGGCACCGGAGTCACGTCAGTAATGCTTGTGATTTTAAAACCGGCAGCATTCAACGCACGCACAGCAGATTCACGACCTGGACCTGGACCCTTGATGCGAACTTCAAGGTTTTTAACACCAGACTCTTGAGCACTTTTACCAGCCACTTCAGCCGCAACCTGGGCTGCAAATGGGGTACTTTTACGTGAACCCTTAAAACCCTGACCACCGGATGTAGCCCATGACAATGCATTGCCTTGACGGTCGGTGATCGTAATAATCGTATTGTTAAAAGACGCATGCACGTGGGCAATGCCCTCGGCAATATTCTTTTTTACTTTTTTTCTAACGCGTACATTAGCTTTTGCCATGTTGTACTGTCCTTAATATCTACTAATGTTCAATAAAAGATTATTTAGCTTGCTTGATGGCCTTGACAGGACCTTTGCGAGTACGTGCATTAGTCTTGGTACGCTGACCACGTACAGGTAAACCACGACGATGGCGGATGCCACGATAACAACCCAGATCCATCAAACGCTTGATGTTCATGGTCACTTCACGACGCAAATCACCTTCAACAGTGAACTTGGCGACTTCATCACGCAACTTTTCCACGTCTGCGTCACTCAAGTCTTTCACCTTGACGGTTGTCAGCACGCCTGCAGCTGCACAGATTTTTTGTGCAGTTGTACGACCAATACCGTAAATAGAGGTCAAAGCGATTTCTGTATGTTTGTGGTTTGGGATATTTACCCCGGCAATACGTGCCATACTTAAACTCCAATAATCAATCGTGTATCACGATCAAGCTTGTGCGTAGAAAAGAAAAGCCGCATATTATATCAGCGTTCTTCACTTACCACAAGCAACTGTTATCTATTAACCTTGACGTTGTTTATGACGTGGGTCGGTACAAATAATACGAACAACACCGCGACGTCTAACCACTTTACAGTTACGGCATAATGCTTTAACGGATGCGCGAACTCTCATCTTGCTTTCCTTTATCAAATTCAATTACTTTGCGCGGAATGTAATTCGCGCACGGGTTAAATCATATGGGGTCATTTCTACAGTGACCTTATCACCTGGCAAAATACGAATGTAGTGCATACGCATTTTTCCAGAGATATAGCCTAATACAGTATGACCATTTTCGAGTTTTACTTTAAAAGTCGCATTTGGCAGATTCTCAAGGATCTCGCCTTGCATTTCGATACGATCTTCCTTAGCCATGTCACCGCCCCGAGCCTTTGAAGTTAGCTTTCTTCAGCAATCCTTCATATTGCTGAGACATTAAGTGTGATTGCACCTGGGTCATGAAATCCATGGTCACAACAACAATAATTAACAAAGACGTACCACCAAAGTAGAACGGGGTATTAAATTTTAAAATCAAAAATTCTGGTAACAAACACACTAATGTAATGTACATGGCACCAATCAAAGTCAAACGCCCCATAATACGATCAATATATTTGGCTGTTTGCTCACCGGGACGAATGCCAGGAACAAATGCACCACTTTTCTTCAAGTTATCTGCAGTTTCTTTCGGGTTGAAAACCAAGGCCGTATAGAAGAAAGCAAAAAACAAAATCGCAATTGTGAACAACAAAATATACAGTGGTTGGCCAGGAGAGAGTTTTGCACTCACATCCTTCAACCAGTACATATGCTCACTGCTTCCAAACCAACCCGCCAGAGTGGCTGGAAACAAAATAATACTTGAAGCAAAAATCGGTGGAATCACACCAGACATATTTAACTTCAGTGGCAAGTGTGTGGACTGCCCACCATAAATACGATTACCGACCTGCCGCTTGGCGTAATTCACAGTAATCTTGCGCTGACCACGCTCAACAAACACGACCAATGCAGTGACCATCAAGACTGCAACGAACAAGAACATCACCAGCGGGATAGAGAACGCCCCGGTTTTAGCCAGATCTAGCGTACTGCCGATCGCATGCGGCAAACCAGCAACAATACCGGCAAAAATGATAATAGAAATACCATTACCAATGCCCCGTTCTGTAATCTGCTCACCCAACCACATCAAAAACATGGTGCCGGCGACCAATGTCGTCACGGCTGTAATGCGGAAAGCAAAACCAGGATCGAGTACCAATCCTGCCTGACCCTCAAGTGCAATTGCAATACCGAGCGCCTGAAACGTTGCCAGCAGCACCGTGCCATAACGCGTGTACTTGGTAATCTGACGACGACCAGCTTCACCTTCTTTTTTCAATTGCTCCAACTGAGGAGAAACCACCGTCAGCAATTGCATGATAATTGAAGCAGAGATGTAAGGCATGATGCCCAGAGCGAACACTGTGAAGCGTGACAACGCCCCACCAGAGAACATGTTAAACATGCCCAAAATGCCGTCCTTCTGCGTGTCAAACAGCTGCTTTAACACGGTGGGATCAATGCCCGGCACCGGAATATGCGCACCCAAGCGGTATACGATGAGCGCACCCAACAAGAACCACAAACGGCTTTTTAATTCACCAAGTTTGCTGACGGAACTTAAGATATTATCCTGTGCCAAGCTGATACTCTCTTACTACAACAATTAAACTTCGAGCACTTTGCCGCCAGCAGATTCGATAGCAGCTTTAGCACCTTTAGTTAACAACAGACCTTGTACTTGTACTTTGGCTGCCACTTCACCAGACAGGTAAACCTTCACTGCTTTAGCAGTTGCTGGTACCAGTTTGGCGGCTTTTAATGCCAGAATGTCAACAACTTCAGCATCAACCAATACCAGTTCACTGGTACGGATGCGAGCTGTATCTTTATGCGTCAAAGAGTTGAAGCCACGTTTTGGCAAACGGCGTTGCAAAGGCATTTGACCACCTTCGAAACCGACTTTGTGGAAACCGCCAGCACGTGATTTTTGACCTTTATGACCACGGCCACTGGTTTTACCCAAGCCAGAGCCAATACCGCGACCCAAACGACGACGTTCCTTTTTTGCGCCTTCTGCAGGCTTAATCGTGTTTAATTGCATTATGCTTCAACCTTTACAAGATAGCTCACAGCATTGATCATGCCACGAATTTCTGGTGTGTCTTGCACTTCAACAGTATGGTGCATACGACGCAAACCCAAGCCGCGAACTGTTGCTTTATGAGCTTCAATACGACCAATCAAACTTCTTACCAACGTTACTTTTAAAGTAGCGTTTTCTTTTTTTGCCTTAGCCATGATTAACCTCTGATTTCTTCTACGGTCTTGCCACGTTTTGCAGCAATCTCAGCTGGTGTATTCATCGCAGCGAGACCGTTCAAGGTTGCACGCACCAGGTTGTAAGGATTGGTAGAACCAATACTTTTTGCAACCACGTTAGTGATCCCCATTACTTCAAAAATCGCACGCATTGCACCACCGGCAATGATACCTGTACCTTCGGATGCAGGTTGAATCAGCACCTTGGCAGCACCGTGCACACCAGTCACTGCATGATACAAAGTACCATTGTTCAGGTTTACTTTAACCATACTGCGACGTGCTTCGTCCATTGCTTTTTGTACAGCAACAGGCACTTCACGCGCTTTACCTTTACCCATGCCGACAGCACCATCACCATCACCCACTACGGTCAACGCAGCGAAGCTCATGATACGACCACCTTTAACCGTCTTACTCACACGGTTAACAGTAATCATTTTTTCGCGCAAACCATCGGTTTGCTGCTGTTGTTCAATATCTTTAGCCATTCTTTATCTCACCCATTAGAATTTGAGACCATGTTCACGGGCAGCGTCAGCCAAAGCCTTGATACGACCGTGATACTTATAGCCCGAACGATCAAAAGCAACGTCTGTGATACCGGCTTTAACAGCCTTTTCAGCAATGCGTTTGCCAATCAATGTTGCAGCTTCGATGTTGCCACCATTTTTGAGTTGTTGACGCACTTCAGCCTCAACTGTGGATGCACTCGCCAATACGCGATCGCCAGTTTCAGCAATGATCTGTGCGTAGATATTGGTATTGGTGCGATGTACACTCAAACGTGTAACTTTTAACTCGGCGATTTTGGCACGGGTTTTACGTGCTCTGCGCAAGCGGTTATTTACGTTTTTCATTGAATTTACCTTTAATGTTGATTCACTGTTCAGGCCAGCGTCTAATCAAATAGCTTCTAACCTACAAGTGTCTTACTTATTTCTTCTTGGTCTCTTTAATAGCAACCACTTCATCAGAATAACGAACACCTTTGCCTTTATAAGGCTCTGGAGCACGATATGCACGAATCTGCGCTGCCACTTGACCAACCACTTGCTTGTTAGCACCAGTCAGAATCACTTCTGTCGGCGTAGGTGTTTGAACAGTCACACCTTCAGGCATTTTGTGGTTAATCGGATGAGAATAACCCAGCTCAAGATTCAGTGTTGAACCCTGTGCATTGGCTTTATAACCCACACCAATCAATGTCAGTTTACGAGTAAAGCCAGCAGAAACACCTTGCACCATATTTGCGACCAGTGCACGCGTAGTGCCTGACATCGCTCTTGCATGTTGCGTTTCCTTGTTTGCCTTGACCAGCAACTGCTCACCCTCACGGGAGACAGAAATGTCGGCAGACAACATTTGACTCAGCTTACCCATAGGACCGCTTACAGCGATCTCGGTTGGAGAGATTACGACTTCTACCTTGGCAGGAATCGCAACCGGATTTTTAGCTACACGTGACATATTGACTCCTCTTAGGCCACGATGCACAGAACTTCACCACCGATACCGGCAGCTTGTGCTTTACGATCTGTCATCACGCCTCTGGATGTGGAGACGATGGTCACGCCTAATCCATTCATCACTTTTGGCAAATGCTGACTACCTTTATAAATACGCAAACCAGGCTTGGATACGCGTTCAATCTTCTCAATAACTGGACGACCGGCGTAGTATTTAAGACTGATGTTCAAAACAGGTTTACCCTCATTATCTTGAACATTAAAATCGTCAATGTAACCTTCGTCTTTCAACACGCTTGCAATAGCACCCTTCACTTTGGAAGCAGGCATTGAAACTGATGGCTTATTCGTACGCTGCGCGTTACGAATACGGGTCAACATATCGGCAATCGGATCACTCATACTCATGTTTTATTCCTCCGTTACCAGCTGGCCTTGGTGATACCTGGTACGTGACCAGCCATCATCAATTTACGCAACTCGTTACGTGCGATACCAAATTTACTAAACACACCACGTGGACGGCCAGTCAATGCACAACGATTACGTGTGCGAACAGGACTGGAGTTACGTGGCAAACTTTGCAGCTTTAAACGGGCTGCCATACGCTCTTCGGCGCTGACAGACTGATCATTGGTAATGGCTACCAACTCAGCACGTTTGGCTGCATATTTTTTTACGGTTTCGCGACGCTTTTGTTCGCGCTCTGTCATACATACTTTTGCCATGACTTAACCTCTGAAAGGGAAACTAAATGCAGCCAAAAGAGCTTTTGCTTCTTCGTCTGATTTTGCAGTTGTGGTAATGGTGATGTTCATGCCGCGCAGCGCATCAATTTTATCGTACTCAATTTCCGGAAAAATGATTTGCTCTTTAACACCCATATTGTAGTTACCACGACCATCGAAAGACTTACCAGAAATACCGCGGAAGTCACGAATACGTGGAATAGCTACAGTGATCAAGCGATCAAGGAATTCATACATGCGCTCACGACGCAATGTCACCTTACAACCAACAGGATAATCATCACGAATTTTAAATGCCGCAACAGATTTCTTTGCTTTGGTCACAACAGGCTTTTGGCCAGCAATTTTTTCCATATCGGAAACGGCATGCTCCATGACTTTCTTGTCAGCAACAGCTTCACCAACACCCATGTTCAGGGTGATTTTTTCGATACGCGGCACCTGCATTGGCGAGGTATAGCCGAACTGCTCAGTCAATTTGGCAATGACTGTATCGTTATAATATTGTTTTAAACGTGCCATATTTAATCCTATGCGTCGATAGATTCGCCGCTAGATCTGTAAACACGAATCTTGCGACCATCTTCCAATACTTTAAAACCAACACGATCAGCTTTTTGCGTTGCAGCATTAAAAAGTGCAACGTTAGAAATGTCGATAGGCATTTCTTTGCTGATGATGCCACCAGTAACACCACGCATAGGGTTAGGACGAGTGTGTTTTTTAACCACATTCAAACCTTCAACCACCACATGGCCGGTCGGTAAAACATTCAAAACAGCACCTGTTTTGCCTGCATCTTTACCTGTATTCAGAATGACTTGGTCACCTTTGCGAATTTTGCTCATTTTGATTGTCTCCAAGCCGATTACAACACTTCAGGCGCCAGTGAAACAATCTTCATGAAGCGCTCACTACGCAATTCACGAGTCACAGGGCCAAAAATACGGGTGCCAATTGGCTCAAGCTTGTTGTTCAGCAACACAGCGGCATTGGCATCAAATTTCACCAAAGAACCATCTGGACGACGCACGCCTTTGGCAGTACGTACAACAACAGCGCTATAAACTTCGCCTTTTTTGACGCGACCACGCGGCGCAGCATCTTTAATGCTGACCTTGATGATGTCGCCAATGCTGGCGTAACGACGCTTGGAACCACCCAAAACCTTGATGCACTGAACTGAGCGCGCACCAGTGTTGTCGGCTACTTCAAGCCGAGATTGCATTTGAATCATGAGAATAATCTCCAACTTAATCCGTTATAACCACTACCGGCCGTTTGTTTGCACAATTTACGGCCAATAGACCACGGTCAGTATTGGGGTGCCAGCTACATGCCATCTAAGGCGGGCACCGAAAAGTCCAACATTATACAACCAAAAAAACGCTTATGACAAGCGTTTTCCGGTTTTATATTTGAAGCCTTATTTAGCTTCGATTTTGCTTACTACCCAGGTTTTAGTCTTGGAGTAAGGACGTGCTTCAGTAATCGTGACTACATCACCTTCGTTGCATGCATTGTTTTCATCGTGTGCATGAAACTTGTTTGATTTAGATACCACTTTACCAATCAGTGGGTGCTTAACTTTACGCTCGACAAGCACAGTCACGGTTTTATCCATCTTGTTGCTTACGACGCGACCAGTCAAAGTACGCACCACTTTTGTTTTTTCGGTCATCATACTTGTTTCGCTTTCTCAGCCGCAACGGTCTTCAGGCGAGCAATATCCTTGCGCACTTTGACCAGCTGATCTACTTTGTTCAATTGCTGCGTGGCCAACTGCATACGCAGTGAGAATTGCGCACGGCGCAATTCCACCAATTCGTTGTTCAGTTCATCCGCAGATTTTGCTCTCAATTCAGAAGCTTTCATTTAACTACTCCTTAACTGCCAATTTGACGTGTCATGAATGTAGTTTCAATTGGCAACTTAGCAGCTGCCAATCTGAACGCCTCACGTGCCAGCTCTTCGCTCACGCCATCCATTTCATAAAGCATTTTACCTGGCTGAATCTGGGCGATGTAGTAATCCACGCTACCTTTACCGTTACCCATACGTACTTCTGCAGGCTTTTTAGAAATTGGCTGATCTGGAAACACACGAATCCAAACACGGCCACCACGTTTAATGTGACGAGTCATCACACGACGCGCCGCTTCAATCTGACGTGCTGTCAAACGACCACGGCCAATCGCCTTCAAACCAAACTCACCAAAACTCACTTTGTTACCAGTGGTCGCAATACCTTTATTGCGACCTTTTTGCATTTTGCGGTATTTCTGTCTAGATGGTTGCAGCATCTTTAGCCCTCGGCTTTCTTACTTTTTTCTCAGGCTCAGCATCCGCAGCCACAGCAGTATTGCCTGCAGCATTGTCACCAAAAATCTCGCCCTTGAATACCCAAACTTTGATTCCGATAATACCGTAAGTGGTTGAAGCCTCAGCCACACCATAATCGATATCAGCGCGTAATGTATGAAGAGGCACACGGCCTTCGCGATACCATTCGGTACGTGCGATTTCAATACCATTCAAACGGCCGGAACTCATGATCTTGATGCCTTGCGCACCCAAACGCATTGCGTTCTGCATCGCACGCTTCATGGCACGACGGAACATAACACGCTTCTCAAGCTGCTGTGCAATGGATTGCGCAATCAAGGTAGCATCCAGCTCTGGCTTGCGCACTTCTTCGATGTTGAGGTGCACCGGCACGCCCATCAAACCTTGCAAGGTAGAACGCAAGGATTCAATATCCTCACCTTTTTTACCAATCACAACGCCTGGACGGGCACTGTGAATAGTGATTTTTGCATTTTTGGCAGGGCGCTCAATGATAATTTTGCTCACAGCCGCGTTTGCCAATTTCTTGTTCAGAAACTCACGCACTTTGATGTCACCTTGCAACATCGCAGGGAAGTTCTGGCTATTTGAGTACCAACGTGACGCCCAGTTTTTCTGAACGCTCAAACGGAACCCAATTGGATGAATTTTCTGTCCCATATTATTCCTTTGAGTCTCCGACTGTCACATGAATATGACAGGTTGGTTTCGTGATACGGCCAGCGCGACCTTTTGCACGAGCACGGATACGCTTCATGACGATACCTTTATCCACGTAGATTGAAGTTACCTTCAAACTGTCGATATCAGCACCATTGTTATGTTCGGCGTTGGCAATTGCAGACTCAACCACTTTTTTGATAATTTCAGCACCACGCTTTGGCGTGAAAGCTAAAATATTCAAAGCTTGGTCTACTTTTTTACCACGCACGAGATCGGCCACCAAACGCGCTTTTTGCGGAGAAAGGTGTACGCCTCTTAAAATTGCAGTAACTTGCATTTAAAGCCCCTTATCTCTTCGCTTTTTTATCAGCCGCGTGCCCTTTGAAAGTGCGTGTTAACGCAAATTCGCCGAGTTTGTGACCAACCATGTTTTCAGAAATCAACACAGGCACATGCTGTCTTCCGTTGTGCACTGCGATGGTTAAACCAATAAAGTTTGGCAAGACAGTCGAACGACGAGACCAAGTTTTGATTGGTTTTCTGTCGCGGTTCGCTGACGCAGTTTCGACTTTTTTAGCCAAGTGAGCGTCCACAAATGGACCTTTTTTAATAGAACGTGCCATAGCGATTACCTTACATTTCTCGGACGACGACTTACGCGCATGTTATCAGTACGCTTATTCTTACGTGTACGATAACCCTTAGTTTTCTGACCCCATGGTGAAACAGGGTTCATACCAGCTGCTGTACGACCTTCACCACCACCGTGCGGGTGATCGATCGGGTTCATCACCACACCGCGAACGGTTGGACGTACACCACGCCAGCGCATTGCACCGGCTTTACCGATAGAGCGCAGTGAGTGTTCTTCATTACCCACCTCACCCAGTGTCGCTTTACAATCAACATGTACGCGACGCACTTCACCAGAACGCAAGCGCAACTGAGCATAAGTGCCTTCACGTGCCAGCAACTGTACAGATGTACCCGCTGAACGCGCAATTTGCGCACCTTTGCCTGGCTGAATCTCGATGCAGTGAATCGTGCTACCAACTGGAATATTGCGCAAAGGCAATGCATTACCAGCACGAATTGGCGCTTCAGAGCCACTGATCAATTGCGCACCAGCAGCAATGCCACGTGGCGCAATAATGTAGCGGCGCTCACCATCTGCGTAACATAACAATGCAATGTTCGCAGTACGGTTTGGATCGTATTCAATACGCTCAACAGTCGCTGGAATACCATCCTTGTTGCGACGAAAATCGATAATACGGTAATGCTGCTTATGACCACCACCCTGGTGACGTGTCGTAATACGGCCATTATTATTACGGCCTGCATTTTTACTTTGACTTTCCAACAGCGGCGCGTAAGGTTTGCCTTTATGCAAATCTGGTGTAACAACTTTCAATACACCGCGACGACCGGGGGAAGTTGGTTTGACTTTAACTAATGCCATGTCTTCTCTCCTTATTCGCCAGCTGCAAAGTTAATTTCTTGACCTGGCTTCAAGCTGACATAAGCTTTTTTCCAGTCACTACGCTTACCTGCACGACGACCAGCGCGCTTGACCTTACCTGCGACATTAATCACAGATACGGAAGCCACTTCGACCTTGAACACCAGTTCAACAGCCGCTTTAATTTCAGGCTTGGTCGCATCAGTACGCACTTTAAAAGCAATTTGCTGATGCTTGTCAGCGATATAGGTTGCTTTTTCAGTAATTTGTGGTGCCAAAATTACTTGCAATAAACGATCTTGTGTTTTAGTTGCTGCGGTAATCATGCCAAGATCTCCTCAAGTTTCTTCACAGCACTGGCTGTGACCAAAACGTTCGGGAAACGCACCAGACTCACTGGATCAGCATACTGCGCTTCAACCACCAATACGTTTGGCAGGTTACGGGAAGACAAGTACAAGTTTTCATCAAAACCATCCGTCAACAGCAACACACCGCCGTCGATGCCCAGAGCATTGATTTTTTGTACAAATTGTTTAGTTTTAGGTGTGTCCACAGTAAAGCTATCCACAACCTTCAAACGGTCCTGACGCACCAACTCAGACAAAATAGTCTGCATACCAGCACGGTAAGCCTTACGGTTCACCTTGTGGCTGTAGTTTTCATTAGGGCTGTTTGGGAAAGCACGACCGCCTCCACGCCAGATCGGGCTGGATGCCATACCGGCACGTGCGTTACCAGTACCTTTTTGCGCATATGGCTTGTGAGTCGTGTGAGCAACGGTAGCACGCGTTTTCTGCGCACGAGTCGCAGTACGGGCATTTGCCATATAAGCAACCACCACTTCATGCACCAGTGACTCGTTGAATTCACGACCGAAAGTCACGTCTGAGGCATCTACACCTTTTTTAGCAACTTTGCCGTTTTGATCGATGAGTTTCAATTCCATTATTTAGCCCCTTTCGCCTTGATGGCTGGACGAACAACAACATTGCCACCTTTGGAACCGGGCACGGAACCTTTGATCAACAGAAGATTACGCTCAGCATCCACACGTACGATTTCCAGATTCTGGGTAGTGACTTTAACATCACCCAAATGGCCAGGCATACGCTTACCAGGGAACACTCGACCTGGATCTTGCGCCATACCGATAGAGCCTGGTACGTTATGTGAACGAGAGTTACCGTGAGAAGCACGGTTAGAGGAGAAGTTATGACGCTTGATCGCACCAGCAAAACCTTTACCGATGGAAGTTGCTGTCACATCAACCAATTGACCCGGTGTAAAAATATCAACAGTGACATTTGCACCCACCTGGAAATTGGCTAATACATCTTCAGCTACGTTGAATTCTTTAAGACCAGCACCAGCGGTTACACCGGCTTTAGCAAAATGGCCAGTTTGCGCCTTGTTGACACGGCTGGCGCGACGCTCACCGTATGCAACCTGCATGCCTGTATAGCCATCAGTTGCGACTGTCTTTACTTGTGTCACGCGGTTTGGCACCACTTCCAGCACTGTTACCGGAATGCTTGCGCCTTCATCGGTAAAAATGCGGGTCATGCCCACCTTGCGACCAATAAGCCCTAAGCTCATGATCAGTTCCTTAATATTATAGTTAAAGTGGACGATTACAATTGACCGTCCACCGAAAAGCGCGGATTATACCGAACTATTCTTGATTTGACAATACCCTCTTCGCTTGAAAAGGGTATTTGCAATTACAATTTAATTTCTACATCCACACCAGCAGGCAGATCCAGCTTCATCAAGGCATCCACAGTTTTATCTGTTGGATCCACAATGTCCATCAGACGCTGATGCGTACGAATTTCAAACTGGTCACGGGATGTTTTGTTCACGTGCGGGGAACGCAAAATATCAAAGCGCTCGATACGCGTTGGTAATGGCACCGGACCTTTAACAACTGCACCAGTACGTTTTGCAGTATCCACAATTTCCAGAGCAGACTGGTCGATCAAACGATAGTCAAATGCTTTCAGACGGATACGAATTTTTTGAGCTGCCATTTTTTTTCCTTTAAAGAGCAAAAGCGGCAGGGATCGCCTGCCGCTCGTAAATTTAATTACTCGATGATTTTGGCAACAACGCCAGCACCAACGGTACGACCACCTTCACGAATCGCGAAACGCAGACCATCTTCCATCGCGATTGGCGCAATCAGTTGCACAGTGATAGATACGTTATCACCAGGCATCACCATTTCAGTACCTGCTGGTAATTCAACTGCACCAGTCACGTCTGTTGTACGGAAGTAGAACTGTGGACGGTAGCCGTTGAAGAATGGTGTATGACGACCACCTTCATCTTTACCCAACACGTAGATCTCAGCAGTGAACTTGGTGTGTGGCTTGATTGAACCTGATTT